>CAJXUS010000089.1 GCA_913060675.1 uncultured Rhodospirillales bacterium
TACGAGATCAGCCTCGGTCTCGTGGGCTCGGAGATGTGTATAAGAGACAGCTGTTGTATTTGCGGTTTCCCCAAGGCAATCCAAGAAGGTTTTGACGTTTAACTTGCGCTTGAAAAGCGCGAGCAAGAAAGCGCCTATTGCACCAATTGCTGCGGCCTCTGTCGGCGAAAACCACCCGGCGTAAATACCGCCGATGACCACCCCGAAAAGAAACATTACAGGCCAAACGTTCAACATGGCGACAATACGTTCGGGCCAGTTTACCCGCTCATCTGCAGGGCCCTGTTCAGGATTGCGAGCCGTCTTAATTCTGATCGCAACCATATAAAGTACTGTCGCAAGCAGGCCCGGAATAAGGGCCGCGGCAAACAAACGGCCAATCGATTGTTCAGTCAGAATGGCATAGATAACCATAATCACACTTGGGGGGATAAGGACGCCAAGTGTCCCGCCTGCTGCGATTGTGGCACTGGCTAAACCATCGTCGTAATTCCGACGTCTCATTTCAGGCATTGCGACCCGACACATAGTCGCCGCTGTTGCTAGGGATGAGCCACAAATGGCGCCAAAGGCAGCACAAGCACCAATCGTAGCCATTGCCAGCCCGCCTTTGTAATGGCCAATAAAAGCATGAGCAGCGTCATACAGAGCTCTTGAAAGCCCGGCTTTTGCTGAAAAAACACCCATTAGGATAAAGAGTGGAATTACGGATAAAGAATAGGGGGAAATTGATTCGAACGGTATAGATCCCATAATAAAGGCGACTGAATCAAAACCGTTGATTGCCAGCCCACCGATAGCACCAACCATACCCATGGCTATGGCTATGGGGACACGTATGGCAATTAAACCAAAGAGTGCGGCGAAAGCGAGTAAGCCTATCATTGATGAAGACATGAAAATATTCCGCCTACTTTTCTTGGGACAACATCGTCGGCCCACCAGTCAAAATTATTGGAAATTGCTCTACTGCGATAAATACTGAAACCACCGCTGACAAAGCGGAGCCGAACAAAATGGGCGCCCAGTAATAAATCATCGGAATGCCGAGTGTGATTGATATATCACCGTATTCATTTTGCATTTGTGCTTGTGCATAGCCAAACCAAGCAATGGCGAGCATAAAGCAAAAGCCTAAAAACGTTGCCAAGAGCTGAGATAGAGCTGCAAATCTAGGTGCCATCATGTCTGATAAAATTGAAACCGAAACATGGCTCTTTGTCATAAAAGCATGGGGGATAGAAAGATAGGCCGCCGAGACAATCATCAACTGGATAAGATCAATGGTGCCGTAAATGCCTTCGTTATCAGCTTTACGTAACACCACATCAATCGTTGTTGTTAGCATTGCGGCCAACAAAAAGAACATTCCGAGCCAAGCAACATACTTGGTTATGTTTGATAGTTTTTTCTTTAACAGTTCGATCATCAATTTATCACATTCTGTAGATGAAGTTACTTGGCGCCTGGTTTATAAACCAGGCGCCAAAGAGAACTGTTTTTATTGCTCGTACTTTGCGATTGTCTTCACAGCGGCATCATATATTTCACGTGCATTGGACACGCCTTTTTCTTCAAGACCGGTAAGATACCCATCAGTTGTTGGCTTTAAAGCAATCCGCCATTCTTCACGTTGAGCATCGCTAAGGGTTACAACCGGGTTACCTTTTTTCTTGATGTCTGCAATGCCTGGCTTGTCCCAGCTATTCCACCAAGGGCCAAATTTTGCCACAAGGCTTTCCCCTGACATGTCATCGATTACGGCACGAACATCTGCTGGAAGAGAGTTGTATTTTTTTTCATTGATTACGAAATAAAAGCTTGTGGTATAAGCCTTTGCATCCAAATGATAATCCAATACCTCAGAAAGTTTAAAGCCATGAACAGCTTCGTAAGGGAAGACATTTCCGTCAATTACACCCTTTTGTAAGTTCTCATAGACCTGGGTCGGTGGAAGACCAACTGGTGTGGCGCCGAGTTGTTTAAGCATCATTGAAATTGCGGCACTGGGCGCACGTAACCGCAAGCCTTTAAGATCGGCCATTGATTTGACTTGTTTACCACGGGTGTGAATGAGACCGGGGTTATGCGCATGAAGGGCCAGTACTTTTAGGCCAGCGTATTCTTTTGCTAAATACTCTGGATAAAGATCCCACAAGGCACGGGACGCCGTATCCGAAGATTTCGTAAGAAACGGCAGATCCATGATAAGGGTACGCGGTAATCTTCCCCGTGGAAATCCCGTTAAACCGTGAGAGATATCAACGACCCCTGCTTTCACCTGATCATACTGTTTAGCCACATGTCCAAAAGCAGACCCCGCTGGAAATATGGTTACTTTTACCTGACCGTTCGTACGCTCTTCCAACTCTTTCGCCCAGGGCTCCAAAAATTCTTTTTGGGTCGGATGCGATGAGGGAAGAAAATGGCTGAGTTTTAGCTCAATTGTTTCTGCTAAAGCGGGATTAAATACAGTACTTATTGCAAATACTGCTGTGGCAAACAGTGTGCGTTTCATGAAAATAACCTTCCTGCTCGGGGTGTTAAATTGCCCATTTAACTTTTGGATCCTATTGTCTTACAGATCTCTATAATTTGTTTTATTCAATATAATTTCATCTGAAACAAAAGTACATATATTTATTTATCTCTTAAATTTGTACAATAACCTATTGATATACATTGCATGTAATAATTATTTTAATTTTAAAATTCCTATCGTTCTTTAGACAAAATATGCTAAATATTCATTTTGCCTTGCAATAGTTTCATTTGTAACTAATAATATTGAGAGATCAGAAATAAGAACAAAATCGTTCCAGAGACCAAATATGTTTGAAGCAATATACCTTTGAATTTTGACCAGGTTATATTGTCAAACGTCTCCTATAAATAAGAGGTTAGATATGAAAATCGAACAGATACATCACGTGGCTTATCGCTGTAAGGATGCCAAGGAAACAGTTGAATGGTATGGAAAGTATCTCAACATGGATTTCATTCTTGCTATTGCTGAGAACGAAGTCCCTTCGACCAAAGCCCCTGACCCTTATATGCATATTTTTTTGGATGCCGGTAAAGGTAGTATTCTGGCCTTTTTTGAAATTCCAAATTCTCCTCCCATGGGCCGGGATATCAACACACCTGAGTGGGTACAGCATTTGGCGTTAAGTGTCGCCACTATGGAAGATATGATGTCTGTGAAGGAAAAGCTTGAAGCGGATGGCATCGATGTCCTTGGGCCGACGGATCATACACTTTTCCAATCGATCTACTTCTTCGACCCCAGTGGCCATAGGATAGAGCTTGCCGTAAATACGGGTACGCCAGACATGAACAAAAAGCTCGATACTGTTAAGTGGGAAATGCTTGAGGAATGGTCAAAAACCAAAAAAGCCCCTCACCATGCAGATTGGATGCATAAAAAAGAACTCACATCATAAGTTACGGTTAGAATTATGAAATTAGCGACTTATAAAAATGGTTCTCGCGATGGAAAGCTTGTTGTCGTCAGTAGAGATCTTTCAAATTGTGTAACAGTTACATCCATAGCGCCAACGTTACAATTTGCCTTGGATAATTGGTCTGAAACCTCTCCCAAGCTTGAATCTGTGTACTCTGCCTTAAACGAAGGCAAGGCGTCTGATATTTTCGAGTTTGAGCAAACACTTTGCATGTCACCTCTACCCAGGGCTTATCAATGGGCAGATGGATCAGCCTACGTAAATCATGTGGAACTGGTTCGAAAAGCACGGGGCGCGGAACTACCGGAGAGCTTCTGGACTGATCCTTTGATGTATCAAGGAGGATCTGACAGCTTTATTGGTCCTCGTGATGATATCCCTTTGGGCTCCGAAAGCTGGGGTATCGATTTTGAGGCTGAAATTGCCGTCATTACAGATGATATGCCGATGGGCTCTAGTCCTGAGCAAGCTGCTGATCACATCAAGTTACTCATGCTAGTTAACGACGTTTCGTTACGTGGACTAATTCCAGGTGAACTGGCGAAGGGGTTTGGCTTTTTCCAATCTAAACCATCAAGCGCTTTTTCACCGGTTGCTGTAACCCCTGACGAACTTGGCAGTGACTGGAAAGGTGGCAAGGTACATCTCCCTCTTCTCTCGACCTTAAACGGAGAATTGTTTGGCAAGCCGGATGCTGAAGTTGATATGACCTTCGATTTTCCAACCATCGTCTCACACGCCGCTAAAACACGTCCTATCGGGGCTGGAACCATTGTTGGTTCTGGGACAGTATCCAATAAACTGGATGGCGGTCCGGGTAAGCATGTTTCTGACGGCGGCAAAGGGTATTCCTGCATTGCGGAAATTCGCATGATCGAGACCATCAATAGTGGCGCACCTCAAACATCCTTTATGAAGTTTGGTGACAGGATCTCAATTGAGATGCAGGACAAGGATGGATTATCCATTTTTGGTCGCATAGATCAAGAGGTTGTTGAATACAAAGGTGCATAAAATCTAACCGCACCTTAGGGGGGGGATATGCTGAAATCCTATGTCCAGCCGTCGTTTGAATACACTCAATCAGAGGAACAGAAACACGGCTTGGTAGTCCGACACAAAGCCGTTGTCATAGGCGGCGGCCCCGTTGGATTAACAGCGGCCCTGGACCTCGCAGTTCAGGGTATTCCTGTTGTCTTGTTGGATGATAACAATACCGTCAGTGTCGGGTCCCGTGCGGTCTGTTATGCCAAGCGTCCTTTAGAGATTTGGGATCGTCTTGGCTGTGCTGATCGTATGATCGACAAAGGTGTTCTCTGGCAAATAGGCAAGGTTTTTCGAGATGAAGAGCTCGCCTACCAGTTTGACCTCTTGCCCGAAGAGGATCACAAGGCCCCGGCTTTCATCAACCTCCAGCAATATTACCTCGAACAATACCTCGTTGATCGTTGTCTTGAATTTCCCGAGCTTATCGATCTCCGTTGGAAGTCAAGGGTAATCAATCTTGAGAATAACAAGGATCACGCAAGATTAGAGGTCGAAACTCCAGACGGCATTTATGAACTGGAATCTGATTGGGTTATCGCTTGTGACGGGGCAAGTTCTGATACTCGAACAATGCTGGGGCTGGATTTTGAGGGGCAGTTCTTTCAAGATCGCTTTCTGATCGCCGATGTAGTTATGAAAGCGGATTTCCCTGCTGAACGCTGGTTCTGGTTCGATCCACCTTTCCACCGTGGACAATCGGTTTTGCTTCATATGCAGCCTGAAAATGTCTGGCGCATTGATTTCCAACTTGGCTGGGACAGTGATCCTGAAGAAGAGAAAAAACCAGAAAATGTCATCCCACGGCTAAAGGCTATGCTCGGAGAAGACACTGAGTTTGAGCTTGAATGGGTGTCGGTTTATCAATTCGCCTGTCGAAGGATGGAAAGCTTTCGTTCGGGACGGGTTTTCTTTGCTGGCGATAGTGCACATCAAGTTTCTCCTTTTGGCGCCAGAGGGGCTAATACTGGGGTGCAAGATGTCGATAATCTGGCATGGAAACTCAAATTGGTTATTGAAGGCAATGCGCCAGAAGGTTTGCTGGATAGTTATTGTGAAGAGCGCATCTTTGCGGCGGATGACAATTTAAAAAACTCAACCAGATCCACCGATTTCATTTCGCCTAAAAGCAAAGTAAGCACCGCCTTTCGAGATGCGACCTTAGATTTGGCAAAAAATTATGATTTTGCGCGTCCCTTGGTTAATTCAGGCCGACTGTCCACGCCGACCCCTTATGTAAACAGCGACTTAAATACCCCGGATACAGATCACTATTCCGGCTCAATGTCTCCTGGTACAAACTGTGCGGATGCGCCGATCTTAAAGAATAGATCTGAAAACTGGTTACTGAACCAACTTGGAGGACGCTTTGTCGTTTTGATTTTTGGAGATCCGTTCTCGGATATAATGCCTCTAGATCAGCAAGTTCCTTACGACATCATACGGGTTAGTAAAGATATCGAAGATCCGAAAGGATTATTAGCCGAAAGATATGATGGAAAACCCGGTACAACATATCTTATCAGACCAGACCAATATATTGCCGCAAGATGGCGGGATTTTAACCCTCAAGCGATCAATGACGCCCTCCAGCGTGCTACTTGTCAAAAATAAGCGAGTAATCCGATGCCCTTGAATACAAAGCCAAACATTTCTCGACCGGATGACTTCTATCAAGAGTTAATCGATACCCATAGGGATCTAACAGAAGACCAAAGTCTTGCCGTCAATTCCAAACTGGTCCTACTGTTGGCCAATCATATTGGCGATGCTGAGGTGCTAAGCGAAGCCATGGCGATCGCGAGAAAAGAGTTTCGCTAAAGAAATTTCTCAATCACAAAAATGGCTGCATAGTTGATGCAGCCATTTTCATACTTATTAGGTTTTATGATTACCCTCGATTGAGGGCGCCCCACATTTCACGGTCGCGTTCTGCGGTCCAGATGGTTGGGCGAACTTGTCCTTTGGCTTCGTCATAGGCACGGGCGACATCAAAAGGCATACAGTGCTCGTAAATCACCCAATGACCGTATTTGGGCGCCATGGTTTCCCGGCACTTGTTAAAGAGGGTTTGAAGATCCCAGCCCTTGGCAATGGCATCTTGAGCGTTGCTGTAGAGATCGGTGATGAAAGCTCTGGTTTGGCTAATGGCTTCTTCACATGTTTCAGCAGACACGAGAGCATCACCACGTCCAGGAACCAACTTATTGGGCTTTAACGCGGTCAATCTTTCAAGGGTTGCAGGCCATTCCGCAAGATGGGCATCCCCTGTGTAAGGTGTAGCGCCATATTCAACGAGATCTCCGGCATAGAGGATTTTCTCTTCCGGAAGCCACGCAATGGTATCGCCCTGAGTATGGCCTTTGCCAACGTGCATGATCTCAACCTTGCGATTACCAAGATCAACAGTCAGTTTCTCATCAAAAACGATGGTGGGCCAAGTGAGGCCCGGAATGGTTTCGTGACCTTGGAACAGCCTTGGAAAACGACCAAATTCGGAATCCCAGTCTTGCTGGCCGCGCTCTTCAATCATCTCTAAGGTAAGACGACTGGAAATGATGTTTTCAGGATCAAAAGCGGCAGCCCCAAGAACGCGAACGGCGTGATAATGGCTAAGGAGGGCAAACTTAATTGGCTTGTCGGTGATTTCACGTATTTTTCGTAAAACATCCCCAGCCATATATGGGGTTGCCTGGGTATCTATGACCATGACACCCTCATCACCAATAATCACACCTGTATTGGGATCACCTTCGGCTGTATAGGCGTAAGCCCCCTCACCCAGCTTTGTAAAAGAAACATTCTTTTCGCCTAAATCGCCTGTGGAAGCAAAGCCTTCAGCCATAACGCAAATCTCCTAAATTTTTGTTCTGAGGAGAATTATACAGATAATTGTTTCAAATGAAACTTTATTTTCGATTGGTCAATATGTAATTGAATAAAAAGATTAAAATGGAGCTTGTTACAAATAAATAGACTATTCTAATTCAAATATTTGGGTGGTTATTAAGGGTGAAAATAATATATGATACTCTGGACTTTAAGTTAGGTTGTATGTCAATTTTTCAATGGGTATTAGATGAAATCCAAGTCAGTAATCATGGGTTTAAAAACGGTTTTGGGGATAAATAAACTCGGATATTTTACCCCCTATAGATATGCTGCGACCTCAATAGATAAACATGCGTGCTATCTTCCCATCAAAGATATTATGGACAAACATAGAAGTAGCTTTAAAGGGCATCTTCAAGTAATTGAAAAGTATCGAGAAGATCTATTAAATATTGATGGTCAGGGTGCTGATGAAGCCCGATGGGAACAGGATTGGTACCCGCGTCTCGATGCCGCTTCTGCCTATGCAATGGTGCGCCGATTTAAGCCCAAAAGAATTTTTGAAATTGGGTCAGGCCATTCTACGCGGTTTATGTATCGCGCTGTACTTGATGGCGGATTAAAAACAAAAATTACAGCAATTGACCCTGCTCCCAGAGCCTCAATTTCAGCTCTTCCCATTACTTTGCACCAAACAACTTTGCAGGAAGTCGATCTCGATATATTTCATACGTTAAAGGATGGAGATTTTCTTTGTGTAGATTCAAGCCACATTCTCATGCCGGGTACTGATGTAGATATCGTTATCAACCATATTTTAGGAGAGCTTCCTTCCGGCGTTATTATCTTTTTTCATGACATTTTTCTTCCCTACCCCTACCCAGTCTCATGGGAATGGCGGGGATACAATGAACAAAACGCGGTTAGCGCTCTCCTGCAGGGAGGATATGATCCGATTTTCTCTAGCCAGTACGCTCTACAAAACATGGGCTCACAGCTTGAAAAGACTGTCATAAATGAACTCCCTTTAAATGATAACGCTCCAGAAAGCGGGCTCTGGTTGAGAAAGAAATGATAAGGTTGATTGTTTTCTCGGATTAGGTGGTCGGATTTACCTATCAAAATTACGAACTATATATCGGGTCTGAGATAGTGGGTCGTATTTACCACATTTTGCTGCGCTGATCGGCATACCTTTGATTTGCGAAGGGTATATACAGCACAATGAATGCAAAATTTAGAAATTTTGTGCTGTAAACGGCTGGTAATTGAACACTAAATTACATTTTGGGAACAGGTGAAAATCTCTTGGTCCTTTTTCTAATGATTGACAACAATCAATAGATCGTGTGCATTCACCACGCCCAGCAGGCCATCACAACTATGTAATACAGGGAATTTAGAAATCATGGCAATGATTGATGACCTTAAGGCGCAGCGCGACGCGTCATTAGCAGTAACCGCAAATGGGGCACCAACAAGAACTTCTAACCAGTTCTTTGGCGTAGGCCCAATCACCGACATGACTGCTGATGAAGTTGACGGCCGCCGTCTGCGTTTCCAGTTTGACGCTTGGCTGGAAGAAAATTATGCCAAATTTGATGATAGCGGCAACCGTATTGGCAGCTTCACGACTGCTGAAATCGGCCGTAGCATGCACCGCGGTTACCCTGCAGATAAAGTTCTGTTGGATATGGCCCGCGAAATTCATCGCTATTTCGAATTCCCTAAAAAGAACAAAATGGCCATCGGTCTTGGTGGTGGACACAGTGGTTTTACCGTATCCATCCTCCATATGATGAATGCCAACGACGAAAATCAAAAAATTTACGTCGATACTCCAAAACCTGAATCTGCCGAAGGTAAAGCAGGTGGTTTCTTCCGTCAGTCTTGGGGATCACAGATCCTTGAGATGCAACAGTTTGCAGAAAACGGCGATGTAAACCGCGTTCACTTCAGTGAAGGTGAAGGCGCTATTCCAACTGCGGATGAGTTGGAAGCAAAAGGCATCAAACTTTTTGTTGGTGTTGGTCACGAAACCACAGGCGCAACCACCTACAAAGAATCAGAAATCAAAAACCTTGTTGAGTGGATTGACCGCAATCCTGCTGAACACCACGCTATCATCGACAGCACATCAATGCTGGGTGCTATGCCATGGGCTGAAGAAGTTGTTTCTGCCGTTCTTGATAAATGCTGCATGTTCATGCCGTTTCAAAAAGCGATCGGCGGGATTTCTGGATACTTTATTGCGTCTTACACCCCGCAAGCACTTGCACTGATCAATGCCAACCAAAAAGATCCGGCATGGGCAATTGCCCGTCAGCTTAAAATTGCAGTTCCAACAGATCCAAAAGAACCGCTTTCAAGCGAAAAGACTTGGGAACTCGGTCCTGTTTATGATCCTGCAGAGCACAAAATGCTTGGTGGTATCATCAACACCTATTCCACCCTCGCCTTTGCAGAAACCACCTTTGGCCTTCTGCGCGCAGAGAAATCTATTGGCTCCGTTCGTGATCTTAACAAGCGTTCTATTGAGAACCGCCTGAAAATCAATGACTGGGTTTCTAAAAACCCAACTCTTGAGCTTGGTGTTGACGACGCAGACAACCGCGGTGCGGCTGTTACGCTTCTTAAAGTAACTGAAGGCAGTCAGACAGACCCGGCATTACACGCTGAAATCATTGCTAAATCCAAACAGATCCTTGGTTACGAAGGCATTACCCACCCCAACGGTGAACACGAAAACGGTTTGGATGTCGCGCGCTATGTAAACGCTTTCCCTGGTACTCCTGGTGATTACCGTGCATGGATCGGTGGTATTCGTCCGGTTGGCGATGTTGTTGCTCTGCTCGAAAATCTTGAATATGCCTACCATCGGGCAAAAATTGTTGTTCTCGAACAGTTGCTTGCCAAAGAAGGTGTGACTTTCGAAGCTTCAGCCCAGGCTATCGCCGGTTCGAAAGTTCGTCAGGACGACACTAATCGCGCCTATAAGGTTCTTGTCGCTGATCTGATTGGCTTGAAATTCGATGCCAATGGTAATCCTGACCATTCTGAAGTTAAAGCACATGTGGAAGCCAAAGGTGGCGTTTTCCACGAAGGCCCAATTGCTGATGATGCAAATCTTGAAGCCGGTAAAGTTCATTTCTCTTATCAGCCAAACCTGAGCACAGCAGAAGAACTCTTACCACAGACAGATAAAGGCCAGTTCGACGCAACAATCGTCGCGGCTACCTTCCTGCCAAGCGCATCCGTGTTTAAACATGGTGGCGTTCGTATTGGTGCTGGTACTGGCAACATGGGCTCGGACTCATGGGGCGGTGGTAACGGTGATGGTGGCGAAGCTGCTTTGATGAACACACCAAGCTTTAACAGCCGTGCAACTGCACAGATGGCGATGAAGGCTCTGTTGAAAGTTTGCCCAAATCTTCCTTGTGAAGAAATACACAAGTTGGTTTGTGCTGGTGACTTCGACACTGGTAAGGACCTTTGTAAGTTCCCAACCGAAAAGCTTGAAGGCAAACGCCTTGCTGTGATCGGTTACGGTAACATCGGTCGTGAAGTTGCAAACCTTGGTAAAGCTTTCGGTATGGAAGTAACCATCTATGCCCGCCCTCACCACAAGGCATGGATCGAATCAGAAGGTTTCAGCTATGCTGAGACGCCTGAACAAGCTGCTAAAGGTGCTGATGTTATCAGCCCGCATACTGGTTTGGGTGCTTTCAATGCAGAAACAGGCAAATTTGCCAACGATAGCCTCGTCAACGAAGGCGTTCTTAACGCTCTTAATGATGGCGCCATTGTCGTAAACTATGACCGTGGTGAAGTGATCAACATCGATGCTCTTGATGCTGCTTTGACCAGTGGTAAAGTTAGCTACGCTGCTATCGATGCTGATTTGTTCAAGAATGCTGACAGCGGTGAGCTAACAGGTCCAATGGTTCCTTACCTTAGCCTGGTAGAAAATCACGGCGATAAGCTTGAGCTTCTGCCACATGCTGCTGCAGATACCGAACACGTATCTCGTGTCCAGGGTGCCAAGCAGGCCGTTGATCAGATTTTTGATGCGATCCAGTTCAAGTCCATCATGAACCTGAAGGGTGATCTTCCTGCAGGCTACAGCAATGCTGGTGCAACAACAGTAAACGGCGTTGGTAAAGTAACACCAAATGCTCTGGCTTCTGTTGCTGCTTGTGATGAGACTGCAGCTGAATTGCGTAAGTTGACAGAAGACATGGCTGCGATCTGGGGTTCACTATCTGTGACCAAAGATGCCGATCGTCGTCAGGAACTTGTTGACCTCTATGGCGCTCAATTGACACTGCAATCTAACAAGTACATTACTCTGATTGAAAAGCTTGGTCTTAAAGGCCCTTACGGCTAATAAGAACAAAGTATTCAGGTTGCGAATAAGCGGGTGTTGTCATTAGGGCAGCACCCGTTTTTATGACAAAATACTGCGACAATATAGATCTCGACATTTCGTCCGCTTTGCTCCAAATTACCAGCTATGATATCTAGTATTCGCAGCCTCTTAGCTCAAAGCGCTTTCATTCTTATTATTGCAGCCTTCATCACAGGGCCTGTAATCCAAGCTGTGCAGGCAGAGGCTATGCGCGTTCAGATGGACACGGTTATGATGTCCGAGGTTTCGACCAATTTAGAACAACCGTGTCAGGATTGCCTCGAGAAAGAAAACAAAGAGACCTGCAACAGTACGTGCCTATCATGGATAACAGCGATCTACCCAAACATTTCGGTTAACCTGTCTCGAAAACCAAGCCAGCCAGCGTATACTAGTACTGTTCAAATGCAAGAATACACACCTGATCTAGAACCCACGCCTCCGCGATTATAATCCGTACTTATAGCCCCCGTAGTTCATTGCTTGTTACTGTGTCATTTATCTAATTGATTGTGGCGAAACAGGATGAACTGACTTCGTGAGATAATTCTATTTAAGTAACGGAAATTTCAATGAAAGCTCTTATTACAGCGCTGTTTCTATTTGGAACATTGAGTGCCAACCAAGCTTTGGCAGCATCAGAACCACTAAAAGAAGCCACACTTTATAAAAATCCTGAGTGTGGTTGCTGCACGGGTTACGCAAACTATCTGCAAGATAACGGGTACAAAATTACCGTCGTTCCAACGGATTATATGGCAATGGTAAAGCAGTCCCAGGGTATTACAGATGACATGGCGTCCTGCCATACAATGATTATTGACGGCTATGCGGTTGAAGGTCATGTACCAGTTGGCATCGTGGACAAACTTTTGGCCGAACACCCCAATATTTCAGGGATTTATTTACCTGGCATGCCAATGGGGTCCCCCGGCATGAGTGGTCCTAAAGAAGAGCCCTTCAAAGTATATCCCTTCACAAAGGGAAAAGAGGTATCAACAACCGATGAACCTTTTGCTGTAGAATAACAAAATGGGGAGCCCGTAATTGGCTCCCTATTAACATTTTTTACTTTAACGCATCCGGGGTAAAGAGTTGCTCTCCCGCAACTTTATAACTTGCAATCAGAGACTGGCCTTTGGACGAAAGCAACCAGTCAACAAAGCTATTCGCTTCTTTACGTTTAACATGTGGGTGTTTATTTTGGTTCACGATAATAATGCCGTATTGATTGAACAGGCGTTTATCCCCCTCAAATAAAACCTGCATATTTTGTTTGTTTTTATAGCTCAACCACGTCGCACGATCAGTCAGGGCGTACCCTTGCATGGCAACGGCGGTGTTAAGCGTTGCGCCCATGCCGGACCCCGTTTCACGGTACCAATCACCGGATACAGCTTTTGGATCAAAAGAAGCTTCGTGCCAGAGCTCAAGCTCTCGCTTGTTGGTGCCGCTATCATCACCTCGGGACAAGAAAGGGGTCTTTTGTTTTTCAATCTGTTGCAGGGCGGTCACCACACTATTGGCACTCTTGATATCTGCAGGATCATTGTCAGGGCCAACAAGAACAAAATCATTGTGCATTAGATCAAAGCGTTCAACCCCAAAGCCGTCTTTGACAAACTTCTCTTCAGACGTTTTGTGGTGAACCATCAGGACATCCGCGTCACCATTACGTGCGAGTTTAAGGGCTGCTCCGGTTCCAACTGCGACGACGTTTACTGTAATGCCAGTTTCTTTGGTGAAAGCAGGTAGAATATGATCAAAAAGACCTGAATTTTGTGTTGAGGTCGTTGAAGCCAGGATAATACTTTCGGCATTGGCGTATTTAATAGAACCTAAGGTGAAAGCGAGTACTAAAGTTGAAATAATGAGATGAAATTTATTCTTAAGCATTAAATATACTCTTAAACCTGAGGTTAATTTTCTAATATTTGTGCATCATCACGATCAGGGCGTCGCTTCCACCAGATCAGGTGTCCTTCGATAAAGGCTTGGGCGAGATCGTTATTAGGTTTGGTGAAAAACTGCTCAGCGGGTGCCATTTCTTTTAAACGACCCCGGAACATAAATAGTACATCTGTTGCAAGGCGCTTAGCTTGTCCTAAATCATGACAAGTCATAATCACAGTGGTACCCTCAGCGGAAATCTCGCCGATCAATTCTTCGATGGAATGAGTTGCAGGAGGATCAAGGCTAGCGGTTGGTTCGTCTAAAAAAAGAACTTGCGGCTTTAAGACCCAGGCTCTTGCAATAGCAAGTCTTTGCTGTTCTCCCAAAGACAATACCGGAGCGTATTTATGAGCGACGCGTCTTAATCCTGTTCGATCAATAACCGTATTTATTAGATCCGGGCGAAGGGATCGTTTTACCCCCCTTACTGATAACGCATAATCAATATTGTCATAGGCCGAGCGCCGAAGCATCACTGAGCGTTGACTTACCATGGCTTGAGCGCTTTTAGGATTTTGCCCTTTGGCACCAGCCCAATTTATTTGTCCTCTATCAGGTTTCAGAAGGCCATGACAAAGTCGAAGCAGTAAAGTCTTTCCAGCACCGTTAGGTCCGATAACAATATATTTACGACCTGCTTCAAATTGGCAGTTCATATTCTTTATAAGTTTTTTGCCACCCGCAGAATAATCTACATTTTGAAGCTTTAAAGGCAAGATGGATGAATAATTACTCATCGGGCATGACGCCTTTTGGCTGATTCAGTTATGGTGTAAGCAACAAGGTTTACGCCGAGTGCAACGGTCATCAGAACGATACCAAGGGATAGTGCCATGGTGAGATCCCCCTTACGGGCCTCAAGAGCAATAGCGGTGGTCATGACCCTCGTGAGATGATCAATGTTTCCTCCGACAATCATTACAGCCCCGACTTCTGAAACGGCACGACCAAATCCTGCTAATCCTGCTGTTGTTAACGAGAATTTAGCATCCCAAACTAAAGCTGTAATCCGTCTGAACCAGCTGGCATCTAAAGAACGAAGCAACTCATCATATTCGTTATAAAGCTCTTCAAGTACCTGACGTGAGATGGCTGTCACAATAGGTATGACAAGAATTACCTGGGCAATAATCATCGCGGTTGGGGTGAAAAGTAGCCCCATCACGCCAAACGGGCCACTTCGAGACAGTAATAAATATACAAAAAGGCCGACGACAACAGGCGGAAGTCCCATAAACACATTGATTATTATGTTTAATATACGTCGGCCAGGAAAACGCGTAAGAGCGAGTACAGCACCAAGTGGCAAGCCGATAATTAAGGCTATTCCAACTGCAGTTAAACTCAGTCGCAGAGATAGCCAGACAATTTCCAAAAGTTGGTCATCCAATGTGACAACGAGTGAAATCGCCTTAAAAAATGCCTGCCAGAGATCGTCCATAAAAGCTCAAATAAATCATTTCAAAAACTAAGGAGACATTGAGGTTAGCAGAAAATTCTGTCAACCATTCGGTTGCATCTACTTGTTATTAAAAATCATTGTATACAGAATTTTTTATTCGCAATCGTATATAGTTAATATTATTTTATTACAGATAGTTGGCACATTATTTTAACTTAAACTCGTAAATAAATTTAAGCTGTATTGTTCAATGTACAAAAATGATGATTTGAAAAAACGATAACAATATTGCCTGTAAATACGATACAGGCAGGGAGTATCTCAATACCTTCGATGTGGTTACAGAATAATTTTAAGAATTTGCCACGCATTCAAGTATTAGAGAATTAGAGGTCACAAATAGGGGAGAGAAATCCCTCCCCTATCTCTATTACATGTGGTCGCGTTCAACCATTTTGTTGAAAGATCGTACAAAGATTTGTTGGTCTGATTCAAATGCTTTCAAGTCGCCTGAAATTTCAAAGCAATCTGCCTTCATGGTCATCCGGACTTCGGTTTCCAAGCGAATAGACCAATCACCTCGAGACATCCAACAGGTCCAACTTGACCTCGCTGTTGCTCCTTCAGGTGTTTCTGGATTAATGGTCCAGTTCTCCGAGCGGAGATAGCGATGGCGTAATCCGTGTTCTGGAACTTCTGTCTCTCCACTATCTTCAATGACGTTATATTGGGTTTCGTTTTTCGATAGACCTTTTCTAACCCATCGATCGACAGAAGACGGACTAATTTCTTTGTAGTGAGGCAAAGGATCGGGATTATCAGGCAGTGGCATATCAACCTCATCCCTACGATCTGTCGCCAAGGTTGATGTCTTACGTACAGGCAGGCTTAAAGCAGCGTCCACACCAAAGGGGATTGAAGCCGTAACGTGATAAGGTGACGGCATGATCAAAGGCCAGTAAGCCGTCGATATCGAAACTCTTATCTGATGGCCGGGTAAGAAACGATACCCTGCTTCATCAAGAACAATTGTGACATCTTCTGTTTTTCCCGGAACCATCTTTTCTGGAGTTTCATTACCATTTCGATGGGCTAGATTTAGAACGCCATAGCTTACACGGTGAGACACGCCGTCCGGATGGACATCGATAAGGCGAACCGCAAGATTGCCGAGCGGTGCATCAATAGCGACTTTGAGAGAAAGCCTCGTCCTCCCAAGAATCTCTACTGCTTGATCGAGAACGCCCGTTTCAAATACGAGAGATCCCGCATCATCTATCCGTTGATCACCAGGGGTTTCAGCGTCAGGTTTGAGGGCAAAGACTTCTCCGCATTCAATTCCGGTATCTTCCGGGGAACAGATTGATAATTCTTCTGTCGAACCTGCATTAAGGCTGAGGCCATGATCTGGGTTTAGAAACCAGGTCTGATTTGATATTTCGGGCGAAGGCCAATGTTGTTCTTTTACCCAACGGCCCTCTTCATGTTCACGCCAACGCGAAGGGCGAACATTCTGAGATATATAGGCACGGTAATCTGGTATGTCTTCGGCACCGTTGGGCTCATTCTTGAGCCAGCGATCCCACCACCGCAGCGCTTCTTTGTGAAAGTCAGCACGAGGGTGTGGGTAAGCAAAATGCGGATACTTATGAACCCACGGGCCATTGATCGCTTTGGCGACACCCGGCAAATTTTCCGCCGTGTCTGGTGGCGCATTTTTGTAGGCATCTGCCCAGCCTGAAATTACCAAACAGGGAATTTTTACGTCGTTGTAGTTTTGGCCAATCGATCCGTGTTTCCAAAAGTCGTCAAACCGTTGATGCGATAACCATTCGTCTAGGATGAGTTTGGAGCCCTCAAGGCGCTCAAGCCACATATCTTTCCAACGATCACCTACAAGCAGTGGATCTGGCGCACGGTAAGCATAACATTGCATAACCCCTGACCAAGAGAGGTGGGAATTGAGATGACAACCATCTTTGTAATGAATATCGCAGTTATAGCGATCTGTAGTCGATCCTATGGCTGTCTCTTATACACATCTGACGCTGCCGACG
>CAJXUS010000090.1 GCA_913060675.1 uncultured Rhodospirillales bacterium
GGCTCGGAGATGTGTATAAGAGACAGTCATATAGTTGTGGCGGGTAGAGCGGGCGGCGACAGACCTGACATCGGCGCCATTGTCTGTTCTTGTTTTGGCATTGGCTCAAATCAAATTTCGGCGGCCATATTGAATAAAAACTGTCTCTCAGTTGACGCAATTGGCAAGGAGCTCAAGGCCGGAACCAACTGTGGATCTTGCCGTTCGGAAATCAAACAAATCCTAAATAATCATATTTCCATTGCCGCCCAATAGAGCATTCACTTTTTAAGGAGATCCTAATGCTACAAAGAATAGGAGAATTATCGGTCTTACCCATTTTCTTCAAACTTGATCGGCGTAAGGTTATTCTTGCTGGAGGGACAAAGGCTGCGGCATGGAAAGCAGAGCTTCTGGTGGCCAGTGGTGCCGACGTTCATATCTATGCCCAAAAGCTCACCCCAAACTTTGCCCAGTTAATCACCGATCAAACTTACAAAGGGCGCTTTTTCTTTCATGCCGAGCCTTGGTCAGAAGCCCATTTTGAAAACGCATCCCTGGCGATATGTGATGGTGAAGACATTGATGCGGTCTCTTTTTATAACGCCGCTAAAAAACATAGCGTTCCAGTTAATGTCATCGACAATCCAAAGCTCTGTGATTTTCAGTTTGGTTCCATCGTCAATCGATCCCCTGTCGTGGTTTCAATCTCGACAGATGGCGCGGCACCGATTTTGGGACAAGCCATCCGTCGGCGCATAGAAGCGCTATTACCGAAAAGCTTGAGCCGCTGGGCGGGCATGGCGCGCTCTATACGATCAGCAGTAAATCAAAGCCTTAAGGCTGGGGCCGCCCGACGCGCCTTTTGGCAGGATTTTAGCCACCGTGCTTTTACTTCCGTACCAGATCATTTTTCAACAGTTCAGCTTTTGAATTCGCTACAGAAAATAACTTCGCAAGAAAATGTGTATCAGCTCGGCACGATCACTCAACTGGAAATCGACCCAAAAGACGTGGAATTGCTCACCCTCAAGGCCATTAGAACGTTACAGACCGCCGATGTTATCCTCTACGATAGAGCGATCTCTTCTGAAATACTCGAACTCGCCCGCCGGGAAGCCGATCATATTCCAGTTGGACAGAGTATGAATATTGAAGGTTGTCGTTCCGACCAAGCTGATACAGTAATGAAATCATTGGCCCGAACAGGAAAAAACGTTGTCCGCCTCACAGCCGCTTGCCTTCCCCAAACAGTCCCTCGGATAGATCTACTCGCCCAAGGGAATTAATATACTTCGCGGTTATTTTGACGTACTATGATGATGGAATTTAACAATTAGTTTAAAAGGCTAACCCCAAAACTATGCCTGAGGGCAAATCGTTTTACCAGTGATGTACGAACGCTCCTATCCGGCAAAACAACATCGGTTGGTCAGATGTTTTCATCATAAATTGGGAGAACGATAATGGTTAATACGATACTCGTTGCGATTGATGGATCTTCTCAAGGCCACAAAGCTGTGGACATGGCAGCAGATCTCGCCACCAAGTATGGCGCTGAACTCAAAATTCTCCACGTAGTATCAAACGGAGAAATATCAGCAGAATTACGTCATATGGCTGAAGTCGAGCATTTAGTGCAGACAACCCCACCTCAACCACCCGCTTCCCTAAATCTGCCTGGCAGTATGATGCACGCAGCAGACACTTCAGTAGAATACCGCCATGAATATGAGGCTTTAACCGCTCTTGCCGAGCGTATTGTCGATCAAGCTGTAACCGTCGCCAATGAGGCTGGCGTACAAAATGTCACCCGTGATATCATTGAAGGTGATCCAGTAGAGATAATTTTAAAAACTGCCGAACAGAGCAGGGCCGGTCTCATTGTTATTGGCAGCAGAGGTCTGGGAACGATTAAAGGTCTTTTACTCGGCAGCGTTTCCCAAAAGATTGGGCAACAGTCGAAATGTTCCTGCCTGATCGTTCGTTGAACAAAAACTAACCAGAACAGCAAAGAACGGTGTCCGCCCCATACCAAACACTCTTGGGGCAAACACCGTTCTTTGTATCACGCTTTAGTACTAGGTTGGGTCTTTAGTACCAGATTAGCTGTCGCAATATGTACAGCCATAATTGATAATGGTACCGCTACTCTATTTAGGCTTACCAATAAATTTCCACACAAGCGGCAACAGCAAAGAAGCCAATGCCAGTTTGATCCCATCGCCGAGAAGAAAAGGCGTCATGCCCCAGGCAAGAACAGGTTTGTCCCAACCGACGATGGAACCAAGCCAAGCCAGACCAAATGCATAGATAATCGCATTACCAAGCAACATGGCAACGGCGGTCGATAAATAATTACGGTCCCATCCTTTTTCAGCGAGCCAGCCAAGTACAACAGCTGAAACAAAGAAACCAAGGAGATACCCACCCGTTGGCCCCATTATGTAAGCAAGGCCAACGCCTTTTTCAGGAGTGCCAGAAAAGACGGGTAAGCCCATGGCACCCTCAAAGAGGTAAAGCAAAATGGTTAAACCACCAAGACGCCAGCCAAATGCCATGCCGATGGCAAAAACCACTGTGGTCTGCATCGTCATCGGGACATGATAAAACGGGATCTGGATTTTTGCTGAAGCCCAAAGAGCCAGCGATCCGACAACCACCATCAACATCTTGGTTAAAAGTTTAGAATTCGCACCAATAATCTGCTGCCCTAGGGTTGGATAAGCAGTCTGTAACGAGAGCATCTATGTGCCTCCTAATTAATAAATAAACAGTTGGCTACGCCTTAAGAACAAAAAGAGCCCGCCAATTAAGAATCGGTAATTTCATCAGGACTCTAACAAGCAGGCTTAGGAGTGGGAAGGTGTATTTATGCAGGGAGGAATTGGGAGGAAGTTTGGTTATCTCAAACGATAAGAACTGTCATCACAGATATAACTTTTTAGTATCAAATTTATTCATTACTCGTTTTTGCATCTGATTATTATATTGCTGCAAAGAAGAAATGCTTCGAAGACGGCTTTTTGTCAGGGCCATCAACAAGGAAAACAATATGATCACCTGTTATATTAATTATGAGATCGATCCGGATAAGCTCGTGGAGTTTGAAACCTACGCCAAGCTCTGGATACCCCTTGTTGAAAAATTTGGTGGTACCCATCACGGCTATTTCTTGCCCCAGGAAAGCGCCAGTGATCTCGCCGTTGCTCTGTTCTCTTTTCCCTCCCTCGCCGAGTACGAGCAATACCGTGCCGACAGTATGAAAGACAACGCATGTCTCGCCGCTTTTGAATACGCCAAGAAAACCAAATGTATCCGCCGTTATGATCGGCAGTTTTTACGGCCAGTGCTTAGCTAGAGGGTGCTTCATTCCAAGATTTCGACACCAATTAGGCAATTGTCTTTATCGAAATCAAAATATAGATCTACCCCCTTATAGTCTGGAAGCAAGTCCCATAAACGGACCGTCCTTGCGACCCAACCTACAACGTCGTTTGCAGGGTGAGAAGGTAACGTTAAATACGCAACAATGTTATCATCACCCTCTTCACAATTTGGATCAGAATCGCTTACTATTAACTCAATTTTACCCTTAGGCATGAATACAAATCATCCTCTCAAAAATTTACACTTCATCTGGTTTACTCTCGACGTCACGCCTTCGTTCTACAGATAACAATCAACCTTAAATAAAATTGCGATCAACATTACTGAAACAGATGAGGATAATCGGTAACAATCCCATCGACACCCATGCCAATTAACGTAGCCAAATCTTTGGGGTCATTCACGGTCCAGGGGATGACCTTCAGGCCTTCTTTGTGTGCTTCGGCTAAAAGTGCCGGAGTGAGTTCCCGATGAAACGGTGACCAAACCGTACCGCCTGCGGCCTTGATCAGTTTTGGGATACTGCCTTGGTAATCATCGACATCAAAACCCGCCGTCCACCCGGAAGTACCCGCTTGTCCCGAGGCAATGTTATCCAGCCATTCTTGCTGGGCGCTCAGGTAAACCGTCGGAATACTCGGGGACCGCTTTTGCACCAACTTTAGCGTGCGCCAGTCAAAGGATTGAATGGAAACCCGATCTGCCATCCTGTGTTCTTCAATTACAGCAAGCAGCTGAGTTACAAAAATTTCAGGAGAGACGGTGTCCGAAACCTTGGTCGGGTTGATCTTGGTTTCTATATTAAAGCGGATGGTCTTATTACCTGCTTTTTCAACCATTTCAAAGAGATCAGCGAGCCTAGGGATCGCTTGAAAAGCTTCAGATTTTTGATCGGGAAAGCGCTTGGCATATTTTGAATCCGGTTTGAGCTTCCCAATATTGAAACGGCCTAGATCTGTATAGTTCATTTCATTTAAGAGCAGAGACTTATCCTCGACCCACTTGCCCTGGTCATCTCGGGCAATGGCAGAATTGAGATAAGCATCGTGATGGATCACCACCACACCGTCCTTGGTGACACCCGTGTCCAGCTCCAAGGTCGTCACTCCGAGCTCAAGCGCCAAAGCAAAACCCGCCAAAGTGTTTTCCGGTGCCAGCCCCCGCGCCCCGCGATGCCCCTGCAGATCAAAGCCTTCACTCAGCGTTTTTGAAGTCACCTGAGCTATCTGTTCGGGAGGCAGGTTTTGAGCAAAACTCTCAGCGGTCATGAATAAGGAAAGTGTCAGTCCTAAAAGAGTTGTTTTTACATTCTGCATTGCAATCTTCTTTAAACATGAATTCATTGAAAACAACTGAGCGCTATAGGGAGTAACTTTAGTTCTCGACACCTAACTCTTGTAGTAGTCGCGACTTGATCTGACAGTTAACCATTTTGTTAGTGTTCTTGGCGGATTCAGGAACGAAGTGCAACATTCGACTTAAAAGCGATTTTGACATCTAGACCGATTTCTTTCAATAGGGCTTGATCCGGAGTTGCAAATCCAAGACATTTTCTGGGTGTCAAATTATGGCTCAGAATGATGTCTTGCAGTTCTTCTTCACTCATTTTATCGATGTTACATTTTCTCGGCAGATCTCGCCGTAAACGGCCATTGATGTTTTCAACGGCTCCTTTTTGCCACGAGGCATAGGCATCGCAGAACCAGGCACAATATTATCAGTGGCGAGACCCGTTTCTGTCGAATGCTTCCAAAGTCTTTGATACGAAGAAGGTTGGTAAAAAGCAGGTTCGGCTCGAAATAGAGAATCAGAAGCTCAAGGGACTAGTGGGGGAACTGACATTTGAATTAAAAAAGGGGCTGACCCAGATAACTCAATTTTTGGGATATCATCCAGCCTATGCGAAAGAGTCGTCTAAGTACTTACAAGCAAGATCGCCTGATTGAGCATTTTGTATCAGGTTCCACCGCGCTGACAGCTGCGAGCCTTTGTGCTGTAAACAGAAAAACAGCAGCGTTCTTTTTTCTTCGCCTGCGTGAGATTATCGCTCTAGAACTTGAGACGGAAAGTGAAGCTATGTTTGGTGGAGAAATTGAGGTCGATGAGAGCTATTTTGGTGGACGTAGGAAAGGTAAGTGAGGTCGGGGTGCGGGTGGTAAAACTCCCGTGTTTGGCTTGTTAAAACGCGGGGGTAAAATCTATACAAAGGTTATACCTGATGCCGCGTCAGTGACATTATTTCCTATCATTGAAAGAAAAGTTATCCCCGATAGTATCGTCTATTCAGACAGTTGGAGAGGATACAATGTACCCGATGTTTCGGGCTTCCACCACTTTCGTATCAACCACTCACACCTCTTTGACGATGGCCAAAATCATATTAACGGGATTGAAATTTTTGGAATCCCTTGCCCGGCAGGGTATGCTTGCGGAGTGCCAAGCACCATATGCGTCGATTCAACGGTGTCCCGAAGTCGAAATTCGGGCTATATTTAAAGGAATGTGAGTGGAGATTTAACAACAGTGACCCGTCAGCACAATTAATTCAGATAAGGCAATGGGTTAAGAACTATCTAAGATAGTTATCTGGGTCAGCCCCTTGATTAGTATTGAGATACTCGCTTAATGGGGGAGCCAAGGTGATGAGGTATGTCTTGCTATGCCTGAAATTGGAAGGTAGTGGTATTACTTATCGCCTACTTTGCCCGTAGCGGGCGTAGTTAAGAAAAAGAAGTGTGTTACGTTCGTATTTTCATTGATGTGATTTTTTCGGATGCTCATAAGTTTGCTTATGTAGTGGTAAACGGTAGTGTTGCTAAGGGTGGCGGAGAGATTACTTACTAGCCAATGATATATTAGGAAAATGAGATGAAATTTAAATATTTATTCAAAAATAATTTTAAGAATTTGTCACTTAAATCTAGCTATCATTTAAATAACATTTTGTCTTCAAAAGATGATCATGAGCGGCTTGTTAAGCAGGTTAATAGCTGCAAAAAAATTTTTTTTACTCTAACTTCCGGACGAGCAGGATCACAATCTCTCACAAATTTACTTTCTTGTGTGGAGGGAATAACGGCTACGCATGAGCCGAACCCCAATTTTGAGTGGCATTTGAAAGAAGTAGAACATAACCCTAGATTAGCTAAAAATTTTTGGGTTCACCAAAAATTACCTGCAATTCTTACTTCTCCAAATGAGATATATGTAGAAACAAGCCATATGTTCTCAAAGGGATATTTTCCTGCTGCTTTTGATCTCGACCTCAAAATGAATGTCTTTTGCTTAAGTAATTCTCTTCGTTCTACCGCAAACTCATACTACCGACTAAATGTGATCCCTGAACGTACTGTCTCGGGAAGACGTTTTATAACATCGCCCAAAAAATCACTGATACTGCCTTATGAAGGATGGGAAAACTTAGATAGCTATCAACTTTGTTATTGGTATGCTCTAGAGTCAGAAGCACGCCAGAAAATTTATAGTCAGAAAATCCGTAATCGTGGCGGCAAAGTAATTTGGGTCAAAACAGATTGTTTGAGTAAGAAAGGAGAAATTGAGCGTATTCTTGGAGAAATTGGTGTTGTTCCTTCAAAAGAAGATCTTAGGCGGATTAGCGATATTCGTAGTGTTCGGTTCAACAAAAAAAGTGGCCATAAAAAACAAGTTCAAAGCTTCTCAAGTGATGAGCTTGAGGAAAAAGAGAATTATGTACGAGAGAAATTGGGTTTTGCTACGTAACGTTCTCATTTTGATAACGTAAAAGTCGTGTCTAAAAGTGAAGTAATAAATTCTATAACTTACCCAACTTTATGTCTCGGAAGCGGGTGTAGTTCAATGGTAGAACGTCAGCTTCCCAAGCTGACAGATCCATATATTTTACAGAGATAAAACCCTCGTGATGAGAAAGACTTAGGGCTGACAGAGAGGGTGGAGGTCTATAGGCTTGGCCTCATATTATATATCTTATGGCGATATCACTAGGTGGGGACAAGATTGTGGTGAGGAAATCTATTGGCTTGATGGCTTTGGCAGCCGGGTTGTTTTGCAGTCTGATAGCACAGACGGGCTGGGCACAATCCTCCGACAACTGGACGGATATCAAAGCACGGGCCGAAGGCCAGACGCTCTATTGGAATGCCTGGGGTGGCAGTGAGCGGATCAACAATTATATTTCCTGGGTTGGTAAAGAGCTTTGGGATCAGTACGGTATTACCCTCATACACGTCAAGGTTACCGATACCGCCGATATCGTCAGTCGAGTGCTTGCCGAAAAAACCGCGGGTAAAGACAGTAATGGTTCTGTTGATCTGGTTTGGATCAATGGCGAGAACTTTGCCTCTATGAAAAAGAACGGCCTCCTGTTTGGCCCCTTCACACAGAACCTTCCTAACTATGCCTTGGTTGATGTTGATAACAAAGCAACAACCACAGTCGATTTTATGGTCCCTGTAGGGGGCATGGAAGCGCCCTGGGGCATGGCGAAGTTCAACTTCATTTATGATTCTGCTCGGGTTAAGTCCACACCAAATTCAATTACAGAACTTTTGGCCTGGAGCGAAAAGCACCCTGGTAGTTTCACCTATCCTTCGCCGCCAGATTTTCTCGGCTCCACATTTTTGAAACAAGCTCTGCTTGAGCTCGCAGCTGATCCTACCATTCTCCGTGCCAAGGTTCGAAAATCCACGACATTTGAGAGCGCAACGGCGCCGCTTTGGGCCTATCTTGATAAACTACATCCCAACCTTTGGCGTAGTGGAACCCAGTTCCCGGTCAGCAGTGCGGCGCAACAACAGCTGTTGGATGACGGCGAAGTAAACATTCAACTTTCGTTCAATCCGGGTTCCGCATCCTCCCTCATCAAATCAGGCGAACTCTCCCCAAACGTGCGGACTTTCGTGTTTGAAAAGGGCACCATCGGCAATACCCACTTTGTTGCCATCCCCTATAACTCTTCCAGTAAAGAAGCAGCCATGGTTGCGGCTGATTTTCTTATGAGCCCCAAAGCGCAGGCCAGAAAACAGGACCCTGAATACTGGGGCGACGATACCGTTCTTGCCATCGACAAACTATCTGCAGCGGACCAAAAGACCTTTGCCGCCATCGAACTTGGCGTGGCAACGCTTTCACCACAAGAACTCGGCCCCACGCTTTTGGAGCCGCATCCGTCATGGATGGAACGGATCGAAAAAGAGTGGCTTAAGCGTTATGGTCAATAACACTGCTGATGTTTTGTGAAGTTGCGATAAAGTAACCTATGAGAGATCAGGCGCACACAAAACAGAGCCTAAATCACGGGCGGACTACTGGATTTCTCTGGTCAGATGCCCTAGGCTGGCTCTTCAGTCTGCGATCTATGCCCGTGCTTACTCTTTTGGCCTTTCTAGGTCCTGTACTGGCAGGGCTGATCAGCACTTTATTGCCAGCTTTTGGTTATCTTCCTGTAATCGGTGGCGAGGAACTGAGCTTCAAACCCTGGGCGGAACTTTTCAGTCACCCTGCTTTACCCCAGGCATTATTTAACACCCTGACAAGTGGTTTAGCGGCAACAGTTATCTCGCTCATCCTCGCTATTGGCTTTGTCTCAGCATGGCAGGGCACCAAGAGCTTTCAACGCGTTCGGACAATATTGGCTCCAATTCTGGCGATCCCTCATTCTGCGCTCGCAATCGGCCTCGCCTTTCTCATCGCCCCCAGTGGATGGATTGCACGACTGGTTTCCCCTTGGGCCACAGGTTGGGAAACGCCACCGGATGTGGCCATCATCCATGATCCAAATGGACTATCTTTAATCCTTGGATTGGTGATCAAGGAAACGCCCTATCTTTTACTCATGATGATCGCCGCTTTAGACCAGAATGAAGCCAACCAGCGGCTGTGCCTTGCCCGTACCCTGGGTTACAAGCCAGTTGCTGCTTGGATAAAGGCTGTATTGCCAGTGATCTACCGCCAGATCCGCCTGCCGATCTTCGCCGTGCTCGCGTTTTCGCTCTCGGTTGTCGATGTCGCGCTTATACTCGGACCGACGGCCCCTCCAACTCTATCAATTTTGGTTTTGAGATGGTTTTACGATCCAGATTTGAGCTATCGCACCTTGGCTGCCGCTGGTGCCGTCCTTCAACTTCTCGTCGTCATCGGGTCCATATCGATGTGGCGGTTGGGTGAGGTCGTTCTCTCAAATATCTCAAAGCAATGGTTGGTAAACGGCCGTCGAGATCTCTTTGAAGGGTTGGTTAGTGCCCTATCCAAATGGGTAATGAAGCTGATCATCACTGCCTTTTTTGGTAGTTTTGCTGTCATTCTGGTTTGGTCCTTTACCAGAAGATGGCGTTATCCAGATGCTTTGCCTTCAGTCTGGTCCACGCAAAGCTGGGGCAGTAATCTTTACAACCTATTTTGGAGCGGTGGCACTACTCTGGCTGTGGGGCTCGCCAGCTCTGTTATTGCCATTGCACTGGTGGTCGCCTGCCTGGAGAATGAAAAGCGTCGCGGCAAGACCGCAGGAACTGGGGCGTTGTGGCTGCTTTACCTTCCGCTCATGATCCCGCAGGTCTCTTTTCTTTTTGGCGTTCAGATCGTCACTATTAGGCTGGGCATTGATAGCAGCTGGCTTTCGATGATCTGGAGCCACCTACTTTTTGTGCTGCCTTATGTGTTTCTTTCACTCTCAGACCCTTACCGCTGCCAAGATGATCGTTACGTCGGGATCGCTCTTTCACTCGGAGCAAGTCCAGCACGCGCCTTTTGGAGAGTTCGATTACCGATGTTGCTCCGGCCGCTTCTTTTTGCTCTAGCAGTAGGCTTTGCTGTCTCGGTTGCTCAATATCTGCCGACCCTCTTTGCAGGCGGCGGACGTTTCTCGACCCTGACGACTGAAGCCGTTAACATGGCAGCGAGTGGAAACAGACGCGTTGTCGGGGTTTACGCCCTACTGCAAGCCTTGCTTCCCTTGCTGGCTTTCAGTGCTGCGCTCGGGTTACCCGCTTTTATATTCCGTAACCGACGATCCCTCAGGGGGATTTAAAAACAATGCCCAATGACACCAGTAACACCAAGAACAATATAAACACCTATCACAGAGCAGATGCCCCCAAACATCCCGTTCCTCTACACCTGCAGGAATTCTCTCTTAAATTGCGTGGAAAATCTCTTTTCTCTGGTCTGAATCTTAATATAAATCCCGGAGAGATCACCACTCTCATGGGTCCTAGTGGCTGTGGAAAATCAAGCCTGCTAGCCGCGATTAGCGGGACGTTGTCTTCTGAGTTTTTCGTTTCAGGTATTATCTGTCTTGGAGATTTTGACCTTACTATCCTCCCTCCTGAACAACGCCATATCGGAATGCTATTTCAAGAAGATCTCCTTTTTCCTCATATGTCTGTTGGGGAGAATCTCAGCTTTGGCATTCCGTTTTCCGTAAAAGGAAAGAAAGCCCGCGCTGAGTTGATAAACCAAGCATTAGAGGATGCCGGACTTTCAGGTTTTGCGAACAGAGACCCAGCCACTCTCTCTGGTGGACAGCGCGCGCGGATCGCGGTCTTACGGACATTATTGTCGCAACCGTCTGCACTTTTACTTGATGAACCTTTCTCAAAACTTGATGTTGAGCTCCGAGAACGATTTCGGGCATTTGTCTTCCGTCACGCAAAAGCACACCAACTGCCAACCCTGTTAGTCACCCATGATCCGGATGATGCCCAGTCGACAGGTGGGAGAGTTCTGAAAATGTCTGACCTTAATAATTGACCTAAAACAGAAACAAATTTGAAAAAATATTACCCGAAGGCCTTTACTGACGGTATATTTATAGTATCTGTCGTCCACTAAAATGATATTTGACGTTTTTTTACAGCAATATGTCATCTTGATTTTGCCCTAACGGCAGAAACAGGATAAAAGCTGTCTCGATTAAGGACAGCCTAGGAGCCCGTGTCCATGTATAGTCAGACCACCCGGTCTATAACGGTTACAGTAACCCCGACTTTTCTCGAAGATCAGTCGTCGCCAACTGACGACCATTATGTCTGGGCTTATCAGGTTCAAATAGAGAACAGTGGGAGCGAAGACGCCACACTGAAAAACCGCTATTGGCGCATCACAGATTCTCTTGGTCGCATTCAAGAAGTTCGTGGAGCTGGTGTTGTTGGCGAACAGCCTTTATTAAAACCTGGCGAAAGTTTTGAATATACAAGTGGTACGCCGCTATCGACTCCTTCTGGAATCATGTGCGGAAGTTATGAAATGGAAGGTATGAGCGGAGAACTTTTTGATGTTCTTGTTCCAGCTTTTTCACTGGATAGCCCTTATGAAGTGGCGCGTCCGAACTAGAACACCCCTTCCCTTCAGGCAATAAAATGAACGCCGGGGAAGATTTGAGGATACAGTCCGTGAGCGACAACGATAACAAAATTATCCGCCCTAGCCGCGACGAAGCACTCGCTGCTGTTGAAACACTCCTGCGTTGGGCTGGTGATGATCCCACACGTGAAGGGCTTCTTGGTACACCTGATCGCGTGGTTCGCAGCTATTCAGAATTCTTTGCTGGATACGGCGTCGATCCCAACGAACTCCTCGAGCGTACTTTTGAGGAAGTCGAAGGTTATGACGAGATCGTTCTTCTTCGCGACATCCGTTTTGAATCCCACTGTGAACATCACATGGCACCAATTATTGGTAAGGCTCACGTCGCCTATCTGCCAAATAATCGGGTGGTTGGCATCAGTAAATTGGCGCGCGTAATCGAAGCCTATGCTAAGCGCTTACAGATTCAAGAGAAGATGACAGCTCAAGTAGCCAATGCCATTAACGATGTGCTTCAGCCCAAAGGCGTAGCTGTTGTTATTGAAGCAGCGCATCAGTGCATGACCACCCGTGGCGTACATAAATCTGGTGTAACCATGGTCACCAGCCGTATGCTGGGCCTTTTCCGGACCAATCCTTCTACGAGACGCGAATTCCTTTCCCTTATCGGAAACCCCTCTTCTTCCGCGTCCTAATAGACCTAATCACAAAAGCCCCCTATATTCCGCAATCCGGATAGGGGGCTTTTGCATACCAAATTTTTCTTTTTTCTGATAATCTCTGCAACTCTTTAATCTCGTGAAGGTTTGTTTACTCAAATCTGAGTAAGTTTTTCACCCTTTGCCATTCCGGCAAGCCGATGATTTTTCTATCGGCAGTACTGCACTTTGATATGCGTCCCAACACTGAAAAGGCCTGAAGATGATCAAGTTCCGTCCCGTCGTCTTCGTTACAGGAATCCTGCTATCGATCATGGCTATTGCGATGATCATCCCCGCTATTGTTGATGCCGCAGCCGGACACCCAGACTGGCGGGTATTTGCGACCTCTTCAGCCTTAAGCCTTTCAATTGGCATCTCCATGGTTTTGGCAACCAACGCCAGCTGGACGAGTTTTAGCTTGCGAGAAGCCTTTGTCATCACCAATTTGGCCTGGTTGACAATTGCCATTGCCGGAGCCGTCCCCCTCGCCTTTTCAGAACTTGAACTCAGCATCACCGACGCTTTTTTTGAATCCATGTCTGGAATCACAACCACCGGGTCAACCGTGATCGTTGGCCTGGACAATACTCCCCCAGGAATTTTGCTTTGGCGCGGTATTCTTCAATGGCTAGGCGGCATCGGTATTATTGTGATGGCCGTTGCCATCCTGCCGATATTGCAAGTCGGTGGTATGCAAATGTTCCGGGTTGAAGCCTTTGAAGCAGACAAAGTCCTCCCAAAGGCCGCCCAGATTGCCGCCGCTATTTCGATTTTTTATGTCTTCATAACCATCGGCGCTGCCATCATTCTCTCGCTATTGGGAATGTCAGGTTTCGATGCTGTTGTTCATGCCATGACTTCTATCGCAACCGGCGGCTTCTCGACCTACGATGACTCTATCGGGCATTTTCAAGATCCCAGAATACATTGGGCAATCAGTGGCTTCATGGTGTTGGGGTCGATCCCCTTTATCCTTTATTTGCGTGTGATACGTGGTGATTGGAAATCTCTAATCCGCGACAGCCAAGTAAAAACCTTCCTAATCATTCTCGGTTTTTCCATCCTTTTGGTTACCTATTGGCTGATGTCAGGCGGTGAATATTCTTTTTCGACAGCCCTACGCCTTTCCGTCTTCAACGTTACCTCTCTCATGACTGGTAGTGGCTTTACCACAGCCGATTACGGTTTATGGGGCGGATTTGCTTTGGCCCTGTTATTTATTTTGATGTTTGTGGGGGGCTGTGCTGGATCAACCACCTGCGGCATTAAGATATTCCGTCTACAGGTGCTTTATTCCACCACAGAAGCCCAGCTCAACCGCCTTATCCAGCCAAACGGCATCTTCTTCCCCAGATATAACGGTAATCCGATCCCAGAGAGTGTCTCAAATTCGGTTATGAGCTTCTTCTTCCTCTTTGCCGTAAGTTTTGTCTTGCTTGCAGTTGGTTTGGGGTTCTTCGGGCTTGATTTTATAACTGCCGTTTCGGGAGCAGCGACCGCCCTTGCCAATGTTGGCCCCGGACTTGGCGATACCATTGGACCTTCAGGCAACTTTCAATCCCTTCCAGATGGTGCCAAATGGCTCATGTCTGCAGGAATGCTACTTGGCCGGTTAGAGCTCTTTACTATTCTTGTTATGATCCTCCCCCGGTTTTGGCGCGGTTAACGAGCTTCATTGCAAAAATTTGATTGGGTACAACCCCTGCTTTTGGCCCCGTTTCCAGCGAACTCTCTCAGTCCTGTTGTTGAGGCATTTGATCATCCTATCTATAAAACAGGAGGTGATGGTCTGAAGTGAGTTGGCATAAGGGGGCGAAACTCGTGTTTTAAGGACAGGTCTGAGTCTTATAAACGGGATTATTTTGAGTTAGACTTTCCCGAGACAAATGTCTGGCTAGAAAGAGGAACGGAAGCGATAAAGTCATCAAGATTTTGGACACCCAGAAGGAGTTGGTATAGAACAGGAAACTAGCGTAATTATTTCATATCTAGGCGTTCATTATCAAATTATTCATATAGTAATATTGATGCGTAATAAGGGGCATGCGAGTTGAAAAGAAAAATAAACCAATTTACTTTGTTAAGCCTTTGCCTTTTTACATTTTTATTGATCGTCACCCCTATTCAAGCACAAGAGAATATTTCCCAAAATTTCTCTGGTCTAGGCCAATCGGATACTGAAACCATCCCCGTGCTTCCAGAGACCTTAACTCATCAGGCTATCCGTGACATTCTTTCTGGTCTAAGTGATACGCAAGCGCGTGAATTGTTGTTACAGGAGCTAGATAATAAAGTTGCCCTCCGAGAAAAGGAGCTTGTAGCTAAGGTCGATTTAACTTTTACAAATATTCTCATCGGTTGGGGGAATGCACTCTACCAGAGTTGGCAGGAAACCTTTAAGGCGACCCCTTATATGATGCAGGAAGTTGCAAAGACATTTGCAAACTTCGATGCCAAGCGAGATGGTTCTAGCCTATGGCGTCTTCCAGTAGTTTTACTGATGTGCCTCATGATAGGGGGGCTGGCAACTATTGCAGTCCGTTTGTTAACAAGACCACAACGAGCGCGCCTGAATGAAGCTCTAGCCTCCGGGCTTTGGGCCACAATCAAAATTATCAGTACACGATTTTTTCTTCAAGGAATACAATTACTGGCCTTTGTCATTGCTGCTGTTATAGCCGATGAATTAATCAATAGCTCCTATCCTATGGATCGTATTTTCATACGCTATGTGATCGAAGCCCTTGGAATGACCGTATTTGCGGTCATGATTGCCCGATTTATAATGTCTCCCAGCAGGCCTGATTTGCGACTTTGTATGCTTGATGACGAAAGTTCAAAATTTTTCACCAGAAGAACAGCCTTGATCTCAGGCATATCAGCTTTCTTTATCGGGCATATGCCTAGCCTCAGGGATTTAGGATGGATTAATGTAGAAGTACGACTGGAAGTATGGATATTTTTGATCTTTAACCTATTGATTATTTTAACATTCTGGCAGGGGCGAAAAAGTATTACTAGAGCAATTATCGGGCATGGCGAAAGTGGCCCATCCTGGCAAAAATTTGCTGAGATATGGCCCATTGTTGCCATGGGACTTGTTGCATTACAGTGGCTGGTAGTTGAACTCTATGTTGCGACAGGCAACGTACACAACCTGTCACCAACCGCAATTAACCTTACTCTGGCGACCCTCATGTCGTTACCCTTGCTAGAGCTGGCTATCCCTGCTCTTGTTGTGGCTATCTGGCCTGGAGATAAAGGAGCCCCTCTTGCTCTTCAAGCAGCACACAAACTGACCCAGGCAGGTCTCATACGGATAGGAAGAATAATAGCAACTGCTTTGCTTATTCTCTGGATCGCCAAACTCTGGGGGCTAGATTTACAGGACTTGGCATCTCAAGGTGTTGGTGCACATTTCGCAGGAGCTTTGGTCGAGATAATTATTATTTCGTTTATATCCTATGGGCTTTGCGAGTTGTTGAATATTGTCGCAGATCGGCAAATTGCCATTGAGCGCGTAACCATGGGGATTGATGGGGATGACGAAAGTCAGTCCGATGGTGAAGGCGGGCAAGGAGGTACACGGCTGGGAACCCTTATGCCGTTGGTCCGGGGGGCTGGCCTTATCTTCATAATAGTTTTGTCATTCCTCGCCATATTAGAACAGTTGGGTATCAATGTAACACCACTTCTCGCAGGTGCCGGTATCGTAGGGCTTGCCGTGGGTTTTGGGGCTCAAACTCTGGTTAAAGATATTTTTTCTGGAATTTTCTTTCTTATTGATGATGCTTTTCGCAAGGGCGAGTACATAGATGTTGGCTCCGTCAAAGGAACGGTTGAGAAAATATCTATCAGATCTATGCAATTACGTCACCATAAGGGTCCACTGAATACGATACCTTTCGGGGAAATCAGTTACTTGACGAATTTTTCCCGTGACTGGATTATCATGAAACTGCCCCTTCGGCTGACTTATGACACAGATGCAAATAAAGTTCGCAAGATGATCAAGAAACTGGGCCAAGAGTTACTCAAGCACCCCGACATAGGCCATATGTTTCTCAATCCCTTGAAGTCACAGGGAGTTATGGCTATGGAAGATTCAGCCATGATTATGCGAATAAAATTTACCACTAAACCTGGTGATCAGTTTACCGTTCGAAGATTTGTCCTTGATGAAATTCACAAACTGTTTAATGCCAATGGTATTCATTTTGCCAGCCGCGAAGTAACCGTGCGCATTGCTGGGGAGAACCACGATCCTTCGTCAATTGAACGCGATAAAAAAATTGCGACCGCAGCTACACGGACGATTTTAGATGAGGAGCTAGAACAAAAACAGTAGAGGGTGGAATTATGATGTAATAAACTGAATTAGTTCCGACTTGATCTGACACCACCCTCTTTTCATAAGTGAGAATTAA
>CAJXUS010000091.1 GCA_913060675.1 uncultured Rhodospirillales bacterium
GTCGGCAGCGTCAGATGTGTATAAGAGACAGTCGTAAAACGGGAGCGCGTCCAAAAACATCGATTATGATCGAAAAAGGCTTCTACTGGTCCAACAATACAGGTAACACCCAAGCTATTTCTGCTTTAGGCATTATCTGTGGCTGTGGTGGACGTCCGGGGCAAGTTATTGGCCGTGCAGGGGGACACCAACGCGGTGGTGTGAAGGGTGGTAAGTATCCGCGTAACAAATCGCCAGAGAAACTACCGGGGCGTCGTCGTCGGGCGATGGATACAGACCGTTATCTGATTTCAGGGCACACACGTTTTGCCCACGTGATCGGGACAACCTGGATCCAATCCATGTGTGGCACCCAGCAGTTGGCTGATAAGTTCGAAGAACTCACAGTATCCAATCCGCACCAGATCCGTTCTTTCGACAAGGACGAGGTCGTCAAAACGCTGAAAGCCCGTGCAGACAGTGGCGGTATGGTTGTTATCAATCAGGATATCTACCTTCAGGATCCAATTGCCAACCGTTATGCTGATATTGTGTTCCCTGCTGCATCGTGGGGTGAAGAAGACTTTATCCGCGCTAATGGAGAACGTCGTCTTCGTCTGTATCAAAAGTTCTATGATGCGCCAGGTGCGGCGAAACCGGATTGGTGGATTGTAGCTCAGCTTGCCAAACGTATGGGCTTTGATGGGTTTGACTGGAAGAACTCTAACGAAGTTGCCGAAGAAGCTTCCCGCTTCACCCGCGGCAGCCGTAAAGATTTCTTCATGGTCAAGGTTGCTGCACATCGCGAAGGTAAAACGTTACACCAGAAAATGCGCGAGTTTGGCACCGATGGTATTCAGGGCCCTGTTATCATGACAGACAGTGGGGAGCTGAAAGGCACCAAACGTTTACATGATACGCAAAGATCCTTACCTGCTGAGGGTGCGGTTGGGGCAAATGTGTTCAATAAAAAACTGACACATTTCAACAGTCAGACAGGTAAATGTAACATCCAGAAATCACCTTGGTCTCTGTTCTCTGATTATTGGGAGTGGATGAAGCCTAAGGATGATGAACTCTGGTGTACATCAGGCCGTATCAATGAACGTTGGCAATCCGGTTTCGATGATCGTCGTCGGCCTTACATTGTCCAACGTTGGCCTGAGAACTGGGTTGAAATCCATCCTGATGATGCCAAAAAACGGGGTATTGAAAGCGGCGATTACGTGATGGTTTATTCCGAACGGGTTCCTGGTCAAAAAAACACCATCGTTGGTGTCGAAGGCGATGACTTTCAGTTCAGTTCACTCCTCAAGAACGGCCACATTGAGTTGACGGAAGCAGCCATTACAGCTGTTGCTATGGTTACCCCTGCAATCAAGAAGAACGTGATGTATATGGATTTCCTTCATATGCAACAACCTGCCAATGCGCTTGAAGGGCGTGTTGTTGATTGGATCAGTGGTAACTACAACTACAAAATGGGCGTTGCCAAGATCAAGAAACTGGGGGCTTCTCCCTATAAGCATCAGTTCCGAACCATGTCCTTTGCACCACGCGATATCGCGTAAATTATGGGGTAGCCTGTCTAGCGTTTAGACGGGCTACCTAGCTACACCAATTTATAAACAACCTGTTTGCCGAAAGACTTGAGATGAGTGAATTACAAACCTTCGATAAAGTACAAGCCAAGCTTTGTGAATTGACCGCGAATAGTCCGGATATTATCCGTTGTCAGGCTGTTCAATCTCTGGGAGCCATAGGGAACAAAGATGCTGTCCCTGCACTCATTGATGCCTTGCTCGATGAAGATGAGGATGTACGGTGTGATGCAGCCACTTCTCTCGGTGAGATAGGTGATGAACGTGCTATCCCACAGTTACTGGAAAATCTCGTTGAAGACCCTTGTGGTGATGTAAAGCAACAAGCCGTGATTGCGTTGGGTAAATTACAATCCAATGAAGCGTTACCTTACCTTCGAATTCTATGCATATCTCGGGATAAATCTATCTGTTGGGATGAAGATGAGTTTATGCAAGGTGGTTGGGATGATTGGTTGGATATACAGCTTAAATCAATAGAACTCCTTGGTAAGATGAATGACGAAGAGGCCATTCCCTTTATCCTCAAGGCAATTGAAGATGAAAATGGGCAGGATGTTCGATCCGTCTCGACAACATCGCTTGCCATACTTGGGGCAAAAGGATTGGAGGCTCTATCTGACCTTTTATCGAACAAAGATGAACGCTTGAGATATAGCGCAGTAAAAGCCCTTGGAAACGTAGATAAACCTGAAGCACTAGTTTTTGTTAAACGTGCCTTGGCCGATGACGATGTTCGTATTAGACGATTAGCCGTTGAAATCATAGCTAGACACAATCCAAAAGATCCTGTTTTGCAGGAAATAGCTTTTGCAAATGATCTGGAACTCTGTGTTGAAGCCTTTATGGTGGCGTCTTTGGATGAGAATGTTCGCTTAAAAGCCCTTCTAGATGAGCCTGATGCACGTGTTCAAATCGCCATTATCGAAGGTCTTAAGGTAGGTTCATCAATTACGAACGAAGATGAAATTATCTATCGGTTACTTTCTGATCGTTTGAGTGATACAGCTGATGAGATCACAGCCGCTGCTCTTGATGTTCTTAGTTTGCGTGCGGGTAAACTGGTTTTACCTCGCATTAGCGAACTGCTGGCAAATGTGGATACAAAAGACGCCGTTCTTTGGTCTTGTGTTAAAGCGCTGGGTACGATGAAAGAAACAAAGGCCATACGCGAGCTTCGAAAGCTAATCACAAATGAAAACCGAACATTGAGGCTTGAGGCGTTGGCCGCAATTAATCTGCATGCTTCTTCTGGTAATCAGGAAGCGCTCCAACTTTTGGAAGATGCCGCAAACGGTATTATCCTACTAGAGGAACTCAGTGCTGAGGAGCAAAGTGAAGCTCTAAAAAAAGACAGTAACAAAGAGGTTCTAGAAGACCTCAAAGCTGTTGGTCTTAAAGTTGATACGAAGGAAAATATTGACCAGGGCCCAAGCTCTACACTTGGATCAATCCTTGGTGATGAAGAAAAAGCCAAAGATATTGTTGATGCTGGATCTGGGGATGACACACCTGTAAAGCTGACCAACAAAGACCTACACTTATTGTCTCTGGCTCAAAGAATACCGCGCAAACGCAAGGTCTCGCCTGATGGTGAAGGGATATCTGTCAATGAAGATATCAGATATTTTGCCTCTCGTTTACTTGGGGATTATCCAAGAAGTGATGTTAATCATGTTTTGGTAAATTGCCTGATGTCACAAGATAATGAACTCAGAAGAACGGCGTTGGACTCATTATCGAGAAACCTCTCCGACGAGTTATGTTTATCGGAAGCCGCCATTGGGTTGATACCTGGTCTGCTTAATGAAAAAGATCCTGAGTTAAGGCAACTTGTATACAAAGTTCTCGATGCTGCCTATCAAGATGAGTTCGAACCTCTCATACTTGAGGGGTTAAAAGATATCTCTATTCCGACCAGAACAACTGTTTATGGAATTGCTGCGAGAAGAGGGATCGTTACGACTGAGTTTTTGGAACAATCTCTTAAAGATAATCACCCTTTAATTCGCTCTATAAGTGCTAATGTACTTTCTACCCGTAGAGATAAGGACGTGCTTAATTCTTTAGTTGATTTTGGGTTTTTAGAATCAGGACTGCATAAGGATGAAGCTGGGCCATTGTTGCGTAGGGTAAACCCGGATCAAGCTTCTGATGAATTGATGAAGCGGATTGAAAATGAAAATCCAATTACGTGGCTTTCAGCAATAACAATGTTGAAAAATATTCACAGTTCTCATCACAGCTCCGATCAAAGCCCTTTAGCTGCCTAGAAACAGAAATGTGCCAAGAATGACATAATTTCACCTCATAGAGGATACACTTTTAGGCTAATAAATTATCTAAACCTGTAGGCATTATTTTATTGATGCTTACAGGTTGGATATGAAACGTAAATACATTTTGTTATCTTTTGTCGCGTCATCCGTTATGGTGTTGAGCGCATGTAGCGGATTGTCAAATACACAACAGCGTGTTTTGAGTGGCGGTGCTATTGGCACTGGTGTAGGCGTCGTTGGTACTGCGTTGACTGGAGGGTGTGTAACCTGCGGTGCAGTCATTGGCGGTGCTGTCGGGGCAGGAGCAGGTTACCTGGTCGATCAACAAGAAAAGGGTAACCTTCCTTAACGGACTCTATAACACTAAAAAATAAGCTCCCAAATCTGGGGGCTTATTTACTGTTTAATTGAAAAGTGTTCTTTCTCTTTCAAAGAGATCATTTAGCCAGTCCCATACAACACGAATTCTAGGTTGTTGTAGTGCCTCGCTATGGGCAACAAGCCAATAATCTCTTTCCTGACCGACAACTGTAGAAGACACTTTCACAAGCCCATGATTATCTTTTGCATACCCTGTCGTCCACATTATGAGCCCTGCACCACTTAGAGCTAGATCCATCATCACATGCAATGACCCGCAGCGATAAAGAATATTTTCTTCGTGAATTTTTTCATCCATCCAGACTGTCAGTTGCTTCGATGCTATGGCCTTGAGAGGAAGTATCCATTTGCACTCTCTATAACGGCTTTCCGTTAATGCCAGGGGATTATCCGTAAGGTATTGGTGACTGGCATAAATGGCGGAATGGGTGCTGTACACCTGTTTGGCTCTAAGATCGCCCTGACTTGGTAATTCAGTCCTTACTGCAATGTCAGCTTCGCGACGGGAAAGGTTGACGAACTGATTTGAGGTCGCAATTTCTACCCTCAAGTCTGGATATAGTTTTTGTAGGGGAGGCAATCTCTTGGCTATAAAGCGACTGGTGGTCTCAGGAAAGGCAAGCTTTACTACTCCTGAGATATCTTTCTCGGTGGTTTCTTCAATGGATATTGCTGCACGTTCCATCGTTTCAATTTTTGGTAACAGCTCTAAACCAGATGTTGTTAGTTGATAACCACGAGGGCCTCTTTCAAAAAGTCTTTTTTGTAGTGTAAATTCCAACGTTTCAACATGCCGCCCAACAGTCGGTTGGCTTATACCGAGTTCTCTAGCCGCAGCTGATAAGGAACCCTTATTGGCAACTACTGCAAATACTTTGAGATCATTCCAGTTCATATTATTCATTTTTGAATAGATAGTTACATAATTAGTCAATTTTACAATTAAGAAAAATGAAGTCAACTAGAAAGGAGTTAATCAGAATAGGAGAGTAGTATGTTGAAAATTATGTATAAATTGTTTATCTCTAGAAGTAATAAGAAAATTATCAAAAACTTGGATACACATTTAAATGAACACGCCCTTCGTGATATCGGCTTATTAGACAGTCAATGTTCATTTATGGGGTCCAACCTGAATTTTGAGGATAGAAACCAAATAAAACATCCTCCTTTTTAAGTACTGAATCCAACGATCTTTTATTGACCGAAACATCTTGGTATGCGACAGCCTTAAGAAGGTTTTTATTCAGGTTAGTTCGGACGTAACCATGACATTAAGTGCGCAAAGTTTCACAACTGACAACCACGGTTGGGCAGAGCTTTTACCGACCAGAACAGCCAAACAACAATTAAAGGGCAGCAAACGTGTTCCCTATGTTGTCATTGGCGCTGGAGTTACTGGTTTGTCTTGCGCACGCAGGCTTGCTGAACTTCATCCCAATGATGAAATTATCTTGCTAGACGCCCGAAAGGTGGGGCAGGGAGCATCGGGCCGTAATTCCGGGTACGCCGTTGCTATCAGTCAGTTTTCGGGCCCCTTTGATAAAAGTCAGGCCGCCAACTATCGCAGGGTGAACCGCATCAATGAAAGCGGACTTAACCTTTTACGCGAACACGTCCATAGCAACGCCATCGACTGCCAATGGCAGGAAGAAGGCTTTTTCCATACTTCAGCTGATGGTTATTCCGCCCGTGAGTGTCGTTTCTTTGGTGAGTACCTCAACCAACTCGAACACGATCACACTTTGTTAAATCAAGATGAACTTACCCAACAATTGGGTACGTCTCTTTATAAAACCGGAATACATGTTCCCAGTGGTGTATTGCTTCAACCTGCGGCTTTGGTTCAGGGGCTAGCCGATAGCCTCCCAAATAATGTCACGCTTTATGAAAGTAGCCCTGTTTTGAAAATAGAACGGGGCACTCCCGTGAAGCTGATTTTGGAAATGGGCGACGTCATAGCTGATAAAGTATTTGTTGCAACAAACTATGAGGCACCTAAGCTTGGGTTTATCAAACGCCATATAATAGGGAGTACTCTATCGGGGAGCTTTACTCGAAAGCTCACAGAGGAAGAACTCAATAGCTTGGGCAGTCTCAAAAAATGGGGTGTTCTATCACTACACAGTGGTGGCGCAACCGTTCGTTTGACGCTGGATGGGCGAATATCTTTACGTAATACTGCTGAATATCACGGTGCAGTCCTGATGTCTGATAGCCTTTTGGCTAAAAGACAGGCCATACACCGGGCTGCATTCGAAAAGCGGTTCCCGCAACTCGCCCATGTACCCTTTGAGTGCGCTTGGTCGGGCGTCGAAGGCATCAGTCAAAATTTCACTAATTTCTTTGGCAACCAAAGCGACAATATCTTGCTGGCGGGTGGTTATAATGGATCTGGTGTGAGTAGGGGCACGGCTTTTGGTGCAGCGCTTGCTGATTATGCAAATGGTGGTCAATCGTCTTTGATTGATGATTGTCTCGCCTCTGCCCCAGCTTCATGGATACCTCCGCGGCCATTTCTTGATGTCGGTGCGTTCTTTAAAGTCAAAATGCGCTTTATCGGTGTTGGCTTGGATCGATAAGATCACTTTGATTATGTGTAAGACAATTTCTCTCTCATAGATTTATGTGAATTGATTTAAGTCATGTATCCTGCCTGGGATATACTGTAGTTGTATCTGAAATGCCCATTTTATGACCTATTATGGAGGGCTAGAGGTATGCCGAGTTACAGGACAGACGAAAACGAGGGTTCTAATCGTAAGCCTTCAAAACAATTACAGGGATATCACGGGCGTGTTTCTAAAGAGCAGAGCCTTAAGTCACCTTTTCTCGAATTGGCAGCCGAAAAAAAAGAACTCCTTCTCCCCCTCAGTCGGATAGAACATTTTCCTGCAGGCGATACGATCGTTGAATTTGGGGCAAAGGCAGATAATTTTTATGTTATCGAAGACGGCTTTATAAGGTTAATGTTGCCTTCGTCTTATGGCGGGAAAAAATCTACCATTGATGTCCTGGGTCCAGGCGGAGCATTCGGAGAAGCCTCAGCAACGAACTCGGGTCTTTATGAATTTACCTGTGTAGCCTTGGATGATGTTGAATTACGTGTCATTCCTGGTGACGTTCTGCGCCGAATTTTATTGGATGATCCGGAACTCGTATTTAGAATGATGGGGCGCCTGTCCTTAAACATGCATTCTTTGATGAGCCAAATTGCCGATTTAAAAATGCGTACCACGGCTGAACGATTGAGTATGTTTTTGATAGAATTATCTGGACAAGTTGAAGGTCAAAGTCTTTTAACTCTTCCTTACGATAAACGCGTTGTTGCGGATAAACTGGGTATGTCACCGGAAACCCTGTCGCGGACTTTTGCCAAATTACGCAAAATAGGCGTGCACACAACATCAGGAAATAAGATTAATATTGATGACGTTGAGAAATTAGTTGATTACTGTGGATATTCACAAATTTAGGCAGAGATAAGGGGCGTAATAATGAGACGCTTTACCATTGGAGATAGTGAATTTCAGGCTCTGTCACGCGTAATCATCTTTTCCCAGTTACCAAAAACTCTTCTGACGGGCCTTTTTGAGAACGCCTCAGCAACTATTTATGACGACCAGACCAATTTATTTATGTCTGGAGACAAAGCGGATGGTTTCTATGTCCTGCTACAAGGCGAAGTTCATCTCACTGTTCTGACCTCAGATGGCGCTCAAAGTCTGGTGCGTATTGTCGAACCAGAAGAAAGCTTTGCCGAAGCTGCGATGTTGGGATTGGGCGTTTTTCCCATTAACGCAACAGCAATGCCAGGATCGATGGTGATCAAGGTATCGAAATCGGTCTTTGAAAAGAATATTTCCAGTGATCCCGAAGCATCCTTACATCTTTTAAGTGCCCTTATTCAAAGGCAGCAATTTTTGGTCAGTGAAATCAAAATCCTTAAAAGCCTATCGCCCTGTCAAAGAGTAGCGTCCAAGTTGCTCACGCTATATGAAAGTCAGGAATGGAAAGGGCATGGAAGTTTGCCGCGTTGTAAGCAGACAATTGCAAGCAACATTGGTATAGATCCTGCCAGTTTCTCCCGCGTTCTTCGTCGTCTTGATGATGCGGGTATTATTTGTGAGGGACAGGAGGTCATTATCGAAAATCCTGACAAACTAAGGGGTTATTGTGCAGGTTTTGGCTATGTCTTTGATCGAGATAAATTACTAATGTCTGCTTAGGGGCTGGTACCATAGCAACGTATCTATAAAACAGAGTGCCTTTTAGATCTCAGAAATGACCAGGGAAATGCCCAGAAAAATGATCTTGGAAATGGTTTGAAAATATGTCTTTTAAGGCTGTACGTAATTGTTGCGAATTGAGTGTTGAGTACTTGCTTTCGAAAGGATTGGTTCCGGTTGATGCAGTAATCGATGCTATATTTGGTGACAATGCCTATTCAGAAGTCAGACTGAAATCAAACTTTGATCCAATTCCCCTTCGCCTTAGGTTAAAAAAAATGGGCTGTAGGATTGTACGTGAAGATATTGAAAAGGGGTGGTTGTTTTTAATATCGCGCGATGGCTCCAATGAATCACAAGCAGAGCATGGGGTCTTAAATAATAAGGCCACCTTTAAGTTCGATGGCGAAATGGTAAACATGGATGTTATGGGGCTGAAATTTCCTGATAATTTTCTTGAAGTGATACGCTATATCGATCGATCACCGGAAGAAGAGAGACTGCGTGTAAAAATAGCGGCTTACCCTCAAAGGCTACAATTTCTTCTCAAGGAGCGAAATTGGTCCGGACAAGTTGAAGACAAGCACACGGGACATGTCACTTTATTATTAGAAAAATTATAATCGTCAGTTTCTTTGGATTACCGTTTCTTTGAATGACTAGCGGATTGACCGACTTTGTCCTCTGGCCTTAAGTGATTTCATCCGCAACGATCCGAAACCCAAGATTGTTAGGGGGAGACCCTACAGAGCACCCGCCAATTTTAGCATCTCTAATGAGTTCGGATTGGTATGATCTATGCTCACCCTGCATTATTCGAACCCCACCACATGCCACGGTTCTTTCTTTAGATGTCTCTAACGTACTGTAATCTGAGTTCCAACAGGTCTGGGTCCATTCCCAAACATTGCCTTTTAAATCAACTAAACCATATTTATTAACCCCATAACCACCGACTGGTTTGGTTTTACTTGTCTTTGGTCTTTCTAAAAAAGTTACATATTCTGCTGCCCATGCCATCCGTGGGTCATCGTACAGTTTTTTGGGAGGGCTGATGACATCATTAGAAAAATAATTCCATTCAGATTCCAAAGGTAATCTGAATTTTTGACCCGTCTTTGCAGATACCCAGTTTATGAACTGTTCCACATCGAAATAACTAACTTTTGTTACCGGGTGGAGTATTGTCTCATTAGACCGCATTTTTGGGCTGTGATCACAGCCGCCATCTTCATAGCAGCTTTGCCATTGGCCTATTGTAACTTCTGAATAGGCCACATAAATTGTCTTGGGTTCATTGCTTTTTTGTGAATTGGTTGGCTCTAATTCTATACTGACAAGCTTTGGGTGAAACTGGGGGTTTTCTGATAAGACAGCGTTTATACGCGCTGTCTTATCAGAATTTTGGGACACAAAGAGAGCACCCCCTCCCAGTAATATTCCTGCTAAAGCTATAAATGATAAATTACTATATTTTATCACTTTGACACCTTGTCTACGTTACTAAATTAGAGCCAAACCATACAACGAGTTCTTAAGGAGGTGTTTTAAGAAACATCACCCTTTTTAATTTGTTTCATCAAATCATCATTCCACTCACCCTCAACAATAACGTGAGCTACTGCACCAAGTTCTGTGGCTTCAATAAGATTGTGGTTTACATAGGCATAAACGCCTGGTTGTTCGAATGTATAAAGGAACGCGCCAGCAGAACCACCGCGGACAAGAGAAGTCTCGTGCCCTCTACCAGGGATGTCATCAAATGATCCAAATTCCCAAGAGAAATTCCAGTGTCCACCAATCAAGTGTGGTCGGCAGTCTCTATTGGCTTGTGAATGAACAAATAGAACGCTTTCACCGACTTTGGATTTAAGAGCGCCTTCGCCAGTTAAAGCACCTACTTTACCGTTAAAGACCTCATGTGTTGGAATGAGCTTGCGGGCAACTTCCATCACGTCATCAAAGTCTTCACCTGCATCTTCATATTTTTTGTAGTTGCCGTCTTTGTCTTTTGGCACATAGAAATCTTGCTCACCAATATAATACATTTTGTCATATGTAAGGGCGTTGCCTCTTCCGTCGGTGATACCGTCACGTGGAAGAACAACAACAGCACCATTCATGCCCTTGACGACGTGGTAGGGGATCATAGATCCACCTGGTGCACAGTGATAAACAAATGCGCCTGGTTTGGTTGCTTTCCAACGTAGAATGGTCGTTTCACCTGGTAGGACGTGTGTTAAACCCCCGCCACCAAGAGCGCCTGTAGATGAATGGAAATCGATGTTGTGTTCCATGGAGTTAGATTCAGGATTAACCATGGTCAACTCAACGTAATCACCCTGATGAACTACGATCAATGGTCCAGGAACGCTACCATTAAAGGTCATTGCTATTGTTTCAGCTTCTTCACTGATAGCCCATGGCTTTTCTTCAATTACAAATGTGACTTCGACAACTTTAGGGCCACCTTTGGCTGCGTGATCGTGAACGGGGGCAAAAGGCGGTGCAACCATTTCCTGCTTAACGCGTGGAAGTTTCGCAATTTCTTCTTCAGTAAGAGAGACATTAATTGTTGATGACGCATCAGCAACTTGTCCAGGCACTAAGTTTTTCAAATTTTCCGGTGTAGCTGCTTCTGCTTTTCCACCCAAAGTAAGTGCGCCAATTGCAACACTGGTGGATGCCAATGTTGTGTTTCGCAAAAAGCTGCGGCGATCCATTGTTTTATCGTTATGATTTTCCATAATTTTCTTTTGCTCCTCATCAAGATTCCAAGTGATGTTTGGAATTCTTGTTAAAATCTCTTGGTATCACTTTGAAGGGTGATCCTCCTTATGCAAGCTGTCCCATTTACAACTCACGCTATAAAGTTATTCCAAAGGGGTGTCTGTGTGATTTGACTTTGAGCAAGGATGTGTGAATCCCACGAAAATCCCTTGATTTTAAGCATATAAATAATTGAAATATAACGGTTAATATGGATTTGGTACATTTTGTCACAGGCTTAATGATATAGAGAAAACACTGCTTTTGAGGTACTAATCATTATATATGTGAAGTGAAAAACTGGAGTTTGAACTTCAAAATCAACATCAACATCACCAGAAAACCCGATTTGATTACTTTAAGGACGATGTACAATTATTCGTTAAATCTGAGGGTGACTTGACCTACATCAAGTTTAAAGATGTGGATTGGATGTATCTATGATCTCGATGGAGAGGTCGTCGGGCGCTGTGCTGTGATCTCTTGCATCTAGCTAGCAGTGGGGAGATCCATTATGAATGAGCGCTTATCAATCAGCGCCGCCCGGAACATCTTCTACGGAGGAACTATCTTCTTTGCCGTGATCTTTGTCGGTCTGGTCATCAATTCGGTGAACTATGCAACAGATCCAGAAACGTCAAATGTTGAAGAGCTCAATGAAAAAGTTGCGCTAGGTAAAGAAGTTTGGGAACGGCATTCTTGTATTAACTGTCATAGTCTTCTGGGGGAGGGAGCTTACTTTGCACCTGAACTTGGCAATGTTTGGACCCGCCGCGGTGGAGAAGATGACGCAGAAGGAGCCAGTGATTACATCAAAGAGTGGATGAAGGCTCAACCAACCGGTATCGAAGGTCGTCGCCAGATGCCTCAGTTTAATCTTAGTGATGAGGAATTGAACGGTCTTGTTGAATTCTTCAAGTGGACCAATGGGATTAATACCCAAAATTGGCCACCGAACGAAGAAGGCTAGGCCAAAAGGAGACGTCGAATGAAATATCAAACTCAAAAAGTTGCACTTTATTACTTTGTAGGTGCTCTTGTTTTGTTCCTTGCTCAGGTGACCTTTGGTGCCTTGGCTGGAGCAGTTTATGTGTGGCCAAATTTATTAGCCGAAGCCTTACCCTTTAATATTATCCGTATGATCCATACTAACAGCCTTATCGTCTGGTTGTTAATGGGCTTTATGGGGGCGGCTTATTATTTGGTTCCAGAAGAAGCAGAAACCGAAATTTACAGTCCGCTTATCGCCAAAATTCAATTTTGGTTGTTCCTATTTGGGGGCGCGGCTGCGATTGTTGGTTATATAATGGGAGTTCACGGCGGACGTGAGTTCCTAGAACAACCTCTTTGGATTAAATTGGCAATTGTCGGCGTGATGCTGATGTTCCTCTTTAATTTAAGTATGACAGTTCTCAAGGGCCGTAAAACAGCTGTATCCATGATCATGATTGTTGGTTTGTGGATGGTTGCTTTGCTCTTCCTTTTTGCTTTCTATAATCCCGTAAACCTTGTTTTGGATAAGATCTTCTGGTGGTTTGTTGTTCATCTTTGGGTTGAAGGTGTATGGGAACTGATTATGGCTTCCATCCTTGCATTCTTGATGATCAAAATGACCGGTGTTGACCGTGAAATTGTAGAGAAATGGCTCTATCTCATTGTCAGCTTGGCTTTGTTTACAGGTCTATTAGGAACGGGTCATCATTACTATTGGATCGGCACTCCTGGCTATTGGCAGTGGATTGGTTCCGTCTTCTCTACACTTGAAGTCGCACCGTTCTTTGCAATGGTTCTCTTTACCTTCTACATGGTTTGGAAAGGTGGCCGGAAACACCCAAATAATGCAGCGATCCTTTGGGCGCTTGGGTGTTCTGTCTTTGCCTTCTTTGGTGCTGGTGTTTGGGGTTTCTTGCATACGCTTGCAAACGTCAACTACTTCACTCATGGCACACAGGTTACAGCAGCACACGGGCACCTGGCATTTTACGGTGCTTATGTAATGGTCAATCTCGCGATTATGACCTATGCAATACCTAAATTGCTTGGCCGTGAGCCATATAACCAAATGCTTAACATGTGGGGGTTCTGGATCACATCATCCGGTGTTGCGTTTATGACCTTCACCCTGACATTTGCAGGTGTAATCCAAGCTCATGTTCAAAGGTTCCTAGGTGAATCTTATATGGATGTGCAAGATCAGATGATGTTCTTCTACCAGCTTCGTCTGGGATCTGGGGTTGTTGTTGTGATTGGCGCTTTCATCGTTGTTTATTCCCTCCTGGTACCAGGTCGTGAAACTCAACGTGTGAAATCTTCAGCTCAAACACAACCTGCTGAGTAGGGCCCGCTGAATAGGGATTAATACGTCGGGGCTTTGTATTCCAAAGCCCCGACACTCCTTCTTCCGAGATACTATTAAATATTTTTTGTTTATTCGTTATTTCATTTTTACTAAATGGTGTTTGTTATGGCTCAATCACAACCTTATTACGAACCAACTGCAAATGAATGTGTTCTTTTCGAACAGGCATTCAAAAATAAGCTACCTCTTTTGTTAAAGGGCCCAACCGGATGTGGTAAAACAAGATTTGTAAGTCATATGGCTCACAAAATCGGGGTGCCGCTACATACAGTTTCTTGCCATGATGATTTATCCGCATCTGATTTAACGGGCCGTTTCCTTTTGAAAGGTGGCGACACGGTTTGGACGGACGGGCCTTTGACAAAGGCTGTACGTGAAGGTGGAATTTGTTATTTGGATGAAGTGGTCGAAGCAAGAAAAGATGTAACTGTCGTCTTGCACCCTTTAACAGATGATCGACGGTTACTTCCTCTTGAGAGAACGGGTGAATTATTGGAAGCACCTGATGATTTTATGTTGGTGGTCTCCTATAACCCTGGTTACCAAAACATGATGAAGAGCCTTAAGCCCAGTACCCGGCAGCGTTTTATTGCTGCTGAGTTCGATTTCCCCGACGCTCAAACTGAGGCGCGTATTGTCTCTACTGAAACGGGGCTTGATCCTGATCGTACTATGGGACTCGTTCGGCTGGCCCGTAAATTACGCGATATGAAGGGGCAAGACTTGGAAGAGGGTGTTTCGACACGACTATTGGTCTATTGCGCCACACTTATTAAGTCTGGCTTAGATTTTGACGAAGCAATCCGTCACGCAATGATCGAGCCTTTGACGGATGAATATGATGTCAAACAAGGGTTGGAAGAAGTTGTTCGGGTGAGTTTTGGGTAGTTGACTAAACTTCATTTAAGTTATTGAAAAATATAAAGTAAGCCAGGAGAACTCGTCATGGGTATTATGGAGCTCATTGAAGTAGAAGAGTTCGTCGGACGCAAATGGCACACACTTATTTCTGGTGCTGAAAGTTACGCTTCTTTTGAGGATCAAGCTGTATCCTTAGAGGATGTGAGGGCTTCCCTCAGCGTCTTCTTCCGTGCACTCGGCGGGGAAAACGCTGTAGAAATAGCTGCTACCGGACAAGAGAAATCGGAACACCGACTTTCTTTTCGCCAAAAGCTAGGCATCGATATCGAAAAACTGCAACGTTCAACATTGGATGGCCGAACTCTGATGCTACCGGAGAAAATTTCGATTTTTCCAACATCAGCTCTTAACCGTGATCTCTTTTTTTGGCTTGCAGCCTTTTTTACCCAAGATATTGAAGTTGAGGGTGGGAAATTTACAGACCCTCTTCATTATGATTTGGCATTTATTAGACGTTCGAATCAAAAATCTGAAGCCGTAATTAACCGTTTACCCGGCCTCATAAAAATCAATACTGAGCTTTCAACGTATTTGCGAAGTTTACGTCCGGTGCGAGATTACCTTCCTGCTCAAGAAGCTGCGGTTGAAGACGTTGTACGTCATTTGCTTGGGCAAAAAGTAATTTTATCTTCATTGGCGGAAAAATACTTAGAGTTCATCACCTCTTCAGCACCCGAACAGGTAAGCCTTATGACTCTGGAAAAGGCGAATAAAAAATATCGACCTTTTTTACCACTGCCCTTATGGGGAGAAGTCATTGAAACTTCCTTCAGCACGAACCAGTCAGGAAGCGAAACTGGAGGAGGAAATTCTAAGAAATCCGAGGATCGTAAAAAGCGAAGAGCTGAACGCCAAAATCTTGATCAAACGAAGAAGGGCGACGGTTTTTTCGTTAGTATCTACGATAAACTCATGGCCGTTTCCGACATCATCAACTTGAACCGTAATATTAAAGAGGATGAGGAAGACGACGCGCTAGAGACTGCTGATGATATTGATAGAATAACATTGAGCGATCATGAAGAAAAAGTAGCTACTAAGATCAAAATTGATCTTGATCTTCCAGCAAATGAACTCGATCAATCTCTTATCGAAGCCAAACGAAAAGTTCATGAATGGCATTATAAAAAACAAGCCTTTTTACCGGATTACTGTGCGGTAACCATGCGTGAGGCCTCTGAAGAGGGCGATGGTTGGGTTATTGATGAAAAAACCGCTCGGCAAATAAGATTGGTTCGGCGTCAGTTTGAGGCCTTTAAAAACGATCGAAAACAACTTAAAGCACAGCCTGAGGGGACAGAACTGGATATTGAGGCTTTGGTTCGGGCTCAGGGCGATCTTAAGGCCAGCGGTATTGGCTCGGACCGAATTTACTTAAACACTCGTAAAGTTGATAGAGATATTGCGGTATCAATTCTTATGGATGTCTCGCTTTCTACTGATAGCTGGCTGGATGAACGGCGTGTTATAGATGTTGAAAAAGAGTCCCTAGCGATTTTGGCAAATGGGTTAGACGCTGCGGGTGATGATCTTTCTATCCATACTTTTACCTCGCGAAAACGAAATTATGTTCGTATAGATAGGGTAAAGGGCTTCAATGAGCCGCTCAATGGCCAGGTGATGAAAAGAATCCAAGCCCTAAAGCCCGGGTACTATACACGTATTGGTGCTGCTATCCGTGTCATGGCAGAAGAGTTGGAAATTCGCCCGAATAAACAAAAATTACTCCTTATTTTAACGGACGGTAAACCAAATGACGTCGACCATTATGAGGGGCGTTATGGTATCGAGGATGCGAGGAAGGCTGTTCAAGAGTGTCGTCGGAAGGGGATCTCAGTTTTCGGGGTTACCATTGATCAAGAAGCCAAAGATTATTTTCCAACCATTTTTGGTCGTGGTGGTTATCACATCGTTGGTAATGCTGCTCGCCTATCTCAGGCCCTGCCAAAAATTTACCGACAACTGGTCAAGTTTTCAAATTAGCAGAGAAACAGCGTTAAGAGTTTTTCGAAATTAGTTAACCAAGCAAAAGAAAAGCGCTATCAAGGCGCTTCAGACTGCTGACAAAGGTCTCGCCATTGCGAGGCCTTTGTGATTCACTGT
>CAJXUS010000092.1 GCA_913060675.1 uncultured Rhodospirillales bacterium
TCCTCTTCGTCGGCAGCGTCAGATGTGTATAAGAGACAGCTTTATATCGTTATTCCCCCTTCTGATATTGATCGTTTAAAGCCTCTCATCAGAATTTTGATGAACCAGTTTCTAACCCGCCTGACGTCTGAAATGTCATTTGAAAATGGAGCGGTTAAGAAGGGTTACAAACACCGCTTGTTACTCATGCTCGATGAGTTCACTTCCATTGGAAAGCTCGAAATTTTCGAACGCTCACTCGCCTTTATGGCCGGATACGGCATCAAGGCATACATCATTGTTCAAGATTTAACCCAACTGCAAAAAACCTACGGTCGGGAAGAATCAATTACCTCTAATTGCCATATCCGGATTGCCTATGCGCCCAACAAGATAGAAACGGCCAAACTCCTCTCTGATATGACGGGTAAAACAACACTGGTGCAAAAGAAAACCAGCCGTTCATCATCATCTAATCGGTCTGGATCCAACATTTCAGAAAGTATATCTGAAGTATCCCGACCACTAATGACGCCCGATGAATGTATGTCTCTACCTGGTATGAAGAAAAAACCAAAGGGGGACGTTAAAAGCCCCGGCGACATGCTCATTTTTGTTGCTGGTTTTCCAACGATATACGGCCAGCAATATCTCTATTTTCAGGACAAAGAACTCTTGGCCAGAGCTAAAATTCCTGCACCTGGAACTTTCTAAACCATACCCAATCCCACCAACTAAAACCTGTAACTCAAGAGGATAACTATGTCTGATATTCTATCTGAAGATATGCTTTTTAGCGGCAACATTCCGAGTGAACGAGAAAAGCTCGAACAAGCTTCCAAGCAAATTGATCAGCTCGCAAGCCAAGGCCTTGTTATGGATGTTGATCCCGATGTAGCCGACTTTATGGCTTCATTTGATGAGGATGCACTCTCATCTGAAGACGCAGAAGAAAGTATCTATTCTGTGGATCTGAATACCGGGATTGTTCTCTCTCTGGAAGGAGAAGCAGCATGAAGGGTAATTTTCGCGAGACCGTCGCAGAGGAAATGATTAAACACCTCGAATCTGGTACAACACCTTGGCAAAAGCCGTGGGATGCTAATATTCCAACCTCCAGACCATTTAACCCAACCACTAATAAATCCTACAAAGGAATTAACACTTTATGGCTTGAATTACAGGGCCGAACGGATCCCCGTTGGATGACCTATAATCAAGCTCAATCTAAGGGCGCTCAAGTTCGTAAAGGTGAAAAAACTACGACAATTGAATATTGGAAATATTCAGAAGAAAAACCACGCCTTGGAGAAGATGGAAAACCTGAGCTAGATGAAAACGGGAAAAAGATAACTGACACCGTTCAACTTGAACGGCCAAAAGTCTTTTATGCCAATGTCTTTAATGCAGAACAGATCGATGGATTGGAGCAATACATTGCCCCTGCTCTAAAGTTTGATCCAGTTGATAAAGCCGAGCTTGTTTTAACTGAAGCAAACATTCCCATTATTCATGATCAGGGTGATCGAGCTTTTTATAGCTCGATGAAAGATGAAGTTCACCTACCCGTTCAAGGAGCCTTCTCTAACGCTTATGACTATTACGCGACGGCCCTCCATGAAATCGGACACGCTACTGGCCATGAAGTCAGACTAAACCGTGATTTTGGCCCTTTTGGTTCTGAAGTTTACGCCAAAGAAGAACTGAAAGCTGAAATTGCCAGTTACATGCTCTCAAGAGAATTGGGACTTGGCCATAATCCCGATCGACACGCTTCTTATGTGGATAGTTGGGTCAAAGTCATTAATGACGATCGCAACTTTATTTTTCAAGCCGCCAAAGAGGCAGAAACAATCCGTTCCTGGGTAATAGAACCTGAAAAGAGGCTGGAACTAGAAAAGGCCGCTCAACGAAACCAGTCTGTGATTAAAACTAAGAAAGCACATACCATGGCAAGTGATAAAGAAATTCCAGCACCTAAAAAAAACCAAGAACAAGACAAGATCTATCTGGCCATTCCCTTCAAAGAGAAAGAGCAAGCCAAGGCACTTGGCGCAAGGTGGGATAAAAAACAAAAGTCATGGTATGCACCGGCTAATGTTCCTGCAGAGAACTTCAAAAAATGGCAGTTAAACGGAACAAAAGCAGCTCCCCTTAAAGAACTAGCACCACAAGAAGAGTTCGCTGAATTTTTGAAATCCAACATGATCGAGCTAAAAGGCGCGCCCGTTATGGACGGAGAATGGCACCGTGTTTCTATCGAAGGAGAACCCTCCAAGAAAAATGCAAGTTATCGCGGTTTTCTTGATGGACGCGCAAACGGCCAAATCCAGAATTTCAAAACAGGTGAAAATCCAAAATGGGTCGCTGTCGGCCAAGCCATGACCGATGAAGAAAAAGCACAGCTTCAGGCAAAGTCAGCAGAGACAAAAAAACTTCGAAAAGCAGAGCTAGAAAATAAACAAACGGCTGCGGCCAAACGCGCATTCGGGATATGGAAAAACAACGGCAAATGGGCCGACGAAAACAACTCTACCTACCTTAAAGAAAAGGCCGTTAAAGGGCATGGCATTAAAGTCACTGACAACGGTAATATCATAATTCCTTTACGCGATATCGATGGCCGAGTTCACTCTCTACAGACCATAACTGAAGACAAAAAGCTGTTTACAGAAAATGGTCGCAAATCAGGTTTAATGCACACAATCGACCCAAAACGCGATTTAGAAAAAACGGACCGCATTGTTATTGCCGAAGGCTATTCTACAGGTGCTACAGCACATGAGCTTTCAGGCAAACCAACGATTGTTGCTTTTGATTCTGGAAACCTCAAAGCGGTAGCTTTGGCCATAAAAGAAAAATATCCAAAAGCGGAGATTATCTTTGCTGCAGATAATGATCATACCTTGGAAGGCAAACCTCCTTTTAAAAATGTCGGGCTCGTAAAGGCTGTTGAAGCGGCTGAAGCGGTGAACGGAATTGTTGTTTCCCCCAAATTCAATGAAGGGGAAATTACCAAAGGTCTTACTGACTGGAATGATCTTGCAAGATCTAGAGGACAGCAGGAAACACAAGCACTCTTCATTAAAGATGTGATCAAGCTATCCAAACCAGTTCAATCGATTAAGAAAACACCAGAAATGTCTATGGCTGGTTAAGCCTGAGCAATGCAGCAAGCGCCTTACTTGGCGCTTGCTTTCCTCACTTTAATTTATGGAAAACAATATGCCTTCGAAAGACCTGTATCCCGTTATTTCCTATATTTCACACAATGAAAAATCTGAAATAAAAACACTCGCGAAACAAACCAACCTTACAGTATCCGCTCTGGTCAGGAGATTAGTGACTGGCAAGGAATTACCCGATGCGAACAGAAAAGAGGATATCCGTGATCTGGTAAAAGTGAGTGCGGATCTGGCGCGGCTTGGGAACCTATTTAAAATGGCAATCGATGATGGGGCTTTTGAAGCCACGCAACACAACAAAGGTACTGACATTGAAAGTTTGGTACTCGAAATCAGGCAAACCCAAGCTGCCCTGAAAACAAAAATAATAGTATTCGCCGCTATTTGACGGACCCAGAAATGATTTCCAAGTGTGTTGAACGCAGATCAAAAGACAATTTTAGCCGCCTCGCTGAGTATCTGGCTGCCGCAAAAGAGGTCGGAGAAAAACTTGATGACCTCTGGATTGTCGGCAGCAATGCAGGAACCAGTAAAGAAGACCTGGACTTAGCCATAATAGAAATTGAAGCCACGCAAGCCCTCAACGTTCGAGCAAAATCAGACAAGACCTATCACTTAATTGTTTCCTTCAGGAACGAAAAACCTGCCCCTGAAGCCCTCAGAGACATCGAGGAAAACTTCGCAAAAGCACTCGGGTTCGAAGACCATCAAAGAGTTGTTGCGACACATATCAATACCGACAATTTCCACATGCACGTTGCCTACAACAAGATTCATCCAAAAACTCTAAATTCTCATACGCCCTCATGGGATTTTAAAAAGAGAGATCGCGTATGCAGGGATATGGAGAAAAAATACAACCTCTCTTTGGATAAGGGCTCACCTAAAAATAAAGAGCTAGAAAAACCCTCTACAAAATCAAAAGATTACGAGGCAACAACCTGGGAACAATCTTTCGATAGTTACGTCAGAGAAAATAAAAAAGACTTGAAGGATATTTTCGAGAAGTCGAATAGTTGGAAAGATCTACACAAGGGCTTTGCTACTTATGACCTGCTCATTAAAAAACGGGGTAACGGCCTGGTCATTACCACCAATGACAGAAAGTCGGGCATTAAAGCCAGTTCTATTGATCGAGCATTTTCTAAGGCATCAATGGAAAAGAAATTTGGAATTTTTGAACCTCCTGAAAAGAGCCTCAACAAATCAAAGCCCGTAAAAAAATATATCAAAAAACCAATTACATTGCACCCCAAACAATCTGCAGCTTGGAACCGCTATATAGGTAAAAAACGCAGCAAAGATAGTTTGGCACTCATGGTTTATAAAAATTGGAGAGAATTTTTATCGGCCGAAGCACTAAACGACCCCCTTGCTATGACGATAATGGTCTATCACAAACAGCTTATGAAGCTTCCTGAGAAGATGCTTGGCGTATTAAACAAACCGTCAAAGGTAGCACAAAAATCAAGCTTTAAGTGCTAATTTTCAATCTCAAAATTTAAATTTCTAAAATATAATTATACCCAACAAGCCATCAGGATGTCTCATATTTAACAGTTAAGACCGTTTGGTTAATTAACTACTAATACGAATTGACCGCAAATACATACTCGTGTCATAACTGACGGCCACACACGCTTTACGTGCATACCATTGTATGCACGTAAGTAAAGCCAACAACAGTAATACAGTAGCAGTAGGATCTAAGAGTGTCTGATCAAGTAAGTGTTAGTACGGTACCTGAAAAAAATAAACTTAATGTCAGACTCGCAGACTCTATCGGAGATCTTGAGTTTTTAAGACCTGTTTCTCTAGAATTTCATGCTGAATCCAGATATTCTAATATCCCCTATAGCCATAAAAAGAGAGATGATCTTTTTATTAAGGCGATTAAATCCCCAAAGTATTTTGCGCTTATGATTGCTGAAATTAACGACGAACCAGTCGGTTTCCTTTTTTGTACTATTGGTGAGTACATTGTGGGTTACGATGATCTGATCACAACAGTTTATTCCTTTTATGTCAGGAAGAAATATCGAGGGACAATTCTCGGAGGCAAAGCAGCCATCCGGTTATTAAAAGGCGCTATAAAGTGGTCAAAAAATCGTAATGCTCGAGAAATTATGATCCATGTCACCTCTGGAATTGATATTCAACGTACTGACAAATTCCTACGCAGAACAGGGTTTGGAGTTACAGGGGCAAACTATTCCTTCCGGCTTAATCGCGAAGAGAAAGAAAATTGAGTTCATTCTCATCTGGGCAATTAAGAAAACTTGCCAAAGACAGAAGGCGCCCCACCGCAAAAATGCTTGGGGCTCTTCCGGAAGCTATTGTTTCTGAATTACTTCTCTTTTGGCAGGAGAATAAAGATCAGGATATTCTCACTACCTCCATCAAGCTTCGAAAAGAGCGAAATATCCCAATGGAAGGTGATGAAGCCTTAAGTGGGTCATATTCCCAAGTGGCTCTTCAAGAATTGAAACAAGGTGGGGATGCTGCCAACCCAAAAGACTTTACTTGGGCACTTCAGCCCAAGATCGTTAGGATTATTGAAGATATGATTGGCCCCGCTCATCGTATGAGGATATCCGCGCTGCAGGCTGATGCTTCCATACCTGAGCATATTGATAATCCGGAACAAATTCGAATTATTATCCTTCTTGAGGGCGAACAGGAATTTACACTGCAAACGAAGACAGAATCACAACATATCGAAATGAAAATCGGTGAACTTTGGTTCGTTAATACAGCATGGCCGCATTCAGTAATGAATAAGGGCCCTCATACACGGTTAGCATTACTGATAGATCTGGCTGAAATGCCACAAGAGCTCTCTAAGGAATATTAATTTGCAAATCCTTAAGCCAGAGGAAAACAGCTTCGAAACTGTAATGGTTGACCTTACCCATCGTTGCAATATGAACTGTGCAAATTGCTACATACCCAATCGGGAAATTGCAGATATAGACGCTGATAGGTTGATTGAGTGCCTATCAAAATTCCCTAAGCGCACAAACATTCGCTTAGCGGGCGCAGAACCTACTCTACGTTCAGATCTACTAGATATCATTTCGAGGATTAGAAAGCTTGGACATCGGGTGGTGTTGTTAACCAATGGCCTCCGTCTCTCACGAAAATCTTATGTATCGGAACTTTATGACGCAGGCTTACGTCATATCTATATTTCCTTAAACGGTGCAGACAATGACGATTGGTATGAACGTATCGACAATTTGCGTTGTGCCCGTAAAAAAATTCAGGCGCTTGAGAACATTGTCGACAAAAATATGATTTTAAACACCGGTACTATCTTGATGCGTGGCGTGAATGAACAGGCCATTCAAAGGGTCGTTGATCTCGTCACGGACCTTAACCCTCGGCACGCATTGTTACGATTTAAAAATGTTGGGGCTCTCGGACGCTATGATCAGGATGCTGAGAAATGTAATCTCTCAATGTTCGAGCTTGAGAGGTTGACAGCAGATGCAATCGATTGCCGAACAGAAACTTTGTCCAGATTCAACAAAATAAAAGGCAATGTCGAGCCCAACACAAGACTGTTTCCAGTCAATTTGAGCGCAAAAACAGGTACAAGCGTGTGGATTAAGCTTAGCGACTGGCAGGCCGATAATAACGGTCTGGTTGATTTAGGATCAACACGCCGAGGGCGTATTACACCAAACTTTATGGTTGCTCCCTTTTTTGAGCATGTAAAGGAATTCGAGGGGAGTTATTAATATGCACTATGTATTCATCCGTTTCATAGAACAATTTCCATCAAAACTAATAACACCCCAAATTTTATTAATAATTGTACTCTTGTCGAACCTAATATTAACAATAAATGCAAAGGCCGAAAACGTGCCCAAAAAAGAATACTGTGAAGCATTTGAAAAATTAGTGTTTTATAAAGAGGAAGATGTTTTAAGGCGTTGGGAAAAAAAAGAAATTCGTATTTTACTTCTTGGTGAGGTCGAAGCGATAGAGTACGCAAAAATATTATTAAATAAATTTGGCGAGCTTTCCCAAAAAAAAATAATCTACACAAGTAAAGACATAAATATTGGGATCATATTCACTGAAGAGCTTTATAAAGTAGGGCTAAAATACGGTGATAAATATTTTGGAAAATGGTTTAAAGACAAAACTAAAATGCATGAATATTTAGCAGAAAGAGCAAAGAAAGATAGTATATATTTAATTGCTCAGGATGACAAAATTGATACTAGAGAAAGAGTTCTGACCTTTGGTATGTTTGAGACTATAAACCAGGGTGATGACATCGAATATGCAGATGAAAATAAATCTCGAATCAATTCGGCACTAACGAACATCCTTTTTCCTCGTTCGACCTCAACACTTTATGTGAAATTAGATAATCAAGAAGAAATTTTCTCCCCACTGTCTAATGAAATACATTTTCCGCTAGTAAGGCTTTGGTATAACGAGAATCTAACTTCTGGAATGCCTAAAAGTAAAGTCATTTCAACTATCTGTAATTAAAACACCATACTTTTAACAAACAAAATTTAATACAAATATATTTGGGGGTCAAAGTGGCGGAAGAAAAAAAAGGAAAGAATAAAAACAAGCCAAGCGTTACGGGTGAATTTAAAGATGCTTTTAATTTTGACCCTGAAACCAATACTGTCACAACTGGTTACGAAGCCGAAGCTGGAGTTTCTAGAGGAGGGGTCGGCCTAAACGCAAAAGTCAAAGATACCAAATCTGTTAATTTAGATACCGGTTATGAAACAGAGGACTTTTCCCTCGGAACAGGTACGGAAGTAGGACCGTTCAGTAGTAATCAAGACATTTCATCTCAAGAAACAACCGATCCAACTAAACCAGACACAACTACTGTAACAACCGACTTCGGACTAGCTAACGAATTTGGTGGTGCCAAAATAAAAGAAACCATTGCAACGGAAACCCCTAAAGTTGGTGTAGAAACAACCACCACGAAGTATGAATTCGAACTAAAGATTGGCCCCGTGATTGAAACTGTCCCGATCGACGAAATGATCGATACAATAAAAGATGCAATTTACGGGAAAGATCCTACTGTTGGTGGAGACGGCGGAAAGCCGATAGGTAGCAGTCTTGATCCTGTTGATAAGGATGAAACAGTTGGTGGTGATGCTGGAAAACCATCCGGGAGTGACACAAATCCACTCAAAGATCCAGACAATGGATCAAAAGACCATGATTTTGGCGAAGGTAAGCCTGTTGTTATTGATCTCAACAATGATGGACAATTAGACCTTATTGATATTGAAGATTCTACTGCACTTTTTGATAGTGATAATGATGGATATAGAGAAAATATTGGGTGGGTTGGAGCCAGTGATGGCTTTCTTGTTATTGATTTAAATAACGATGACCAAATAGTAGGTAATGAATTAATTATTGCTGATCAAACAGAAGCTTTAGATACAGACATTGAAGCTATCGCAAGCCTTTATGATAGTAATGACGATGGTGTATTTGACAATCAAGATACTGATTTCGAACGGTTCAAAGTCTGGCAAGACCTCAATCAGAATGGCATCACTGATAATGGCGAACTTAAATCATTGAGCGATTGGGGAATTGCATCAATTAATTTGACATCTGATAAGCAAACAACTGCGTATGATAACAATCAATTACTTGGAACATCTTCTCTAACTAAAGTCGATGGTAGCCAAAGATTAATCGGTGATGTTGCCTTACAAAAAGGTGGTGCCGGGGTAAAATTTAACGAAAATGACATTAGTTTTAAAATAACGTCTACAAATGAGGCATCTTATTATTATGTAAAACAGGGAGAAGGACTTAATTCGTCGGCTGCCGCCCTAAATGCAAATGTCATTTTTGGAAATGACCAAGTTGACCATCTAAGTTCCGAGAGAAAGTCAGATGTTGTTTTAAGTGGTGGGAAAAATAACGATTTCATTACAGGTGGCGATGGAAATGACTGGATTTCAGGAGACTCTGGGGCGGATAGTTTAATTGGCGGCAAGGGTAATGATGTAATATATTTTGATTCTGATGATCTTCTCGTTGATGGCGGCGATGGTAATGATGTTGGTTATGTATCTAATAATAATGCAGTCTCCCTTGACCTTGGTTTAAGTAACATTGAAACCGTTATTGGAAATACTGGAAATGATCAGTTTTCATATCAAGGTATTAAATCTGTAACTCTTGCAGGCGGCGATGGAAATGATCAGCTAAGTTCCGGAGACGGTGATGACCTCCTCGTCGGAGGAGAAGGATCTGATCACTTAGATTCAGGAGCTGGTGATGATAGATTATTTATCGACGCGGAAGATGATGAAGCAAATATTCATGCCGGATCAGGTATTGATTGGATTTATGTTTCATCTGGCCAAGGCGTAAACCTAGATCTCAACACAATTGAAGCTGAAAACATTTCTGGTAATTCAGGGAGTGATATCTTTCGAAACAGTGGATCAGTAGATTCATATATGCACGGCCAAGGGGGAGATGATGATTTACAAGGAGGATCTGGAAATGATGTAATTGAAGGCGGTATTGGCAACGATAGTTTAGACGGAAATGCTGGAATAGATATTTTATCATACGAAACATCTAACCGTTCAGTTTCAGTTGATCTTTCTTCAAATATTGTCAAAGGAGGAGACGCTGAAGGAGATATCATCAATAACTTCGAAGGTGCCATTGGCTCTCTTCAGAATGATACTATAACAGGAAATAATGATAAGAATTTTTTATTTGGTAATGGTGGTGATGACTTAATTACCGGTGGAGCTGGCAGTGATTATATAAATGGTGGTTATGGCTCAGATACTACTTTTTACATAGATTCAAACCAAGCCGTTCAAGTAAATCTGAGGAATAAAACAGCCGTTGGTGGGCATGCTGAAGGAGACCGACTTTATTCTATAGAGAATTTAACTGGATCTTCCCACAATGACACTCTTACTGGCGATGAGAATGGCAACATACTCGAAGGTGGAGCTGGTGCCGACATCCTTTCAGGGGAAGAAGGTGATGATACAGTCTCATACAGCTCTTCAGAAACTGGTGTTATCGTTGACCTTCAAAACCAGACAGCTACTGGTGGTCATGCAACTGGAGATACAATTAGTGGCTTTGAAAATGTAGAAGGTTCCAATTATAACGATTATCTAAGTGCCAATAATTCTGGATCAGAACTTTATGGTTTTGACGGAGATGACACCCTTACAGGTCGTGAAGGAGCTGATCGACTTGAAGGTGGCCTTGGTGCGGATACCCTCGATGGTGGCGAGGGTATCGATACACTGAGCTACGAAGGCTCAGAAGATGGCGTCACGGTTAACCTGGAAACAAGTGTAACCTCTGGTGGAGATGCTGAAGGCGATAGCATCAGTAACTTTGAAAATATTCAGGGGTCCTATCACGACGACATTCTTACTGGTGATGCTGGTGATAACGTTATTGAAGGCGACCTCGGTGCAGACAGCATTGATGGCGGCGCGGGCGTAGATACCGCGTCTTACGAAGATGCTATCTATGGCGTAGATGTTGACCTCAAACGGGGCGGCGGGCGTCAGCATGATCAGTTGCAGAGCGAAATCGATAGCAACCGCCTTTCAGGTGCTGTTGCCATTGATGCGCTGAATAACAAACGCGCGCTGCATCAAGGCACAGAGCTTTCCACCGCTTATACACTGGCGGCTATTGCTGCGGCATCGGGATGGGCGACCACATCGCTTGCGCTGGATAAAGGCACGGATGTTGATGCTTCGGTTGGGGCTTTGCTTTCGGTGCAGCATGATATGAGCGCGGGAGAAGTGCGCCCGGAAAATATGGCTTTTCTGGATGTCAGTTTCGATGATGACACCGCCATTATCCGCTATCACCGTGCCGATGGCAGCCTGGAAGGGCAGTTCACCGTGTCTGTGGCCGATAGCGCCACCCACAATGTGTCGTTTGGCTATGACAAGGTAACGGGCCTGACCGTGGTTTCCATCGATGGTCAGGTTGTCAATTCGTACAACTGGGAAGCCGGACTTGACGTCATGGCGGGCAGTTATGGCTCCAAAGGGGCCACCGCAGCTCACGCCGAGGCTGATCCCCTCTTCGTCTATTCTCTCGGCCTGCTTACCGACGAAGCCACCAACGATACCCTGGTTAACATCGAAAACCTGCGCGGGTCGGACCACGGCGATCGCTTGGCCGGTGACGATGGCGATAACGTCATCGAAGGCAATGGCGGCAATGACATCCTCCGTGGCTATGATGGTAACGACACGCTTGATGGCGGCACGGGCAACGACATCCTCGACGGCGGAGCTGGCACTGACACCCTGCGCGGTGGGGACGGCGATGATTTCCTCTATGGCGAAGCTGGCGATGATATTCTGGATGGTGGCGCGGGCCACGATCTTTTAGACGGCGGTGATGGCATTGATACCCTCACCGCAGGGGCGGGCAATGACCTTCTCAAAGGGGATCTGGGAGACGATATCCTCAAGGGTGAGCTTGGCCACGACCAACTCTCCGGCGGCGACGGCAACGACACCCTCCACGGCGATGACAACAGTGTGTTGTTCAGCGGTAGTGATGATGGAACCGGGTTTGGGAGTGTGAGTTTTCAGGATACTGGCGCATCCGGAGCGAAATTACGAAAGACTTCTGGTGGTTCAGCCTGGAATACTGGGGCCTATTCTCAAGAGAGCTTTACCGGATCAGGAATTCTCTCTGTTGAAGCAACAGAAACATCTACGCATAGAGTAATTGGATTTTCCTCGACGGTTGGTAATTCAAGCTTTGAATCAATTGAGTTCGCTCTATTTCCTACACCTAATGGTGAGCTTCATGTTTATGAATCCGGGAGCCCGATTGGGCAATTTGGTAACTATTCATCCGGGGACATTCTGAGTATTGAGCGTACAGATGCTGGTGCCGTTATTTATAGTAAAAACGGCGAAACCATATACACCAGTACCAAAACATCTTCTCCTGATGTGGAACTACTGATCGATGTTGCTCTCCATGAAAACGGCTCTACATTTGGAAATGTAACTCTCTCAACAAATGGGAGTGAAGCACAGTCTGTAAATTGGATATCTGAACCAACCATCGAAGTTGGAGGTCTTGGAACAGACCTTTCAGTTGATTATCAAGACCTCAATGGTGACGGTAACATCGATGCTGTGATCAACTCTACCGACGGCCAGATCTGGACACGTCTCGGCGATGGCACAGGTGGATTTGGTGAGGCTGTTGAACAAAATACGGGTTCTTCCGGATTACGAAAGACTTCTGGTGGTTCAGCCTGGAATACTGGGGCCTATTCTCAAGAGAGCTTTACCGGATCAGGAATTCTCTCTGTTGAAGCAACAGAAACATCTACGCATAGAGTAATTGGATTTGCCACAGCTGTGGGTAATTCAAGCTTTGAATCAATTGAATTTGCCCTATTCCCTGCGCCTAATGGTGAGCTTTATATTTATGAATCGGGTACTCAAATTGGATTGTTTGGGAGCTATTCAACAGGGGATAATCTGAGTATTGCACGCACAGATGCTGGCGCTATTATTTATAGTAAGAATGGCGCAACGTTATATACCAGCACTAAAACATCTGCCCCTGATGTGGAACTCCTGATCGATGTCGCGCTCCACGAAAATGGCTCGACTTTTGGAAATGTAACTCTTTCAACAGATGGAAATGAAGCTAAGTCAGTAAATTGGACAGCTGATACGTCTGTTGAGGTCGGTGGCCTGGGAACAGATCTCTCTGTCGAGTACCAAGACCTCAACGGTGACGGCAATGTCGATGCTGTGATCAACTCCACAGATGGTCAAATCTGGACCCGCCTCGGGGATGGCAGTGGTGACTTTGGTGAAGCTGTTGAACAAAGCACAGGTGCGTCTGGATTGCTTAAGACTTCTGGGGGATCGGCCTGGAACACTGGAGCTTACTCACAAGAGAGTTTTACGGGATCTGGAATCCTTTCCGTTGAAGCAACGGAAACATCTACACATAGGGTAATTGGATTTGCCACAGTTGTGGGTAATTCAAGTTTCGAATCAATTGAATTTGCCCTATTCCCTGCGCCTAATGGTGAGCTGTATATCTATGAATCCGGCACCCAAATTGGATTGTTTGGGAGCTATTCTACAGGCGATAATCTGAGTATTGAACGTACAGATACCGGCGCTATTATATATAGTAAGAATGGCGCAACGATATATACCAGTACTAAAACCTCTACTCCTGACGTGGAACTCTTGATCGATGTCGCGCTCCACGAAAATGGCTCGACCTTTGGAAATGTAACTCTTTCAACAGGTGGAAGTGAAGCTAAGCCTGTAAATTGGGTGGCTGATTCTTCTGTAGAGGTTGGTGGCCTGGGATCAGACCTCTCTGTCGAATACCAAGATCTCAATGCCGACGGTAATGTTGATGCTTTGATCAACTCCACTGATGGTCAGATCTGGACACGTATAGGTGATGGCACAGGTGGCTTTGGAGAAGCTGTCGCACAGGAAAATGGTGTTTCTTCTGGACCTTTAGGTTCAGACCTCTCTGTCGATTACCAAGATCTCAATGGTGACGGCAATGTCGATGCTGTGATCAACTCCACTGATGGTGAGATATGGACACGTTTGGGGGATGGTGTTGGTGGTTTGGGGGAAGCTGTTGAACAAAGTACTGGAGTTACAACGGGCCCGCTTGTAAAAATTTCGGGCGGTACGGCTTGGAATGCAGGTGCGTATTCTTCTGAAAACTTTACTGGCACAGGTGTTCTCAGTATTGAGATGACTGAAACCAGTACGACAAGAATTTTTGGTCTGTCATCTACAATTGGTAACTCTAGTTATGAATCAATTGAATTTGGTTTTTATACCGTTTCCAACGGTAATTTGGATGTCTATGAATCTGGTGCAAACATGGGTACCTTTGGTACTTACCAGACAGGTGACATATTAAGTGTTGAGCGACATAGTGATGGATCAGTCACCTATAGTAAAAACGATTCTGTTTTTTACACGAGTACAAATACATCTGCGCTAGACACGCCACTTTTAGCAGATGCATCCTTCTATGAAACAGGATCAACGCTCGGTAATTTCAACCTATCTATAGGCGGAGCTGAACCACAACCTGTACACTGGAATACCAGCCCTTCTGTAAGTATTGATCCTCTACCTTCAAACCTCTCTGCCGATTATCAAGACCTCAATGGTGACGGCAATGTTGATGCTGTGATCAACTCCACTGATGGCCAAATCTGGACACGCCTTGGAGATGGAACGGGCAACTTTGGTCAAGCTGTTGAACAAAACAATGGCACATCAGGCAGTGAGCTCGGTTCAAACCTCTCCGTTACATATCTCGACCTAAACGGCGACGGGGTCACAGATGCTCTCATCAACACAGCTGATGGGCGGATCTGGACGCGTCTGGGAGATGGCGCGGGGGATGATGTTCTTTCCGGTGGTGCTGGTGATGATCTTCTTTATGGTGATGTAGGTAAAGACATCCTCAAAGGAGACGAAGGTAACGATACGCTTTCTGGTGGGGCCGGATCTGATGATCTCTCTGGCGGTACCGGAAATGATATCCTTATCGGCGGGAACAGCGATGGCGATGTCTATCGCTTCAATATTGGCGATGGTGAAGACATCATCCGTAACTCTGGCCTCAGAGGGAAAATCGTCTTTGGTGAAGGTATTAAATTTACAGACATCGAGACTACACGGGTCGGTAATGATCTCCTGCTACGTATTTCGGTTACAGATGTGGTTACAGTCGAAGGCTGGTATCTCGACATTACGCACCAGCTCTCCATTGCCCTTGTTGATGAAGCTGGTCGTCAGGTCATCCTCGGCGATGCTGGCGATAACACTGTTACCGGGTCTGGCGGCGACGATCTCATGCGCGGTTACGCCGGAAATGATACCATCACTGCCGGTCAAGGTAACGACCGCCTGGTTGGCGGCGAAGGCTCTGACAGCCTGAGCGGTGGCTCTGGTAACGACACCTATATCTTTGGCCGTGGCCATGGGACAGATACCATCGTCGACCAAACTATCGCTTCTGGTAATCACGTAGATAGCGGCTACGATATCCTGTCATTTGAAGCCGGAATTACGGCTGATGATGTCGTGGTTCAACTCTCTGGCAACGATCTGATTGTTGCGTTGAAAGATCCGAGTAATCCGACAGCCACGTTTGCCGAGCTTACCGATAAAATCACCCTCACCAACTGGCTTGATAGTAACGATCGCATCGAAGCGCTCAATTTCGCTGACGGCACTGATATGGTGATCTTTACTGGCAACCGTTCTGACTACCGTGTTGAAGACAATCAGGATGGAACTTATACCGTTATCGGTGGCGTTGATGGCCGGGACGTTATTTCGGGCATTGAAACACTTCGTTTTGCCGATGGTGACTTTGATCTGACTACGGTTAATGGTCCGGCCACAGTTGCTGCTAAGATTGTTACCTCTGATGCTTCTGTTGTATCTCACAAACTCAGCTTTTCTGATGCCGATCTTGATGTTGAGAACAGTACCGAAGTCCTGAGTTTTGAAGTTATTGGTGCCACAGATAATGGTAACAACAGCTTTACGCTTTCAAGTGGTGCTCTGGTTATCATTAATGCAGACGGCACCTACAGCTATGACGCCCAAGGGTACACAGGTCAGGACAACTTTACCTGGCGTGTGACCGACAGCTCTGGCCTGTCCAACGATGCAACGGTAGCAGTTGAGATTGGCTCAGCTAATACGGACAGCCTAGCTGCGGGTACTGCAGGCAACGATATCCTTATGGGTGATGCAACTAGCACTGTTATAACTGTCTCTTATACACATCTCCGAGCCCACGAGACCGAGGCTGATCTCGTA
>CAJXUS010000093.1 GCA_913060675.1 uncultured Rhodospirillales bacterium
ATACTAGCTCTAGCTCTAGCTCTAGCTCTAGCTCTACCGAAAATCATTTTACCGAAGGCATGAAGAAAACGTATGAAACATATCTAAAAAACAAACAATTCAGAGGTCCGGATAAGGGTCCAAACACTGGCTCAGCTCTTGCATTCAATCCCCAAACAGGAATCTCTCTTGCGTTCTATCCAGGATCAAGAAACCGCATACCGTTTTGGGCACAAGATACAGCACTAGAAGAGTGTGGAACTGATTGTTATCTCTACGCAATCAACGAAAAAATTGTTTGGGAAAAACAAACTATTCCTTTAGACCAACAAAGACTGCTTATTAGAATAGAAAATCAGGAAAAGGCAAAATCATCCGCAAGCCTCGCTCAACAGACTGCCACTCATCCCAAGAAGCCGATCTCAACACCCTCTATTCAACACTATAAGCCAGCATTGTTTGATTTAACTACTTCGCAAATCACTGCCTTTGGCGACTATCTAACAAGTGTTACTTTTTTGGCTAAGTCAAGACGGCATTATGCTTTTGCTGTTAGTGATCAGGGGCATATAGCAACGGCTGAAAATGGAAGGAGCTTTGAAGCCCAGCTTGATGCCATAAGGAATTGTGAAGCCATTGCTATTGGATCACATTGTTATCTATACGCCGTTAATAAAAAGGTACTACACAATATTCTAGGGCAAGGTATAGATATTTCAACAGTTCATACAGTACCACTCTCTGAAACGGATAAAACAAGTTTATCCTATACAGCAGATGAGTATAGCACTGCCGATATTGATCTAACACCCAAACAGCAAAATGAATTTATAGAATACCAATCAGAAGCTCTATTCAAAGATCCTTGGCTAACTTACGCCTTTGCTGTTAGCCACGATGGAAAAACCGGGAGTGCTAAAAATGTCTCCAGCGATGTTGCTAAATCCCAAGCCTTAAGTGTTTGTGAGACATACGGGTCACTCTGTTTTTTATACGCAGTAGACGACAACATACTGTTTGAAAAGCCAAATAACTAGATACGTTTAAACGACGTCTCGTCATCAGTCATACGCTGTATATAGAGATCTTTTTCACGAAAGATATTAACTCCGGGCTGTCATACCCAAATTTGATCAACAGGGATTGATCTTGAGATTTATACAGGGGCTGATCAAGACGCCTCTTTTGCGGTCAGTCTATCGATGTAACGTTGGTATTTACCGCTGTCTTTGAACTCTTTCAGGCGTTTGTTAAACCGCGCCATCAGGGCTTCGCTTCCGGGCAGGCTTTTGGGGAAAAGCACGTAACTTAGATTGTTCAAAATTGCTTTGGGGTGATGGGTAATCTTTGCTTGTTGTTCCGGCGTGAAGTTTTCACGGATTGCAAAATAGCCCACAGAAATTTCCTGGGGATAAAGATCTACCCGTCCTGCCAGGAGTTTATCAAAATTGGCCCGATCATTGGGTGCACGATCCATGGAGAAGGTTCCCGCAGCTAAAGCCGCATCAAACTCGGGCCCATAACTATATTTGATCCCGCCGCCCATTCGATAACCAGTTAAATCTTCCAGCCCCTGCCACTCGAACGGGGCCTCTTTTAGGTAAAAGAATACAAACTGTTCGATAAGAACCGGATCGCTAAAAAGGAACTCAGCTTCGCGCTCATCCTTGTGCATCCACACGCCCATAGCATTGTGGTCGCCAATCGAGGTTTCGTGGTAACCACGTGCCCACGGCAGAAACGCGAGCTCGGCCTCAACACCCTCCGCGGCAAAAATATCCCTGATGAGCTCTGCAATAACACCGCCGCCTTCAAGTTTATTGGACAGGAAAGGTGGCCATTCGCCAACGGTTACGGTGATTTTCTCATCTGTGGATTGTGCAGAAACCTGCGCAGAAAAAGAGATAAGGCTTAGGGAAAGAAACAAACCAAGCGCGAGGACAAATAAACGCTGCATCCTATCAATCTCCCCAACCCAACTAGGGTTAAACCAATCTATTTTTATTGCTACAAAATACCATCATTTACAATAAAACTTCGTTAATACTACCCAATTCAACCTATTGGTTCAAACGACAATATTAACATCAGATGTAAGGTATTGAGTTTGTTAAATATAACTTCAACAGAAACAACCTGGCTTTACGTTTGGGCTTTACTGGGCGACTGATTAAACAAGTGTTTGGGCTCGCGATCCCACTGGCTCGGGCTATTGTCACCCACGGCAAAGGATACATACCGGGCGGGGTACCTGAAAGCATCAAACCCCGCGCCTTGTGCTGGCGGGAATTTTTGAAGAACTGGAACGAGGTCATGGTCCCGGGACCCTTTGTGGTCGAAGACATCAACCGGCTACTCGCCTTTGTCTCAGACCCCTGGGATAACCTTTATGAGCTATCCCAAAAGATCTAAGCCAGATCTAAGCTAGATCTAGGGGATCACTTTGCACACATCACTGCGTTCCATAGCTTAACTTCTACAAAATCGCGCCCTGATAGAGGACCTGCTCGGCTTCTTGTGGGGCGAAACGACGGGCAAGGGTTCGAAAGGCACTGTGGACAGCATCGCGGTCAATATTACAACTTCTCAAGTGTCGTTCAGCAACCGTCGGATCAAAAGAGCTCCGCCCGTGTAGGATGCGCTGATTATCAAAAACCAGCATCTCTCCGGGTTGTACCTGATGTTGGAACTGATTTTCCGGCAAACAGACCAGCCGGGTGTATTCTGCCAAGGCATCTATAAGATCGTCAATCTGACCATCTCGTGCTTCTTGAGGCGCAAGGCAGCGGTCATTGAAGCGAATACCCGTCACCTGCCCTTTGCTATCAAGGCTGATAACATGCGCCTCTGTGCTAAAGAACACTTCATCCGCATGTTCCCGGTGAAAGGTCACCCCGTGTCGTGTCAATATCTCAAATAGTTCCGGCGTCTGGGTGCGCATCAGTTCAGCAATGTGAAAACCATCAACCATAAGCGAGGTCCCGCCCATGTGCGCTCCCGTTTTGATCGCATGGAAAAAGATAAAACCCGGTGGAGAATAACGGAAAGGCTCATCGGTATGGGGGATCTGAGCGCGCGCCGTTTCCCCTGCGACCCGTGCCTCTGGTTTTGAGATCAGGTCAAAAACTTTACCATAACTGGTTTCTCGTATCGGCCCAAAGCGCTCGGCAATGCGCATGGTGTCTTCTGCTTGTGTCGGAACGCCCGTCAACATCATGACGCCATGATCACGCAAAGCACGCAGAGAACCGAACAACGCTTCATCATCGTTCACCACCGTTTCATATGAAAATTTACCGATGCTGCTGTTCAGATCACCTCCCCAGAGTTTGGCCCAGAGTTTGGCTTGAAACCTGGTTGCCCCTTCGCAGTGGCGCGCAAGAAAACCTGCGTCATAGCGAGAGATATGACCATCATCCCAAACCACCGTAAGCTCCCCCGGTGTTGAAATATCAATGTTTTCAGCACGTACGGACGCTGGAACATCAGCAGGTGTTAACCACCGCTTTCCCGATTGTGTATCGCCACATACCTCACAATTACAGGCCAAACGAAGCCAACGGGTCGATAACCGGGCATCTGCCTTACTATCAAAATCTAGTATGATACGATCACCTTCATTTCGAGCTGCCTGGATCTTGTAACTTACGGGATCGCCGACTGATAGACCACTTGATTGGTCGCTAGAAACGGATGAAATCTGATCGTCAGGCATGATAGAAGGTTCCCTAAGAACTATTGAATTTTATTCTCTAATCCTACATTTCGCAGATATTTCATTCAAACGAGTTTCTTTCTCCAAGTTTTGAGTTAATCTCAACACTATGATGAAATCGAGAGACCTTCCTCTTTCTGCCCTGAGAGCACTTAAATCTGCGGCACATACCTCCAGTTTGACCCGTGCAGCTGAAGAACTGGGCGTGACGCCCGGGGCGGTCAGTCACCAGATACGACAGCTGGAAGAAAGGTTGGGGATCAAGTTGATCCGGCGTGTTGGCAACGGCATAGTCCTAACCCGCGCGGCGGAACGCGCTCTTCCAGACATCACCCGAGGGTTTGATGCTCTGATTTCGGGCATGTCTCGGTTGCGATCAGAACGCCGCGCAGAAACTTTTACAATTTCAGTAGATACATCTTTTGCGTCCCAATGGCTCGCCCCTCATTTGAACAGGCTCCGTGTGGTACTCCCAAATTTGGATATCAGGATCGTCTCTCCCGTTCCCCTCGACACCCTGCTTGAAGAAGCGGTTGATCTCGCCATCAGCTATTCCAATGAAATCCCGGATACCCTGGTGTCGCAAAACTTCTCTAGCGAACAGGTTATCCCAAGCTGTGCGCCGAGCTTGATCCGACAAAATAAAACCCCGGACCAAGCCGAGACCCTCAACACTCTACCGCTTTTACACATTGATCCCTCCATGGGCGATGACGTTTACCCCACTTGGCACGACTGGTTCACAGCCGCAGGATTACAAACTAAGGTCCACGATCAGGGATCACGCTTTGGGCTCACAGTAATGGCGGCACAAGCAGCCATTACTGGGGAAGGCGTCTTGCTGTGCAGCGAAATCGTAATCCGAAACCACCTTGAACAAGGAGATCTGGTCGAGGTTGCCCAGAACGGACCAAACCTCATGATCCAGCGCCGCCTTATCTGGCCCCACCAGGGACCAAAAGCAGATCACGCGGCTAGGGCGGCGGCTGAATTAATCTCAATAGCTAGAGGGGAAGAAAGTATCTCGGATTATGAGCCAGGGGGATGAGCACCAAAGGAAAGTGGTTTATCTGGGTCTTGATTAAGGAGCGAAACCTTTAATCCAGTCCAAGCAAGATCTACTGCCATTAACAGTATCCAAACCCAAATGAAGGGTAAAAAATGAATGCACCCATACTAAATGTGTCCAAGACAAACATAAGTAATGTGCAAAAAGTCATAAATAATGGCGTTAATGTGTGTCCCAAGCACCATCTATGTGCACCTAAGTACCCGCCCGTAAAATAAAGCAAATAAGCAATAATGTACGATTTCTTTTTCTTAGTCTCTTCCATGATCTAATCAAACGCCTCAAGTTGTCGCGGGATGAGCTTTTGTCTGTTTTCAGTCAACCTGAAAGTAGATCCAGAAAAGGTCATGGACCCAATAGATTATAGGCACGACAACAGGTATGTAAAAAATTCCAAAGATAATTGAATAGTCTCCAAAATTCTGATTCTGAGACATAACTTCCATCAACCTGATGAAGCCATAAACGATAAAGAGTTCGCCGGAGAAGCTGGCGAGAACAAACATATACAATCCAAAAACAGCTAGAAGTGTGGCGGATTTGTACTTTTCCAAGTAAAATCTATGGCCGCCTACCATACCAAGAGAAAACCAAAGGAGATAAGCTATGGAGAGAGATTTGGGGGGAGAGGTAGACGTCAATTGCGGCCTTTGAATATTACATGGCATGAGTAAGGAGAAGAAACTGCGGCAAGAAGGCCGAGAGCTTCTACAGTATGTGTTGTAAGAAGCTCATATGCTATAGACATCAACGCAAGTCCACCAATTGCAGCAACTGTGATGACTGCGCCCCAAAACTGTCCGGCGCTGTACCTTTCGTAGGGCTTCATGGTACTAACTTTTCCATAGTGGACAAACAAGGAAGATGGGCGAGGATGATGTTCATTCAACCAGATCGTCTAGATCGACAGATAGGGCTTGCGCGATCCGCTTGAGAGTGGCCGCGCTACCTTCTTTCTTTCCGGTCTCGATTTCACTGAGGTAAGGGGCAGATATTTCAGCGGCAATTGCAAGAAACTTCGAGGTCATCCCCCTGTGTTCTCGGTACACGCGCACGGGATTATCCCCATCAAGCAGGCGGTTAACAACATTGGCAGGGAAGGTTTCTTCTTCACCTGCGTTTATACGCTGCTTGGCGGCCTGAGCATCTTTAAGGTCTTCAACATCCTCAAGACGCGCAATGAGATTGTTGTATTCGACCAAGGGAAGAATGGCTAGGTCTTGGCCCGTATCTGTTTTGATAATTTGCATATTCATTATTCCAATCCTTTAGTAAGCAGCCCCACGAGAGGCAATCTTAATAATCATCAGGATGGTGCCCTGCTCATCCATAATCACACGCCAATCACCGACACGAAGCCGGATAAACTCTGAACCCTGAAGCTTCTTAACGTTGTTTGCTACAGCAGAAGGATTTGCAGCATAAGCCTCAATTTTATCGCGAATGATCTTGGCTTGCTTCACATCCATTTTGCGGAGTGTTTTTACTGACTGCTTGCTGTATGCAATCTGTTTCATAAAAAAAATATAGCTAATTGCTAATAGTATGTCAACAAATTTAATAGCTATTTGCTAATTTGTGAATTTTACCAGAACGAATTACTAATCGTCGGAGCTTCTTACAGGCCAGACCGTTAGAAGGTAGAGAGGACTAGATAGGAAACGACCCAACGCCTTACTTCTGTTGGCTCTATCCATGAACGATCTATGAGAGATACGCCCAAGACCTATAGTTCTCCCCTCCCCCACTTGGAGCGGTTCAATGATGCTACTAATCCCTCGTTCCTTGGGCTCTATCTTATATTGACGAGAACCCAAGGAGGATGAGCTAAAAGAAAATGATGATGATCAGGCTTTCAAAGCTTCGAGCAACAGACGTGCAGATGAGTCTGATGATCCAGGGTTCTGTCCGGTAACAAGCAGACCGTCGCGGATGGAGAAGTCAGCCCAGTCATCTGCAGAACGGTATTTTCCACCCGCATTTTGCAGTTCTAGCTCTACAGAATAAGGTACGATGTCGGTTGCACCGACCGCGTCTTCTTCACTGTCGGTAAAGCCCGTCACTTCCAAGCCAGCCACCAACGGCTCATTCTTATTTGTGGTCGCCTTAACCAGGGCAGCCACCCCGTGACATACCGCGCCAATCGGTTTGGATGCAGCGTGAAATTCTTTGAGAAGTGCGAGAGACGCAACGTTATCGGTGAGATCATATAGAGGGCCGTGACCACCGGGATAAAAGACCGCATCAAAGTCGATGGCTTGCACATCATCCAGTTTCTTGGTGTTAGCCAAAAGTGCCTGTGCAACCTCATCTGTTTCATATCGACGGGTGTCGTTGGTTTTGAAATCATCGCCCAGGCTTGCTGGGTCCACAGGAGGCTTCCCACCGGCAGGGGAAGCTAAAGTGATCTCAGCGCCAGCTTCACTAAAACGATAGTAAGGGGCGGCGAACTCTTCCATCCAAAAACCGGTTTTGCGTCCGCTGGTGCCAAAATCTTCGTGAGAGGTCAAAACCATCAAAATCTTCATAACAAATTCCTTAGCAGTAAAATTAAATCGTTGTCGTTTGCCTGTTTAATTTGGCGTTGAGCTAAAGGTAATTCGTGCGCTATAAAATGATAATAGCCAAATTCGAATACATTTTGTATGATTAAATTTGACAATAAAACGAACGCCAAGGTTTCAGGCCCATAAATTTACAGAGGAAATTTACGGGGGAGATTTACAGGGAAAATTTACAGGGAAATTTACATGAGAAGTTTTACATGGATGATTTAAGAGGCATGATCACTTTTGCCCGGGTGGTGGAAAGTGGTAGTTTTGCTGAAGCAGCGCGCAAGCTTGGCCTCGGCCGTGCAGCCATTAGCCACCAAGTCAAACTACTGGAAGATCGACTTGGCATCCGCCTTTTGCATCGCAGCACCCGCAGTCTCAGTCTGACCCACGCCGGGGAAGATTATTATCAGAGTTGTAAACGCATCAGCGAAGAAGCCGAGGCCGCCAACAGGCGTATCCAAAGCCTCAGTGATGAGCCTGTGGGGCGGATATCCCTGACCTGTTCTGCCAACTTTGGCCTTAAACGGATCGTTCCTCTGCTCAGCCAGTTTCGTCACTTATATCCAAAAATTGAGCTGGATGTTGAACTGACAGACGAGGTCACCGACCTTGTTAAGGGCGGATACGATATCGCAATCAGATCCGGCCCCTTGCTTGATTCCGATATGATGTCCAAGAAGATCTGCAGCACTGTACGGCGGATCTGTGCGGCCCCTGCTTATCTGGAAAGTGCCGGCACTCCAACCGAGCCAGAGGAGCTGGCATCACACAACTGGGTCACCTACAGCCGCCATTCCGGCGTGCTATCCCTAAACAGGGATGGCCGTTCCTATAAGGTGCGTATCACCGGGCCAATCCGCACCAACAACGCCGGAGCACGGTTACAATTTGTCCTCGGCGGGCACGGCCTTGGCCTATTGCCTGAACATGAGTTTTGGGAACAGCCCAAGGGCAATCTTGTTATGCTGTTACCTGAATATGAAATGGCACCATTGGACCTCTTTGCGGTTTATCCTCCGGGGGCAGCATCGACCCTAAAGGTACGAATGCTGATCGATTATCTTGCAGAACATCTCTCTAAAGCCCGCTAGGACATCCCTTATAATTTGGGGTAATAGTCTGCCAACTATTGCTCAAGAGCCCTTTTAATCCGCGATGTCAGATCACTGGTATCAAACTTTTCAAAACGTTTGCCAAAGATAAGCGCAAACTCGAGCTTCATGGTCGTCGGATTAAATTTAGTCGGCCCGTTCAACACCGACGAACGTATCGTATTTCCAGCCACGCTCACAGGTAAAAAGGCTTGGCAGAACCCGGCCTCGACCCCTTCAAACAAGGACACGACTGAGGCTGATTCCAAGGCCAGCACATGGGACGACGGGGCCGCCTTTAACATACCCAGAGCACGATCTCTAAGGATACAATCGACACCGAGCAGACCCACAATAAGTGCCCCATTAACATCCGTTTTATTGCCGTACCAGGCAACTTCCTCGGTCCAGAGATGATGGCCTTCATCCGTATTGGGTTCTCTGGCTACGATCGCCATGTCCAATGCCCCAGATTGCACCCGACGGCGTAGATTTCGGCTGGGCTCTAAAATAATCTTTGGATCAACCTTGGGAAATTCCATAACAAATATCGGCATGATTTTTTTGAGAAGTGTTGGCGCATAATCGGTTGGCGCGCCAAAACTCAGGCGTCCGGATAGTTCTTCATGGCGCATATCTCCCAAAAGCTCATAATTAAGGCTCAAAAGACGCTCGCCTTTTACCTTAAGAACTTCTCCCGCAGCGGTCAGGACGATGCCTTTGTTGCTTCGCTCTAATAAACGCTGGTTTAACTGCTCCTCCAACCGTTTGATCTGCATGCTTATGGCAGCGGGCGTTTTATTAAGCCGCTCTGCGCCTGCTTTAAATCCCCCCTCCTTTAAGACAGTTAAGAATGTGCGTATCAATTCCAGGTTCAATGCAGGCAGCATGATTAAATATTTCTTACTCACAAGTTAAAGTAGTTTCGTTTGCCTTAACTATAGAGCGGTTCCATAATATTCCAACCACAAACGTAAAAGTCCAAACGTATAAGTGCAATCCTACAGGAGTGCGGCAGTTGATTTCAGATCCCCAAATAATAGATCCGTACAGAGCTATTGATGAAAAAGGCGTCCGATCTTATCGCCTAAACCGCACCAGACAACTGCTGACCCAGTTCAAAATGGATGCGGCAGTTTTGTTTGATCCTCTGAACCTGCGTTATGCGACTGGCTGCCGGAACATGCAGATTTGGACTTCACACCACTTGGCACGTTACGTTTTTGTCCCGGTTGAAGGACCCGTTGTGCTATTCGATTATGGCGGGGCCTTGCATCTGTCTGACGGCTTAGAGACCATCGACGAAGCCCGTCCTGCTAAATCTTGGGACTTTTTTGGTTCTGGCAACCGAGCAGAAGAACACGCCACCAAATGGGCTGAAGAAATTATCGACCTGCTGCACAGCACTTGCGGTCGGGGCGCGACCCTCGGGCTTGATCGGGCCGACTTATTGCCACTATTGGCCCTACAAAACCGTGGCATAAAAATGAAAGACGCCAAGGCACCGATGGAAATGGCGCGGTCGATTAAATCTGCCGATGAAGTCACCATTATTCGCAACTCCATGGACGTCTGCACCCAAGCGATTGCCGAAATGCGCAAACATACTGTCCCCGGCGTTACTGAAAATTATCTGCTCTCAATCATGAACCAGTACAACCTTGAACACGGGGGTGAAGCACAGGAAACCCGGTTGCTTTCCTCGGGGCATCACACCAATCCTTGGTTTACCGAGACTTCCAACAAGGTAATAGAGAACGGCGAAATGTTGGTGTTCGACAGCGACTTGATCGGACCCGATGGTATGTTTGCAGACCAAACGCGTGCCTTTGTTATCGGCGACAAAAAGCCAACCGACCAACAGCGCCAACTCTATGCCCATGCTTATGAGCAGTTGGAGCACAACATGGCGCTGCTACGTCCTGGTATGACGTTTGAAGAGTTTGGCGAGTTGTCGTGGAAGATGCACGATATCTACGTGCCAAACCGCTACGCTGAAATGATCCACGGCATTGGCTTTGGTGTCGAATATCCCGTGATTTATTACCCCGAAGATCATGAAACATGGCAGTATTCCGGCACCTTCATGGAAGGCATGACGGTTTGTGTCGAGAGTTACATCGGGCCTGTCGGCGGTGACGAAGGCGTAAAACTGGAACAACCTGTGCTGATAACCAAAGATGGCCCGGTGCCCTTGACCGACTGCCCGTTTGAGGAAGATTACCAGTGAGAACAAACCGCGTTAAACCAAGTTATGATTATATCGTGGTCGGTGCCGGAACCGCTGGGTGCGTTCTGGCTCACCGCCTGAGTGAAAGTGGCAAGCACTCGGTGCTGTTGCTCGAACACGGGGGCGATGACCGCAATTGGATACTCCAGATGCCAGCAGGTCTGCGTTCGGCCTTCAAACCAACCAGCAAGTATAACTATTGGTTCAAGACCACCCCGCAAGCCCATCTCAACGGGCGTGAAATAGATCAACCGCGTGGCCGAGCTCTAGGTGGATCGTCGTCAATTAACGGTATGACCTTTTTACGTGGCAACCCACGTGACTATGACGATTGGGCAACTGTTGAAGGCTGCAAGGGATGGTCTTATGCAGATTGCCTGCCCTATTTCAAAAAGTTTGAACGCCGCGATGGCGAGGCCGACGATTACAGATCGAGCACAGGCATGGTCGGTGTCAAAACGCAAACCGATTTAAACCCGCTAAACGCCGCCTTCCTCGAAGCAGGTCAGCAGGCAGGTCACGCCCTCACCCAAGACGTCAACGGCTACGCCCAAGAAGGTGTCAGTCGGTTTGAAATGTCAGTTGAAAACGGCTATCGCAGCAGCTCGGCTCGCGCTTACCTGCACAGCCAGAAGAAACGCGCAAATCTGGACATTGTCACAGGCGTAAAAGTCCTGCGCATCTTAACCAAAAATGGATCAGCTGTTGGGGTTGAGTTCGCCAAAGGGCGCAAAATCCAAATCGTTGAAGCGCACTCAGAAGTAATCATGTCCGCCGGGGTTTTTGGCACTCCACAAATTTTGATGCTGTCGGGTATTGGCCCCGAAGACCACTTGCGTGAACATGGCATTGATGTCGTCTGCAACGCCCCCATGCTCGGTGAAAATTTACAGGATCATCTCGAGGCTCACGTTCAGATTGAAACCGACAAGCAAGTCTCCTTGAACAAATACCTCAAACCCCATCTGATGCTTTGGGCCGGTATGCAATGGTTTGGATGGAAAGGTGGTGTCGCTGCGGTCAACCAATGCCACGTCGGTGCGTTCTTGCGATCAGATCCGGAAGTAACCCACCCCAACATTCAATTTCATTTCTTCCCAATTTTATTTGGCGACAACTGGATACCTGATCCCAATAAAAATGGCTATCGCCTCGGCGCTGGCACCATGCGTCCCGAAAGTCGAGGCACGGTCCGACTTGCCTCTGCTGATCCCAACGATGCACCTTTGATCGATCCCAATTACTTGGCAACCGAGCGCGACAGGTACGAAATGCGTCAGGGATTAAAACTGGCCCGCGCCCTGCTGGCTCAACCCGCCTTTGCCGATTTCTATAGCCGCGAAGACCTGCCCGGAAAACACGTTCAAAGCGACGCCGAATTGGACGCGTTCATTCGACACGATGCTTCCTCTGCCTATCATCCCTGCGGCACAGCTCGTATGGGCGCAGATGGTGATGAGCGCGCGGTTGTTGATCTCGAGCTGAACTTTCGAGGCATAAATAACCTAAGAATTGTCGATGCCTCGGTTATCCCGGCAATGCCAAGTGCCAACATCAATGCCTGCGTCTTTATGATCGCAGAAAAAGCCGCTGACCTTATTCTTGGCAAAGCGCCTTTACTTCCACAACACGTGACCTATCAGCAAAACGGATTAAAATCATGACACGATTAGAAGAACGACGCATCGACACCCTCTTCTTTGACCGCCGGAAAGCGACCGAAGATACCAAACGTAAAATAGCGGGTTGGGAAATATGGGAATGTGCTGATCCCACCTTTAGTCACGACTACGACCGGACCGTAACTCTATATGTCCACGAAGGCGCCGCCGTACTCACCTTCTCAGACGGTGCGATCGTTGACCTTCAGTCCGGAGATACCCTGACCATCCGTCAAGGTGCCAGCGCTACTTGGACCATCAGCACCCCGATCCGCAATAGTTATCAATATCACGACACTTTCCAATCAGCGTCCAACCGGACCGATCAAGTTAGTTGGCAAAAGTCCTGATCTCTTTTAACAATGAGATAAAGGGAGATTTTAAGAATGAACCATACGGATAAGTTTGATCTCGACGATTTGCTCGCGCGTTTGAAAAAGGCCGCCATAGCCCCCGACGCCCCCAAAGCTATTCGGGCTATTTTAGAGGAAACTGTCTCCACCCCAGAAGCCGTTGCCATCGGCATGCCTACCTTTGTAGAGAATGAAGCCATTTTGTTTGAAGATGAGACCGTATCGATCTGGTTCTGCCGCTTTATGCCCGGTATTTCCGTACCGCCCCACGACCATCAGATGTCTGCAACAATCGGGATTTATCGCGGGGCAGAGCGCAATGATTTTTATGAAAATGATCCCGAAATAAATTCTGAGAATGACGACAGAGGTGGCATCAGAAAAAGCGGCAAGGCAGAACTCTCCGCAGGCGAGGTCCTCTCCATTGGACCAAGCGCAATTCACTCCGTAACCTGTACCAGTGACGAACCCTGCTGCGGCATCCACGTATATCTCGGCAAGCTTAGTACCGTTGACCGGAGCCTATTTAATACAAAAACCAATGAAACCCTGAAATTCACCGATGATAATTATCACCAACTACAGAGTTTGAACGGATAGATTAATTGCATAACATTTATTTGCAACAGCGCCCTTTTGAAAACTCATTAAAAATACTAACCTCCGGACAGAATGAAGTTAATAGCGCAATTGATAACATACTTGAGGCGCCAAACGATTTTCTAGATCGATGGCGTAATAATTACGTTGAACTCGACAACATATTTCACTGGGGCTCACTATGCTTCTTTGAATAAATGGGGGGATGAATTTTCTGGACTTCTAAGGGTGTTCCTGAAATTCGTAATGAAATAAGGTTAAGTACACACTAGTTAACTTTACAACAGCGCCCAAAATAGATAATCGGTGTGAGGAAATTCAGCATCAAAAATTTATGTAAATCCAACTTATCCTGGAATATAAAGTTTTAAAGATGACACGCAGAAATGATGGACAGGGCAAATGACAGAGCAAACACCTCATAACCGTGATAAAAATTACAGAATTCGCAAGGAAAGCTCGTTTTTAAAAGCCTTAAGTGTTTCTAACGATGTCGGAGAAATTAAACCGAGCATGTACAACAAGTACAGGCAGATCTGTAGGTTTATAGAAATCTTCATGGAAAGGGTTGAGCGGACACAAGCCATAAAGCAAAAAAGGGTAAAGGTTTTAGATATTGGATCGGGCAAAGGCTACCTAACTTTCGCAATCTACGATCAGCTTACTGAGGCAGGTCTCAATCCAAAAGTCGATGGCGTCGACACAAGGCCAGAGATGATAAACCTCTGCAACGATGCAGCAGAATTGTGTGGTTTTGAGAACCTTGCATTTCACAATCTGAAAGCAGAAGATTTTTTTGAAGGCTACTATGATGCAATCGTTGCTTTGCACGCCTGTGACACGGCTACAGATGATGCGCTGTTTTACGGAATTAAATCGAAATCCAAGTTGATAGTTTGCGCGCCTTGCTGTCAGAATGAAGTTTTAAAGGATCTTCAAAAAAGCGGCACACCGAGCAGGAAATTTATTTCGCACGGGTTATTCCTACAAAAGCAAGCCGACATTATCACGGACAATAGCCGCGTGATGCTTCTTAGGTCACAAGGGTATCAGGTGGACGTTATTGATTTTATCTCAACAGAGCACACACAAAAGAACACACTTATTACAGCGACAAGAAAAAATAAGCCTTCGCGTGAACACGTGAATGAATACGAAAACTACAAAAAATCTTTTGGCTTTAGTGGTATAAAATTGGAAAAATTGATGAGGAACGAAGGGTTGTTACCTTCCAATTGATTCATTTCAGAGATTCTTATTCAAATTTTGGTTCTGTTGCTGCAATAGCGTTTAGAGTTTCGAACTCTAACGACTGCCTATTCCGCCGTCTATACTGCACCTACAAATTTTAGAAGCTGCTCAAGATTACCTGCATCTGCCTGTCTCAACTAGGCGATATAAGCATCGCGCCTTTCGGTTTCCGCCTGCCAGTCATGTCCTTTCATCCAGTCAATTCCGGGGTGATCAGAATACGGCTCCGTTGCAAAAACCTGGTTTGTATACAAAGCCAAGTTTTTGCAATAGAACCTCTATTCTAATGCTGGGGCGTAACCCTGAGCTCAACGATAAAGCGTTGAATGATCAACCGGAACTCCCCGCTCTTCCATCATTTCTGGTTAGTTAGTTCTATACGCGCCCAAGCGGCACGGTTGGCTTCGCTATCTTCATTTGACTCAAGAAAATTCTGATAACTCTCAGGATCGAAGGTGACGGGCACCAACGTGATGTCTTCTCTATGAAGCTCTATTCGTGCTCGGGTGATAACCGTGCTGTACACCTTGTGATAGCGAAATACCTGGTATAAATCCGGCTTCCATTCTTTAAACAATTTGTTGCCGAGGTATCGTATAATTGGAACGCTTATAGGCTTATCTTTCCCTTCGACGATATCGTCGATGGTCGCTAGGATGTCATCCACATAATCCTCGACGGTTTCTTCGAGCTTGAGCAATTCTGCGGCCTTGCTATCAGGAATTTCTGACGTTCCTTTTATCCAGCTAAAAAGATCTTTTGCTTGGACCCTGAGAACTCCGGCGGCCTCCCGGTGGGTCAGTCCCATTCCAAAGATAATATCATCCATTTGATCTGGGGTAAGTTTTGACAATTTGTGAAATCCTGTTTTGTAAAGGTGTTGCTAGAATAACGTGAACAGTAATAGCAATAAAGTTAGAAAACCTCACCAGTGTTAAAATTAGAGGATGGTATGAGGCCTGATTGTTCAGACGCTTGTGTAGCATGATTTGAAAAGTTATGAACTATTTTTTCAAAAGGGTTTGGCGAATTTCAGCCTATGTATCCGCAAGAAATTTGAACGTTCGAAAACTTCACGCCTGAATAATTTTCATATATTCTACTATTAGCTATTTACTATTGATAAAACTATCTGCCTCAAACAAGCGAAATCAATAACTTAGTTCCGCTTTACAAAGCGACCTCTGTAACAACGCACAAGGCATGATTTTACGCTCATACCTCAAGAAGCTTCCCGGTCCTGTTTGGTGCGTAGGTGGTACCGCTTTTGGGTGGCACGCAAATGAAGATACCACCTGGACGATGCTCAAAATTGTCCCAGTTGTGGGTGTCGGTGCAAACGCCGCTGTAATACTGTGTTGGTTTAGATGGGGTCATATATCCTGCCCCCGATTTCAAATTAGCTTAAATTAAGATAGTCTTTTTGCAGTTT
>CAJXUS010000094.1 GCA_913060675.1 uncultured Rhodospirillales bacterium
GAGATCTCCACTATCCTCTTCGTCGGCAGCGTCAGATGTGTATAAGAGACAGGTACAGGTAAAGCCTTTGTTGGGATCTCCACATGTCGTATGCCAAAGAATGGTAATGAGTATGACAGTGTGAGCCGTTATTATTCAGAAGCGGCAGCAAATGTTGCTGACGTTATCCCTTTGGCAATTCCTGCTTTGGGCGATCAGCTAGATAGTGATGCTCTTTTGGATGGATTGGACGGAATACTCTTTACGGGTAGTCCCTCAAATGTTGAACCTCATCACTATCGTGGCGAGCCTAGCGAAGACGGGACGCAACATGACCCCGCACGGGATGCAACTACATTACCCCTAATAAAAAAAGTATTGGATAGAGGCATTCCGATGCTGGCCATTTGTCGGGGCTATCAGGAATTGAACGTAGTTCTGGGCGGAACCCTTTATCAAAAGGTCCAGGATCAACCTGATAAAATGGATCATAGGGCTGACATGACAGGCTCTATAAGTGATCGATTTGCTTTGGCGCATGAAGTGGATCTGGTTTCGGGTGGTATTTTGTCTGATTTAGTGTCTGGCCAAAAAGTTCTCGTCAACTCTGTACATTCTCAAGGTATTGATCATTTAGGAGAGGGGTTGGCAGTTGAGGCCTATGCCCCAGATGGGCTGGTCGAAGCCGTCAGTGTTTCTGGGGCTTCTGCATTTGCGCTGGCAGTGCAGTGGCACCCTGAATGGAACGCCAGTGATAACGAACTTTCCAATGCAATTTTTAAAGCCTTTGGAGATGCTTGCCGAGAACGGGCGAACCGAAGGTAAGTAACTCTAAAAGCAATTTAATAGGTGATTTATGACGTTTGAGGAATTAGAAAAGTGGTGTAGTGATCGCCGTATTACGGAAGTCGAGTGCATGATACCGGATATCTCAGGTGTACCGCGCGGCAAGATCCTACCTACAGAAAAATTCCTTCGCGGGATAGGAAGTAACGGACACCGTCTTCCTGAAAGCATTTTTATTCAAACCATTACAGGTGAGTGGCCTGAAGAGGATACGTGGGTGGATATCGTTGATCATGATGTCATCCTTGAAGTTGATACTTCGTCAATCCGTCCGGTGCCTTGGTATAAAGAACCAACGGCGCAAGTCATATGTGATTGTGTGTATCCCGATGGTAAACCTGTAGATATCTATTCTCGCCAGATACTACACACCGTGCTTAGTCTATATGAAGAAAAAGGTTGGAAGCCAGTAATCGCGCCTGAGCTTGAATTTTATCTTGTGCAAAAGAATACTGACCCGGATCTACCTCTTAAGCCGCCGATTGGTAAAAATGGACGTCCAGAAACAGCGCGGCAGTGTTATGGCATTGATGCCGTCAATGAGTTCGACCCTGTATTTGAGGATGTGTATGATTATTGTGAAGCGCAAGGTCTGGATATTGATACCCTCAACCATGAAGCCGGAGCTGCCCAGATAGAGATCAATTTTCTGCATGGTGATCCGCTTTCACTTGCAGATCAGGTGTTCTTGTTTAAGCGTACGGTACGTCAAACGGCGTTATCTCACGACATTTATGCAACTTTCATGGCCAAACCCATGGCAGATGAACCCGGTAGTTCGATGCATATTCACCACTCTGTAGTCGATGCAAAAACAGGCGATAATATATTTAGTGATGCTGAAGGGAATGCAACGGAACTCTTTGAAAACTTTATTGCTGGATTACAGCGATATTCCAGTGCAGCGATGCCATTTTTTGCCCCCAACGTAAACTCCTACCGTCGGTTTGGATATGATGAGTCCCCGATTAACACGCATTGGGGTGTCGATAATCGTAGTTGTGGTTTTAGGGTGCCAAATTCTAGCCCAAACAGCCGTCGTGTAGAGAACCGTCTTTGTGGATCTGATGTAAATCCATACCTTGCTATCGCAGGAAGCTTACTGTGCGGCTACTTGGGAATGACCCAAGGACTAAAGGCTGAGCCTGAAACGACGGGTAGTGCTTATGATCTTCCGAGAGGACTTCCACTCTACTTATCTGACGCAATTGTATCCCTGCTGGCTTGCAAGCCAATTAAAGATATTCTCGGCGATCGTTTCGTAGAAGCACTCTGTGCGACCAAAGAAGTCGAATACAATAACTACCATCAAGTTATCAGTTCGTGGGAACGCGAACATCTGTTGTTAAATGTCTAAGGCCAACATTTTTCGAAATTTTGGCAGTTAAGAGGCTGTTATGAATCATATAAATAAAAGTACAGAATATTGGCAGGATCTTGATCGGGAGCACCATCTGCACCCCTTTACGGATACAAAAAGCCTCAATGAAAAAGGCACTCGTGTCATTACCAAGGCTGACGGTATTTACCTTTGGGATTCCGAAGGAAATCGGGTCATTGACGGCATGGCTGGTCTTTGGTGTGTAAATATTGGCTACGGTCGCAAAGAATTGGTTGATGCAGCTCAACGTCAGATGATGGAGTTGCCTTATTACAATACCTTCTTTCAGACAACCAATGTACCAGCAACAGAGCTAGCTCAGCTCCTTGCGGAGGTAACTCCGGAAGGGTTAAACAGGGTTTTCTTTGCGAACTCCGGCTCTGAAGCTGTTGATACTATTATCCGTCTCGTGCGCCGTTACTGGCAAGTGGAAGGTCAGCCCGAACGCAATGTGATCATCAGCCGTAATAATGCCTATCATGGTAGTACGGTTGCTGGGGCATCACTTGGTGGTATGGACCCAATGCACGAGCAAAGCGGTCTGATGATGCCGGGTATCGAACACATTATGCAGCCATACTGGTACAAAGAGGGTGGTGATCTGTCTCCTGAAGAGTTTGGCCTTAAGACCGCGCGCGCTTTGGAAGAACGTATCCTCGAAGTTGGCCCTGAAAAGGTTGCCGCCTTTATTGGTGAGCCAATCCAGGGAGCAGGTGGTGTTATCGTTCCACCAGAGACTTATTGGCCTGAGATCCAGCGGATTTGTAATAAGTACGAAATTTTGCTGGTCGCAGACGAAGTCATTTGTGGCTTTGGTCGAACTGGTAACTGGTTCGGTTCTGAAACCTTTGGTATCAAACCTGATCTCATGTCGATGGCAAAAGGAATGTCGTCTGGCTATCTCCCCATTTCAGCAGTGATGGTCGGCGATCGTGTGGCTGATGCACTTACTGAAAAAAGCGGTGAATTTTACCATGGATTTACGTACTCGGGGCACCCTGCGTCTTGTGCCGTTGCGATAGAAAACATTCGCCTGTTGCGTGACGAGGGCATCATTGATCGCGTACGAGATGAGACAGGGCCTTATTTCCAAAAGCGCTTAAGGGAACTCGAAGATCACCCTCTGATTGGTGAAGTAGTTGGGCATGGTCTTGTCGCTGGTATGTTAATGGTCAAAGACAAAGAAACGAGGGAACTCTTTGAAAACGGTTCCGAAATCGGTAACATCTGTCGGGATCACTGTTTTAATAATGGCCTGATAATGCGTGCCTGTGGGGACCGAATGGTACTTTCACCACCATTAATAATAACGAAGGTGGAGATTGATGAGTTGTTTGATAAGGTAAAGTATTGCCTTGATCTAACGGCTAAAGATCTTGGAAAATTATAACTGGGAGTGGGTATTGTAAGTTCATATAAAATGATCCCGATACCCACATAACTTTTCAAGGTAACTTTAATAATAACGGAGGCTACATCGTGAAGAAATTGGGAAATGGTTTGCTTACCAGTGTTGTTGCATTGGGTATGGCTTTTAGTACTCAAGCCAGTGCTGAAGAAGTTGTAAACGTCTTTAACTGGTCAGATTATATTGATGAAGAAATTCTCGCGGAATTTGAAAAAGAAACGGGCATCAAAGTTGTTTATGATGTTTTCGATTCAAACGATGTCCTGGAAACAAAACTGTTAGCGGGCAGTTCTGGATATGATGTGGTTGTCCCTTCTGGAACCTTCTTGTCTCGTCAAATCCAAGCTGGTGTTTTTCAGAAGCTTGATCAAACCAAGCTTACCAACAATGCAAACCTTTGGGATGTTGTTACCGAACGCGTTGAAAAATACGATCCAGGTAATGCTTATTCAATAAATTACATGTGGGGCACTACAGGTATTGGCTACAACGTGGATATGATTAAAGAACGCCTTGGAGTTGAGCGTATCGATAGTTGGGATGTCGTTTTCAATCCTGAAAAATTAGCCAAGCTAAAAGACTGCGGTGTCTATTTGTTGGATGCCTCAGATGAAATTATTCCAGCGGCACTAAACTATCTTGGTAAAAATCCAGATAGTCATGATAAAGCAGATATCAAAGCTGCTGAAGATCTGTTGATGACAATTCGTCCGTATGTACAAAAATTCCATTCTTCAGAAAATATCTCGGCGCTGGCCAATGGTGATATTTGTCTTTCTGTCGGCTGGTCTGGGGATATCCTCCAATCACGCGATCGCGCTGCCGAAGCGGATAATGGTGTTACTGTTGAATATGCCATTCCAAATGAGGGTGCTTTGATGTGGTTTGACCAAATGGCGATCCCTGCGGATGCTGGAAACGTAGATAACGCGCATAAATTCATCAATTACATCCTGCGTGATGATGTAATGGCGAAAGCTTCCAACTATGTCTATTATGCTAACGGCAATCTACCATCTCAGAAACTACTAGAAGAAGATGTCATTGGTGATCCTGCGATCTATCCAGATTCAGGTACCATGCAAAAACTCTATACCCTGACCCCTTATGAGCCAAAGATTCAACGTGTTGTCACACGTGCTTGGTCTAAAATTAAGAGCGGCAGTTAAACTGTTAAAAAAACACCGTCTAAAAATTATTTAGGCGGTGTTTTATTTACTATAGAGTTTCTGATTGAGGACGTCATGAATATCTCACCAGCCAAGAAACCATCTACCAAGTTTTTGCCTTGGGAAGACCCCAAGCAGGAACCTTTGGTACGGTTTGGCAATGTTACCAAGCGATTTGGATCCTTCACAGCCATAGATAATGTAAGTTTAGACATCTATGAAAAAGAATTCTTCGCTCTTCTTGGGCCATCCGGGTGTGGTAAAACCACAATGATGCGGATGCTGGCGGGATTTGAAACCCCTAGTGAAGGCACGATATCCCTCGGTGATGATGATATTGGATCAGTTCCGCCCTATAAGCGGCCTGTGAACATGATGTTTCAGTCTTACGCATTATTTCCTCATATGTCTGTTGAGGCTAATGTTGCTTTTGGGCTCAAGCAAGACAAGTGGCCCAAAAACCTAATCAAAGAACGTGTGGAAGAGATGCTCTCTCTTGTGCAGTTGGAACAATTTGCCAAGCGAAAACCTCATCAACTTTCCGGCGGGCAACGCCAACGTGTTGCTTTAGCACGTTCGCTGGCTAAAAAACCTAAACTCCTTCTTCTTGATGAGCCCTTGGGCGCTCTCGATAAAAAGCTTCGGGAACAAACCCAGTTTGAGCTGATGGATATTCAGGAAAAACTGGGCATGACTTTTGTCATTGTGACCCATGATCAGGAAGAGGCCATGACAGTAGCCAGCCGGATTGCGGTTATGGATCATGGTAAAATCATTCAAGTGGCAACACCTGAGGTGATTTATGAATATCCCAATTGTCGTTATGTCGCTGATTTTATTGGGGATGTGAATGTTATTGAGGGACGGCTCAATTCTCGAACTGATAGTGGTATTAAACTGTCCTGGGCTGAAGGACAAAATGATATTTCCATATCGAATAACACTGAGCGCTCAGCAGATGAAAATGCCTGTTTTGCGATCCGCCCTGAAAAAGTACACGTTACGCATGAAGAGCCTCTAGACGCAGATAACAGAATTCAGGGTGAAATTCACGACATTGCTTATACGGGTAACCTATCTACTTATTATGTCAAACTTAGTAATGGAATAATCTTCAAGGCACAGGAATCTAATCGTCGACGTTTAGCCAATCGTGAGTTTACCTGGGAAGATAAAGTTTGGTTATCCTGGCGTAATACCGCCGGTATCCTTCTGGATTGATAGGAGGATATAATGGATAGAAAATTCGGACGTTTTCTTTTAATCGGGTTACCTTATTTCTGGTTACTCGTTCTTTTTCTCGTACCTTTCGGAATTGTTTTCAAGATATCGCTTTCTGATGTTGCGATTGCTATCCCCCCCTATACACCGACGTTTGATCTGAGTGCCGGGTGGGAAGGGCTAAAAAGTCTGATAAGTGGGTTAGACTTTGAGAATTATATTTGGCTCACAGAAGATGATATTTACTGGAAGAGTTACCTGTCCAGTTTGAGAATTGCGGGCATATCAACTATTTTAACCCTCCTTGTTGGCTATCCTCTGGCTTATTCGATGGCAAAGGCGCCTTCGGAGTGGCGGCCGACTTTACTTATGTTGATTATTCTCCCTTTTTGGACAAGTTTTCTTATTCGTGTTTATGCATGGATTGGTATCCTAAAAACTGAGGGGTTACTCAATCAGTTGCTTATGTTTGTCGGCGTTGTTGATGAACCGTTACAGATTTTGAACACTGACACAGCCGTTTATATCGGTATTGTTTACTCATATCTCCCCTTTATGGTTTTGCCGTTGTATTCTGCTTTGGAAAAGTTAGATGGTTCTTTATTAGAGGCCGCTCAAGATCTTGGTTGTACGAGTATTGAAGCTTTTTGGAAGGTTACCTTTCCCCTGTCCATGCCCGGAGTGATTGCTGGATCTTTCCTTGTGTTTATACCTGCAATTGGTGAGTTCGTTATTCCAGATCTTCTTGGGGGATCGGATACCAAGATGATTGGTAAAACACTATGGGCAGAGTTCTTTAGTAATCGGGATTGGCCTGTTGCATCTGCTGTGGCGGTATTACTGCTGTTGTTATTGATCATTCCAATAGTCCTCTTTCAAAACCAACAAGAGCGCGCTCAGGAGGCCGAAAAATGAATGGCCGTTTTACATGGTTCAATACGACCTCTTTAACCGTTGGCTTTGTATTTTTGTATCTACCAATTCTTTTATTGGTGCTCTTTAGTTTCAATGAATCTCGGCTCGTGACAGTTTGGGCGGGGTTCTCTACCAAATGGTATGTTGAGCTCTTTAAGGATAAGGCCTTTCTTGATGCGGCCTTAGTTACTTTTCGTGTCGCTTTACTCTCTGCAACTGTTGCAACTATTCTTGGAACATTGGCTGCCGTGGTTATGGTTCGGGCGGGGCGATTTAAAGGGCGAACTTTATTTTCAGGAATGATCTATGCGCCGCTGGTTATGCCAGAGGTGATTACCGGGCTTTCACTGTTGTTGCTTTTTGTTGCTATGGGAGTTAGCCGGGGATTTTGGACAATTACGTTGGCGCACATAACTTTTTCAATGTGTTATGCAGCGGTTGTTGTGTCATCTCGCTTGGTTACCTTTGATACTTCCTTAGAAGAAGCAGCCACTGATTTAGGGTGTACACCATTCCAAGCATTTCTAAAGGTGACTTTGCCGATTATGGCGCCTGCTATTATTTCTGCTTGGTTATTGTCCTTTACATTGTCACTTGATGATTTGGTTATCGCCTCCTTTACGTCAGGACCTGGCGCGACGACGCTACCAATGAAAATCTATAGCCAAGTCCGGTTGGGTGTTACGCCAAAGATCAATGCTCTTTCAACTATTTTGATTGGGATTGTAACAATTGGAGTTTTGGTTGCTTCTTATCTGACAAGACGCTCAGAAGCACGCCGGAAGGTTGATGAGCTACTCGCTGAATCGTAAAGTATTTTTTCTTGCAATTTAACTGCTCTGATATTTGGTCTGAAATATCCAAACAGAGCAGTTTTTTTGTATTTACTTCTGCGTCAAAATAGCCCGTATTATTTACTCAGATATTATAAACTCATCTTATCTATTTGATACTAAATCAAATATAAAAATTTATTTTTAATTTAGTCTATAAAATGACGCAGTGATACTTTAACGAAGATTAATACTTTCCTCCGATTATGGGCGGTGAATATTCCGCATCTTTTTTTGTGTATTAAATACGCAGGATATGGCGTGGTAAAAACCATTTGCTTTAACAACACACCGAAAAAATGCGTGTGTACTATTCCCATCGAGAGGGTCTCATGTTCGTAAATAATTTCCAGATAAAGCATTTGGGTATGATTTTTTCTGCACTTTTGCTCATCGTCGTCGCTATCGTTGGAACAACAACCTATTTAAGTCATAAAGGTAATGATGAGGTCAGCTTTCATTGGGATAAATTCCGTCAGGTAGATTACGCGAAACAAGTCGCGATTACAGATTTACAAAGTGCAATAGGCTTTGGCGGCATGATCCATCAATTCAAAAATTATGTACTTCGCCAAGATGAAGGCCGAATTGCAAAAATAAAGACGGGTGTGGACAACGCGCGCACTGCTCTATCTGTCTATAAAAAGCTAGGTGTGAATTCACAAGAGGCTGCTGCGCTTAAGAGTATTACTTCGGTCATCGATAACTATTCCGATAAAATCTCTGATGTGAAGGCAATGGCCGTTGCTGGAAAAAATGCTCATGATATAGATACCGTGGTAAAGATAGATGATAACCCGGCTCTTGAGGGTATTTCCATTTTGAATGCTGAGGTTCTTAAGAGTATCGAAATTGGTACGTCATCAGTCCAGCAATCGATCAGTTTTATGGACAAAATTAATGGTTTTGCGCTTACGTCCGTTTTTGCATTTTTGCTGTTAATGTCTGGAATGAACCTATGGTGGTCACGCGTTCATCTAACGAAACCCATGACGGCCATTACAGATACCATGACCAAGTTGGCCAATAATGATCTTTCTGTAACAGTTCCTGCTGTTGGCTGGAAAAACGAAATCGGGCAAATGGCTGATGCAGTTCTTGTTTTTAAAGAAAATGCTTTAAAAATGCGTGAAATGGAACACGAACAACGCGCCAATGAAAAAAGGGCAGTTCAAGAGCGAAAAGCTCTTATTGAGCAATTGGCGATAGATTTTGAAAATCAGGTCGGATCAACAATCAGAGAAGTCAGCAACGCGGCCTCAAGTATGCAAGGTTCGGCACAAGATCTGACCTCAACAGCTCAAACGACTTCTATGCAGGCAACATCAGTCGCAGCCGCATCAGATCAAGCGGCCTCCAATGTGCAAACAGTTGCAGCTGCCGCTGAAGAGCTTACCGCATCAGAAATGGAAATCAGTCGTCAAGTCGGTCGATCAACCGAAGTGGTCGCTGGTGCCGTGGAAAAGGCAAGCGGTGCGCATGAAACAGTAGGAACGCTTGTAAGTTCTGTTGGAGAGATTGGTAAAGTCGTTGAGCTCATTACTGGAATTGCCGAACAGACCAATTTGCTCGCATTAAATGCAACGATCGAAGCTGCAAGGGCAGGGGAAGCGGGCAAAGGTTTTGCTGTGGTTGCAAGTGAAGTTAAAAATCTAGCAAACCAAACCGCCAAAGCGACAGAAGAAATCAGTGGGAAAATTTCAAATGTTCAATCTGTTACTGAGGATGCTGCAACGGCGCTTGAGGCAATCGGTAACGCAATTCGAGAAGTAAATGAAATTGGCGGTGCGATCTCAATTGCGGTGGAAGAACAAGCTGCTGCAACGCAGGAAATTGCCAGAAATGTAGAGCAGGCTTCTGCAGGAACCAGAGAAGTTTCAAGCAATATTCAGGAAGTTACCAAGGCTGCTTCCATTACAGGTGAAACAGCTCAAGGCATGTTGGATGCTTCAGGTTCTCTATCTGAGCAGGCAATGCAACTACAGAACGGGCTCGATAAGTTTCTTGTCCAAGTAAGAGCTGGATAATGTTTTAAGATAGTATTCGGGCATTAAGAAGAAAAAGGCTGGCTCCAAAAAAAGAAGCCAGCCTTTTATTGTTCTTTGATTAGCATAAGCGTTGTAATTGATTAGGGAGTAGAACTCTAAGCCTCACCTGACGTTTTTAGCTTAGATATGTCAATTGTACGTTCGATTGGAAATGTCAGGGTAATAACGGTGCCTTTTGTTTCTTGGCTCTTCAGCTTGATTGTTCCGCCGTGCATTTCCATCAATGATTTTACAATAGGTAATCCCAAACCGATCCCTTCATACTCTCTTACAGTACTATTCTCGACTTTTCCAAAGGGCTCAAACACAATTTTTTGATTTTCTTCGGAAATGCCGATGCCGGTATCTTCTACTTTCACTTGAATGCAGTGATCACGATCAGCGGAAATATTTACTCTGACTACGCCGCCTTTGTCGCTGAACTTGACTGAATTGGTGATCAGGTTAAGGAAGATTTGTTTCAACCGTCGAGGGTCACCTTTAATTTGAGTAAATGGAGTGGATACCTCGGTCTCAATATGAACATTGAATTCTTTGGCCTTAGGGCTAGTCATGTTGACGGCTGAAGATAAAACAGAAGAAAGATCAACAATATCTTCCTCAATCTGGAGTTTTCCCACTTCTATACGTGATACATCCAGAATGTCGCTGAGGATTTCGAGAAGATAAGTGCCTGAGGCGTAAATGTCCTCAACATAAGCTTCGTATCGTTTATTTTCGATTTCCCCAAAAATTTTATTCTTCATCAAGTCGGAGAAGCCAATAATTGCATTTAATGGTGTTCGCAGTTCATGGCTCATATTACTCAGGAATTCAGTTTTTGATCGATTGGCCATTTCCGCCCGCTCCATTTCGAATTGCAGGGCCTTGGTCCGTTTCTGTACTCTCCTTTCAAGGGTTTGGTTCATTTCGATAAGTGCTTGTTCAGCCTCGATTTCCTTTGATACATCTGTTCCTGTACCGCGGTATCCAATGAATTTACCTTTTTTGTTAAAGACAGGTTTTCCACTGGATCTAACGTAGTAAATTTTATTGCTCTTATCGCAAACTGGATAAACTATTCTAAAGGCTCTGTGTGCTTTTAGGTCTTGTAAATGTTGATCCCAAATATGTCGTTCTTCATCGCCGCGGAAATTATTGGACACTTCGATGCGCGAATGACCTATGAGGTCACTACGTTGTAGATTTATTGTTTCAAAAAAACGATCAGAAACGACAGTAATTAGATGATTATCATCTGTCTCCCAGAACCAGTCAGAGGAAGCTTCTGCAAAATCCTTGAAGCGCGTCTCACTCTGGATCAGTGCGTCCTGGGCGACGTTTTGTTGATGGACGACTTCTAAAAAAGTATTATGCCACTTAGCAAGTTCCGCTATTTCATCATCTCCAGGAATGGTGAGGTGGCTGGTGGAATCTAAAGTTCCCTTTTCGAAAGCTTCGAAGGCTTTTGTTACCTTTCTGATCGGAGTAACGACAGTGAGTGAATATCGATAAGCTAGGAAGCTGATTACCGTTAAACATAATCCTAAAACAATCAAGGTGACTGTACCGATCACCTTGGCTGGTGCTGTCAAGGTTGCTAGGGGGATGAAACGGGCAATGTACCAGCCATTTCGTGCGATGGTGGCCGTGTTGATGACCATCTTTTCTCCTTGAATACGAACACTTTCTGATTTTGTTCCGGTTCTGATCAGATCCAGTTGAGATTGAGAAGGAATGGTACCAATTAATTGGGGATTGGGGTGGTGAATAGTTCTACCGAGTTGATCGATTACGATAAAGTAAGATCCAGCAACTTCTTTTGTGTCCTGAAGGCTTTTGCTAAAGGTATCCAGACTGTAATGAGCGACAAGAAGACCGAGGGGTTCCTGCTCCATAGTTTCGCGGTTGACGTGAGTAAAAATGCTAGAGGCCGCTAAAACTTTAAGTTCAGGAGATCTGGCATTTATGTTGTCAATTACACCGGCCCAATGAATTAAATTTCCACTGGATAAAGTTTCATCGAACAGGCGTTTTCTTATGTGTTCTCGGATCTGCTGGACATCCAATGTATCGCCGACATGATATTGTTTCCCGCCTTGGGTATAAATCCCGATAGAAGTCAGCCCCTCCAAATTTAAATACCCATTAAGAATGTAGCCAATACGGGCGTTGGTCGCCAACGTGGTATAAGTACTCGCGACCTTACTTTTACTTTGTAGTGCAATGGAGATTTCTTCTACGCCTGAAATGTCAGAGACAAGGTTTTCTATTTGATCCAGTTGTTGGTCTAAAGTATCTCTTTGATGGTTTACGGTTTCTTGCGCAAACCCGATAGCTTGAGCTGTAATTGCTTTGGCGGAAAAATAATAGGAAACACCTCCTATCGCTAATAATGGCAATATACTGATCGCTATCAAATAGAGATAGAATTTCTTTGTAATACTGGAATGGAAATCACCGATTTTCATGATCACTCGAAATGTTATTCAGTGATGACAAGACCATCTAGCATGGTCAGTGGCGGGAGTTTTTCTCCCATAGCAGCTCGGTAAGCGAGCATTACGCCGAGATACCCTTGTTCACCCGGTTGTTGGTCGATTGTGACATCAAGCCAACCATCCCTGATTGCAGCACGTGCTTCATCAATACCATCAAATGAAGCAATACGAACTGATTTGCGATTTGTTTCTCTAAGGTATTCTATGGCGCCAAGAGCCATCATATCATTGGCACAAAATAGAACTGAAATGTCAGGGTGGTTTTGGAACATTTTCTTGGTAACCTCGTACCCCTCATCAACCTTCCAATGAGCAGTTTCTGAAGCAACCACCGTTATGTTTGGATTTTCCGCGAAAGCACGAAGGGCTCCATCCTTTCTAAGATTTGCATTATCTGCTTCACGAATACCTTCTAACAGTGCGGCTTGCACAGGCTCCGTTATTTTAGCGGCTACGTGTCGAGCTGAAAGGTAAGCACTTTGCAGATTATCTATACTGATAAAGGGGACATCATTTAGTTCCGCTTTTGCAGCAAAATCGCTGTTTAGTTTGTTGTCTATGTTGATAACATGGATACCTTTATCCTGAGCCATCTTCAGGGAAGGGATTAATCTTACTGAATCCGCCGGCGAAATAATAATCGCTTTGACTTGCCCTTCACGGACCAGTTTTTCGATTATGTTAATTTGTTGGGTGGTCGATGTTTCCTGTGCTGCAGTCTTGACGACCAAGGTAATGCCGAGTTCTTTTTCAGCGCGTCTGGCACCCTTTTCCATAGCAATGAAAAAAGGATTAGTGAGGGTTTTCATCACCAAGGCAATTTTTATGTCAGAAGCCGAAGGGGAGGTGGAAGTATTATCTGTCTCGGTTACGGTTTTGGGAACATCCACTACTTCAGTGTTTTCCGCTTCATCACAACCGGAAAGAAATAATACTAATACTGTGACGATAAGGGATCTGAATAACATTCGCATTTGCGTATCCTTCAATATGCAACAAAATGAATATCCCTCGAAGTCAGTATGCCTATTTTATACTAAAAATTGATTAATTTGTTTATTGAGATGTTGCGCAGAAACGGTGATAGGCAGCCGTAGTCAAACTGAATAATTTCTCAGCGAATATGCATTTTATGTGGGAGCTATAGTCGCTAATTAGTTGTTTGTACTAATGTAATATAGATCTGCTTAAACAGCGGTTATATTTTCGGGTTTATAGAACATTCCCAACATCAGGCTTTGAGCAATTCTATCGGCCTTTATTTGAATTTCAGTCGCAATATCCTTTTGGAAGAGAGCGTTATTGGTCTCTAAAAACAACTCTAGCCAGCGTTCAAAAAAATGACGGTTCACACCCTTTATTTTCATATGTGCCATCATTGGGTTTCCTTTGTACTGACCTGAGGTCAGCAAAACAGAAGACCAAAACCGACACATGGTCGCTAAATGAGGGTCCCAGTTATCGCCAATTGTGTTATTGAAGACATCCTTTAATAATTCATCACGCCGGATTTTATCATAAAACGTATGAACCATCGTATGAATGTTTTGATCTGTTATGATATCAAAGGGTATTGTCATCTTCATAAACCTACTTGAATTAATTAAGATGAATATAATATATATGTTTATATTGGCAATGATTTAATTGTCACAGCACATCCCTACGGGAAAAAACGAGTGATTTTATTCCGTAGGGATGTGAAATAGGCTTATTATCATATTTATTTCTCAAGAGAATGAATTTCGTGTAAAGTGTGGCAGATAGATAAAAAACAATTATCCCAAGAGTATAATGTAGGGACTTGGACATAAATACAGGGAAGCGCAAGTAATGTTCTTATCAATGAAATTATCGCGGTTACTCTTTGTTATCTTTCTAAGTTTTGGAGTTATCTCCTGTCAGACGACATCTCAAACATCTTCAACTCCAAAGGACTTTAGGAAAGGCCCTGATGGTGGTGTAGATCTCATTTGGACAGAAAATACGACTCTATCTAATGAGGATCTCTATCGGTCCTTACGCGCGTATAATAAAATTCTATTAGATCCGATTATCTTGTCTTTATAAAGACAGCCAAACTTCAGATGGTTTTGATCCAAAGGAATTGGATAAACTCGTTGAGGAATTTCAAAAAGAAATACACGCAAGTGTCAGCAAAGAATTTACCTTTGTTAGTAAGCCAGGTGTTGATGTTCTTCGAATTTCTATCGCTTTAACGGGCGTTGAAACGCCGAATAAAGTTGGAGCTACTTTGAGCACAGTATTATCGGTTGGATTATTGTTTTCGACAGCATCCAAAATAACAACTGGAGAGCATACCGGGGGCGGCAGTGCTAATATGGAGGCCGTTTTATCTGATTCTCTATCTGGCTCAGTCATAGTGGTTGGGTTAGATCGTTATGCAGGTTCTAAGGGTGTAGGAGCGATAAAGGATGAATTCGCCGCTGCACGCGAGGCCTTTAAATGGTGGGCCGGTAGATTAAATTATTCGCTTAAAAAAGCTAAAATTCTTTAGGGGTGAAAGTAGCTTATTCTAAATAAAGGTGCTGTTAAGTCTCTATCAACTCTCTTTGTTAGTGAAGAAAATCAGGTATGATTAGGACGAAATTCGTTATGTTTTTTCGATGCTTATATCCATTAATATTTGTGTTTTTATCAGCCTGTAGCAGTGCCTTTATTCACTCTCCTCCTCCTGCCGATATCTATCGAGATGCTAAAACACTTGGTATTGATCAAATAAGAACGTGGGGAGATGAAATCCCTTATATATTGAGATCAGGAAATGAGGATGCCGTAGCCCAGTTTCGTCAGCTTACAACTGATAACTTAGATGAGAATGGACGGCTTAAATTAAACCTTTTGGCCCTTTCTGGCGGGGGGGAAGATGGCGCCTATGGTGCAGGATTATTAAATGGATGGACTGAATCAGGTAATCGCCCAAAATTTCAAATCGTGACAGGTGTTTCCACTGGTGCTTTGATCGCTCCTTTTGCTTTTCTTGGGCCCGAGTACGACCCGGTTTTAAAAGAGATCTATACCACTATCAACTTTGATTCTCTTTTGATTTTCAGGCCTCTACGAGGATTAATTTCCGGAATTTCCTTATCTGATAATACGCCGATGCGTAAACTCATCAAAAAGCATATAACACGAGAATTAGTAGATAAAATTGGCATAGAGCATAAAAAGGGAAGGCGTTTAGTAGTTGCCACAACGAACATTGATGCTGGTAAATCGGTTCTATGGAATTTAGGTGAAATAGCGGCCAGTAATAACCCAAAGGCGCTCGAATTATTCAGGGATGTCCTTGCAGCTTCTTCTGCCATACCGGGGGTATTTCCTCCTGTAAAAATCCATGTCGATATAATGGGTGAAAAATATGATGAGCTGCATGTTGACGGTGGCGTCTCTGCTCAAGTAGTTGGTTATCCTCCCAGAGTTGATGTGGATAAACTAGAGGAATTACTGGGTGTAGAAGTTACCTGTAGTGCCCCCATTTTAGCAAGCCTGTTTTAAGATAGTCCTCTTCTGCTGTTT
>CAJXUS010000095.1 GCA_913060675.1 uncultured Rhodospirillales bacterium
GTGCATCCTTCCATTCCAAGGAAAATAATGTACCACTAAAAACTGGGACCAAACAGATAGAGACTGAGAGATAGAGCAGCTCTTTGGTAAGAGGATCGAGATCAGAAGGCGTTGCCATCACCGCTTTGACTTCATCCCAGGTGCGCTCGAGCAGGTCCGCATCAAACGCGAGATAGCGCCAGATATTGTTGATAAAATCCGACTGTCGTGTCGTGCGAATATCATCAAACACAGCCTTCACACGGGGATCGTTTTCAGGGTTTTCTGGAGGAAGGACGGTGGACATGGTGCGCTCCTGTGGGAGATTAGATTAACTGCTTGTACTTTCGATATAAAAATACACCTTAAAACAAAGAGGGCAATGCCCTCTAAAATCTAACTCCAAGACTGAGAGCACCAAAGACGCCGGGGTCGTCTTGGCCTTCGAATTCTTTGGTACGATAGACCATGGTGTAGCTGAGGCGGTATTGCTCGTAGGTAAGCGCGAGACCTGCATTGGCGTCGGCTACAAAGTATTTTTTGTCGACGGAGTGCGAGTTGCTGAAGGTATTGCCATCGAGGAAGATATTGCGGGCGACGGCGCGGCCTTCTAATCCAGCAAAGAGATACCAGCTCCAGCCATCTTCGGGTCTGTCAAAATACCCCGTACCGGGCAATGCCGGGCGCACACGGACAGGAGCGTCTTGCCATGTGTCTCGTTCAGGGCTCAAGCGAAAGGTAACACCTGCATCGGCAAAGGTTTGCGCATTGCCAAGGGTTGCGCCGTAATAGGGCGAGACCCCGAGAGACAGCCCGCCCCCATTTGTTTTCCAGTAACTTGGAAAGCGCCGTTGCCACCCCAAGCTCAGGGTAGGTTCGTGGTTAAGCTGATTAGACCAACCGTGCGGTGTCGGGCTGTCGGTGGTGATATGGGTGTGGACAAATTTCTGCGCCTGCTCCCCCAAAGCTGCTGGCCCGACAATACCAAGAGAAGCTTCGATCTCATCCAAATGATTATCGGTCACGGTGACCAACCCAATGGAGCCATAAAGGTGTGCCGCCCACGGACGATCATCCGGGTCCAGTGCGGTTTGGGAAATACTTTGCGGGGTGTAGATATTTTGGCCCAGAGAATAAAATACACTCGAGGTTTCATTGATGCCAAAGGTCGGCACCACCCGGTCCAGAGTATAAGCGATTTCGGGAAGATCCGCGTTTACATCGAGATAGCCCAACCGCACACCGCTGGTGTAGTTTTTGTCTGTGCCCGCGGCGCCTAATGAATCATTTTCGACGACAAGGGTAATAATCTGATCTTGTTCGTTGCCAACGACTTTACTGGTCAATTGTTCCTGAAAGGTCAGATCACCAAATTCACTTTGGGCGCTATCTTGTGCAACAGCAGTCGCTCCCCAGAAAACGAGTGCGGTGATCACACCATAACAGACCTTTGAGAACATTGATTATCCAGACAGTTTTTCGTTTATGAAATTCAACTAAGCCGAACCAGCCAATAACGCGAAATCATGGCATAAACATGTTAAATGCCGAATGAAAGGGCTTAAAATCAGCTCCCTCAAATTTGTGACCCAACAAATTACAACCTATGTTGGATGTTTTATTTACAGCATTCTACAATACGTATTTTCAACCCAAGACATTTTTCCTATTTGCCGCAAAACAATTACAGTTTTTTTAAAAAAAATTTATTCTAGTTACACACAAAATAACAATGTGTTAGCTCAATTTTATTACAAATTTTGCAAACTAGAAATCAACCTTAAGAGTTTATTTTAATATTTTAATAATCCTAAGGTTGTATATTTTTATTTCTTGATGCTCGTACTCAAAATCACAGTTAGTTAAATACAGCCATGGACTTAGTCATAAAATTCGTCGGGAACTATTTTTAGAAAAAGTTCGAGATATTGCTCGAGTTGTAGCTGAGCGACACCAAGGTTTGACGAGAAGAATAGACCGAGCCTGAGAGGGATCAGTGAGGTTAGCCTTCAATTTTTATCGGCCTCTTCAATAGCTTGTTGTACTGCAACGAGGAAGCCCATAGGAGGCAGGAATGAATTCAATATTGAATACAATGACAATCAAAACACGTCTCGTAGCATTCTCGACCCTTTTAATCCTGCTGCTATCTGGCATGAGCCTTTTTATGAGATATGAAATCGTCAATGGTCAAACGGCCATGGAAACAGGCGGACGGACCCTCAAGGAAATCAGTACGACACTCCAAAGCAGTAGCCAAACAGTAACATCCATGAGCGCAGTGTTACAAAACGTCAGCACCACCCTCAACAACGGAAATCGGCTGTTAGAAAAAGACATTGTAGCAAGTACAAACCTGGCGATCGCAACAGAAACCCTCCTCACTTTTGCTGATTTAAAGTTCTGGCTGAGTGATCTTGAAGTGAGCTGGCTCAGCGAATCAGAAGACATGGCAGAGGCTTCTCGTGAAAAGCTCAGCGCCCTCCTCGAGCAGTTACAGGGGATCGCACCAGAGCAAGACATCGCAGTAATCCGTAACAACATGGGCGCGCTTTATGATTCCTCGATCCAGGCTGTCGATGCTTATGTTGATGATAACAGGGTTCTGGGCAACAGTTTTGTTGCAAAGGGACGGGCAAACATTGCAGCGGTAGAGGCAACATTACTGGAATTATCCGCAAAGCTGCGCGAGCAAAGCGAAACGATCAAACAACAAACAGTTGTTTCTGCGCGCCAATCCGCCATTGAGGCTGAAAGAGCTGGTCTTGAGGCCAATCAGGCGGCATCGGAAATATCATCTGCGGTCAGCGCCGCAGCCCAAGCCGTTGAGTTGAGCGACGAAGCCATTTCAACTGCCCAACTTGCCAGTACCGTCAGTATTATAGTTCTCGTGATCGCGACATGCATTGCCTCCGCCCTCACCTGGCTCGTAATCAGATCCGTGACCAAGCCTCTAGTTTCAATGACAGAATCAATGGAATTACTTGCGAAAGGCGATACTAAAACTGTAATTCCGGCTCTAGATCGAGAGGACGAGGTCGGTCACATGGCAAGTGCAGTACAGGTGTTTAAATCGAACATGATCGAAAATACCAAGTTGATGGCCGATAAAGCTGAGGAAGATATAAGGACTAAGGAATTACAGCGTAAACAATCTCTGGAAATGGCTGATCTTCTAGAAGAAAAAGTCATGGCCATTGTCCTTACTGTTGAAAGGTCAACCAATGAGATGCACAGCGCTCTTGGTGGCCTCCACGAAGGCGCAAATCATACCAGTGAGTTGAGCTCTTCAGCCCAGAATACATCCAACAACATGACAGGAAAGATGCAAACCATCGCATCAGCAACAGAAGAACTGGCCGCCTCAATCAAAGAAATTTCAGCGCAGGTGTCTCATTCATCCAAAGTTGCAACCAAAGCTGTGAGCGAAGCTCAAAAGTCCACCGAACATGTTTCCGGACTTTCAACCGCTGCAGATCAAATCGGTGAGATTATTGGCCTGATTGAAACCATCGCCGAGCAGACAAATCTTCTGGCGCTCAATGCAACCATTGAGGCAGCGAGAGCTGGTGATGCGGGTACAGGCTTTGCAGTGGTTGCCAGCGAGGTAAAGGCTCTTGCTAATCAAACGTCAAAAGCAACTGATCAGATCACTGAACAGGTTAGCTCCATGCGGGCAGCCACGGCCCGCGCCGCAGATGCCATCACAGGCATTGCTGAAACAATTACATCCGTTGAACAAGCAACAGAAACCATCGCCTCTTCTGTAGAACAGCAAGACGAAGCGACCCGTGAAATCGCCCAGAACGTGCAAGAGGTTGCGATGGATTCAAAGTCTGTCTCAACAAACATTACAACAATTAATCAATCGGCCCAAGACGCTGGACAATCTTCAGAAATGTCCTTCGATACGGCGAAAATCCTCCAACAAAGTGCCATTTCATTGAAAGAAGAAGTATCCAAGTACCTTAAGGGTTTGAGAACATCCAGCGCAGAAACCCACACAGAACCCCACCAGAAAAGTTCCATCGATACAGATGAATTGGACAGGGTCGCATGATTTTTTGAACTCCAAACAGCAGTATAAAATTTCACTCTGACTAGGGAATAACAAGTAAATTTCAAAGATGTAGATGAAGTACAGATGTAAATTAAAACGGAAATAGCGTTTAAAAAATAACTTAGGGAAGGAAAGAGAGTATGCATACCTATGCATTTAAATATCATCAGTCCATCAAAACTGTTTTCCTCGGGCTCGCTGCCCTCTCCATTGTTTTCTCACTGTCTTTTCAACCTGCCCATGCAGAAACGGATGAAGAAATTGCGATTAGTGTGGCGACACTATTGCGATCAGCGCGCGCTGTCATTTCCGACAGGCAAAAACATATCAACAATCCTGATATCGGTGACAAAGGTGTTTCCTCTGATTTTGTGATTGCAACAGCGAAAACAAACTACATGAAAGCGACTGGAAATAGTTTGGATGCCATCGATAAATCCAGTTTACACGGACAGCTTATCGATGCCGAATTGCAGGCCATCAAAAAAGTCATGGATGAAGCACAAACCTCCATCAATGAACAAGGTGTTGGGCTCAAGGGTTTTCTACCTGCAGTCTTTGCCAGATTGGTGACCCAGAACTTTAAAAACAGTGCCAATGGGAAAGCCACAATCAAGTTGACGGCGCCGAAGGACTATGTCCGCAATCGTGCAAACCGGCCTGATAAATGGGAACAAAATATAATCCAGGAAGTGTTCCGCTCTCCAAGCCATCCAATCGGCCAACATTTTGCCGAAACTGCTGATGTGAAAGGCAAGACGGCTTACCGTCTCATACTTCCTGAGTATTACAAGGAATCATGCCTTGGTTGCCACGGTATGCCAAAAGGAGAAAGAGACATTACCGGTGGTAAAAAAGAAGGCGGTGTTCTCGGCGAACTCGGTGGCGCAATCAGTGTGGTCATTTATCGCTAAAATCGCGCCCTGCTTAGATGAATTACGAAAGGAGGGTAAAAAAATCCCTCCTTTCCGAAACATGTGAGTTAATGATCAATTCGCCAGACTTAGGATCTGGACTCGAATTGATCCTGTAAACTTCTGTTCCTGATATAAACTGGAGGGGTTACTCGGTCGTAAGTGCGGGAGTATTACGGCGATATATCTCATCCATGACATCCTCTGAACGCATTTGTTCAAAATTCACTTTTCCCCATGATACGGCGAATTGTGAGCACCCCCTCAAACAGCAGGCTTTGCTAATATAAATCATTCCCAAGAACACAAAGTGAAGTGACGTTGGGCTACAGCCCTTGCGGCCCTTGCGACACTCCCTGAACCGCCCCTGTTTTACCCACGCCAATTAAGAGCCTTCAGGCGAGTTGCTGTAGGTCTCCGACTTCACTGGCATCAGACACATCATTAAAAATTTCTTCACTGATAATACGCTCTGTTGTTTGAGCCAGATAATCAGTAAGGACCGTATTCAATTCCTGATACTCTGGCCACAAAACCTCGTTAACAAACAATTCAGGCACTTTTAGCATAACAGTAGTGCGGCGTTGCCTGGGACGGCGATAAGGTTGAAGCTCATATCGTCGGCACAGGGTAATAAACAATTGCCTTGACCATTGATCATTTAGTAAAAATTTCATCTCAACAGGCTTTGCACTTTTCCGGGCCGTGGCAAGTTTTTCTTTAATACGCCCGATCGCGGCAGCGGCAGCGCCGCGCTCACCGTCGGTACCAGCACCTGCAAAAAGTCGTTCAATTTTTCTTAATTTTTCCCGGAGTTCTTTTTCTTCAATCATTATTCATCCTGCGGATTCAACTTACAAATGCAATTTTTTGATATGAATGATGGGCCAGCCGTTCTAACTGTCCTGGTCGAGCTAATTGATCAAAAGATGGTCCTCTATCAGGATGATATAGTTGTACCAGATCCATTTCGGTGCCACAAAGTCTGTAGATCAACCGATTACCTTTTACCACTCCCTCAAAGAACTTAACATAGTTTAAACGCTTGGCATAAGTGATTATTCTCTCTACGAGGTCACCCCTCAGCCTGACAATTTCTTCATAGTATTTCTTGAAAGTTGCCGCGGCTTCAAGCTCATAATAACGAACCCTTTGAAAGCTCTTATGTAAGATATGCTGGACCATCCTACCTATTAATATCTGGGCATCGATTGTTTCGTAAACCCGACTTTTGATCCTATGACACTGGTAATAATATTTCACACTCACCATCCTAGTTGACTATTCTCGATAGACCAATCGGCGATGATGACAGATATATAGTGAGATCTTTGATCAAACTCCGATAGCTCTCGTCAAAATCGGGATGTTTGTAATGTTTTCCCATAACAATCCCATAATAATATGAAATTGCACTTCGTTTGTGAATTTAGCCGGAGCCAGTAGCAACCCTCGTCAAAAAGAGTATTTCCTAGGGTATATTAAAAATAAGATAATTTTTGTCTTGAACCACCATACTTAGCACGCTAACTATAATTCATGAAATTAGACGATAGCCTTGGCTTCCTGCTGAACAAATCCGCAGGAGAGATGAAATACGCACTGGAAACAGCGTTACGGCCCTATGACCTTACGCCCGGTCAATGGTCTGTCTTGGCTAGGTTGCTACAGCAAGATGGTCAAACCATCAGTGATATAGGCAAGTCGCTCTATTTTGATCGACCGACAATGTCGGGCATTATCCGCCGGCTGGTCTCTAAAGCACTATTACGAAAGGAAGTGGACATTAATGATCGACGTATAACCCGGGTTTATATCACAGACGGTGCCAAGGAAATCATGAAGGAACTTCCAATATTGGCTCAAGGAATTAACAAGCGAGCCCTTGAAGGGTTCAGTGAAAAGGAAGCAAATGAACTCAAAGGCTATTTACGCCGCGTTTTAAAAAATATGACAACCTAATTTCTCTTTTTTTGCAAAATTAGTTAGCGCGCTAACATATAATAAAGGACACTAGCATGAGATATTCTTTGAAAATTCTTCACCTCATCAGCCTCTCAATCTTTTTTGGCAGTATTGCCACCTTTATCTTTCTCGGAGAAATCATCCCCCCAGATGACCTTTCAGCCCTTAGAATAAGTCGTGAACTGGTCGCTAGCGGAACAGCCTATCTCACCCTACCTGCCCTTTTTGCAACTGGTTTGACGGGTGTTTTGATGAGTGGCAAGCCCAATACCCGTTGGCTTTGGTCCAAAGTAATCGGCTTTATTCTGATAGCCCTTAATACCATAGCTTTCATTTATCCGGCCATTGAGGCTTCTTTGTTACATATTGGCACTCATACCAATGGCAGTGGTTCGGATGAATTTACCGCAGCCATGCAACAAGAAGCTATTTTTGGTGGCTTGAACCTGCTGCTTATTTTCAGTCTGATAGCGATCGCAACAATTAAACCATCCTTCAAACGCAAAAATAAGACCAATTATGCGACGTAATATCCACTTAACCTAGCGTGTCATCCCAATCCGGTCTGACACGCTAGAGAAGACAAGCTTTACCTGATAAGATTTTTTGGAAAATATCTGAATTGAGACATAACTCTACGTCAGCCAAGTGTTGGTAGAATTCCTCTGCTAAATCTTTAGAATAATTGCGCGAATAGGCATTCATAAATCCGTGCAAAGCCTCCACTTGATGGCAGAGAACGCCCTCCTTAGTGTTAAGAGTATCCATCACATCATCGACCGAAAAATGATTTTCTTCTTTGGGGAAAATCAGGGTCGTGGTGCATATAGGGTTAAGAGAGAGATGATTTCTAATTTGACCGGGGTAAAAGCCAATAAAGTGATGAAATTTTCTGGCACCAACATCATCAAAACCAGATCTATTCAAACATCGCCAAATAGCAGATGCTCCCACGCTAAACCCAACAAGCAACAAGGGACCTTCTAAATCAGTTATTTTTTGCTGCACCAGTTTTACAAAAGGATCATGGCCGCAATGAAAAGTGAAAGAGGCATAAGCATCGTCTTCGTTTGCAAAGCTATTTTCTAACCCACCGTATGGATCAATAACAATTGTCTCGACGGATTGTCTGGACAAGAGTTCAGCCATCTGCTCAACCCCAGACGTTCGCCCAAATATATCAGTAACGATGACAACCTGCATTTTAAGCACACGATCTTTTTGTTTTAGAAAAAAAGTATTCTCCGTAATGACCGTAATTCATGTTATTTGAAATTCATGTTAGTGGGAATTCATTGTGGTGAAAAAAAAATAACTCTACCTTGAAAGATCTAATTAGTTCCCTCCACAAAGAGAAACCTTAAATAGAGTTTCATCTGAAGTGATAAAACTCGCGCAGCATAATTGAGCTAGACAAGAGCAAATATACGAGACTGCCCACCAGTACCGCCACGGTGTTTTGGTGCGCCAACCACCAGAGTTGCACCCTTAGCTGGAACCTTATCGAGATTGGCAAGACATTCTATGCCCCAACGATTTGTCGGAAGCCAGGCATAGTGGGTTGCAAAATCTCCCGACTGACCAAAATCCAACGACAAGCTATCTGAAGCAAGACCGACAGCCTTGGTTTCCAATAACATTTGTGCTGCTTCGACGTGGAACCCGGGAAAGTGCATTTTCTCATCACTATCAACGTTGCGGAATTTGTCGCTATCCACAAACTTATCCCATCCGGAACTCATTGCAATACAAGCCCGATCCGGAATGGGGCCATGATCTGAAATCCATGCTTTTATATCATCTGGTGTCACCTGAGCATCCGCGTTATTTGCAGCCTTCTCTCTTATATCAATCACACAAAGCGGAACGACGAGATTATCGACTGGAATTTCAGCAACCGACTGCCCATTTTCAGAAAAATGTAATGGCGCATCAATATGGGTGCCTAGATGTTCGTTCACACGAAGCTCAAGCAGATTAAATTTGTGTTCTGCATAGTTGAACTTCTGCTCACGAAAGAACTGCTGTGTTCCAAAGAAACTTGGAAAACCCTCGTGGAGTTCGTGTGTCATATCTTCAACTTTATTCGCCCCAGAGGCCATAACTGGTGTCGAAACAGCGGCAGTACCAACCGCAGCAGCGGCAATTCCAGCAGAAGCCGTTTTAAATATATCTCTTCGGGAAAGCATTTTTTTCTTAACGGAATCAATAACACATGCATCACACATAGCGGATTTTCTCCCAGGCTTATGAATTGAACTCGATAATTTTTATGATAATAACTGCACGAAGGAATATGAGCCTATCACGAAATATCAACATTTGATTTCACAATTTTGAGTGAGAATTATCATCCATTTAAGTAGGCCTACTCTCAAGTTGTTGGCGAAAAACCTACACTGCTTTCGATCAATTTTTGTTCCAACTCTCCTATGGCCGCGTTCATGGCATCCAAGTGTTTTTCTGCCGCCGTCGTGGTATTCATGGCCGAGGTGAAAAACACCAAATTGATGGTCGCAACAATTTGCTCTTGATAATAAACCGGGCGCGCAATCGATGATATCCCCGTGACGGTCTCATCCACAGATTGTGCATAGCCTTTTGCCCGTGTGATATTAACTAGATTTGCGATATAACTTTCGTCCCGGGCCAGGCGGTCAGCGGGATCATCGGAAGCTTTCAACACTTCTAAAATTGAACGCCGGGTTTGTTTTGAGGAAAAACAAAAAAAGGCGCGGCCGAGAGAAGATGTTAAAACAGGCCACCGCACGCCGATCATACTGCGGTTTTGGGATAGCGGACTAAATTTATGGGTTGTCTCTCGAATAACCATACCTTTGCCATCAAAAACAGCAATATCAGTGGGCCAGACCACTTGTTTTAGCAGTTTACCCAGAACTGGTGCCCCAATTTGGGTGACCCAATCCCTGTGGTCATAACCTTCACTAAGAGATTTCACCCCCATTTTCAAATGCCACAACTTGCCTGAAAGAGGGCCAGATTGAACAAACCCATTCTCCTCCAGGGTTTCGAGTAAGCGATAGACAGTTGTGCGATTAACCCCGCTTTTTAACGCTAAATCCTGAACCGAAATTGGCCCTTCTCGGTTCATAATCTGTAGAAGTAAAAGGCCCCGCGACAAAGCTCTCACTGGCTTATGAATTGAATTGCTCACGCTTCCATCCCCGATTTCAACTCTCCCACATTCGCTGTTCGCTATGTGAACATTTCATATCATATGATTGCATCATGATCAAAGTAGGTTAGTTATTTAGTTAAGAAGATGATGCCGGGCCTGCCGACTGTTCCTATAGCGTTGAACCAATGCAATCTTAGTTGCCGAACCTAGATTGTACACAGGGCTCCTTCAACACGAGAGGAACGACCCCGGTATTATCCTCATAACAGTCGGTACCATACTTATATGATAGCGCTTTTACTGCATAAGAAGCTGCTGCCATAAAAAAGAGGATCGCTGTGTTTGCGGTATCCTGGGGGGCGTGCTCGTTCTCCCAGGACCCCCTTTAACCCAGAGCCCCTTTAACTATGGATTTTATTGTCTCACAAATGGTTAAAACCACCGCATTCTATGCGGTAAAAAAACTAAGTTGCGTGCGAAGCACGCTCTTTAGACACGAAGCCGACTTTTAGTCGGCCCTACCCAAAACCTACCGACTTTAGTCGGTAGTAGTTTAGTTTAAGCCGACGTTTCTAAACGCCGAATGAAGAACTCACCCATACCAGAACCGGAGTTAAGTGAATTGATCCCCCTTGATGTACTGTTGATATTTTTCCCGGTTTGCATTTTTCTTGCCCTAACTCCTGGACCAGATAACATTTTTGTCCTCACCCAATCTGCCCTTCACGGCAAGTTGGCCGGTATCTTTGTTGTTCTGGGCCTTTGTACGGGTGTTCTGGTCCACACAACAGCAGTTGCTCTTGGTGTCGCGGCCATCTTCCAAGCCTCCAGTCTTGCCTTTAATACTCTTAAGATAATCGGTGCTTTTTATCTGCTTTATCTTGCGTGGGGAGCACTTCGGGCGAAGGGAGAAAAGATATCTCTGGAAGATAACGAGCCGGAGGACGGCGAGAAAAACCCGACACAAAAAACGAGACGTAAAGCCGGCCATGGAAAGCTCTATCGTCGCGGTATTATTATGAACGTGACAAATCCAAAGGTATCAATCTTCTTTCTGTCCTTTTTGCCACAATTTGCCGACCCCGTAAGAGGAAGTATGTCGCTTCAGATGATACAACTCGGTGGATTTTTTATCCTCTCCACTCTGTTGGTATTTGGCGCTATAGCATTATTCGCTGGCAGCATTGGAACCAGACTACAAAGATCAAGCCGAGCCCAGGGTATAATGAACAAGGCTGCAGGTTTCGTTTTTATAGCTCTGGCTGTAAAACTGGCAACAATTCAACAATAAACAACCTGTTTTGTCCGCGTTTAAAACCGCAAAGTATGGTTAACAAAAAATGAGTTTTCAGAGCCGCACTGCACTCTGAAAATTCTCAAATTGATATTTTTCAGCTATATTTAGATAATAATTGGGGAATTTGAGCCAATAAGGGGGGTTTAGAAAAAAACACTAAAAATAGAACCCGTTAACAATATTTCAGAACAGAAGTGTTACTTTTGACTTATTGCACTCCCAATGGATTTATCTCATGGCTACCCCTCTGCCATCATTACAAAGTTTTGCTACCCTGAATAGTCAATCCAATAAGGATGAAGTTCAGACATCTGTTGCAGCCGTTATCAAAGATCTTCACAAAACTGTCGACACCACCGAAGACACTGCCAGAGCTCGAAAATCAATTGCTGATTTGTTAGACTTTTTGAACAGTCTGAGATCAACAGTCCATCCGGGGCGCGTTGAGCTTGCCCAATCCATCTCTCATGAAATTATTCCCCTTCTATACAAAAAAGAAAGTAATGAAGAAGAGGTCGATGATTACAAACATTTGAGAGCAGAATATCTTCTGATCAATCACATAAGTAACGTTCTTGGTGATACTCTTGCGTTCATACGAGGAGAACTACCCTTTCATCCAAGCTTTCGTCAGGGACGTCGCGAGGAAATCGTTCCCCCTTTATGTCTCTTCGCGACCCTTTATGCCTCAGGCATAAGAGATCTACTCACCAGTCTCATCATCACCAAATTCAGGTCCAGGAAAATTGAGACCACAATCTATGAGCCTTTAAAGAGAGATTTCATCGACGAAGGAAAGAACCCCGCTACCTATTTCGAAGACAACCGCATATTTATCAAAGAGCAAGTAACCAAATTATTTGAATGGGCAATATCCATTGAGGTGGGAATGAATTATCGGGAATCTGGCGGGGGTGATCAGAGCCAGAACGGAGAAAATGAGTTCAGTGCAGAAGAAAGTTTAATACAAGAGCTGTTAGACAAGCTGAAATTACATTCCGAAATTAATGAATACTTCCTACCCCGTTCCGCGGGTTTTGGCTTACTCGCTCATCTCTATAGCCTCAACAGAGGACGTTTTGCGGTTTCGATTAAAGAAATCGTAAACGCCACCAAATACGGAGATGACCATAGCCAAGTTATCCTTCAAATCGATGCATTACTTAATGATATGGCAGATCTGGATTTCGACATCATTGCCCTATCTTCTTATGTTGTCGGGGATGAAAAAAGCCGTATGACGTATCGTGCTTTGATGGATTGTTGTATCGGTTCTGCCACAAGTCGTGATGCGATGATAGAAGCGCGGCCCCTCATTTCTGCTGAAATCGGACGGCAACCAATACATCTGGCAAAACAGATCGTTTTCACCGCAGAGAAAAAGGTCGGTAACCTTCAAAAAATGGAAGAGTTGCTGGAACACTTCAGAAATAACATTAAACACATAAACAAAATTCGTTTTGAGCAGGAAATAAACACTTGTGCCAGTATTTTCCTGGGCTCAGACATCATGCGGCCGCTTGCGAAATGGCTCGAAACAGAAGGCGCTGAAGAAGGTACCTTCTTCCTACGAACGCAACAGATAGAAATAATATTGAGGAAAAAATGGAATATCTAATGATCTAGTTCATACTGGAAAATTAATTCAGGCTAATTCATTTTTGCTTTCGATTTTGGCGCCTCTTCTAGTTTATTTCTATGACCGACCTTACGCGCCCACCAACGAATAGTATCTTCGCAACATTCCCGAAGAAGAGGCATCAACACCTTAACAGCCTCAATATCCATGTAATTTTTCTCAAGTATATCCGCAATATGAGAAACCCGCTGTGCGCACAGAGAAGCCGTAACGCCCCGAATTGCGTGAGAAGCTTCTCTAATCATTTGTACGTTTCTATCTTCAACGCCTTTGGATAAACTCACCATTAACGAGTGGAGATTATCTGGAGCAGGCTCCAACACGGAAGCAAAACTTTCCACTCCTAAAGCCATGATAAGTCTATCTATTTTATCGTTATTTCCAAGAGGTACTTCCTCGACTTCTTTTTTTAATTTTTTCAATTCAGCAGACGTAATCGGGATAAACGCATCCTGTTGCTCACCAAAACGTTGAGAAGATATCTGTCCCTCTTCTTGAACGCCGTCTTGGCCTACGTCTAGGCTTCCCCCCTCTCCTATTGAGGAAAGATACTCTTTTGGATAAGATTCAAAACCACTGGTCTCTATTTTCACTTCATTCGTCAATTTTCTTTTTTCCGCGGCAACAATGGCTGAAACACCGTATTTAACAACGGATGAATGCATCTGATCCTCAGAAAACGGTTTGGTCAAAACACCGTTCATTCCCTCTGAAACAAACTGATCATGGCGATCTTCAAATGCCTCTGCTGTTAAACCGATTATTGGAATATCTGCGCCGTTCTCCATTAAGCGAATGGCCTTGGTCGCTTCAATCCCGTTCATCTCTGGCATGTGAATATCCATAAAAATCAAATCAGGAGGAGAGGCCTGAACTTGCTCTATAGCCTGGATACCATTAATGGCAATACGTACACTGTGTCCCGATTTTTCAAGAAATGCACGTGCTATCATGGCGTTCACATCGTTGTCTTCAGCAACCAATATGTTTAACCCACATCCAACAGAGATTTCGATTTTTTTCCGGCGGATACTCAAATCCTCTTGCTGTTCAAGTGTTGCAATATCAAAGGGGATATAGACATCAAAACAGGAACCTTTCCCCAATTCACTTTTGACCTCAATATATCCTCCCATTAGCACTACCATCTTGCGCACAATAGATAGCCCCAAACCGGTGCCTCCATAATTGCGAGTGATGGTATTATCTTCCTGGACAAAAGGATCAAAGATACTATCAAGCCGATCAGGATCGATCCCTTTTCCTGTGTCCTCTATGCGAATACGCATAATGATATCTCGAAATGCGGTAATACGATTATCCTCAACATCCTCCGCCGCAATCGTCACCGTAACTCCCCCAGTATTGGTAAACTTAATAGCGTTACTCATTAAATTCCAAAGAATTTGGCGTAATCTTACCGGATCACCAACGAGATATTTCGGTGTATTACCCGGCTCATTTAAATGAAACTCCAGACCCTTTTCAGACGCCAGGCTATAAATGGCAGTGATCGACGTTGAGAGTATATTTGAAAGGCTAAAAGCAGTGTCTTCCAACTCAATGGCACCCGCTTCGATTTTGCTCATATCCAGTACATCATTGATGATTGCGAGAAGTGTTTTCCCTGATGTTTGTATCGTTTCCAATTTAAAAAGTTGATCTTCATCGAGATCAGTATCAGACATCAATTGAGCGACACCTAGTATACCATTTAAAGGAGTACGAATTTCGTGGCTCATTGTTGCAAGGAAATTGGTTTTGGCTTCATTCGCGAGTTCAGTTTGTTTTTGAGCCGCGTAGATTTCGTTACGCCAGCGTCTCAACAAACGTAGGACGACCACCCAACCCGAACATATAATAATAGTAATGACGGATATTTCGATAAGCAGGACGTTTTGAATGTCTGTATCTGGAAATTTGGTTGAATAAATAGACCAAACTAGCCAGCCGAACCCGATTATTGTCAGTATAAGCGTGCCAATAAAGACTTTTAATGGTGATCGTACTGAACGGTCGGGCATGACTACTGCTCTGTCTCCAGCGTAACCCCTTATATTTATTTACTAATATCACCTTGAATGTTTTTTCTTATTAATTGGCTTTTAAACATCAAGATCCCGGCCTTCTCAGTATATACGAAAAGTATAGAAGAGTAATGTAAAGACTTCCTCTAGAACCGATAGTGAGAGGTATATGGCCGCTTCACCAGAACAAGCCATATACCTCATTTACCAAACCATCTATCTCAAGAATTCCTAGCTCAGAGGTTCAAAACTTGAGGTGAAGTGTCGAAGCATTTGAGGCTCCTGGGTAATACGATAGCCCGGCAGTTGATCCTTGATCTCAGATAGTTCTGCAAAGACTTCGACCAGATAATCGGCATGGGATTGGGTATAGACCCGACGCGGAATAGCCAGCCTGACAAGATCCATAGCCGCCGGATGTTCAGAACCATCGGGTTGGCGGCCGAACATAACCGTACCAATCTCACAACCGCGAATACCGCCGAGCTCATAAAGCCCACAAGCCACTGCCTGACCAGGATATTGTAATGGCGGAATGTGTGGCAACCAGGACCTGGCATCGATAAAGACCGCATGCCCCCCCGCAGGTTTGACAACGGGCACGCCGAGGGCATCCAGCCTTTCGCCAATATACTCGTTGGTACGGATGCGATAGCGCAGGTAATTTTCATCGACGATCTCGCTCAATCCTTGGGCAATGGCATCAAGATCACGCCCGGCGAGGCCGCCGTAAGTCTGTCTCTTATACACATCTCCGAGCCCACGAGACCGAGGCTGATCTCGTA
>CAJXUS010000096.1 GCA_913060675.1 uncultured Rhodospirillales bacterium
GCTCGTCAGGCTCATAACCTGAAGGTCGTAGGTTCAAATCCTACCCCCGCAACCATTCATCGCAACTTACCATGTTGTGGATTCTTGTTACAAGAATTGCAACCATGAAGTCAAGTGTTGAAATTGCCACAGGCAGACAAGACCGCCATATCAAGGAGGCGGCAAAATCATCCAAAGCCCCTAAAATAGCAAAAAACCCCATGGTTCGAGCCATGAGGTTTGTGCTGAGATAAAATCTCGTCTAAAGGATTGCAGCCCTTATTTCGAGGATCATTTTATCTCACTGGATAGTGCTGTCAATTGAAATGCGCCCATTTTGCGTAGTGGATCAATATGGCCTAAGTTCAGAGGGAACAGGTGTTGCTGTTAAAGAATGGAACAGAGATCCATTTGCGTTGGACAACGCATGTTTACGCCCCAAATACGGGCAATGGCGAAGGTGTCAGATCAATACTCAGGATTACCTGAAGGTGTAGATCGTTTTAAAATTCTCAAATATCTTAAAATAGCTGGATCTGAATTTGGATTTAAGGCCCGTCACTTAAGTTTTTTAGCTTATCTGATAGGTTTTACGTCAGATATAGACTGGAGCGCTGAAGCCTATCATCCCCCTGTTGTATGGCAGTCAGTATCGAATACTGCACAGGACTTTGGGACTTCTGAACGACAGATTAATCGTTGGGAGAGGGAACTCCATAATCTCGGGGCTTTAACCTGGCGCGATAGTGGTAATCATAAGCGCTATGGTGTTCGTAGTGATGATGGACACATCGAGTTTGGCTATGGTGTAGATCTATCTCCCCTGGCTGAATTGTTTGGTCATATCAAAGTAAGGGCAGAAAAGGTCTTAAGAGAACGGCGTATTTGGAAAGTGGCGAAGCGAGAGTTATCGGCCCAGAAGAGGCGGGTGCGGACTAAAATGTGTGTGGCTGAGCTTAGTCTTGATGAGCTTAACGAGCTGGAACCTATAATTGCCTCAACGACATTGTCTGAAATTCATGCACAACAAGAAAAACTTACTCTTTTAGAGATTGCAGCAGATACTCACTTTGAAAAAAAAGACACCCAACGGGTGTGTGGACAAAATGTGAAAATGTCTCCCCAGGCAGACAAAAATGTCCGGCACATATACACTACAACTAAGTTATATTCTTCTAAAGAAGATACAGGGAGCTCTGTGGATAAGGGCAAAGGGAATGATGTTCAAGCTCACACAACTGGCTTTAGCACACACATCAGTAAAAGTTCTTCCAAAAAAGGATATGGGGTATCCGTATCAGCTAAGTTTCAAAAAGGCCCGGGTTTGCCTAAACCTTCAATGGGGGTGGAGCATTTAACGACTTCGATGCTTATCTCTGTCGCGAGTGATAGCTTTAAAAACAAAATACCTCGTTATGGGAGGGCTCTCGCTCCGGAGGACCTGGTTGAAGCCGCGAGAGTAACTTGTGCCGAGATTGGGATAAATAGATATGTTTGGAATGAGGCTGTACAAGTTATGGGCGCGTTTGCAGCAGCAACATCGGTAATGATTACTGATGTTAATCAACAGCACCCGGAGCGACCTGTTCTAAATCCAGGTGGCTTTCTAAGGGGGATGATCAAGACTGCCAAAGCTGGGGAATTACAACTCCACAGGTCCGTGTTTGGGATTATGGAGAGAGATCACCGTTTAGGTCATAGGTCGTAGTGCTGGGGGTGCAAATATTACCCTTGAGATACTGAAAAAGGGTCTGTTCTGTGCCATTAGCGGACGTTGGGTGGATTCAAACAAAGTAGACAATCATAAGTCCAGTTCTCAAAAATTGAGCTCCTTAATAGAGCTTTTGGTCGATCTACTTTGGTACAACGATCTACTACCACACATTATTGGGCGTCAGGGTGTGTCCACGACAACTGCTATTGATGATATCTCCAATGGTTTTACTCGATTTTTGGGCGCATATCAGCACCCTATGTAGTTCTTCACGACACACTCAGGGGTCAGTCTTTGCGCTGTTTCTCGTTGGGTGGGGGACATTTTTTTTACAAGGGAGTTTTGTAATTTAATGGCATTATTATTCCCTTGCAAAGCTGCTATACTCGCCCACATATGTGCTCGAGCGAAGTCCTGAGCTACGCCTTCGCCTAGGTCGTACATTACCCCTAGGTTGTACTGCGACGTGGAATCCCCCTGCTCAGCAGAAAGCCTGTACCACTTAACAGCAGCTACGTAGTCCTGGTCTACGCCATTGCCTTGGTCGTACATTACCCCGAGGTTGTACTGTCCAATAGCATCACCCTGCTCGGCAGAAAGCCTGAACCACTTGACGGCAGACGCGTAGTCCTGCGCTACGCCTTTGCCTTGGCCGTACATTATTCCGAGGTTATGCTGTCCACTAGCATATCCTTGCTGAGCAGAAAGTTTGAACCACTTGACGGCAGACGCGTAGTCCTGCACTACGCCATTGCCATGGTCGTACATTACCCCGAGGTTGTTTTGAGCCGGGCTATATCCCTGCTGAGCAGAAAGGCTGTACCACTTGACTGCAGACGCGTAGTCCTGCGCTACGCCTTTGCCTTTTTCGTACATTACCCCGAGGTTATGCTGCGCTGCGCTATGTCCCTGCTTGGCAGAAAGCCTGAACAAATAAACCGCAGACGCGTAGTCCTGGTCTACGCCATTGCCTTTTTCGTACATTGACCCGAGGTTGATCTGCGCCGTGCTATGTCCTTGCGCGGCAGAAAGCCTGTACCACTTGACAGCAGCCACGTAGTCCTGGTCTACGCCTTTGCCTTGGTCATACATTGATCCGAGGTTGCTTTGCGACGTGCTATCTCCCTGCTCAGCAGAAAGCCTGTACCACTTGATTGCAGTCGCATAATCCCCTTGTTGATAGGCATCAATTGCCTTTTCAAAGTTAGAGGAAAAGGCAGGACTTCCCAACAAGAAGCTCACAAGCAAGAGCGAGAGGATTAAAGAACGTTTCATAATGAGCCATTTGTTTTCGGTTGATCACGGATAATTTCTCAACCATATCTTGTAAGGTTTATTCAAAACAAGCCCTAGACGAATTTTTAATATGCTCCCTATATGTTCTTATTATGAATACAATGAACGATCCGTACAATTCCGTTTACACAATCACCCTCTATGACCGTAAGCGTCCAGTGCGCCTTCTGGGCGTTTACAGCTTAGCTCACTTTATATGAGAATAAATTTGGGTAATGGATTTGGCAGAAAAGTGCCAAAAGAAGACACTCACACAGTCACCTTTTAAGTACTTATCCATACTCAGTTAAGACTTCTTCGACGCTAAGTAGATGTAATGCTTTAGCTAAATTCTGTTGCCCGTTTAGTGACGCATGAATAGCGTAGTAACCTTGAAATTGTTCTTCATCACTAGGATTTGAATTGAGTGCGGCATGTAGGGCATCCCAGTAGCTTGATTCAAGTTCTTTTGGAATAGGCGGATTGTGCTCGCTGAGCCGCGCAATCTCAATTGCAGCTACTAGTGACAACTCTCCAAGAGCTACAAGCTTAGGAACAGCAGCATAAGAAGCAGAGCCAATATCCCCTTGGTGATATAAATTCTCCCAGAGCTCTTCAAGTGCAGCTTGTTTATCAGATCCTAGTCGCTCTAAAACTGGCCAAGGGTTATAGGCGGTACCATATCCAGAAATTAATTCCATTTTCTTTCTCTTAAATTCTTATTGATCAGCATTTTTAACTACAAATACCCAATGTTATTTTAGGGTCGAAGGCTGCTATTCACCCTTTGCAAAGGCCGTGTTTACTTTTCCACTCTGGATTCCACGCATAAAACTTTACATGATGTACTTGAGTGCAACCATTGGTCTTTTCAGACTCTAGCATCGAGGTCGTAAGTTCATAACCAGCCCAATCATCTGAGCGTAAATGATCGTGGTCACATTCATCGGATTCAAGTTTAGAGATCATTGAGTCAATCGTGCTTCTTAGCTTTTTTAGACCACTTAAATCAGCATGCACATAAACTTGGTCACCATCAGGTTCTGCTACAACACTAAGAAGGTCCGGTTTTTCAATCATGGTTTCAGCTTTTTAAATTTGTTTTGAAATTGTGTTTTTTACTACAAATGGACATAACCCCGAAGGTCCGGTTTGGGTTGGTTGCGGAAGCTCGGACGTATTTTTTTTAATGACAAATACTATATATCCATACTTATCGTATGGTTGTAAATGATATTTGACTGCGCAATCTAAGAGGTTGATTTTGGTGCGAGTGTATAAAACCAAAGTATTCACAGGATTTGATTTCAGATGCTTTTATTCTCGCTCTATAGAATAGAATACTGTGCAAGGTAATTTGGTTTAGGGTTTTGAAATTTTGAGTACTTTTTTAAAATCAAAATCAATTGTAATACTCGTTTGATATTCTAATGCATGATCATCCCATACGGATGATAAATTGGCTTGCAGGATAAAGCTGTTGAGTTGTTCAAGGACGTATTCGTCCTCTGGTTCAATCTCGTTCAGAAGCAATAACGTTTGAAACCTGGAAATTATCTCCTTCAATTCTTTATCGGTAAGTACTTTCCTGGCATCAATATCTTTTTGCAACTGGTTGATCTCATAAATGAACCGTTGGCACTCTTGCTCTTTCTCATCCAGATAACGCCTGGTTTCAGTGCGAATTTTAGCTTTTGAAAACTGATCCAGAATGCTTCTGATTTCTGTTCGTTTTAGGTCGAGATTTCTGTGTAAAAGGATCTGCTGTTTCTCATATTCACGCTTTTCCTGCTCCAGACTTTTTAGGTATTGCTTTAGCTTGGTAACGTTCAAGGTTTTCATTGATTGCCGTGTCAACTCTACAAGAGGTGCACGGTGCAGATTTCTGTTTCTACAATTTTTGACGGGGCAAATATAAACACCTGATCGAATAGAGATTATGGATTTGTTGTGATCAGCGCAGTGTAATTTGCGGCTTATGAGCTGGAGCTGATATCGGCGTTGTTTTATTTGTCTGGATCGATGTTGTTTAACCGCTTTTCTGTTTTCCTCAAGCCTCTCATCTTGCTTCATAACGGCTCGTTGGTTTTTGAGTTCTTTGTTGATGCTTGATCTGGCTTCTATCATACCCTGAACTTTATCGAATAAGGGTTCCTCAATAATCGTAAGTTCGGGCAGGGGAACTCTGATCCATTCGTTTTCTGGTCGGATGATAGAGAGGCGGTTGCCCGTGTCAGGATGTTTCTTGTAGGCCATCTTATTAAATGTAACGACGCCTTTGTATAACGTCTGGCGTAGAAGGCCTGTTTTCCGCTCAACTGTGCCTATCAGTGTGGTCTTGTTCCACTTCTTGTCCTTGGGAGAAGGTATGGCCATTCGATTAAGTCTGGTGCAGATTTGAGATAGCGTATTTCCGTCGACATAATCGTTAAAAATCGTCCTGATGATTTCAGCTTCGTGCTGGTTGATCTTGCGTAATCCCCGAACGGGCTCGTCGTTTTTAAATTCCCTGACAAGATCGTAACCATAGGTTTTACCACCTGGTACGGAGCCATTCAAAACAGCGGCGATCATACCGCGTTTTGTCTTGTCCGCGAGGTCTTTGAGATAGAGTGCATTCATGGTGCCTTTAAGCCCAATGTGTAACTCGTTAATCTCTCCATCTGAGATTGTCTCAAGCGGTATATCAAGAAATAGAAGCTTTTTGTAAAAGGCCGCAATATCCTCCTGGTCTCTTGAGAGACGCGAAAGATCTTCACATACGATTTTATCGAAGTTATTGAGTAACAGTGCTTTAATAAGGTTACGAATACCCGGCCGATTTTGTACGTTTGCACCGGAAATCGTTTCATCAAAAAAGACATCGGAAACCATATAGTATTTTTGCGCGCACCAAGCCTTACAGCGGGCAATTTGATCTCTTGTGGATTTGGATTGCTTGTCAGATGAATGACGGGCGTAGATCGCAACTCTCATTAGGCGTCCTATAACGATTTAACTCGCTGTTATAGATCGGACATTTGGATTCAATCAAGGGTTTAATGTGGTGGCCATTGTTGGCCTGTGTTAGCCTAAAATTATTATTAAAATTTAGCTATTTGGCCTGTGTTATCCTAACTTTATAGCTGTAAAAGCCGTTTGACCTTAAATGGCCTGAGTTGGCCTGAACACACTTACTTTCTAGCCTTAGCTAGCCTGTCGTAATGAGGGCAGGATAGGTAAAGTGAATCACTTTACGCCTGCTTGTCTAAAGCCAAGGAACTTATTCGCATCTTCGATGCTCAACGGGGTTATTTTGGTATCTCTTATCATTGATAAGCGACTGGTAACTTTCCAACGAAGAAAGTATTCCAGAGCAAAATTCTTGATTATTCCATCTAATACTATACAAAATCGACAGTTAAGTGAGTTCTATCATTTTACTCTTGAATTCACCGTGTATATTGCGCAAGGACCTTTTCTACTTCGTCATACGTTACAATTTGGCCACGCTTTACGTAAACAGCCTTATTACAAAACCGTTTGATCATGTCGTTTGAGTGGCTGGCCAAAACTACAATTTTTGAACTGTCCATGAGACCTTCAATCCGCTTTATGGCTTTATCCATAAAGTACTGATCTCCTGCACCCAAAACTTCATCAATCAAAAGCACTTCAGGGTTAATAGACGTTGCAATTCCGAAACCCAATCGTGCAAGCATACCGGGCGAATAAGTCCTGATCGGAAGTTCAAGAAAGCCTTCTAGTTCAGTGAATTCTGCCACCTCCTGAATGAATTCCTGCTCTTTGTCAGTAGGGACATTCCGTAATGCTGCGATCACTCGCATATTTTCCATGGCCGTGGCTTCTTGGTCCATACCAAGCGAAAGATCAAATAACGTGGAAACATTTCCCTGACGATTTATGGTGCCAATTGTGGGTTCATACACGCCGGAAAGCAATTTTAGAAGTGTGCTCTTACCCGCACCGTTTGGTCCAATCAAGCCGACCCGATCCCCCTCTTGAATTTTTAAGCTGATACCGCGCAAAGCTTCAACATAAATTACCCCCTTTTCAGAAGGCTTTAATACACCACCGGTGCCGATAGTCAGCAGGCGAGATCTCAAGGATTTACTATCAGAATGAAATATTGGGTAATTCAGGCTAACATTATCCAGGATAATATGTGCCATAGTTCGTATCTTTCTATTTTCTACTCATGTCTGAGGGGTTGTCTCTGTATAAGAAAAGTAGAGGTACATTAACGGCCTATATCCAAAAAATGAGGCGGTTTCTCGATCTCGAAAATATCCAAAGGGCCAATGCCCAGAGAGTTAACGTGAGACCCACGGAAATTTCGTAGGAAATAATGTTCGGCATTTTTCCAAGTAAAGGATCCCGGATGATTGAAATAAAGTGGGTTAACGGATTGAAGAAGGCGTAATAGCCCCTTTCTCCCAATTGTTCTGTTTTCCAAAGGATCGGTGTTACTAGGAACAAAACAGTCAGCATGGCACCAAGAGCAGGTCCAAAATCACGATAACGTAATCCAATTACACCAAAAAGAAGGGAAACAGGGAATGCTACTAAGATAAGAATTAGAATTCCAGGTATGAACAGTAATGTATTCATATTTACATCAACGCCATAAATGAGAGCGCCAACCCCGAAAATTGCTAAAGTATGTACAAATATTATGGCGTTTCGTGCTACTAGGCGCGCCGCATGCATAGATTTACTCATCGGCATGTTACGCATTATAGCAATAGCTTGACCATCAGTAAAAGTGTAGCAGCCCTCAATTATAACAGAACTAATAAACATCCACGTGACGTAGCCGGCAGTTATGTATGGGAAAAATTCAGACATGGTCATACCGAACAATGTTGACCAGACAATAGCCATGCCCCCAAGAGCCATGCCTGTTCCCAAAACAATCCACCAAGGCCCTAGTACGGTGCGTCTATAGCGAGAGATAACATCATTCTTGGCGAGAGCAATCCAACCGCGGCGTCTGTTAAAACTCTCATATAAATCCCGCCATGCATTGGCTAAAGTTGCCCCTTCGTTATCTCTTCTAGAGACAAGAAGGCTTTGTACTGGAGCCGGTGGGTATACCCAGCCATTGTTATAGGCTCCAACATAAGGGGGTAAGCTTTCTATAAGTTTATTGTACCATTGAATAATTTGCTTACGGCCATCTAAGGTCAAAGTATCAAGAGGGGGTAATGGCAACTCTTCGTTTGTTAAGGCCGCAAGCTCAAAGTGAGTAAATGCCTTTTTATAATCTTCGTTTTCTGCTTGTAAAATACCAGACAAAATTTGAGACGGCCAATCCGTAGGGTCGAGATTGGTGCCTTCATTAAGTATGGACAGCGCTTCTTCCGTTTTTTGTTGTTCAATCAAGTATTTTGCTAAATAGAAGCGAAGTTCATTAAACTCGGGATGATCTTTCAAGAAGGCCTGAACACGTGCAGCCGCTTTTTCTGCATTTTCTGGCACCAGCAGTTCTTCTAGAAATTGGTGCACGAGGTTTTTTCTGAGGGTTAATTTCCCGTTAGTGAAAACAAAATGAGTAAATACTCTTGGTAACGAAAAGTCCAAAAAACCTTGGATAGCTAGCTCTATCGGTAAGGTTACAATGTTTTCTACCCGCTGTTTATCAATATCGGTAAACAGGGAAATACATTTTTGAATATTTGACAAAGCCTTATTGAATTGACCGTTATCTGCAAATAAAGCAACACTTAATATATGGTAATTTATACTTTTGGGGCTAATTAAAAGCGCAGTTTCAATATATTTGAGAGCATCTTCTTTTTGTTCAATTTCAAAACTAATTCGTGCGAGCTGAAAACGAGCGTCAGCAAGTAGTGGAACTTGCTTTAGTATAGAAACTAATGCATCCCGAGTATTTATCAAACTTTGTTGATTATTACTATTTAGGAGTTTCATAATTTGTGAATACGCTTGCAAAACGGGTAATTTTTTTTTCGCGTATTCTACTAATGGTTCATCGACTTTTGAATAATTTTTCAGCTCATTTGTTAAGAAACTTAAATTAAATAGGTTCATAATCTTTGCATTTATTAAAGTTAATACAGTTTTTGATTTTTATTGCTAATACCTAGAATTTCAATCGATTCATAACAAGAGAGATGAATAATACTCTGTATCAATTCCAACCCCATAATCAACGTCTATGGTGATCTGGTCAAAGTCAGGAGACATTGATTCCAGAATTGTTATAAATTCTTTATGGAGTGGGTGCTCTGATTTAAATACTGAACGTTCAAGGACATTTTCAAAAGTATATCCGGACCCTGGCAAATAAAACAGCTGTTGGAAGATAACTTTGTCACAAGAAAGTTCCTTAGCCCATTGTACAAAAGCAGGCATTTCTCGAAAATTTTGACTTTGGTATACAAATAACATTTCAAATTGCTCAATTATTCCTTTCTCTCGCAGTGATTTAATCAAGCAAAGATTTTGTTTTAAAGTTTCAAAGTTGTGCCCGCCGCGGATAACCTCCCAAGTAGAAGCAGTTGCTGCGTCAATAGACACCCGAACGAAGCCTATCATATCATGAATATTAGAAAAATTGTCCCATTGATCCGGGGTGAAAAGGACGCCATTTGTCATCAAATCGATTTTGAGGTCCGGGTATTTATCCTTATTTAGTAATGAGAGTAATTTTCGCGAAACCTTGCTAGCAAATACTTCCCCAGAAGGGTTTATGACCAGTCGTTTAGAGCTTTCGAGCAAAGGCAAGACTGTTCGCATTGCATTGTCGTATTTTTGTTGCATCTCTGTTGATCGCTCTGCAATCATGCCTTGTCGGCATTGAGGACAGGCAAGGTTGCAAGTCAAATCAATTCCAAACATCACTTTTTCAGGGTGGTTTATGTCATACTTGTCCGTTTGCTGATTAATGGGCTGCAGCCGATCATTATTAATGATTGGACACTTTATATGATCACAGTAACTGAATGTTCCGTCCTGTACACTTTTGCGTATATCTTGTGCAACAGAGGAATTTAGAATCTCTTTGCCGTCATTGTAAAAGACATTTCCTATATGCTGAGGTAAAAACACACCACAGCAGGATAGAACACCACCATCGCTTGTAATGTAAAAATTCTTGTACGGTTGATCGCATGTGTGAGTAGCTAGATAGTTATCCTGAATACCCACATGTTCGAGTAATGCTCTTGGAATTCTTTCGCCAAATTCTGTGCGTTCAATTGCATAAAGTGCATATTCAAATATTCGATTTTCTCCAATATGCTCCCTGCTTCTGCGTATATAGTCTCGTGCCTTATGATAAGAACCCTCCGAGGCAAGGAACCTACTAACTACGAGTGCAGAAACTGCTTTTACCACTGTAGGTGCTAAACTATCTGCGACAGACAAAACAAGCTTTCTTTTTAAGCTAATCGGTGATGTTGAAGTCTCCGGATTTACTGAGTTGTCACATTGAATACTGTTGCTTTGAGAGCACGGATTTCCAATTATCTTAGGCCAATTAATAAAAGAACTGTGGGCATTTGTATTCTCGGAAACAATCCATTCGAATAAGGACTGAACTGCATACCGAAAATCAGTCTCTTTCGTCAAATTTAAATCATGGGTTTCTAACTGAAAAGTCATAGTGTGGTACCTAAATAGAAAACGACGAGCTATTAGAAATAAATAAGGCCTAATTTTGAGATGTGTCGAACTTTATGGTTAGCACTTATTATGATCATAAGGTTGATAGATCAATTTATAAGGCATAAGTGGTCCTCATACATGTAAAGAAGTGGCTTTCTGACACCTATTTAGTCAGATTTTACTTCTTAATCAAGCTGACTTAAAGACAAGAGAATTGCCAGAAAATGTTTCACGGAAATAATTAATGTTAATTAAAATTTAGGAGCGCAAGGGAGCCTGTGTAAGTTTTCTAAATTACCTATATATAATAATTACTTGGAAATCATAGTCTTACTAGGAAGCGGGTTTTCTCTTCTATGAATAAGCGTGTTCCAATTTCTCAATTTCTATTTCTGCCAAATTTTTGCCATCTAGTAACGATTGTAATACCTTAAGAAGTATTCCATTGTCATTTTCCTGGTGGGTTGCAATCCCAACCTCGATCAATTCGAGCAAGAGTTTTTGGTATGGGGTATGTGTTGGTATTTGGCCAAACGCAATAAGTGCCCGATTCAGAGTCGTTTCTAACTCTTTGTCTTCAGACTTCTGTGCTAGTAATGTGAGTTGATGCCATGATTCCGAATGGGCAATGGACCGCGCAATATCGAAATAAAGATTTTCGGCAGCTTTTGAATTGCCCTCCAAAGCAGTTTGGTAGGCTTTGTTATAGATTCCTTGAATATCAGATTTTGCTATTGGAATAAAATGAGAATTCCTTTTGTGTTCGATTGCATCCAAGAAGGGCTGGTAAGTACTTGTTAATCGTTTAGACTGTGACAATGTCGCGTAATAAAACTCCTCCTTTGAAACACGATCTTTATAATGTGATCGCTGCACATACCGAATGTAAATGGCAAGTAATTCAGCAGCCCAATTATCATTATTGATCCGATATTGGTTCCATAGACCAAAAAAGGACCCATCCATTCCGTGATCCATTTCAATCCGACCGATATATTCAGTGCGATCTAGTAATTCTTTTATGTCTTCGATAGTATTTGCTGTCTGGACCCAGTCTTCCAAGAGTATTTTTTCATAAGCTTTTTGGGTATATCTATACTCAGTTTCACGATCAATTTGGCTGCGATACTTACGCGCAATGATACTGATCCCTGTATAATAATTGGTAATGTAACGGCAGCGATGGATTTTTGGGTCAATGCAGAAGTCAATTATCTGCCAATCGTTATTCAGTTTTGGTAGCCACTGGCCAACTTTTAATCGATCAACGCTTGCGAGTGTTACTGGGGCCAGGAAAGCATTGAGAAGGTATAGCGCCTTTACATTAGCGCCTGATTGGAGCAATTCAAACCAATCTGCTAGATAGGCATCATGCATTTCACCAAATGACCATATGTTTACAGCTAGGTCATAGGTCCTATTTTCCAGACAAACACGATTTTCCAAAGGAACAAGAACAAAGTCATAGTTTTTGAAATCTACGTCATAATCGTCATCTTCTATATAGAGGAAGGTGGCTTCACTATAGATGTTACGGAGATAGAATTCACTATACTTGAGTGAGGCTTCTATATCGCAGAGTACAACCGTTGCCTCTGGATAGGCAAACTTTATGGCACGAGCAAAATTGCCGTAGCCGCTGCCAATCTCAAGAATGATGGGCTTTTTATTGTTTATCAGGTCGTTGCTTTTAATATCATGGATGTATGAATGGACTCGCAAAAAATCAGGACTTACCAAACGGCCATCAATATCGACTAGTGTACTCTTCGGTACGAGGTTTGATTCGCAATAATCCGGCGGATATTGACCTATGTCTTCGTAATGTTCGGCCAGACAGTCAATATGCCAATCCACAACAGTTTTAACAAATGCGCGACCTTTAAAAGTCGTGTATTGTGAAAAAAAACCCTCTGACAAACCGCGTACAAACGCTGTTTCTTTTGATTCTGAGGTGTCTAAATAGCTTTGTAAATTAACCGCTGGATCAGACCATACAGTTCCTAAGTCATGATCGTTCATGTAGCTTTCCAGTCCTTTACGAGCATACTTCTATGAAACCTACATATGTCATCGTTGATAGGTATCAAAAAATCCAAAGCTAATATTAATTTTGAATTAGTTGATGTAATACACGCGGTTAAGCTTGTTGGTTTTGGTTTAGTTGAGATCGCGGTAATAGTGTAATTGATGTGCCGTAATAATCTAGGGTGATCGTAATCATATTGTCGGCATCTCCGGAGTTGTAATTTCTGATGGTTAGGTTTGGGGATTTAATTGTTCCAGAGCGTGCCCAGCCAACTTCGTTTCAGAGAGACGTTGAGTTCTTTGAAGGACTGTTTAAACCAGGATTGCTCCCCGGTACCATCTAGATTAAACCGGAATGGTTTAGCATTATATTCCAAGAAAGAATTCGTTGCATTTAGAGCTTCTTCTGGCTCCATAAGACCCATCAGCACATAAGGCCGAAGTGAGCCCGCAACAATTTTACCAAGTGCCTGCCCATTTTCTGTTGGGTCTATCACAGGGTCAATCGGAGGTATAAATGCAGTATCTTTGTTTTTTCGGAAAACGACTTGAATCATATGCGAAATATCCTTGATATCTGCAAGACCCTTGAATTTCCCAAGGTAGTCATGGAAAAAGTTTCCACTATCGACAAGTGCTTCATCGGCGTATTGCAAACGCCCCTCAAGAAGTTCGTACTGGTTCATCCATTCAAGAGTATGCCAGAATTTTGGTGTGTGATTGATAATGCCATGGTTTCCAAATCCAAAAACAGGGACGTAATTGTAAAGAATACCACCTGTTTTTGCCAAATTGTGCATATAAAAAAATGCGCCCGGTGAACTCAGCACGTGCTCTGTTGTTCCTGAGTTGATGACAAAATCAAATTGACCATGAAGATGGCTGAAATCAGGCATCGCATTGAAGTCCAGATAAATAGTTCCATCCCGGCCATCAATATCAGAGCAATGATATTCGTAACCCATATTCTCAAAAACATCAGCAGCTTTGTAGTTGGTTCCGAACTTGCCACTTACAATCTCTCTGAACTGTTGAGGATCATTTCTAGTGTTCGAAATTATGGAGCTTATCTGGTCGAGGTCATCCTCGGACCCGATAAAGACATCCTGTGATCCAAAGTCAAATAGCTTCGGTTTTGGATTTGTAATAAATTTTGTTCGCAGGGAATCTATTTCGCTGATTGTCATATAATTATGAGACACAAAAGTACTCCATTAAGAAAATCAGTCTAAGTTGGCCTTCGTTTCTTTTACTCAAAGAATATGAAGCCGTAGTCACCTGTATAACCCCATTCATTATAGAGCCATTCCCATTCCTCTCTATTGTAGAAGCTAGCGCATGTCAATTGCCAGTATAGGAGGTTGGTTTTCTCGCTTTCGTTTCTATAGGATTCAATGCACAACCACTTTTTGTTTTTTCCGACACGTTCCATTTCCTGGACAGCGTTTTTCAATTCATTCACTTCGAGATTATGAAATGTGTTGATTGAATAGACAAAATCAAAAGTGTTGTCTTCCCATGGCAGTGTTTTGGCATCACCGTGTTTCAGATAGGGGCGGACTTCCTCTTTGGCATGCTCCAAGCCGTATTCCGAGATGTCAATCCCTGCTACCTCGACACCGGGCATGGCCTGTGTGAATTCAAAGAGCAGAAAAGCCTTACCACAACCGATATCAAGAATTTTATCTCCTGGCTTTAGCTTATAATGTTTAACGATATCTTGGGCAATTGGGAGCCAACGTCCATCATAACTGTAGCCACCATAACCATATTGGCGATCACCATCCCAATAATCTCGACCCCATTCTTTGGCCACGGCTGCGCACTCTGCTTTGTCGTGTTCGACCACACGCTGAATATAATTACGTTTAGTAGCCTTTTGATATTTCTCAAGGAAGTTTATTTCGTCCATTATTCTTCCATTAGTGTAGACATCTTTCATACGAAGGTAGCGTGCTCAGAGTCTAGATTGAGCAATTCGTGTAATACAGTGTTTTTTGCGTGGCTTACACAGTGATGCGTACAAGACCGAGAAGGATTAATTCCATAGACACGGTTCCGATTCTCATTTGAAAACCAAAATTCTTTAAACGACTGGTTTTCGATAGAACCAAGTATCCCCCCATCTGTATAAGCCTTGTCTTGGCATGCGTAAACCTTACTGTCAGCACCGATTACAGCTAGATACTGTATCGCAGGGCAAGTGCTGTACGTTTTTATGAAGCGGTCATTCAAAGTATGATAATGATCAATTACAGTGAAATTTTCGCTTTCTAGTTCTCTGGATAGCGTGATTTCTTGTTCTACTCGCATACGTAAATTATTATGATAGGCATTACTCTGAATACTATTATTTGAAACAACTGCGGCGGAGATCTTGACGTGACGCACTCGGCAATCTTTCAGCAATGAACAAGCTTCGTAAATATGGTTGTGATTTTCCTTACTAACAATGAAGCTTACTCCGAGTTCGCACCGGGTTCCCGAGTTAACAAAATCCTTCATATTATCTAATAATTTTGTAAAATTTCCAGTTTTGATACTTCGCGATTGAGCGTAACTTTCATCGTCCCAGGCATCTATTGACACTGTCTCTTATACACATCTGACGCTGCCGACGAAGAGGATAG
>CAJXUS010000097.1 GCA_913060675.1 uncultured Rhodospirillales bacterium
CTTCGTCGGCAGCGTCAGATGTGTATAAGAGACAGATTGCAAACTTCATGTGAGTAGCGAATGCAAATCGTAAAGTGGGCCATTGGCCTTATGCTTGTCATTCTTCTAGGCAGCTTTCTGCACTACAATCTCCCTGGTCAGGATATCGTCCGTGTGGTCGGAACCGACGTAAAACGAATGGACACCTTCGGTCTATTTGACACCGAGGCTCCTAAAACCAATCCCGAAAGAACACGCGACGTCCGCTTTGTGAATACTGCCTGGCCAGATGCTACTCCCCGTGTCTACAGAAACGAAGATACTGACTGGCATTGGCCCCCTTATCTTAAATTTGATTCAGGTAATTTACAGGCCCAATCTCAAGCCTGGGTTTCCACAGAGGCTGCCCCCATATGGGTTGTTGTGACCCATTATGGCTGGCGCATTCCAATTCTGTCTCTCTTCCCAAACGCTGTGGACATAAGACGTGCCGAAGGGCCAAACGAGTTAATTATCCCGTGGTTCAATATATTTTTCTTCGCCTCGCTCGGCATTCTTGGATATATGATTTGGTCTTTTCTCGCCCGAATTAAACGCCGTCATATTGATCCTGCTCTCGAAGATGTTTCTGAAGTTGTAAACGACATCACTTCATCTGCAGAAGCCGCAAGTGAGAGAACTCGACAAACAGGAAACAAATTTAGTCGTTGGCTAGATACATGGCGCCCCAAACACAAACGAAAATACAAATGATTAAGCTGGTTAGATAGACGTTAAACAGATCCCAGACGTTTCCCCATACTCACACGTGGCTCAATGGAATATCCGAGGCTTTTGTACAGTGCCACAGCGTTATCATTACCCTCTCTAACTTGAAGGTTAAGCTTGGTACACCCTAGTTTTTCAAGCTCTTGCTCAGCAAAGTTGAGTAATCCGCTTGCTATACCTTGGCGGCGGTAAACCGGGCTGACAACAACGCTATAGATCCATCCCCTATGGCCGTCGTAACCAGCCATAGTTGTTCCGACGACCACCCCACCTTCTTCGGCCACAAAAAGGAGCCCCGGTTGAAAATCTTCCTTTTTGCGTAAAGCTTCCCTCGGATCGTTCCAAGGAGATGGGTTCGGTTCATCCTCTTGCCAGAGCTGGACAACACCATCATGGTCTTGGTCATTATATAATCTGATATTCATTTATTCCCACCCACTGAAATCATTTAATATCACTTCTGGAGCAAGTCGCATATTTTGTCAAAAATGACGGTTTCCGACTTGCCTTAAAAGAACCAAATCGTCTAGGCTTAACCTGTCTTTCGCTAAAGGAACTCCTTAAGGGAAAGACATGTGCATTTAGGCGCTTGTTCTCAGGGCAGGGTGAAATTCCCGACCGGCGGTAACTGTCCGAAAGCCAAAAGCTAACGACAGAAGCCCGCGAGCGCCCTTGGTGATCAGAAGATCCTCGATTAAAGGTTCTTCGGATTATTAAGGGGTCAGCAGATCTGGTGTAATTCCAGAGCCGACGGTAACAGTCCGGATGGGAGAGGATAGGCAAGAACAGTTCAGGTTAACCACCTGTAGCGTTCTGGCGCGTGCGTATGTATCTGACTTAGAAACCCTAGGTTGGACATGCGTCCTTTCTGAACACGCCCTGATTCTGGTTACGCCGCTTTTTTGGAGTGACAACCATGAATCAGATCGCAAACGATCACACACACCAGTCTTTACTGGCCCAATTCGGCACCCCTATTGATCGTGTTGAAAAGGCCCTCGCTTCCATGCGAGCAGGTAAAGGCGTTCTCGTTGTTGACGACGAGGCCCGCGAAAATGAAGGCGATCTCATATTTCCGGCAGAAACACTTACCAATGAGCAGATGGCAATGCTTATCCGTGAATGCAGTGGTATTGTCTGCCTCTGCATGACCGATGAAAAATTGCGTTCTCTTGATCTTCCTCAAATGGTCAGTGACAACAATTCCTCTATGGGAACCGGCTTTACTGTCACTATTGAAGCTAAGGCTGGTGTCACAACAGGGGTTTCAGCTGCTGACAGGGTAACTACAGTTAAAGTGGCTATCGCAGATGATTGCAAACCAGATGACCTCGCTCGACCAGGACACGTCTTCCCCCTCCGTGCTATGGCTGGTGGCGTTCTCTCTCGTCAGGGGCACACAGAAGCAACTTGCGATCTCTCGGCAATGGCGGGCTGGAAGCCAGCTGGAGTTCTTTGTGAAATCACTAACCCTGATGGCACCATGGCGCGTTTACCTGAGATTATTGCCTTTGGTGATAAACATGGTATTCCCGTTGTTGCGATAGAGGATATTATCCTTTACCGCCAGAAAACAGAATTAGCACCAGAGCAACAAGTTCTCGCAAGCTAAGTTTTAATGCTTCACTTAAAAGGCCTCAATTTTGAGGCCTTTTTATTTTCTGAATACAAAAGCAAGAAATGGATAGAAGGAAGAGGTCAGTTTCTGGTTTTATCTCATCAACAAACAAATGGAGAAAATTATGTCTGACCAAAATAAAACCCAAGTTCGTTTTCTTGGAATTCCGAGTGAGCACGTGAAACTTCTACAAAGTGGTGCCGCTGATGAAAACGGACAAACCCCTGAGAATATAACTTCTGACGGATCCGGTTATCCTTGTCGCCATTGCCTGAAGGAAATTGCAAATGAAGATGAGGTTCTCGTGCTTTCCTATCGTCCATTTGAACATAAACAGCCCTATGCAGAATCTGGCCCAATTTTCCTGCACAGTGAAAGCTGTGAAAGTCATCACGACAACGGGGAAATTCCTGACAACATTCGCTCACAGGGCAATACGCTTCTTCGCGGGTATAGTGCCGATAACAGGATTGTATATGGAACAGGCAAAACCGTTAAATCTGAAGCCGTGAAACAAGAAGCGATCAAAATGTTTGAATCTGATAAAATCGCCTACATACATGCAAGATCAACAACAAACAACTGCTTCACTTGTCGAATTGAAAGAGCCTAACAAGGCAGTCGATTGTGGCACATCATTCATAATATTCTTTTATCAAGAACGTATTTTCTCATAAAAAAGCCCTGTTACAAATATTACAGGGCTTTTTTTTCGTCACTGAGAATTATTGAACGAGAACCCAACCACCTCGAGTTTTTGTTGGCAGCATAGAATCAATATCAGCATCTATTGGCAACCGAAAATCAGTAGCGGAAAGGACCCGACCATCGCCAGCACGAAGAAGTCGAAGGTTTACAAAAACATTCTTCTCACCAATCGAATAAGTTCCCGTTAGGATAGCTTGGGCATCTTGTCGACCAGCCAAAAAGGCCAAATCTCTCGATAGCATGAGTTCACCTTGATGAGGTCTGACGGCGAGAGAATCTCTCATTTTCACTTCTGAAACACTGTAGCCAAGCTGTGCAAAGCGTCCTGATAGTTGCTCACTTATGGTCCGACCAAAAGTAGAACTGGTTTCGAGAGCATCGACATCAACGATAGAGGCCACGAGAACCGAAGCATCTCTATCAAGATTCTGGCTGGAAGAATAAACTAGTGTATCAGCAGCATTATATACTTCTGGCAAAAGGTCTTCACCACTCGTTGTTTCTACTGCAGGAACATGATCGCTGTATAAATTGTAAGAATCCGGAGCACAAGCTGATAGTCCAAACATAATCCCCATAGAAATCACAGTAGAAACGAAAACACTCTTAATCATTAATTTTCTCCTCTACTGCGTCACGATAGCGATTGAACGCACGGGTAATTTTTTTTCTTCACCTGTCGCTGTGGTCCTTATAGGACGATCAGCAGGAAATCTTGTCATATACAAAGACAACTCTTCAGGCCGAATATATAACACTTCTGATTTTTGGTGAAGAAGCTCAGCACCATGTGCAACAGAAGTGGTTAAGACCATTTCGGCATCTGTGACGGCACCAAAATCAATAAGCCCTTGAACAAGTTCCATTACCGCCAGTCCTGCACCGATTGTGGTAAGAGATCCCCAATTTCCGTACTCCTTGATACCTATAGACGTGGCGAGGCCAAAAACTGATTCTGGCGAGGCAGGTAGTCGATAGCCTTCATCATCATAAAAAAAACTTTGAACTTGGTAATTTACGATGATAGCGCCTTTAGGAGAAGTAACGACAGGCACCCCCTTTGCCAGAAGCTTGTCTTCGAGAATACGTTTGAATGCTCGGCTAAACGGCATATCAACGGGGCCAGGCTGAACATAGAAAGGTTTAGACGAACCATAACTAACTGGCGCCTCTTTCTTCCCATCAGCTGACGGGGGCGAAACATCCAAAACAGGGGCGACATCAAAATCAGGTGTCGCGGCCAAGTCCCTTACTACCCGAGTTGCCGCTCGATCGCCGAGAAGGCCCCAGTCATTCCAGGTAAGCGCCTTATATTGGCTATGTGTCGTTTGTGGCTGTTGATCGCGTTTGACCAAAGGCTTACCACAGGCGGAAAGGGCTATACTAGCAAGGGCCAGAATTATCACGGCTGGCTTCAACATGAAGTAACTCCAATCACAGGTTCAGCAAAAGGATAAGAATTGTCTTATTGTACCTACCCCAATATCCTGTTTACCGGAAAACTCTTTCTGTACCGTTAATTTCCTCTAAAGACGTATTTATAGCTTTTCAACTGAGGGTTAAGTCGATTTCCTCAATTGACTCCGCCTTCAGGAACCCAACCACTTTGCCACTGAGGAAGAGGAGAAACAGTCGCACTTTCTCCGTTATTGAAAAATGAACTGTCCACTGACCATAAAGCCACGTCTTCTGAATTAGGTTCATTTACCTGTTCTAAGACAGCGGTTGCATGTAAGATATTCCCGTTTACCCAACTACGCAAAATCGGCTGCCTGAGTTCGTGATGCTTAAGCAAGCCATCCCTCTGAAGAAGACTTATAAAATTACTGGCATTCACTGCTTCATCAATGCAATCCAGTTGCCGTCTGCCCACGTCGCCCATAAAGGTACCCGCTTTATCAATTGACGTACCGTTTTGATCTCCTGCAATAATTTCAATCTGCCCTATGGCTTGTGCTATGGCTTCACGTTCAGAAGACGGAGCAAGATCTTTCCCGTTAAAGAGAGATTGAATTTCTCTCCATTGGCTTTCATCAATGGAAATCTTTCCTTTATTTTTACATCCGTGCCCAAAGCAATATCCCACCTGATCTGTTGAGTAAGAAGTTGAGAGATGAGACAAAGCGCTCTCTGAAGGTTTGGTCACACTACACCCAGCTAATGCCATAGATAACAAGGCTGCCGATATCAGAAGGCTTTTTGACACAGAGAACTCCACTGTAAGGTACAAATGTATTGCGAGGATTAAAAAGGCAGAAATGCCATCCCTTATTGGTTATTGCAACCTCTGAAAGTAATGTCGATATAGAAGATATAACTTTATTGTGTATATGCTCCTATGATTGACTTGATAGAGAAGCAAAAACCTAGACAGGTCTGGACAGATAAGTTACCAGCAGATCCAATAGATGATCATTACCACGAGCAAAACCGCTAGCAGGTCAACTCGTTGGTTACACAATAAGGAGAAGTCCATGAGTCAGTTGCAAATTCCTGCCGAGATCCCGGTTCACGATGATAATCGAGATCTCATGAACGCACTGCTTATGATCGCCCAACGGGCTGGCGACATTATCATGGAAATTTACAATCGCCCGGACGGTATCGAAGTCGAAAAAAAGGCGGATTCTTCCCCGGTTACTGAGGCTGATAAGGCGGCAGAAGCCTTTATACTTGGTGCCTTGAACACGCTCACCCCCGACATTCCAGTAGTATCAGAAGAAGCCGCTTCAGAGGGCGAAATCCCGGACTTGGGTGCAGATCCAGATCATAGTTTATTCTGGTTGGTTGATCCTGTTGACGGTACGAAAGAATTCATCAACAAAAACGGTGAGTTCACAGTAAATATTGGCTTGATCGAAAATGGGGTTCCCGTAGCAGGTGTCGTTCATGCGCCCGCCAAAGGCCTTACCTGGGTTTCCGCTGAAATGTGTGTTTTCTTTGAAGAAGGGTATGAGCCTATTGTTGCCCAGGTCCGCCAAATACCTGAAGAAGGTGCGACAGTCGTATCCAGTCGTCGTCATGGTGATAACACAGATCTAAAAGCCTTTTTGGATACACGGAAAGTTTATGAACAAATCGGCGCGGGGTCCTCTCTCAAAATCTGCCTGATTGCCGCAGGGCGCGCGGATCTCTATCCCCGTTTTGGTCCCACAATGGAATGGGATACTGCCGCAGCTCACGCTGTATTACTCGCGGCTGGTGGTCATCTAAGTGATGCAGATGGCGATCCTCTCACCTATGGTAAATTTGATTTTCGGAACCCGTACTTTGTTGCAGAAGGCGAACACCTTGATGCCGGCTTTGATCTTGATGATGATGACGATGAGCCGGTCAGCGACTAAGGTTGCATAACTAGGCCAATCTTTCAGATCAGGAAACAGTATAAATGCCTCTTCAACCACCAAAAAAGAACGCCAGTGTGATTACTGCGAATCAAAATGGATTTGATCACGCTTGTAAGATACTCCGTTCGGGTGGCTTGGTCGCATTTCCAACTGAAACCGTTTATGGCTTAGGTGCAGACGCAACAAATTCCCTTGCCTGTGCCTCTATATACGAAGCCAAGGGGCGCCCAAGTTTCAACCCTTTGATTGTTCATTTTCCGAACAGCACTCAAGCCGAAAAGCGGGTTGTTTTTACAGACAAAGCTCAGAAACTTTCACAGAGTTTCTGGCCCGGTCCCATGACATTGGTGCTTCATCGGAGAAGCGATTGTGATATTACTGAGCTCTGTTCAGCCGGATTAAACAGCCTTGCCGTTCGTGTTCCTGGTCACCCAATTGCACATGAACTATTAGAAAAATTACAACTTCCATTGGCCGCACCCAGTGCAAATGCTTCTGGAAAAATTAGCCCCACAACAGCTGAACACGTTATAAATTCCTTAGAAGATCGTGTTTCTTGCATACTTGATGGGGCATCTTGTTCTGTAGGTTTGGAATCAACTGTTATTGATTTAACAGGTGAAACTCCCGTTCTCTTGAGACCCGGGAGCCTTACACAAGCTGAGATTGAAGCTGTGATAGGCCCAATCCTACTCGGCCAGTCCTTGATGGAAAGCAAGGCTGAACAATCACAATCTGAACCAAACCATTTCAGATCACCAGGCCTCCTCAAAAGCCACTATGCTCCGAGCCTCCCCTTACGTTTGAATGCGACAACTGTTCAACAAGATGAAGCACTGCTTGCCTTTGGTCCCACTCCCCTGATCGGTGCAGCAATAACGTACAATCTAAGTGTAAAAGCAGATTTAAAAGAGGCTGCGGCAAATCTTTTTGCAGCATTACATTATTTAGATGCCCATGATGACACTGCGGGGCAGAGAAAAATCAAGGGAATAGCCGCTATGCCTATTCCCCTTGAAGGCCTGGGGTTAGCAATTAATGATCGCCTTAAACGAGCAGCAGCACCTCGTTAATTTTTCACATTAGAAAACGGCCAATTCTCTTCCTTACTCAGTCCCCTTTAAAAACTCCAAGGTCATTTAAGCTTTTATCGAGTAAGTATGGGTCAATGAACTGAATTGCATGAAATCCAAGATCTTTTGCGATCATCACATTATCGCTTCTATCGTCAATAAAGAGGCACTCTTCTGCTTTTAGGGAGAAGTCACTTAACAATCGGTGATATATTTTTGGGTCGGGCTTGGCTAATTTGACCTGCCCTGAAACTGTAATTCCCCTAAACTTTTGCATAAAAGGAAACTCCTCCGCGTATTTAAACGTTTCCGCGGACCAGTTTGTAAGCCCGTAAAGAGAGGTTCCTTGTTGGTGTAACCGCTCAAGAATATTAACTGTCCCTTCAATCTCGCCCCCGAGGGTTTCAGGCCAACGTGTTAAAATGGCTTCTAAAGGATCATGATAATGGGGAAATTTATCTTGAAGCTCCCCAATGACATCTTGAAAAGCTTCTCCTGCGTCTAATCTATGGTTTGCTTCAAAGGTGAAAGCCTCACTTAAAAATGTTTCCATTTCATTGGGGTCTTCAAAAATAGATCTGTAGAGATGTCTTATCTCCCAATCGATGAGCACACCACCAAAATCAAACACAACGTTTTTAATCATTTAGACCTCTAACTAACTTCGTTAATAATCAGCAGACAAATAATTCATTAGCAGACAGCTAGATTGAACCATCCATGAGATAGGGTTTTAAATTGGCACCGATTTGAACTGGCGCCTTTGTAGAAAGGGTTTTAAATTAGATTATTCACAACCTACAATCCTATCCTCACAAGTAATCCTGTCAAAAAAAAGGCCGCAGATCATATGCCTAAGAAATTACCCAATGATTTCCTCTCATCTTTGGAACAAATTGTTTCTAATAAGGGTATGATTACTGAGCAAACAGAGATACGACCCTATGTAACAGAGCAGCGAGGGCGCTTTGTCGGCGAGACTGCTTGCGTCGTGAAACCTGCAACGACAGAGGAAGTCTCTGCAGTTGTTAAGCTATGCTCAGACAACAATATTGCCATCGTTCCTCAGGGTGGAAATACCGGGTTGGTAAGTGGCGGCATCCCCTTTGCTGAAGACAAGGCCATTATTATTAACTTAAGCCGCATGAACACGATCAGAGACCTAGACCCGATCAATAACACCATGACTGTGGAAGCGGGCTGCATTTTACAAACTATACAAGATCATGCCGCAAACAATGACCGCCTTTTCCCCCTCTCCCTCGGCGCAGAAGGTACATGTGAAATTGGCGGCAACATCGCCTCTAATGCAGGTGGGATAAACGTTATTCGCTATGGGAATACGCGTGCCCTTATCTTAGGTTTGGAGGTTGTCACCCCAACGGGAGAAGTTTGGGATGGTCTGAGAGCTCTGCGTAAAGACAACACGGGCTATGATCTCAAGCAACTCTACATTGGCTCTGAGGGTACTCTCGGGGTTATTACAGCGGCAGTTTTAAAACTATTCCCAAGCCCCAAGGAACAACAAACGGCCTTTCTTGCCCTTAACAGCCTTGAAGACGCCCTCCCCCTGCTCAATATGGCGCAATCCATGATCGGCGATGCTCTGACCTCATTTGAGCTCATCCCACGAATTGGCATCGACTTTTCACTCCAACACGGGCACGGCGTTATAGATCCCATTGAGGGCGAATATGATTGGTATATTTTGATGGAGGCAAGTGCTGGAACAAATAACTCGGCCCTCCCAGATCTCTTTGAAAAGTATTTGGAAAAAACCTTTGAAGAACAGTGGGTGTTGGACGGTGTTTTAGCACAGAACAAAGCCCAGTCAGATAGCTTCTGGTTAATTCGAGAAAACGTTACTCTTTGCCAGAAACCGGAAGGTGGATCGATTAAACACGATATTGCCGTTCCTGTCTCTTCTATCCCCACCTTTATTAAAAGAGCAAATATCGCCGTGGAGAAACTCATCCCCGGCATCCGTCCCCATCCTTTTGGTCACGTTGGGGATGGCAATATTCACTACAATCTGTCCCAACCTGTGGGTATGGATAAACAAGAATATCTCAATCGTTGGGAAGACGTTAATCGTGTCGTTCATGACATTGTGATCGATCTCAAGGGCTCAATTTCAGCAGAGCATGGCATTGGTCGTGTGAAAGTGGAAGAAAACGTACATTATAAATCACCCCTCGAAATCAAACTCATGCAGCAGGTTAAACGCAGCTTTGATCCACAGAACATCATGAACCCGGGTAAGCTTATCCCCGAATAAATCCCTCAATAAATCCTAGGGTAAACATGCTGAGGTTAAAGTATTATGTACATCAGAAATCATACTTCTGAAGATGGCACCGTTCTTTTAAAACTGTTTCACGACACGGTTCGTAACGTTAACATTCGAGACTACAGTCAAGAGCAAGTTGAGGCCTGGGCTCCGATAAATTTCGATTTAGCTCGTTGGGAAAGTCGCGTTAAAAATTACAAAATATTCGTTGCCGAAGATAGCAAAGGTATCGCGGGTTTTGCTGAACTCGACGCTAATGGCCACATAGATTGCTTCTATGTGCACCATGAACGTCAAGGGCACGGCGTGGGAAGATTGTTGATCGAAAGCGTTGAACAAGAAGCTTTAAACCAAGAATTATCAAAGATTTTTGCCGAAGTGAGTATTACCGCCAAACCCTTTTTTGAACATTCAGGATTTATCGTTCTCACAGAACAACAGGTCGAAATCAGAGGCCAAAAACTCACCAACTTTCGTATGGAAAAACAGTTATAATCAGGCCAATAAAGCGACCAAGCGAAAGCTCGATATATGTAAAAAAACCTCGGATTTTCATCCGAGGTTTTTTGGTTTTAAATGATACAGAATATTACTTCATCGTCGGCATCATAAATTCAGCTCCGCTACGAATACCTGTAGGCCAACGGGTTGTTACCGTTTTCAGGCGGGTATAAAAGCGAATGCCTTCTGGTCCGTGCATGGAATGATCACCAAAGAGTGACCGCTTCCAGCCCCCGAAAGAGTGGAAAGCCATCGGAACAGGGATCGGAACATTCACACCGACCATACCAATTTGGATTTTATGAGAGAATTCACGTGCGGAATCACCATCGCGAGTAAAGATCGCTGTCCCATTACCATATTCGTGATCGTTGATCAGCTTTACAGCTTGATCAAAAGTCTCAACACGGACAATAGCCAGAACTGGGCCAAAAATCTCTTCCTTATAGATACTCATATCTGAGGTCACGTTATCAAACAGGCAGCCACCAATGAAATATCCGTTCTCCAATCCTTCAGGTTTTTTGCCACGGCCATCAACGACAAGTTTAGCACCCTCTTCAACACCTGCATCGACAAAGCCAGTTACTTTGGCAAGATGTTCAGCAGAGATAAGCGCGCCCATTTCGGCGTCAGCTACTTCGTAATGCGCAACTTTTAAGCCTTCAACTTTAGGAGCGAGTTTCTCGACGAGAATGTCCGCAGCTTCGTCACCAACAGTTACGGCAACGGAAATAGCCATACAACGTTCACCAGCGGATCCGTAAGCAGCTCCCATAAGAGCATCAACAACCTGATCCATATCGGCATCCGGCATAACAACCATGTGGTTTTTAGCACCACCAAGTGCCTGTACACGCTTACCGTTCGCAGTACCTGTTTTGTATACATACTCTGCAATAGGAGTAGATCCAACAAAGCTAACCGCTTTTACTCTTTCATCTTCCAACAAGGTATCAACGGCTTCTTTGTCACCATTGACCACGTTAAGAACGCCGTCTGGAAGACCAGCTTCTTTCAAAAGTTCGGCAAGACGTAGCGGACAAGATGGATCTTTTTCAGAAGGCTTTAGGATAAATGTGTTACCGCAAGCGATCGAGATCGGGAACATCCACATTGGAACCATGGCTGGGAAGTTAAATGGCGTGATCCCAGCGCAGACACCAACGGGTTGACGCGCGGAGTGACTATCGACACCAGTGCCAACATTTTCACTGTGCTCACCTTTAAGAAGGTGAGGTATACCACAGGCAAACTCGACAACTTCTAGACCGCGTGTGATAGAGCCCTTTGCGTCGCTAATAACTTTACCATGTTCTGCACTGACCATAGCAGCCAATTCGTCCATGTTCTTTTCGATCAATTCTTTAAACTTGAACATCACACGAGCACGTCTAAGAGGCGGAGTTGCAGCCCAAGAAGGTAAAGCGGCTTCAGCGTTAGCGATAGCCGCGCGCATTTCGTCTGCAGATGCTAAAGCAACTTCGCCCGTTACCTGCCCCAAAGCTGGGTTATGAATTTTTGCTGTCCGACCACTTTGACCAGGGACTATCTTGCCGTTAATGAAATGTCCAATCGTCTGGCTCATAAGCCCACTCCTTATTCACGTGATTCAGTATTGAATTGCAGAGTATTTAATTGAAATAACACCAAATAAGTTATAGCCAGTTAGATCAATTATCTATATCCAAACATTGTGATTGGCTATAAACCATGGCTTAATATTTATATGACCGACAACTTATTTATCCTAGACCGAGAAAGTACGGAATCTCTTCAACTCCAAATTAGACGCCAATTTGTGAGCGCTATTTTGGGTGGGAGCCTTCCCTCTGGGGCCGCTGTACCCTCGAGCCGAAAATTAGCGGCACAATTAGGGGTCTCCCGAATTACAGTTACCCAGGCTTATCAAGCATTAATTGATGACGGTTTTTTATCGTCCAAAGAACGCAGTCGCATTTTTGTCAGCGATCGTTTAACCCTCCCTTTAGAAGAGCAGACTAAAAAAGAAGATAAGGCCACTTCAGAAGCTATTAATGCTACTTTACGCATCAAACATACCCCAAGCCATCAGCAGAATATTGAAAAACCTGAAAATTGGCGAGACTATCCCTATCCTTTTGTAACAGCCCAAGTGGATAAATCACTATTTCCCATCGCCGCTTGGCGGGAATGTTCTCGTCAAGCACTGAGCCTTAATGCCATGGCTGACTGGACTGAAGATCGATTGGGGACTGATGATCCCTTTCTAGTCGAACAAATAAGGACGAGATTACTTCCAACCCGGGGAATTCATGCGCGCGAAGATGAAATACTCGTCACTGCAGGTGCTCAAAATAGCCTTTATATACTTGCCCGGCTTTTTTTAAACAACAACACCCTTTTCGGCGTCGAAAATCCTGGGTATCCGGATTTGCGTAACATCATCCAAATGATTGGTTCGCGTATCAGATACCTAGAACTGGATGAACACGGATTAATTCCCGATCAGCAACTTGATGACTGCAACATCATTACAGTCACCCCCAGCCACCAATTCCCGACAACGGTTACTATGCCTTTGGAACGCCGTAAGGAAATTTTGGAAAAAGCCGAACAAAATAATATGGTGATAATTGAAGACGATTATGAGCCGGAACTGAACTTCAAAAGCTCTCCAACACCCGCAATCAAATCATTAGATCGCACAGGAAGAGTCATTTATGTCGGCAGTTTATCAAAATCTTTTTTTCCTGGGTTACGCCTCGGGTATCTCGTTGGGCCAGCACACATTATCCGAGAAGCACGGGCACTTGGACGCCTAATGCATCGACACACACCAACAAACAACCAAAGAACCATGGCACTCTTTCTGGCTTTGGGTCATCACGATGCCTTACGGAAAAGGTTGCGAAAAATTTATAAAAGCCGCTGGCTAGAAATGAAAAATGCTCTTACGGAAGTAGAGCTTCGTTTTCAAAACGCAAATGGAGGTTCAAGTTTTTGGGTAAAAGGACCAGATGAACTGGACAGTAAAGAGCTTTTGCGCCACGCCCTTAATTTAGGTGTCGTTCTTGAGCCGGGAAGTATTTACTATTTTGATGCCCTACCCAAAAAACAATATTTTAGATTGGGGTATACTGCGATTGAAAAAGCGCATATTTCAGAGGGAATACACAAGGTTAAACAGGCACTAGAATTCACCTTAAAATCCTAATCGGTTGATCTAGAAAGATAACAAGATCAATTCTCAATTATATAGATTTGAGTAACTAGGGTGTGGACTCAATTGATCCAACATCTAATCGAGAACAGGCATAGCATGTTTAAAAAGTTTGCTGCATTTTTCTCAAACCTTGTTGCCAGCCGCCTCATATCCTTCATTTTGCAAAAGAAACGCTCAACAATATTCCGTATTGCATAAAGGTTTTTATCGTGAGGGATCGGCTTTTTGGCGTTACTTTTTGTGGGAATGACAGCCAGAGCGCCTTTATCAGCGGTAGCTTTTCTGATTTTATGACTGCTATAGGCCTTATCAGCAACAATGGCCAAAGGTGGTACTGCCCAATAATGGAAATCAGGCATCAGTTTGCTGTCATGAACGTGACCAGCACTGATCGAAAGACGGATCGTGCGGCCTTTCTGATCTACGGCCGCGTGAACCTTACTTGTCCGACCACCGCGTTCTCCCCAGCACACAAAACGGTTATAGACCGTGGTGTGAGGACCCGTAACGCTCAGGAAGATCTCGCCATGGCGCGGCCTTTACGCAATATATAAAAAAGCCCGTTCAGAATAACACGGTCATCCCGACGGGCCGGACCTCTACCTTTTTTCGGAAGTAAAGGTTCAAGAACCAACCATTCTGCATCGCCTAAATCAAATCGTGCTATCTAAAACTCCCTAATTGGGAGCTATGAATCATAAAAAAATCATATACAGCAAGGTATTGAATTGAGACACACCCTAGTTTCAAAATAGAGAGCAAGCAGTAAGTAAAAGAAAGCCGATTTTTCCCGCTAAGAGACATTCGCTTTATGAGGAGTATGGTTATTCAGCAGCGATTCAATCTGGGGATCTGTTATTTGTTTCTGGTCTGATCGGGAGCTTGAAGGACGGCCAACCTGAGCCTGATTTTAAACGCCAAGTAGAGCTTTGGTTCGAGAACCTTAAGGCAACTTTAATGGCGGGAGGTTGCACGTTCGACGATATTGTCGACGTTACAACTTTTCATACTGACTCTGAAAGCCAGTTCGAGGCTATCATGGACGTTAAGAATAGGGTTTGCAGTGAGCCACTTTATCGAAATTGGACTGCGATTGGGGTGAACTGGTTGGCTGGGTTTGATTTTGAGATCAAAGTTATTCCGCGTATTCCCAACTCATAGGGTTTTTATTACTTCTATTGTTTATTCCTGTTCAGTTGCCTCTTTTGGAAGAGGGTACTCAGATTTATTCAGGTTGATTAATTTGTAATCTAGAAAGATGCAATATTTGTAAATCCAGTATTTGTATTCGCATTCTATTTTAACTTTTCTTGGTTTATTCATGCTTATGGACAGCGGCAACACTACAAAATTACCTGCATTGTGAAGTAACTGATGCGGTCTATCTGGGATAAGTTCGTCAAAGCCTTAAGCAGAAATTCTTCAAAGGGGTGTCTTATTAAGAAGGCTCGGAGAGGGGTTAAGGGGCCTTAGGCTTAAATATTTTATTGTCGCTTTATACGGAGTCGAATATAAATAAAACAAAGTAAATATTAGTAAAATTTATGAAAATTAAGTAAAATTTTAATTTATTAAATATAAAAATTTATATTGTTTGGCAATCTTAAGTTGTTATTGTTAGTAATAATCTATTTTATGCCTGTCTCTTATACACATCTCCGAGCCCACGAGACCGAGGCTGATCTCGT
>CAJXUS010000098.1 GCA_913060675.1 uncultured Rhodospirillales bacterium
TACGAGATCAGCCTCGGTCTCGTGGGCTCGGAGATGTGTATAAGAGACAGGACCCAATCACAGGTACGATGCGAAGTGATTATCTGATGGGTGAAGAAGGTAATGATTCGATCTCAGGGCTACGGGGCCATGATGTTCTATGGGGCCGTGGCGGTGATGACAATCTGTCGGGCGGCAGAGGTCGTGATATCCTCCTCGGCGATGAAGGAAACGATACGCTGGACGGCGGACGTGGCCTTGATCTTCTGATTGGCGGCGAAGGCGATGATATCTTGATCGGCGGCGCGGGCAGTGACTTCCTGCTTGGTGGTGCTGGTGCGGATACCTTTATGGTTACTTCTGATCGTGGGGTTGATCGTATCTTTGACTTTAACGCCGACGAAGGGGATGTGATTAACGTTGCTGATCTCTTGGGTGATGTTGGTTATGAAGCAAGTGGTGAAGGCGACGCCCTTGATAACTATCTGCGTGTTGAAGGCAATGATCTTCTGATCCAGAACGGTGATGGCCCGTCATGCAATGGTGCAGACAGCGGTTGGGACCGTGTTGCCACCGCAGACTTTGGCGGACAAAGCCTTCAGGATCTGTTGGATAACAATAGCATCATCACAGAAACCGCGAGTGTCTGATGCGATCAATGTGTTGATTTGAAAAATAAAGTCATTTCAATTTGCTTTTATCCCTCTGTCTTTTAAGTCGGGACGCAAAGAGTGAGGTGTAGTTAACCTACACAAGCGATGTAGCAACGAAGAGATAAAATTAAGTGAGATGACTAAGGAACTCCCAAAGGCACCCTGTCAGTAACGTGCCTTAACTCAAAACCCCGGTGGTATCCATACTGCTGGGGTTCTTTTTGTCTTGAAGATCTCGATCAGATAAAGGGCAAGATTAAACACAAGATAAAAAGTCTGATTACGGATGGGCGAAATCAATAAATTCACACACCTTCCCCCCTTGGCAGCGACGGATCTCTCTATTATACAGAGTACAAGTGGTCCCGTAGCTCAGCAGGATAGAGCATCAGATTCCTAATCTGAGGGTCACGCGTTCGAATCGCGTCGGGATCACCAGTTATATAGGGTGTAGGGCGTCAAAGAAGTTGTCGTCGAAATCGATGTTAAGTTATTGATTTTGCTTGAACGAATAACTCATAAGCTGTCATCGAGGTAAAAAAGCCTGTTTTTCCCTACCACGAATAAGAACGTCTCTCTCTCAGAGCAAACATGTCCATTGTGCCTCAGTATTTTCAAAGCGGCACCTTTTGCAATAAACAGGAGTAAATAGAGAGTAATAAAAGTCGGTTACTTTTTACACTTATTTAAGTAACCAATAACACTTGCCTCACTATTTTCTATAGAGTCCTTAATCGTAAATGTAGTATCTGTTGGGAACATTTGTTAACTACACACCACGCTAATATCATTAGCGATAAGTATCTTCTAAGCTGGTGACATTGGTGTAGTCTTGCAGACTTGATATTATTCTCAAAAACATATTCGGTATGTAATTAATAGGGGCTAGGCTTAATAAGATGAATTCTGAAAATACTCCAATATTTACACTAAAAAATAATATTAAAAAAAGAATTTGTTCTGAGGAAAAAAAGCGTAATAGGAATATGATATGGCAGAATAGATATAAATTTGTTCGTGTTATTTCTGGAGTAATTTCAATCCTTTTAGTATCATTTTCAGGTTATAAGGAATTTGCAGAGTATAACTTGTATCTTATTATTGCTGCTGTCATTACAACATCAATTACAACCCTTAGCTCTGATTTGTTATCAACATTTGGATACGAAGATAGATTTCAAAAAAATGTCTCAACCGTTGGTGAATTAAAAAATTTATATGAAAGATTGAAGCTTGATATAGCAATTGAGGGGCCTGAGGGCATTGATTATTGGGAGTATCAGAAGGAGTTAGACTTAATCTTGTCTTCTCAGAATAAAAAGTGGGAAAAAATGTTTACCAAATCAAAGTCAGCTTAATGTACTTTTCAAAAATGTTGACATTGAGTAGGCCTCGTATACTTGAAGCAATCTCAAAAATGCCGAGTAAGCGATTACAAAACTGTTCAAAGGGTTCACTGGAGTTTTTTTATTTAGGAAGCCCACCCACATCGCCGATCACACCTGAAGGCTCAATTCTGATCACAATTAATCAGGATTTATTCTGGGATAATAAGGAAAATTTTTGCTGGGCTTCTGTGGGTGATAGCGGTGGGGTAAGAAATGGATTTAATAGATTCATTTCGTCTGATCATTATAGAGATATTCGAATAAAATATAATGAGTTTGAAAGTATACTAAATAAAATAGGTGAGTTAACAGATTTAGAGCAAAGTAAATTGTTTTCAAAAAGGCCAAGCCTTAGTTTTGTGGAATCGTGTAAAGAGTTTTTGCATCCACTTGTTTTGAGTTCTTTGAGGGGATCTGCTGAACAAACTAATTGGAGTATCGAGTTTTGTTTGACCGATAAGTTTGTCATTCGTGCTGAGCATATAGAATCCATACTTATTCCAAATACCTATAAAAAAATTCCTTTAGTTGAAAATATTAAGAAGAAAATTGTACCGAAAATACGGTTCTATAACCCCCGGTTTAGTGTTTTACAATGAAGTTGGAGCCTGATTGCCTTTGGGTTATTGGAGCATTTGATCACCCTGATTTAACTCCATATCCTACTCATGTCAGACCTATATTAGCTAAAAGAAGAGGGGACCGTTTTGCAAGAGTGTTCTCTCAAATAGGTTCACCGAGACCGTATGATAAACATTCCCCTCTCGAGTTTTTAAATCTAAAAGATATTTTACCTTATTCGAACTTTATAAGGTGCGAACCTGTTAAATTCGAAGGAGGGGACCAGATAATATATTTAGGTAATAATAAGATAATTTCTGAAAGTAAGATTTTTAAAATCTACTTAAAGGTAACGCCTTTTGTATTTTTATATCGATTTCGGTTGGCGATTTTAACTTTATTGAATTGTTCATATTCCTTGAATAATTAATTATACATTCACTATATCACTAAAATAGATGTATCTCTGTCTGCAGAATAATAAAAATAACTAAAAATTGATCTGATAAATAATTCTATTTAATCAATAAGATAATGTATTTACATATATATTTATTATAATTTGTTATTTTTCTGCGTATAAAATAAGATCAATATTTCTGCAGTAATTTGAGAATAAGTATGAATCAGTTCAATGCCCATAATTATGCTTTGAGGGATTTTTTTGAATTCTTTTTAGATGATCATGGATCTCGAGAATTGAAAGAAATGGTTGACCTTGATTCCATAGACGGGATTTTACGGAAATGCCTTTCTATAGAGGAGATGAGAGAGGCGGGAAGTTTTTTTACTGGTCAACGATTATCTACTGCGGCTGTCTTGGGCTTTACAAAAGCTATCACTCTTAACTCTGTTGTTTTGGACCCAACGTGCGGTGCAGGAAACTTGTTAATTGAGGTTTCAAGGCAACTAGGCGTTGAGCAATCGCTATTAAGTACTTTAACTGCTTGGGGGGCAGTCTTAAGAGGATATGACTTACACAAATCTTTCATTGAAGCTGCGAAGTTAAGGATTGTATTAGAAGCGCTTAATCGAGGCGCTGAAAAAGATTGTTCATTAGATAGTGCGTTGCAACTCCTTAGTGGAATTAAAGTTAAAGACGCAATGTTGGTGGGAAGAGTAGATTTAGCTGACGTAACTCATGTGATAATGAATCCACCTTTCTCAAATTGGAAGTCACCAAAAATTAATTTTTGGAAAACTGGAAAAGTTAATGCTGCGAGTGTTGTGTTTGAACATTATGTCCGTAACCTTCCCTTGATGTGCCAAATAAGTGCAATCTTACCAGATGTACTAAGATCAGGAAGTCGCTATGAGGGGTGGCGAGGATTTATATCCCAAAATTTTTGTGGGGATTGTGAGCTTGCTGGCCTCTTTAATGCAAAAACAGATGTAGATGTGTTTTTACTGCGCGGTGCTCTCAAATCTGATTGTAATGACGTGTCTTGGTTCCCGCGGTTGGGTGATTATATTCAACTTTCTGAGCAATTTGATGTTTGTGTGGGACCTCTTGTCGCATATCGAGATCCGTTAATCGGTTTGTCACATCCATACATTCACTCAAAAAATGCACCACTATGGAAAACTGTAAAACAATTTGATGAATATCGACAATTTCCTGGGCGGGTAATTAAACCGCCTTTTGTCGTTATACGTAGAACTTCCAGACCTGATGACAAGTATAGAGCATCAGGCACAATCATCTCAGGAAAGATGCCTGTAGCAGTAGAAAATCATATGATTGTTATAAAGCCTAAACGCGCTACACTTAAAGAATGTAGAAAGTTACTTAAGATTTTTAAATCCTCTCTGACAAATGATTTTCTGAACGATCGAATCAGGTGTCGCCACTTAACAGTAGGCATCGTTAATCAAATCCCTATCATACGAGCTATCCCCCTATGAAACGTTCACTGATCGCACAAAAGCCTTTCGAGTTTTCTGCTCGTGTAACACTACAGCTTGGGCGTGAAAGTATATCAAGTTCAACAGTCGCAATTTCAGAATTAATTAAAAATTCTTATGACGCCGATGCTGAAAAGATAACACTAGATTTCAATGTAAGAGAGTTTTCATCTTCAACTTTAGTTATCGAAGACAATGGTAACGGAATGAACGAAGAGACACTTATTGATCATTGGTTGAAAATTGGGACTGATAATAAATCACTTAGAGAGCGTTCAGTTGAAAAAGAAAGGGTTCTTACTGGCGCAAAGGGATTAGGCCGTCTTGGTATTGATCGGCTTTGCAAAAAATTAGTTCTATACACTAAAACCAAAGGAATGGACAAAGCGCTCCAGTTAAACATTGATTGGAAGAAATTTGAAAATACTAACCAAAGTTTATCTGAAATTCATCACGAGATTTACGAGGTTGAATTGCCGATTAAAGATAAATATGGAGAAGTGTTTTTTGATTTAAATAGCTCAGGTACTCGAATGGTCCTATTAGGACTTAAAGATCAATGGGATGATAAGTTTTTGGATCTTCTCGAAAATGAACTTCGTTTGTTAGTTTCACCATTTCAATCTAAAAATGATTTTTCCATTAATTTGAAAACCAAACTTAAAGGTATTCAAAATGAGAAGGTTTTAAGCTCTGAAAGAGTACTTAATGCTGCTAGGTGGAAAGTAAAAGCTTCTGTTGATGAGAATGGGTTTGTATCGGTTTGTTATACGAACAACAAAAAGCAAGAAGATGTTGATCAAAAAAGGCTTGCTTGGGATCTTTGGATTAAAAATTCCGGCCATAGGCCGCTTTTCGGCCCAATAGAGTTTGAGTTTTATTATCTTGCTCAGGACACTACAGACCTTAACAAACTCAACCTTAGAGTTAAAGATCTAAAGAAATTTATGAGGCTTAATCAAGGTGTTCGGTTGTACAGGGATGGCTTTAGGGTGCGCCCTTATGGGGAGCCATCAGGCAAGGGGGATTGGCTTGATTTAGGTTTGAGAAAGGCAGCTAGCCCAGGAGGAATATCTCAACTTGGATGGAAAATTGGCCCGCACCAAATAGTTGGTTCCGTTATTATATCACGTGAAACAAATGCAATTCTTGACGATCAAGCGAACCGTGAGGGAATTGTCGAGAATGAAGCGTTTTTTCAGCTGAGAACGTTTGTTTTAAAGATTATTGAAACTCTTGAATTACTAGTTCAGAAAGATGCTGCCGGGACCCGAAATACAGACCTATCTGATGAATTGGCAGCTTCTTTGTTAAAGTCCAACGAGGACGTCTCAAATATTCTTGAGCATCTAAAGGAATCGGTATCGAAAGTAAGTCGTAAAAAGAAGAAGAAGAAAATTTCTCATGCTCAGAATATTGCTGTTCGACTAAAAGAGTTTGATGTTGCAAGAGAGAAGCAGCAAAAGGCTGAAGCACGTTATTTCGAGGCTCTAAGAGATGAGAAAAGCCAATTAGAGGAACAAAAGAATACTCTTTCCAACTTAGCGTCAATAGGGATCTTAACCATAAGCTTTGGCCATGAAGTTAGGCAGCATTCAGGCTTGGTGTTAAATGGATCAACTCTTGCTTTATCCCGCCTAGGTGGTATAGAAAATTTGAATGATAAACTTGAGGAGCCTATTAAATATATAAAAATAGTTAGAGAAAGTGCCCGGTATATTGATAATTTTTCCCGCTTCGCTTTAGAGAATATCAAGCCAGATAAAAGAAAAAGAAAAAAGGTAAGAATTCCAGAAGTATTTGAATATGTATTCAAAATGTTTGCTACGACACTCAATAAGATGAAAGTCAATGCGACTGTTAATATTATGTCAACCAGCAGCAAAAACGAAGTGTATGCATTTGAGATTGATTGGGAGAGTATTGCAATCAATCTGACGACTAATTCAATTTGGGCTATTGAAATGAATCCTCATAGAAATAACCCTCAAATATCAGTTGATATATCTGACAATGAAACAGAATTTCTCTTAAGCTTTAAAGATTCTGGAATTGGTTTAGAGGCTGGAGCTGAAGAAACTATATTCCTTCCCATGAGTAGTGGTAAACGGGACAAAAATGGAACCTCAATTGGTACTGGAATGGGGCTTGCAATCGTAAAAACTCATGTTGAAGAGCATATGAATGGCACTATTTTTGCCATACCTCGTTGTGAATTGGGCGGCGCTGAATTTCAAATAAAAATACCAAAAAGCGAAAAAGCATGAAAGAAACAATAGTTTACATCGATGACGAAGAAGATTCTCGTATAATATATAAAGGTATTCTTGGGGATATTTTTGGGGAAGAATACGAAGTTATCGCTATAGAACCGAGTGGTTCAATCAAAGAAATGATGGCAGTACTTGAAAATTATCAAGGTGTTGTATCAATAATTATTGACGAAAAATTACAAGTGGCACAAGCGACTGATTATCAGGGCTCGGATCTAGTAAAAGCTATTCGTGTAGTGGATAGTAAAATGCCTCTCTACATTCTGACTAGTGAGGTTTCTTTACTAGAACAACCCTTAGGATCAGTTGAATTTATCATAGATAAAAGCAACGTGAGTATCCCTGATAACACAGATCAATACGCATCCTTAATGAGAAGGCACATAAACTCTTTTAATGACATTAAGACTAAGCGAGCAACTCGGTTTGATAAACTATTACTAAAGTCCATAAATCAAGGGTTAACAGAACTTGAGCAAAAGGAGTATGAAGAGCTTGATATTATTCGCGTAAAGCCGGTTCTTTCGTCTGAGGTGTCTGGTACTTCTGAAGAGCTTGATAAGCAAAATGAACTTCTAAAAGAGATTGAAGTCAAATTAGAAGAGTTGGGGAAACTTAACTAAATGTATTTTCCTGATTTGACTCGTCGTGATGAGGTCGACTATCACAACAATCGTGAGGTGTTTTATGCTGATTATAAAAAAAATCACAAAAAAGTTGCTGAAGATTGTAAGCATAGATGTGTATATTGTGACATTACATCAGAAGAGTACGGAGGAGATGACATGCAACTAGATCATTTTCGCCCTCAAGAGCATTTCGATAATTTAAAAGCGCACCCTCATAACCTTTATCTATCTTGCCCTAAGTGTAATGTACTAAAAACATCAGATTGGCCCTGCCAGAAAAATAAGGATGATGCGCCTTCGTTTGTTGGAGGCATTGGATACTTGGACAGATTTGAGCGTAAAGCGAAAGAATTTTTAGAAGTTGATGTCAATGGAAATATAATTCACCGGGCTGGTCCGGTTAATTATATGATAAAAAAAATGCTTTTGAATCGTCCAAGTAGGGTCAATGTCCGACGTAAAAGGGCCATTGAAGATAAGAAAACCAAAATTATTAAAGGCATTGCTCGTCTTGCTGATAAATTAACTCAAGATGAGGAACAGGGTAAAATAACCCGTGAGCAAAGGTTGGAAAGAATGAAAGTCATCCGAAGATTATCCCACATGGTGAAATCTGTTTAAAAGAGAATATTTGTGGTTTATTTTAATTGGATGAAAATGAACAATAATTTGTTGCGTAATTAATTAATCAAATAATCCAAAAAAATATCAAAATCCCAAAATTACGACCCTATGTTTTATTTATCTGAAACCGTTATAGGAATTTCTCATGAATAAAACTCTTATAAATATTATTCTTTCAGAAAAAATTTGGGACATTGTTTGGACTGTTCCAAATAACCTTCCTAAGGCACAGCGTGAAAGGCTGGTTGAGGCGAGTGAGTGGCTTGAAGAGGCCTTTTCTTTAGCTAACAGTATTAAAAGCTGCTCTGCTTATAATCCAGCGGAAGCCTTTGCCCGCGAAGATGCCAAACAAATGGTTGTCGACTTAATCGAGGAGTATGAAAAATTACTTCAGGCTGATAATTTTAAATCCGAATTTAAAATTAAAAATTATATCGCCGGCGAGATGGGGGAGGAAATATTAAATTCCGAAAATTCCCTTCGAATTAAATATCTATTTGTTTCAATTTCAAAAATACCCCAACTTGTTGATTTAGCTTGTTGATTAAATAATTGAGCACAGCCAGGCTCGTCTTGGCTGTGCTTATTTTAATTTAAAAAAATAGGGCAATAATTCAGCGAGTATTTAATTGTTTAATTAATTAAACACATAAAATACGGCTCAAAAATTAATTTCAAAAACGACCCTATTTTTTCTGAACTGAAATTTAAGTTTGGAGAAAACAATGATTAATTTTAATTACACACCCGTTCGTAACCCTGTTCGTAAAAAGAAGGGGACATACTGTGGATATTTTCCAAGTACGAAGATGAACCGAATGATCGGTTATGAATCAACGCTTGAGCTTGATGCCATCCGTTTGTTTGAAGCTGATCCCGCCGTGCAAGCTTATTGTGAGCAACCTAAGCAGGTCACTTATACTCGTCATCAAAGGTCTCATATTAACACTGTAGACTTTGTGGCCTTACAGAATGGTGTCGAGGAGTTCTTTGAAGTGAAGCCCTATAAGAGGCTTGAAAACAAGGAAACTGAAGCTGCCTACGCCGCTGTCGCAGAAGTATATAGAGAGCAAGGTCATTATTATAAAATTTTTACTGAGTTTGATATTAAACAACAACCGCGTCTTTCAAATGCTAAAGAGCTCCTCAGATATGTACGGGTACCTTTAACCGATGATCATAAGGTGATTACCAGGAATTACTTGGCACAACGTCGTGAGACTACGATCAAAGAGCTTAGTTCTTACCTTCCTACGCCAGTGGTTTATGCACTTATTTGGGCTGGCTTCCTAATTATCGACCATTCGAAGAAATTAACATCTGCATCTTTTGTTTCATTAAATTCAGTAGTGGAGGGATAAATCATGGGAATTATGATGCCGTCGGTTGCTTTACCTACAGATGCAGAAGTTGTTTTCAAAGGGCTGACCTATGTGCCCATCAAGCAATTAAAAGGAAATATCCAATTAGAGAGAGTAGATACAGGTGAGGTTATGAGCCTCCCGACACGTGATTTTGTTGCATTTACTCAAAGTGGAGAATTAGAAGTCAAGAATGGCACCTGGTTTTTTGATGGAGGTATCCAATCCAAGGCGTTTGATGCTTACTCTGATAAGTACAAAACCGTAGCGCTTAATCGATACAAATATATACGCCGTTTGAAATCGAAATTCGGGTCAAAAAGGTATGCGGAATACGAATACGAAGAGGTCCTAGAGGAAATTAAAGTTGAGGATAACCTAGAGAAGCCTTTTAGCGTACGTACTCTTTCTAGATGGTTTGAGGCATATAAAAATGCGGGAGAAGATATTAGGGCCTTGATTCCCGCACACAGCAAGAAAGGCAATTCTACGCCAAGATTACCGAATAAGGTGATTGATACGATAGATGATGTAATTGATCGAATCTATATGCGAAGAGAGAGGGTTAGTGTTGATCGGATTAGAGCGGAAGTATTTAGAATACTTGCTGAATACAATGAGAAAGTATTACCTGTTCATGCGGTAGATTTGCCCAGCGAATCAACTGTATTACGAGCAATTCAGAGAAGAGATCCTTACACCATATGTGTTCATAAGTATGATAAAGCTGAAGCTGATCGTCGGTTTAAGCAGTTTTATGAATCTGATCCTGTAGAGCGTCCCATGCAGTGCGTTCAGATGGATCACACTCAGATGGATATTGTGGTCCTGGTTGGTAAGGGGCTTACTGCAAAGCCGTGGCTAACTATTGCTCTTGATCAATATACACGGATGATTGTTGGTTATTATATTTCTTTGGATAAGCCGAGTTTTAGTAGTGTTGGTAAATGTCTGTCAGATCTAATTGATCCTAATGGTCTGGTGCCGACCTTTAATCCTCCTGATTTGTTACTTCTTGATAATGGTGCAGAGTTCCACTCCAAAGAGATGATTGATGCATCTGAGGAAATGGGGTGTACCATTATGTATTGTGAGGCAGGTGATCCTACACAAAAAGCCCATGTCGAACGTTACTTCAGAACTCTTAACACGGGTTATCTTCATCAGATTAAGGGGACAACCTTTGGTGATATAAAACTTCGTGAAGGCTATGATTCTGTAAAAGAAGCCAGCTTAACGCTGGATGAATTCGAGGCCATGACAAAGGAGTTTTTTACAGAAATTTATCCCAATGAATGGCACGGAGGTATTCACCAGACGCCACTTGAATTGTGGAACGATAGTGTTAAGGAAGGCATGTCTGGCTATCTAAATCTAGGGACCCAGTTTAAATATAAACTAATGAGACAAGTCGCACGTACAGTTCAGCCTTATGGGTTTGAAGTATCTGGCTTGAAATACAACATGCCCGACTTGGGATATTATAGAGCTAATTGCCCTACAAGTCATGAATTTGAAATTCGCTATGACCCCGATGACCTGAGTGAAATTTTCTTCAAGGATCCTGATAATGGACGTTATATCTCAATACCCGCTTGTGATCAGGACTATACACGTAATTTGACGTCGTATATGCACCGAGTGATAACAAAAGATAGAGCTATTCGTAAAACCAAAAATAAAAACAGTGTTGATCGGTTGGTGCGTAAGGCTGAGTTTTTTGAAGGCCAGAACTGGAAAACCCCCGCGAAGCGAATTTTCTTACAAGCGGGTTCTAGTAATCCAGATAAATTAATTAAAACGGCTCAAAAAAATATTCCAGCTTCCTCAAATGGATTTGATGATATTTATTCGAGTAATAATTATTCATCAAATGTTGAATTTTCGAAAAATATAAGTGTTTCAAATACAACGCTTAATTCGGAAGAAAATGAATTTAATTTTTCGGTTAATTACGAAAATTATTCAAACAAATATAAAATTCAAAAATGATCCTATCTTTTTTACTCACAGTTAATTTAAGGAGTAAGAAAATGGAATATGAGTTTAATCAAATCGTTGAAATTCGAAATGTGTTTGTTGAGAACCAACGAACACATTCGGCCCATCAAAGATTACTAAATTATGTAGTGTCGGAAAAACAATCCCGGCAAGGGTCTTGTATGTGTTTAATAGGAGATTCTGGGGCGGGCAAAACGACTTTTATTGAGAATTTTATATCTCGAAATTCTGAATTGAATATTTTGCGAGTGGATGTCCCGACATCATGTTCAATTAAAGCATTTACTCAAGAAATACTTAATAGTCTTGGGGATATTGGTTGGGCGAATACACGCTCAACCGGTGTTCAGCTTTCAATGAAAATAAAAGCCGTTCTTGAAAAAGAAGGCGTTGATTTAATTGTATTTGATGAAGCGCAACATCTGGTTGAGACGGAAAACAGCAGGGTGATTTATGAAGTCGCCGATTGGTTAAAGAGCGGGGTGAACGTATGGAAGGTTCCAATCCTTTTTATTGGGCTTGATAGGCTTAACAGTGTTTTTTCAAAAAATGAGCAACTAGAAAGACGTTTGAAGGGGCGTTTGGAGTTTAACCAGAATATTATTGGCGATATGCAGGCTAAGGAGGATTGGCTTCATTTCTTACAAGCCATTTCTAATGCGCTGCCATTTCACGGTGATAGTAATCTAGATGAACCGAAAATGGCCCAGGCTCTCTGGGTTGGGAGCAGCAGACTTCGAGGTCGTGCAATTAGATTGATTCAGCGTGGAGCGGAAATTTCGTTTGAAAATAAAGAAAGCCGATTAACGCCCTCCTCTTTGAGTGGGGCTTTTATCGAGTTAGCTAATAAAGCAGAAAAATCTAACGGGAATCCTTTTTTGGGGATGGATCAATGAGATTATCTATCCCTCTAACGGCTCCTCTTGAGGCAGGAGAGAGCCTTCACGGCTATCTCCTGCGGCTTTCAGGTCGCAATCTATATAGCTCCATAAACGTTGTGCCGAATGCTCTCGGTTTTAATATTCGCGGAGCTTCTGGATTGGTGAAGCTGGCGAATTACTCAGAGATACTTGAGCCGTGTTTACACACATCATCAACTGAGCTTAAGGAAAAGGGTTATTTAGTCGAGAAATCAGACAAAGGTACTATTCTGGGCTTTGGGGCTCAAAAGATTGATAGAGAATTAGTGGACTTATCAAAAAGCAAGATATGTCTGCAGTGTTTAGATGAAAGGCCTTATCACAGGCAGGTATGGGATCTTGTGGGTTATACACATTGTCCAAAACATCGTTGTGCTTTAATTGGGGTATGTCCCACTTGCGGGAGAAACTTAACCTGGGCTCGCACATCTCTTTGCCACTGTCGTTGCGGAGAAGAATTGAGCTCTTCAGAGCTTAAGAGTACTTGTTCACCTGCCTTGACGGGTTTGATGGCGGCACTAGAGAGCTCTGCAGGTACTGCGATTTCAAAAAAACTGCCAGAGCCATTTGCCTCAATGGCCAAGCTGGATGTGGTCGATCTTCACAAGGTGATTTCTCTTCTTGGTGCCATACTCTTTAAAATAGACAGTCGTAAAAGTAGCCGTTTGACTGGGCTGCCACTCGACAAACGCGCTGAGTTAACAAAAGAAGCCGCGGAACTTCTCGATAAATGGCCTTATAATTTCTGGAACCAGATTGATGTTTATCGAGCTCATTTGTTGAGCTCCAAAAAGAAAAGCGCGGGCCTTCAGGGCTCATTCGGGGCGCTCTACAAAGGGCTTTATGGTACCGAATATAGCGTATCTCTAAAGCTCTTTAGAGATACCTTTAAGGACTATCTCAGGGATCGCGGTTATGACCAAACTGTGAAACATCAAGGTCATACATCTGTGTGGGGAACAGGCCGCCAAAAAGAAACTTTGAGCCGTGAAGAGACTGGGAAATATTTAAAAATTGGCCCGAAGAAAATTCAATGGCTTGAGGACATTGGTGTTCTCAAACCAGTCACGCTGGAATCAATAGAAAAGAAATACCGTAATTACACATCAGAGAATGTTGATCAGGCTAAGGGTTATCTGGATAGCCTGATCAGTCTGGATGAACTCTGTCGGATTATTGGTATCAGTCGTCAGGTCGGGGATGACTTGGCCGCTCAGGGGCTATTAAAAGCAGTCCGCGGGCCGAATGTCGATGGAAATAGGAACTGGGTTTTTGCTCCTACAGCACCACAGGCCTTTTTAAATAGTTTGGCTAGGAAGGCTGTAACGAGCAAAGGCATATCAACTCAAAATTTGGTTAGCATTAACGAAGCATTTTCAGGGCTGCGGCAATACGGAGTAAGCCACCTGGATGCGATAATGATGGTTCTGGGCGGTGAACTATCGGTCTATCTGCAAAGAGATCCACCAAGGGTGCTTGGAGACATCCTTGTAAGGAAAGGAGATTTATCGGTCCAAGGTATTCTTCAAATGAAATCAGGTATCCGGTCACTTGTAACAGTTTAGTTTTCATAACCACAGGAGATGAATTTGATCTGTGTTTTATTCAATAAGTGGGGACTTACCGAGAAGGAAGGGCGTGAAATTCTCGGATGTACTCTGGATGAATACGAAGCACTGAAGGTTGGAAAAATTGATGGGATTGATGTCAGGGTTGGGGAGAGGATAGCCGAAGCATTTAGAATACATACGGGGTTACGGTTGCTGTTTGGTAATCCAGAAAGAGGGTACGCTTGGGTCAAGAAACCTAATAAGGCTTTTGAGGGAAGGTCAGCAAGTGAGGTTATGAAAACTGACCTAATAAGAGTAAGGAAATATCTAGAAGCTGAACTTTGGTAAGCGGGGAAAGTCATCAAGAGAAATAAATGAGTGTTGGTTTTATTGGGAGTGAGGCGAATATGATTTTAGTGAAAATTGATGTGGTATCTGGCGGAGATTATGATCGGCAAAAACAAATCGGCGCCATTGAAATTGCGAATGTTACTGGGTTTGGAACTGGGAGAATAAGTTCAGATTATAAATATAGGCTTTTCTCTGAAGATGGTGAGAAGCAGTTTGAGGGTAAAATTCGTGATTCATATAACGCCAACGTATTTCAACTCATTTCAGAATGTTTGAATGCTTGGCGGGATGGATGGATTGAAACTCCGGATCATCACGGGTTAGGTGGAATTCGTATCTGAAGATTTATTTGTATTTTAAGTTTGACTGGCGACAAAATAGCTCGGGATTTTCCCGGGCTATTTTTTTATGAAGAATATCTCCCTGACTCTGGGTCTCTCCTACTCAGAATAGTTCAGGAGAATTTTTAAGTGAGGTTTTTTTAATTAATGATCTTATGCCTGTCTCTTATACACATCTCCGAGCCCACGAGACCGAGGCTGATCTCGT
>CAJXUS010000099.1 GCA_913060675.1 uncultured Rhodospirillales bacterium
CGAGATCAGCCTCGGTCTCGTGGGCTCGGAGATGTGTATAAGAGACAGGTGTTGGTGGGTTATTCAATGCTTTATTTATATGTTTTAATGCTGGGACTGCTTCCATTTTTGGCTATGGTCTATGTGTTGAAAATTTTTAGTTTAGACAGATATTTGTACTTTATTTTGATTTTCCTAATTTTGTATGCCTCGTACGATATCTATAGTTTTTTTGATCATTTATTTCCACGTGAAAGCAATTCAACATTTGGATTTAGTACGCGTGACTGCGATATCATCGTCAATAATGTCCGAACAGCATGTGGTTATGAAAGTTGGGCTAAAGGTTTTCTTGATTCTATATTTGAATCTTTTATTGCAGCCTCGGTTTTTAATCACTTTTATAAGCTTTATCGAAAGCGTGAACTTCTGTTGGTATAAAAGTTTTTAAATAGGAAAAATCATCAAAGGCCCATGCAAAATTGCAGGGCCTTTTTTTTATGTCCTGAGCTTTGCGGCTCGTTCTTTTAAGGTAAAAAAATGACTGCCTCAAAATTGCCTCCTGAATCCCCAAAAGAAATAGCTAATACGGTCGATGAGCTCATGGAGCGGGTCAAAGATTTAACGAGTAATGGTGAAAAGGATTTCTATAAAGGATATAATGAAATTTTTCGTGTACTAAAAACCAAACCTCAAATATTAGGGATGGATAGAGACACTGATACTTATGATCAGACACTAACTTGGTTTGAACGTGCGGCAGAGATTAACAGTAATGACCCAAAAAGTTCGGCAAATAAATTTATCAGAGCGCTATCTAAATATGGTTTGAAAATCTCAGGTCAAAACCTGCTGAATGATAAAAATCAGGATCGTCTTTTCGATACAACAACTGATATTGGTAAGCATGTTATTGGATATATACTGGAAAATAATACAGTACCTGGAATAGGGGAAATAATTAACGCTGAGATTAAAGGAGCTCTAAGTAAAGGAGGTCAAGATCTTGCTGGTTGGGGAGGAGCATTTTACTATTGGGATCATACATTTGATGACGGTGAGACTATAGGGCAGAAGATAATGGCGTCTCCAGAATCATTGGAAAAGTTTATTGCAATTAATGCTGCTGCTGCACGATTCACGATCGGGTCTGAGATTTCTGAAGGAGATGTTTATGAGGTAGGAGAAAGCCTATGGTTCAATTGGAAATCTCCTGTGCCTTCTCTGATAAAGAAAGAGATTAAGGCTAGAGTAATTTTAGGAAATTTCATTGGCGACCCAAATCATGTTGATGGTTGGCGTTACAATAGTAATAAGCAGAAGTGGTATATGCCCATTCCACCATTGCCCGAAATTAAAACGTATACAGATAGTAATAAAAATAGGATTCCTCCTGAATCAAAATTGGAATCTTCTTATCCTTCTCACGTTGTGTATGCTTCAAAAGAAGAGAGTGATGAGTTAAATAAAACACGTGAAATTAGATCTATATACTTGGAACGAAATTTTTCAAAACTTGAAGTTTTTCCAGATTCAGAACCAATTTTTGGCACAGATCTTTTATCTGAAACTCAAAAGGAGAATACTGAATCTAGTTACTTCAAACCGATAGATCAAAGAGTTCACTTTGTTAAAGAACCAGAGGAAATATTCGTAAGTGACGAAGATATACAAAAACGAATATCAGAAGACGCGTATCAGAAGAGGAAATTACTAAATAGTAACGATGTTAGAGCCGAAGATTTTGATGATGATATTGAGAAAAAAACCAACCCTCCGAGTTTTTTGAATGACTATGCACATAATGCTTTGTTACATCCTCAAGTTCGATAAATTTGTTCGTGGTCGTTGAAGATTAGGTTTGGTTTAAAGTTTAAAGAAATACGCCCTCATAAATAAAAGACCATCAAAGGCTCATGCAAGATTGCAGGGCCTATTTTTATGTCCTGAGCTTTGCTGCTCGCTCTTTCAAGGTAGCCAAAATGCCAAATATTCCTGATAGTCGTGCGCCAGCCAGCGCAGGTTTCTCTTTGCCTGATGAAAATATTGATGCGATTTCGGATGGGCTTAATTCTCTGTCTAAAACGCTAGCAAAGAAGATCCCCAAACAACCTGAAGAAGAAGCATCTGTGGATAAAGAGACATCACCAGAAAAAAAGACGTCGTCTGATACTGATGTAGATGAGACGTTTGTTGATGGATTTAAAGCAGACCTGACAGAGGCGTCTAAATTTCTTCAAGAAAAATTGCGTGATGTTGATGTTTATGAGGAATTGTCAGAGTTTACTTCGGGTATTTATCAAACCGTTCGTGATCAACTTGGGTTTACCGAAAAGTCGCCAGATAAAATAAATCTGGAAGTAAGTACTGCCTATGCGGAAAAGAAGGGAGAAATCCTGGCACGGCAAGAGTTTGAAAATCCGGAAGCTGCGACAATTTTCAGTCGGAAGCTTGATGAGAAAATTGGGTATGATCAAGAAGCCTTTGGGGCTTTTCAAAAGCAGGCTTTAACTGAAAAAATTCATGCGACCGTTGACCGCCATATTGAGAAATATAATGCGGGTGTTGAAGCAGATCCCAGTACTCTGACGGATGCAATTGTCGTTATTGACAGTTCTATTAACGATCTTGCGCCGGGGATTGGGCGCGATGCTGCTGTTGAAAAAAGTGCACAGGCACGCAAAAGCCTTTTATCCTTTGCATTACAGGGGCATGCCAAACAGGGAAACTATGGTGAGTTGCAAACCTTGCTGGATGGTATTGATCCGGCAACCGGGGCTGGGATCAATATAGGTCGTTATGTTGATGGCCCGGATAAAGCCTATTTCCAGGATCTAGCAACAAAAGGTCTGCTTCAAGCCAGGGTAACAAGGTTTCTGGATGAGATGGCTGCAGCAGGATTGTCCAATGAAGAGCAATTCGAGGCGATGTCACAGCTCCCGGATTCAGACATGGCTAATGAAGCGCTATCCCTGTTTAAAAGCCAAGAACGTAAAAGAGCACGTGCTCAAAGAGAAGCAATACGGGAAAGCCGCTATACGGCTTGGGGCGGAATTCTGGAAATTGGGGAGGTTGCAGAGGTTACAGATATTCCTCTGGATGCGGACGAGAACCTTCGTCGTGAAATTGAGACACACATAGAACGAAGGCCTGCCCACGACGACTTTACCCGAAGAAAGGGAACTCAGGCTCTATATGAAATCAAATCGTTGCGGGTTTCAGATCCTGAAGCTTTCCAGCGATTAGACCTGTCGCATTATTTTAAAGATCTAAGCCGAAAGCAAATCGGCCAGGTAATGGCTATGCAACAGGCTGTGCCAGATCCATACGAAACAGCGCACTTTAAATTGCGGGATCGGTTGGCGTTACGAGTTTGGAAAGAGATCACAGGCGGTAATGGGCGTGATGAACTTGAATCTGCCAACTTTGCAGACTTCAGAACGAGAATTGATGAGCGAATTGAAGAATTTGAACAGCTAAATAATAAGCAAGTGGGTCCTTTTGAAGTCGAAGGCATTGTCAATACTATGCGCGATGATGGTGAGGTTGTTAATCTAGAGGATGGGCATGGGCGGGTAGGTGGAATATCTGGAGAAGGAGGGGGAGAGTTTTTTATTGGTGGTGTTGGGGATGATTCTATTAATGGAGATAATATTAAGAATTCTCCAGATATTTATGATGACAGAATATTTAATGAAGAGGGGGCGGAAAATGTCTCTGTTCCGAATGATGTTAATGATCTGTTTTCCGGGAAAAGTATTAATGACTCTTCTGTACAAGAAGATTTTAAGAAAAAAGCCGAACAGGAATTAGTTCTCCCTAAAGGTTTCAGAATTACCATTCTTGAAGATGAACAGACTGCTCTTGATTTAGAGGAAACGGGCACCCCAAGTTACAAGGTTGTATTGGTAGATGATATGGGGCGTGTCCTTTATGATCCCATTTCTACGAGACCTAACTTACCGAGAAATGCGAAAAAATATTTAAGATATACACCGGGCCAAGGTTTTGATGATGATAAATTTAACACAAGGAAGATAGTAAGTCGGAACCCTCAAGGTGGATTTAGGGATGCATCTGGAAGAGTTACAAGGTCTATCATAAATGTTCCCGGTATTGGGGATGTTAACAGCGAAAGGTATGTTTCCTTACTTCCCACTGAGGAGAGGCATGCTCAGTCAATGGTTGCAAGTCTTGAGATGTGGATGACTGCTCCTGACCTTTTTAAAAAGGGCAATCCTTCTTTGGGGACAAATAAATATTACGAAGATGATACTACCAGAATAGAAGAAATGCAGTCTAGACCTCCTAGCGCCGAGGAAAAGTTAAATTATTCGATTATCAAAGACGTTATTTCTAGTGGATATGACGTAAATTCGGAAGGTAATTACGCACAAACCTTTATGGCTGTTTATGAAGCAGTTGAACCGGAAGTAAACAGAAGAAAGCAACATAGTACTCGGTTCAATGGTCCTAGGCCTTTAGAGCATTACGAAGTTGCAACCGTACTGGGTAAGCTTATTGCGAAGGGAACAATCAATCCTCCAGATTTTTCTCAGCAATACTTCCCAGGGTTGGATGATATTGTCAACGCAGGGGCAGCGGGGGGACTTAACGCTATAGGCTCTTCTATTAGCGGATTAGGTGATATCATTGAAGCTGTTGATGCGTTGGCTCCTGGAGCAATAGAGGCCTCTTTATTTCCTGCTTTGTGGCCTGGCGTGATTCTACTAAGTTCTGGCCGAATTTCCGAAACACAATTTCAGGAGCTAGTGCCTGAAGTACTCTCGACCTTTATAGAAGAAAACCATCTTGGATGGATGCTTGACCCCTCAAAAGCTTTAATTAAGGGGTTCCATACTGTTGGAGATGGAGCTGTTGACATCTCAAAAAAACTTAAACCAGATCAACAACATTGGATAACTGATTTTGCCTATGATACTGGCGAAGTGTTAACCAAAATTGGAATTTCAGCCATTAATCCTGTTATGGCAGGTGTCATGGCAGCAGGTGATGGAGCTCACAAGCAAAAAATTCGGGCTGAAAACAATCAAGCTAGTGCAAAGGAAAAATCCGTTGCTGTTCTTGGTGGAGCTGTATTAGGTGTCACAATTGAAAAAATAGATAAACTCGTAAAATTTCTGCCGGAGCCAGCCAAGAAATGGTTTGCCAATCGCGTTGTTGGAAATGTCTTCGCGATCTCTGAAAAAACGGGAATACCTGTCGATAAAATTCTAAAAAATCAGGGAACTCAGCTTTTAAAAGATGCAGTGGAAGGGGGAGTGAATGCGTTGATTGCTCGTCTAGCCTATGATCCTGATGCTGACATTTGGGAAGGTATGACTGGTAATATTACTCCAAAGACATTGATTTCAAGCTTACTGACTCCAGCTTTAAAGAAAAAATGATGAGAGCGTGATGAATTGTAGCTCTTCTTCTCACCCTTTATAATCGTTCTTGGATAAACAGGTCTCAACCTCTGCTCTTTAGCGGAGGTTTTTTTATTGGGAAAATCTGATATGACAATTTCTGCGACACCGCGGAGAGCCTCCTATAGCGGAGATGGCTCTACCGTGGTTTTTGCCGTACCTTTCAAGTTCTTGGCCGACAGTCATCTGAAGGTAGTGGTTACGTCTCTGGCTGGGCTTGAGAACGTCGTTGTTCCCTCTGCCGTTAGTGGAGCCGGGACAGCCAACGGAGGGGCGGTTACCTTTTCAACGGCTCCGGTGACCGGGGAAACCATCACCATTTTAGGCGCAACACCGCTGGAGCAACAGACGGACCTTGCCATATCGGACGGGATGCCTGCGGATGTTATTGAAACCGCCGTTGACCTCCTGACCATTCAGAACCAGGAACAGGCCGATCAAATTGGTTTGGCGATCAAGCTTCCGGTGTCCTATAGCGGCGATGAGTTGCAATTCCCGGCACCGGTGCCGAACGAGGTTCCTTATTACGACGCCAATGGCAAACTGGTGATGTCTTCCATTGGCTTTAGTACGCTGTTGAGTACTGTCCAGGGGCTTATAACACTCGCGGCAGATACGGGGCAGGCACACAGCCACCCCTTTTCTGGTTTGACCGGGACAGAGAAGGTTCTGCTATCGGATATATCAAAGGCACTGAGTGCCGGCTTTACCACCGTCGTGAATTCATACGGAAACAGCACGGATAACCCGGTTATTGATCTGACCAAAACCTTCCTTACGTCCATGACCAACAACGGCGCGGGGGTCATAACTGCGGATAAGGTGAACAATAACTCCGTCGATATCTGGATGACCAATGGTCCCGCTGCCGGGGTGCTTGATATCTCCAGCTTTGATTTCATCAAAGGCACATTCGGTGTTGGCGATGGCGTGATTACCATCATGCACATGTCCACCGTAAACGGCGTCGCCCGCGTCGCCCTGGAGGTATTGGAATGAGGGCACTTTATAGTGGTGATGACGGCGGGTGGAAGAATGATCTGACGAACTCGCTTGCGCTGTCTGCGGGTAAGAAGCTTACCTACACCCCAACGGTTACAGGAAATCGCCGTCAGTTTACGATTATGTGCAATGTACGTCGAGTACAGCACGGCACAACTCAATACATCGTAGCTGACGAAACAGGCGGTAATCCTTTAACGTTCATGTTCGACAGTTCTGATCGCTTGCGCTTTTATGCAGGTGGCGGGTCGTCTGGTGGCGAATATACATCTACTCGGCGTTTTCGTGATGTGGAGCATATGTTTATAGGTCTTGCTTACGATAGTGTGGCTAGAACTATTAAAATGGTAGTAAACGACCAAGAGATAGACGACTGGACACAGAACACCGCCCCAACTGCAAACTTTCAAACTTCAATGAGTTACACGGGTGCGCGAATGGCTATTGGTGCGTACAACAACGCAGCAGGTAGCCTTGAGGCTAATGTATCAGATTTCGTAATCCTTGATGGTGAAGTCCTAACCCCTCAAGAGATGATCAACTACCGCACCCAAAATGTCCCCCACGGAAACGGTGTGAATGTCACCACTAAGAAATTCACGACTGAGGGAACACAAGAGCGGTGGTTAGGGTTTACTAATAATGTGGCGGGGCGTAGTGATCCTGTCCTCAATAATGAGAACCAATACATAGAAGGTAATACCGCCGGGTGGCGGTCGCTGCACTCTAGTAGGTTACCAAACATTAAGTTTCAAATTGAGGTAAGCGAATATACGGACTTCCTTAATTTAGGAGTAGTAGTCGCTAAGGCTGAACAAAGTCTGGTAGATGGTCCTACGGTATCTAGTTCCAACCCTACAGGGCTTCTATTCACGTCGGCGAGCTACTATGCCACTATGAATAATAGTAGTACGGTAGTGCAACAGAACGCGCTAGGAACTCCAGCTAGCGGTGATGTGATTTCGTTATATTTCGATATTCCTGCCCGTAAATTCTATATGTCTCGAAATGGGACTTATATTGCTGGCCATGACCCTGTGGCTGGGACGGGTGGGATAGACATAACCACGGGTGACCTGAGGTTATTCTTCGATACCTACACCTTCACAGGTGCCACACTGAACATCGGCCAAACCGATTACGCCTATCCTGTAGCTGGTTACGGCGCTCTCAAGGAACCTGCTAAATCAGACCTTAAGCGGTGCAAATTGTTCCCTATGCCGCAAAGGGCGTTGTCTGGCTTAAGCGAGCGCTCACTATGGGTGGATGAAGCAAGTGGTTCTTGGTGGAGCGCTTACAGCAACTTCGTAATGAACACAGGTAAGCTCTATATAGAGTTCGAGAACGGTACTGATGCGGAGCTTATTACGTGGGGGTTAACTGACCAACTATCTCGTATAGATAAATTTACTGCTAATGCCACATTCGGAAATGCTGACGATAGAACCATCGGTATATACATGGACGTTAACGCGCATAGGCATCAAGTGTATGGCAACACAGGTTCGTGGCCCACCAATGACACTGGCAAGTGGGCTGGTGCTCATAGAGTAGGTGAAATCACTAAGATGGCTATAGACTTTGATCTCGGTCTTTGGTGGTACGGCTCTGACGACGAATGGGTAGGCGATCCTTCTGCTGGCACAGGAGGGCTTAGTATTCCAACAGGGCAAGATTGGAAGCTTTGGGTGTCGGCACATACATATGGTGGCGGTAGGTTCAACTTCGGTGATAGTCCTTGGAAACAAACACCACCAACAGGATTTGCTGGCCCTGCAAGTTTGGACTTTGATACTCTTCGTCCTACAGCTAAAGCCGTTTTGGTGGCAGATGGTGGTGGGGCGGTAGTTACAAACGGGGATTTAACTGTTGCCTATACGGGTACTGATAGGTTTCACGGTGCATACTCTAACCTTATCATGCGCGAGGGTATCTACTACGCAGAAGTAACCGCAAGTGATGTAGACGCCATGACCATCGGCGTATTCAATGGCGCTGCGCGTGCGCTATTACAAGATCAATCTGGTAATGCTGGCGTTTATCACTTCTATTATGACGGTCAAGGTGGTCCGTTTGAATTAAGAGAAGGTCCAAACAGCAACGGGCCTTCTGGCGATCCGGCTCTAGTCGCACCCTCAAATGGTGATGTTTTGGGCTTGTTGGTTGACGTGACCAATTCAGTTCAATACCTCCGAACACCAGATGGTTGGTACGGCAACCCTGTAGCGGGGACTGGTGGAATGGCATTAGATCCAACGGATCAGTATTCGTTTGGTAGTTCGCTTGTAAGATGCTCTGGTATTACATGGAACTTTGGAGCCGACGCTTTTACATACTCCGATCAGGGAGTTTCGTATCAGGTGTTAGACGGGACTACCGCCATACAAAAAGAGCTTGAGTACGGCCCGAACGGTTGCCAGTTACTCTTTGAGGATAGCTCAAACCTTGGTTTGGTAACTGCTGGTAATAAACTCCCTTGGTCCCTCACAGGGCTTACCTCTGACGATCAACTAACTGATACGCCGGGGGATGCTTACGCTGTTATTAGCACATTAGCTGGTTTAGACGGTGTGGTTTTAAATGGTGGTATGACGTTACAGTCTACTAGTAACTCATTCAAGAACCATCGACTTTCTCTTCCACTAATGGAAGAAGGTACTTATTTAGAATTTCGTAGAGACGGGGCGGGGTCAGACGGGCGCTTTATTAAATACAGCCAAGGCTACACCTTACCACTCTCTGCGACGGGTACTGCTATACCGGGTTATTCCTCAGCAACATATGATGATTGGTCCTACAGTTTTAGCAGTGGGGAGACTAGACGCGCTAATATGGCAGTTCCCGGCCCTACTGGCATAGTGTCCGGTCAATGGGGTGCAATGGCGTATAAGAATGGAAAGTATTACCTAGGAACCATTACAGGTAGCACAATAACATGGTTCAATAGTGGTGATCCTGTTGCTGAAACTGGGGCATTGATGGAGGGTTTCACGGGGCCTCAATTTGTAGGTCTTGGCGTTTACAATGCAGCTAGCAACACGGCTACTATTAACTGTGGCCAGGTACCCTTCCAAGCAACACCACCAGCAGGCTTTAAAGAACTCAAGTCTTCCAATAAACCTACACCTAAGTACCATGGGCAGGATAAAATTGATGTTATCCAATACCTCGGAGACAGCCAAGCAGGTCGACGATTCTACACTACAGCCAACATGAAGTATGGCGTGTATATGTCAAAGGGGACTAGCACGACCTATAACTTTAAACTGTGGTCATCTCTCGCAGTTATGGGGGCGACAAACGAGTTACGTCCTAACGATCCGTCTATCATGGCAACCGATACAAACGGCCTTACAGCTTTTCATAATGATGGTTATACGGGCGGTGCCGGTGGCAGTATCAATGTGTCAGGCGTAACTTATCAAACTTGGATGTTTGGTAACGATGGCACTGAGGTCATTAATAACGAAGGTTCAATCCCTACCCAGGTCATTGCCGATAGTTCTGGGTATATGAACTTCCTCTCATGGGAAGGTACTGGTGCTAGTGGTGCTACTGTTGGAACTGGAATGGATGATTGTGAGCTGTTTATCACGAAGTCTTTAGATAATGGATCATACAACTGGCACACTTGGCATAAGGGCTTAACAGATAACTATTACACCGCTTTCGATACGAACGCGGGACAAGATAACTCTGTAAATATTTTCCCTGTGGCTGGTCGAGCCAGCCGTGTCATGCAGCTCGCGACATCTGCAATCAAGTACAACAACTTGTCAGCCCAAAGCTATTTCGGATGGGCTATGAAGTCAGTACCCGGCCTCTTGTCAATTCAGATCATGACAGGCAATGGCTCTACGGCTGGTTGGTACATGCAAACTGACTTCTTTACGCGGATAGCCTGGATCAAGCGCATTGATGCAGCCGGGGCTATGAATTTATTAGACACAGAGCTTGATAGCAACGGCAATCCGATGCGTGAACAGCTCGATATAGACACGACCGCTGCCGTTTCGACCGCTGGAGGTGATCGTTTGGATATCGACGCATCTGGTATTAAGTGCCGTTCCTCTGGGGCTGCGTTTAATGCAAATGGTGGTCGATATCTTGTCGTCGCATTCGCTAAAAAAGCAGGTGGTGGGAACCTTCCTGCCCTATTAGGAAATTAACAATGAAATATGTAATTGAAAAAAATGGTGCCGCAATTTCCCCTGTAACGGTTTGGACGTCGGGTTTGGCTAAAAATTGTGGACTAACGGGGAATTTGAATGCTCCTAAAAAATTACCCTGTTTTCTCCGTGACGGGCGATATTTACGAAAAGTCTGTGTTGAAAAAATCGTTCCTGGAAAATATCAAACACGGGTAGAGGGTAAAGGATCAATTGTTGAAAGTGAATGGGTAATTCAACAAAAGGCTATAGAATTACCAATAAATTCTGCCAAACAGCAGGCATTGCAAGAGATCAAAAAAAGACGAGACAAGATCTTAAATGGAGACTTTTGCTGGTCTAAAGAAGGTAAACTGTACTCAATACAGGGAACTGACGCCGATATAACAAAGATGGAACGGACCCGTGATTTACTTAATGTTGTTAAGTCTCGTGGTGCTGAACTTTCTCAGACAATAGTTCCCTGGCGAACTTCTGATAACTTCTGGACACCGTCTCTGAGATCCGCAGAAATCACAGATATGATTGTGGTAAAGGGGCAACAACAGATTGCTTGTTGGGAACGATATCGAGAGTTGGAAGAACAAATTAATTCCTCAGAAACAAACTCTATAAATAAACTTCGCGCGCTTGATCTAGAAGCCGGATGGCCTGAGGTAGGCAATCAGTACCATGATTGAGAGTTTAGTACGTGGCGACGGAGTGGATAAAGTTATTGGAATAACGGCGGTTTCGACCCCCCTATGGCTGCACTACTTTAATACAGGTGTAGCAGTGATGGTCGGCATTGGAGGCCTCGCTCTATTAGCCTATAGGATTGCTAAAGCGAGGCAGGATTTTTTAAACACGAAAAGAGAGAATACCAAAGCCAAAAAGGGAGACTAGGATGGGAACGACAACCTCTTATGAATTAGGCTCTGTATGGACGCAGATCACTCAAAATGGCCCGCCAGTATCTATCATCGTCCAATCTGATTGGGGGGCAAAACTTCATTATGGGGATATGCAACCAATACCAGATACCCCTGATGCAATTTTACTGAACAAGTCAGGCGAAAGTTTAACTTTAAATTCGACCACTTCTCCGATTTGGGCGCGAGCAGTGGGGAGCGACAAAACACTTCTTGTTGTCATCGAAGGGTAAACCAATGATAAAGGTTACACACGGAAGTCAAACGACCGGTGGGGGGGAGGGAAGTGTATCTGGTATTTCCGATGTTCCAGGGTTGTTAACAACCTTAAATGAAAAACAAGATATCAGTACTGCGTTTGATGGTGACTATGCCTCGCTTTTAAATAAACCTATCGCTTATTGCTATTTTCCTATTTGGGCTGAAGAAAACGCTGATATAGCAGATGGTACCTATGAATGGGCTTTTGGTAATGGGGGTAACACCTCAAGTGGTATGGGGCTTGTATTGGCCTTTGATTGTGATCTCATCGGGATAGGTCTTAGTATCAAAGGTACAACGAGTGTTGAGGTTGAGGTGAGAAAGAATACTATTAGTACCAATAAAAGTGTTTCAATTATCAATGATACTAAAGCTCGTGCTGTATTTGAGAATGATCCCGTATCATTTTTAGCGGGAGACGTGGTGAATTTTCGAACTCTTGTTGGGTCTACAACTTCTGATGCTTCGATTGTAACTGCCTGGTTTAGGAGGAAGGTAATATGAACCTTAACTGGTCGAATTATCCCAACTTTGAGCGCATTGAGTTTGAGTGCAATTGTGGGTGTGGTCGTGCAGATATGGACCCGGCCTTTATGCAACGAATACAGAAAATGCGTAACTACGTTGGTCCAATGAAGATTACCAGCGGATTTCGTTGTGAAAATCATTCTGAAGAAAAGAAAAAAATACGGGGAGGCGCCCACTCTATCGGTCACGCCGCAGATATCCAATATTCATCGGCTCGGCAACTTGCCGCGATGTTAGGTGTTGCTGAAAATTGGGGATTTAAAGGGATAGGTGTTAGTGGTTCGTTCTTACATTTGGATGATGATCATCCTTATTTAGATCGTTCTAATTGTATAGCCTGGGGGTATTAAAGTACTTAAACTTTTTCACACGGGACCTAAGCAATACAAATCCTTGCTTTGAACAAATACCAGGCTGAATTGTAAAAAGTTAAATCAAAAAGAGGACGTAATTTTTTTGGTTTTCCTTATCCCCTTATAGTTACATCTTTGTTGTCTGTTCTAGAGAAGTAAATCCCACATGCTTAGTGATATCAGACACGACGAAAGTTCGACCATATTCGATTGCCATTCTAATGGGTTGACCGATATCAATTTTCTTATCGACAAGGACTATAGATTCAAAAATGCTTCCGGCCCGAGAGGCACATGGCATCAGGTTTTTACAGGAGCTTAAAATGAGAACCAGGAGATATATATTTTTAACAGCTGCCTTGATGGCGGCTTTTTTTATGTCTGCGTGCACCACGCTGGCAGGGAACCGATTATCGACGGAACAACAGGTTCAAATTACTTGCGAGGGTATTATATCAACCGTTCGTGTTTTGTCAGGGTACAGAGCAGCAGGTCAATTATCAGATAAGACGATCAAGACGGTATCTGATCTTATGCCTTCCACAGTGAAGCTATGCTCTGGCGAAGTGACTGATTACGCTTCAGCCCTCACAACTCTACAGGATACCGCTTACATTCTCCTGACTGTAAAGAAAGGGGTAGAAGCATGAACCCGACAACAATGGCAACCGTAAATGCACTGATCGAAATTGGGGTATTTACTTTCAAGTCAATTAAGGCTGTTCAAAACGGAGACAAAACACCTGATGAGATCCGTGCAGAATGGTCTGTAATCACAGTAAAGTTGGATGATGCCTGGGTAGCTTGGGAAGCGGCGGGGCTTGATAATGACTGATCGGTACGAGTTTCGCCCAAAATACAATATTCATCAAATTAAAGCCTCTCGTCCGAAAGATGGTGTGTTGGTTTGGATCTCGCCTGAAGACCCTGCAAACCCGTTTACGACAGCTTGTCGTCATGAAATTACAGGTCCGCGAAATATGAAAGTCGATGTACCTGCTGGATTTAGTTACGATGGTGCATCTGTTCCTCGGCTGCTTTGGTGGTTTATTCCAAGAGCTGATGCAAGATTTTTCAGGGCGGCTACTCTGCACGATTTACTCTATTCAAGTAGGGAGGGCTCTCGTGCAGTGGCTGATGCTATTTTGAGGATAGTTGCAAAACAAGACCGTATGCCTTGGTTCAGGCGTTGGGCAGCATACCTTGCCGTGAGATTAGGTGGGCGAAGAGCTTGGTGTTCATAGTAACTTTTAAAGTGGATGTTCTGCTATTCAGATGTCAGCAAGAAGAGTAGCTTCTTTGATTTGGTTTAATGTCATAAGTTGGTTAAGGTCATCAATTATATGTTTCGGTGTCGGCCATAAAAATACAGAGTTTTGTGGATAAGGCTGTTCATATGATGCGGCTATGTATAGCCACATATAAGTATTAACGATATCGATAGTTGGATCTTTCCCTTCAAAATATATCAACCCAATAAAAATATGAGGGGCTGTAATTAATTCAAGATTGAATTCCGGCGTTTCTTCTGCCAGCAATGCTGCTTTTTCAAACCAATTAACGGCTTCATGAAAATTTATGCCGTGAGAGTATTCTGCCCATCCTAAAATATAAGGGGCTTCTTTATGTCCTTGTTTGGCAGATTTTTTGAGCCATTTAATTGCTTCTGGATAGTTTTTTTCTAACCCAAGTTTTCCATCGAAATAAGATAAACCAAGAGCAAATTGGGCTCTTGCTTCTCCCTGTTGTGCTGCTTTGGTAACCAAAGTGAGAGCCTTATTGTAATCACCTTTCTTATATGCAGTTTCAAAATCGGTCATCGATGCCTGTACTGGAAGAGTGATCAATAACATGATCAAAAGAGTAATAATTTCATGGGGCTGACCCAGATAACTAAGTTAAATGTGGTTTAACCCAATGCTTTATCACGTTTAATTGGTCTTGCGGTCTTGGGTGATTAAATCGCCACTCACATTCCTTCAAAAATAGCCCAAAATGCTCCTTAGGAATAC
>CAJXUS010000100.1 GCA_913060675.1 uncultured Rhodospirillales bacterium
TATCCTCTTCGTCGGCAGCGTCAGATGTGTATAAGAGACAGAAAGAAAACATTGTCTATCGCAAATAGCCAAAGCACTTGGATTTAGCGGTTGGTCCCATCTGATAAAAATCCTGCTGCCACCAGAACGACTTCCTATCCCAACAGGGCGTTCCGACCTGGACTACGGTAAACTTCTCTCTCCTTCTCGTTGTTATGCCTACACCAACTTCTGGTCAGTACGTTATGAAGAAGCGAAAGAAGTACGAGAGCAAACCAAAGGTTATCTTTTGGCCTATGGAACCCAGTACCTAGTGACTGAAGGTGATTACATAACAACACTGGGCCTAGATCCCAAAGATGAAAATTGGGAAAAAATCGATAGAGATTGGGCAAACCCAAACGATTTCAATGCAAGAGAAGAGCTTTATCAAACATTGATTAATCGCACTCTAAAAGATCAAGAATGGCTATAAAATAATGAGCGAGGTTGGCTTTACGTTAAAGGCAACCTCGCATCTGCTCTCTCAAGTTTTACTTGGCGAGCACCACAGGTAAAACAAACTTCGTTATAACTTTAACAGGTAATTGCCACGCATTGGGTTGGTTGTAGTTTCCAGCAAAAATCACCATTACCAACTGGTTCGCCTCATCAATAAGAAGACGTTGTCCGCCATTACCAAATCCTGCTGCCCAGTAAGGAGGAGAACCATTTGGAGCAAGCCACCAAAACAACCCATATCGCAAACCAACACTTGTGAACGCTTCAGGCTTAAAGGAACGTTCTAACCAACTCACAGGTATAATCTGATGCCCTTGCCAAACTCCTTTATCCACAATAAGCAAACCTAGTTTGGCCAAATCGTGATTGTTCAAACGCAAGCCTGATGCTGCAGAGGGGACGCCATCTCGCCCAGAAACCCATTCAAAGTCACCAATACCGAGAGGGGTAAATAATTTCTCCCTCGCATATACATCAATCGGTTTTCCTGCACCCTTTTCAATTAAACGGGCAATGATCGCAGTGGCACCACCATTATAAACCCATTTTTGCCCCGGTTCGGAAAGAATTGCGCGATCAAGGACATAACGATAGCGATCAGAAGACTTTTCCATCGCTATTTCACTATTGCGAGGATCTGTATAAGGGAGGCTTTCATTCCAATCCGTCCCCATCTGCATGGATAGTACGTCTTTAATTAGAATTTTTCTACGAGCCGGATCTGCCGCTAGATCCTCATACTCCGGAAATTGCTCAACAACAATTTGATCAAGTTCAGGAACTAACCCTTCTGCCAAAGCAATGCCGTAGAGAAGACTTGTAACACTCTTGCTTACAGACCTTAAATCGTGAAGCTGTGAGGCGTTATGATTTACTGCCCCAAGAGGGTCACCCCAACGTTGATCAGCTCCCGGATAATATCTTTCTGCTAAGATTTCCCCCTTATGGATAACCAAAACACTATGCAGGCCAGACAGTTCCCCATCATGGAATGCTGCATCCAGCTTTTCTTCAATAGAAGGGGCTTCAGCAAAGCTCGAAGATACCAACAGGGGGATAAAAAACAAAGAACATGTAATTATATAAAGGAGTTTCCGTAGGCTTAGCTCTTTTCCAAGAATTTCAATCATTTTTAGTCTCATCCTAAAACTCTCAATTCTCGACGGATAATTTTACCTGTGGTGGTCATTGGCAATTCGTCAACAAAAGCCACTTCGCGCGGATACTCATGGGCGGCCAATTGTTTTTTTATAAAGGTTTGAATTTCTTTTGCCAGATCACCCGTAGCCTCATAACCGTCATTCAAAACGATAAAGGCTTTTACAATTTCGGTACGTTGTGGGTCAGGTTTACCAACCACACCTGCTATTCGAACCGCTGGATGTCCGATGAGACAATCTTCAATTTCACCGGGTCCTATCCGATATCCTGATGAAGTAATAACATCATCATCACGGCCTACGAATTGTATCCAACCCTGCTCATCCAGTACGCCAGTATCGCCAGTTAGGAGCCACTCCCCCGCAAACTTGTCCTTGGTCGCTTCTGGATTGTTCCAATATTTGAGAAACATCACAGGGTCTGGTGACATAACCGCTATATTGCCAAGTTCACCTTGAGGTAAAACTTCACCTGCATCATTCACAATTGCAAGGTTATGGCCGGGAACAGGCCGTCCCATTACCCCTGGGCGGGCGGGCATAATCTCAGCACAAGAGGATACGATCATATTACATTCAGTCTGACCATAAAATTCATTGATGGTCAGACCAAAGGTTTTATAGCCCCAGTCGATCAGTTCAGCTCCAAGAGATTCTCCCCCAGAAGCAATGGAGCGCATTTTAAGATCCCAACGCTGTTCTGGATCAGGGATGGAGCGCATCATCTTTAAAGCTGTTGGCGGAATAAAAGCGTTACGGATACCTTGTTCTGCGATCAGTTGAAAGGCAGCTTCTGCTGTAAACTTCTCAAACCGCCGTGCAACAACGGTGACACCGTGATGTAAGGCGGGAAGGAGCACATCAAGCAGCCCGCCAATCCAGGCCCAGTCAGCAGGCGTCCAGATTTTATCACCGGGTTGGGGAAAGAAGTCGTGAGACATCTCAACACCGGGAAGATGACCAAGCAACACTCTGTGGGCATGTAATGCTCCCTTGGGTTGTCCGGTCGTACCAGAGGTATAGATAATCACAGCAGGATCATCAGCCTTAGTGAGGACTGGGATAAAGCGCGTTGATTGTCCTGATAGTTCACCGTGGAAATCGTTTGCCCCCTCTATCGGCCCATCAATGCAATATACCTGCTCAAGGTCTGGTATACGATCCCGAATTTCGGATATTTTCCTCACACCATCCGCGTTCGTGATAACAACCTTAGCTCCCGAATTCGACAAGCGGTATTCAAGCGCTTCAACTCCAAAGAGCATAAAGAGCGGAAGGGCGATGCAGCCCATTTTATAAGCCGCTATGTGGGAGAACGCAGTCTCTAAGGATTGCGGAAGAAGGATCGCAACTCGATCACCTCGTGTAATCCCCGTAGAACTTAGTAGATTTGCAAGTTTGTTGGAATAGTCTTTCAGATCGCCAAAGGTATAATCTGAAACGTTACCTTTGGTATCAATAAAGCAGAGCGCAAGCCTGTCTGGCTCACGCTCTGCCCATTTATCACAGACGTCTACACCAATGTTGTAGTTGTCTGGTATATCCCAGTTAAAAGCCTTTTGTACTTCTTCGTAACTCGACCTTTGGTCCAGCATGGTTTTCCCCACAATTTATTATGCCAAAGGCCTGAAACTTAAGTGTAAATAGATTTTAAAAGATAATTTATTTTTCACCTTTAAGGAACTTAATAATACCAGAAAAGTCTGTCCCACTGCCACCGGCATCATTAAAGCTCTGATACAGCTCTTCCGCATGTGATCCTAAAGGCGTGGAAACCCCACTGGATTTAGCCGCATCTTGTGAGAGTTTAAGATCTTTGAGCATAAGTGCCGCGGCAAAACCCGGCTCATAATCATTGTTTGCCGGACTGGTTGGAACGGGTCCAGGCACGGGGCAATAGGTGTTGATCGACCAGCACTGACCTGAAGACGTAGAAGCGACATCGAAAAGCGCCTGCTTATCCAAACCTAGTTTATCGGCTAGATTAAACGCTTCTGAAGACGCAATCATCGAAATTCCGAGGATCATATTGTTACAGATCTTGGCAGCTTGCCCATTGCCGTTACCACCACAGTGAACAATCTTGCCCCCCATAACATCAAGCAACTCATGCGCTTTATCGAAAGCTTCTTTTGAGCCCCCAGCCATAAAGGTTAAAGTTCCAGCTGTTGCACCGCCTACACCGCCAGATACTGGGGCATCAAGCGACAACATACCAGCTTCGTCCGCTGCAGTGTGTGCGGTGCGAGAACTATCAACATCTACTGTGGAGCAATCAATGAACAGCGTCCCGGCTTTGGCAGCTTTCAAGGTGACCTCATAAACACTCAAGAGATGTTTACCAGCAGGTAGCATCGTTATTACAGCGTCTGCTACACCGACAGCCTCTTCAACAGTCTCGATAATTTCAACACCGTTTTCTCTTGCATGTGCCTTGGCATCATCAGAGAGGTCAAAACCTTTAACATTATAATTTGCCTTAACAAGGTTGGCGGCCATAGGACCGCCCATGTTTCCGAGGCCAATAAATGCAACTGTTTTCATTTTCTTATCCTTAATTTTCTCTGGATATCCTGGATACAATCAATCTAACGAATTCGCCCAGAAGCCAGACCAAGCTCTTTATCGTCCAGACTTTCGAAACAGCTCATCACCATATCGTTTGATACTTCTTCCAAGGTAGAAGGGGACCACTTTGGATCACCTGTCTTATCAATCACGGCAGCGCGAACACCTTCAGAAAAATCACCCCGTGCGAACATACGTAAAGCAAGGCGGTATTCCATATCGAGATCTTCTTCGATCCCACTTAAGCTCGCTGCTTTTCTAATTGCAGCGAGTGTGATCTTCATAGAGTGAGGTGAATGCTTGGAAAGGGCTTTAACAAGTTTTTCGCCCCATTCAGTACCAAGATTAGAAGCGCCAACAACAATATCTTCGACCTGATCATGAGAAAAAACGCTATCGATCTCACTACGTTGAGCCGCAAGTGAAGCAGGCCCTGTTGAAATACTGAAACCACGCAAAATCGCATCGACATCAGAGTGCGCATTGCCACCGTAATCAGCAGTAGAAAGAGCATTGATCAACGAAGCAAGTCGATCACTCGTCACTTCAATATCAGCAAGGCCGGCATAAATAGCATCTTGTGCACCGACCCGATGACCTGACAAACCAAGATAGGTGCCGATCTCACCAGGGGCATTTGCCAAAAGCCATGTCCCCCCGACATCAGGAAAAAGACCTATTGCCGTTTCCGGCATCGCAATCATGGTGCGTTCTGTAACGATACGGTTACTACCGTGCGCAGACACCCCAACGCCGCCGCCCATCACGATACCGTCCATAATGGCTACGTAAGGTTTCGGGTAATTAGCAATCAGGGCATTGAGCTTGTATTCATCAGCCCAAAATTGTTGAGCAACGCCATCTTGTTCTTGGCACGATTTGTACAGAGCACGAATGTCGCCTCCCGCACACAGGCCACGTTCTCCTGCGCCATCAATGATGACCAGACGAATGGTTTCATCCTTCTGCCATGCTTCGAGAGCAGCCAACATACCATGGACCATATCCAAAGATAGCGCGTTGAGAGCCTTTGGACGGTTTAAAGTAATTCGTCCCGCAGCCCCTTCTTGTCGGACAATCAGTTCTTCGGTCATGCTGCACCACCTTTTAGAAGGTCACGCGAAATAATCAGACGCATAATCTCGTTCGTCCCCTCAAGGATCTGATGTACCCTGAGATCACGTACAATTTTCTCAACGCCGTAATCGGCAAGATAACCGTAACCACCATGGATTTGCAGCGCTTCGTTCGCCACTGTAAACCCGGTATCAGTCGCAAAGCGTTTTGCCATCGCGCACCAACGTGTAGCATCATGTGCCTTGGCATCAAGTTTAGTCGCTGCCGTATAGAGAAGTGTCCTTGCAGCCTCTAACTCTGTCGCCATATCAGCAACTTTGAACTGAAGACCTTGGAATTGAGCAAGTGACTTCCCAAACGCCTTACGCTCGCCCATATAAGCAACAGCCTTATCCAAAGCTGATTGCGCCCCGCCAAGCGAACAGGCGCCAATATTTAGGCGACCACCGTCTAGGCCCATCATAGCTATTTTGAAACCTTGGCCCTCTTCGCCAATCATATTTTCGGCAGGGATCCGGGCATCTTCGAGGATAACCGTTCGAGTGGGTTGCGCTTTCCACCCCATTTTTCTCTCATTGGCTCCGAACGAAACTCCTGGGGCGTCTTTTGGAACCAAGAAGCAAGAGACCCCTCCGGCACCATCGCCGCCAGTGCGAGCCATCACCAGATAAAGATCAGACGTACCAGCACCGGAGATGAACTGTTTTGATCCGTTAAGCACGAAATCGTCACCGTCACGAACCGCCTTGGTCTTTAGCGCTGCAGCGTCTGATCCCGCAGAAGGTTCTGTGAGACAATAGCTGGCAATAAGATCCATGGTCATCATCGACGGCAACCATTTTTGGCGCTGCTCTTCTGTGCCAAAACGATCAATCATCCAAGACGCCATATTATGAATAGAAATAAAGGCAGAAACAGCAGGACACCCTGTTGAAAGAGCTTCAAAAATCAGGGCGGCATCCAAGCGGCCGAGACCTGTGCCACCAACATCGTCTCTTACATAAATTCCGCCCATACCCAGGGCTGCGGCTTCGCGCATCACGTCGACTGGAAAATGTTCTTTTTCATCCCATTCCAAGGCAAAAGGAGCGATCTTATCGCGGGCGAAATCCTGGGCCATCTCTTGGATAGCACATTGTTCTTCGTTCAGTTCAAATTGGCTCATCAGATGATCTTTTCTTACTGGCTTTTTATCGATTTTTGTAACTCGTATTTCCTAATAAAAACGAGTTCGGGGTGATACCCTGATTACCTTAACAGTAATTTGGAATCACCCCGTATTCTCAGTATCAGTCCATCGTTGGGATTGAGAACTCTGCACCTTCTCTCACACCAGAAGGCCAACGTTGGGTCACGGTCTTGGTTTTGGTGTAGAAGCGAACAGAATCTGGGCCATGCTGGTTAAGGTCACCAAAGCCAGAACGTTTCCAACCACCAAAAGTATAATAGGCAAGCGGAACAGGAATTGGCACATTCACGCCAACCATACCGACGTTAACTTTGGTCATGAAATCACGAGCGGTATCACCATCACGGGTATAGATGGCAACACCATTTCCATATTCGTGTTCACTCGGCAAACGAAGAGCTTCTTCGTAACTCTTGGCACGAACGACACAAAGTACCGGGCCAAAAATCTCTTCTTTGTAAATACGCATGTCGTCAGTGACATTATCAAACAGACATCCGCCCATATAGAAGCCATCCTCATAGCCCTGCATGACGAAATCACGTCCATCAACAACAAGGTCAGCACCTTCTTTAAGCCCAATATCGATATAACCTTTGGTGCGCTCTACAGCTTCAGCAGTCACCATTGGGCCAAAATCAGCATCAGGATCTGTAGAGAGGCCAATTCTCAGGCTTTCAACACGTGGTTTTAGCTTTTCCATAAGACGGTCTGCGGTTTCTTCACCAACAGGGACGGCAACAGAAATCGCCATGCAACGCTCGCCGGCGGAACCGTATCCAGCACCGATTAAAGCATCGGCAACCTGATCAAGATCGGCATCCGGCATAATGATCATATGGTTTTTCGCGCCACCGAAGCACTGCGCGCGTTTGCCCTGAGCTGTTGCCCGCGTATAAACGTATTCCGCAATCGGGGTTGACCCCACAAAGCCAACGGCTTTGATATCTGGATCATCGAGGATCGCATCTACAGATACTTTGTCGCCATTAACGACGTTCAGGATACCCGCAGGAAGACCAGCTTCGAGCATCAATTCGCCTAAGCGAAGTGGCAAAGAAGGATCACGTTCTGACGGCTTCAAAATAAAAGCATTTCCAGAAACAATCGCCGGTGCAAATTTCCACATTGGGATCATTGCCGGGAAATTGAAAGGCGTGATACCCGCAACGACACCCAAGGGCTGACGCATGGAGAACATATCAATACCGGGGCCAGCGCCTTCAGTGAACTCGCCTTTTTGAAGATGTGGAATACCACAGGCAAACTCGACAACTTCAAGACCACGTTGAATGTCACCTTTAGCATCAGGAATTGTCTTACCATGTTCACGAGAAAGCATTTCAGCCAACTCACCATAGTTTTCCTGAGCCAGATGAAGGAACTTGAGCATAACACGGGCACGCTTTTGCGGATTTGTCGCCGCCCAAGCGGGTTGAGCAGCTTTGGCGTTTTCAACAGCAGCCCGCATCTCATCTTCGGATGCCAAAGGAACCCTTGCAGCAACTTCACCAGTCATTGGCCAATAAACATCGCTAAAACGACCAGAAGTACCTTTTACTTTTTCACCACCAATAAGGTGATAGAGTTCAGCGGCCATATCCGCATCTCCTTCATTGTATGATGCCAACTCGAAAACAACGCTTGAATAAGCGCTCTCTCATCGGCGTATTTTATTGAAAGCCAGTTTATAACCACAATGGCGAGAAAGAATCGCCAGAGCAGAGGTACTGGCTCTTTGATCCTGACACATAGACTTGCATTGTTTTTTTTGCACAGCTATAGCTAATAACAACAAACCATTGTGCGAAAATACATTATGAACCCGACTTTTGACTGGAACGACCTCCGCCCTTTCCTTGCCGTTGCCCGGACAGGAAAACTGACGATCGCAGCAAAGCGCTTGAAGGTGGACCACACCACGGTTAGCAGACGTATTCAGGCACTGGAAACAGCCCTGAGTGCCACCTTGTTTGAACGCGGCCCTCAAGGCTACGCCCTCACCGAGATCGGCCTTCGTCTACTCGGCGCGGCTGAGTCCATGGAAACCATGGCCATGGGTGTTCAAAATGAAATTGCAGGCGCCGACCTTGATCTAACAGGCGCAGTTCGAATTGGCGCACCCGATGGCTTTGGTAGCTTTTTTCTCGCGCCCCGCATTTGCGATCTTTGTCGTGCCCATCCAGGCCTTGAAATCGACCTAGTCGCTATGCCTAGGATGTTCAGTCTCTCAAAACGTGAAGCCGATATAGCAATAGGTCTTAGTCGCCCAACCGAAGGTCGCTTAAGGTCTCGTAAGCTGACAGATTATAGGCTAGGGCTCTATGCTTCTCCCGAATACCTTGAACGGCGAGGTCCGATTACAAGTAAAGATCAACTCCAGGGTCACAGAATGGTTGGCTACATTGAGGATCTAATTTTCTCGCCAGAACTGAACTATGTCCCTCAACTGGGAAAAGAGTTACGCCCACAACTTCGCAGCACAAACCTTATCGCCCAAATGCAAGCCACATCTACCGGTGCAGGGATTTGCATCTTGCCCTGTTTTATGGCCGATGATTATCCCAATCTGGTTCCCATACTTCGTGAAGAAGTTAAGATCATGAGGACCTTATGGCTGATCTATCATGCCGATCTGCAAGGGTTTGCCCGTATTAGGGCAACGGTTGATTTCATCGTTGAAAAAGTAACTGCATCACGGAAACTTTTTTTACCAGAGGCTTAAAGGCTTTTACAGGCTACCGTTTTCAAATTTCAATTGGGCGATACTTCTACATCATTTCGAGAAGTTGCCTCCATTGAGAACTCCTTATGGCGAATATGAGTTCATCCGTCCACTCTCCTTTCGCCCATACGTTTTCGATCAGATGCGCTTCCTGCTTAAATCCTAATTTACGAAGAAGTCCTGCTGAAGCCGTATTTCGAGGATCGCACCTGCCTGTAATACGTTGAAGGCCAAGTTTTTCGAAACCGAAGTTTAAAATTGCCTGAGAAGCTTCATAACCGGATCCCCTCCCCTGAAGATCCGGGTTAAAAACAAAACCTATTTCCCCCTGACAAGAAGCCTTGTTGGTCAAAATAAGAACAAGATCACCGACAAAAGCGCCCGTAGTTTTTTCCTCAACGGCTAAAATTAACTTATCACCATCCTTGTCGAGGGTCGTCATCTTCAACCGTTGTTCTAAAACCTTTCTGGTCTCTTCTGGTGTATGAACTTCTCCATAGAGATACCTAACAACTTCATTCTGTCGACGAAGACCATAGAGCACTTCGAAATCGTTTTTGGTGAACGATCGTAATATTAATCTATCGGTTTCAAGTTTTACGTTGTGAATATCAACCACGGATATTTCAGGCACTTTATTGACGGGAACCATCAGCGGGTCTTTCATTTATTCGCTTTATTTCAAGATTATTAAAATTACTGCATAGGAAAATTATCACAATCAAATTCAGAATCGACAAGAACTCAAAAATATTAATAATCACCTTATTTGATTGTTATTTATATGTTTTTATAATTTAATTGACGTTTACGTAAAATGCGTGAAAAATAGTACTTATGACAGATAGACGCTACTACACCATTACGGAACTTACGACTGAGTTTGCGATTACGACCCGCACTCTCCGGTTCTATGAGGATGAGAATTTACTCAATCCAGAACGGCAAGGTCGCAAGCGTCTATATACCCCCCGAGATCGTACAAGATTAAAACTAATCCTCCGCGGAAAGCGGCTGGGGTTTTCTTTGGCTGAAGTCAGAGAAATCATCGAAATGTATGATCATGCCCCGGGGGAAAAAGGTCAACTTCAACGACTGCAAGATAGAATACAAGAACGTTCTGCAGAGTTAGAGCAAAAGCAAAGAGACATCCTGGAAACCCTGGAAGAGCTCAATCAGGTGAAGTGCTCCGTTCAGCAACGTTTGGATGAAATTGATAACAAACAAAAATATTAAAAGTGAAACACAGGGAAGATAATCGACATGGCGATGACAAATTTTGAACCAAGAAACCCAGACTACGCTGAATTGATCAGAGACAGTCATGACAACACAGGATTTGGGAAAACACTTGGAGCAAGCCTAACGATTATCGAACCTGGTTACGTAGAGATGGAACTCCCCTTCCGTCCTGAACTCTCCCAACATCATGGCTTTTTTCAAGGCGGTGTTATCGGCGCGCTGGCAGATTACGTCGGCGGATATGCAACTTATACTCTGATTGAAGAAAATGATTCCATACTGACCGTTGAATACAAAATCAACATGATGGCTCCGGGTGCAGGCGAAAAGTTAATCGGAAAAGGAACCGTCCTAAGAGCAGGCCGTCGTGTTACAATCGCCCGCATGGACGTTTACGCACTTCAAAACGATGGCAACGAAATACATATCGCCGCGGCCCAAGGCACATTTATGCGCATGGAAAACAAACCTGACGTCGCTGCGACAATCGCAAAAATTCAAAAAACCAAAACGCAAAACATATCTCGTTATTAACCTCTAGTTATTACCTTTTATTTTGCACACGCAATATTCCGTAAGCGGAGATACAATCCAATGAGTACCGGCCATACCTTCCCAAGTCTAAACTTCAATCTCGGCGAAGAAATCGACATGCTTCGTGATAGCGTCAAAGCTTTTTCAGATGCCGAAATAGCACCGCGCGCCGCTGAAATAGATCAAACTAACGAGTTCCCAATGGATCTCTGGCGCAAGATGGGGGATATGGGTTTACTCGGTATCACCGCCGACGAAGAATACGGTGGCAGCGGCATGGGATATCTCGCCCATATTGTCACCATGGAAGAGCTAAGCCGGGCTTCGGCCTCCGTGGCTTTATCTTATGGTGCTCATTCCAATCTTTGCGTCAATCAAATCAAACGCAATGGGACTGCGGAACAAAAGACTAAATATTTACCCAAGCTCATCACAGGTGAACATGTCGGCTCTCTCGCCATGTCAGAGGCTGGCGCAGGATCAGATGTTGTGTCCATGCGGTTAAAAGCTGAGAAAAAAGGTGACCGCTACATTCTTAATGGCACAAAGATGTGGATTACCAACGGTCCAGATGCGAATGTTCTCGTCGTCTATGCCAAGACGGATCCAGATGCGGGGCCTAAAGGAATTACTGCCTTTATCATCGAAAAAGACTTCCCCGGATTTTCTGTGGCCCAAAAACTCGACAAACTGGGTATGCGCGGATCAAATACGGGTGAGCTGGTTTTTGAAGATTGCGAAGTCCCCGAAGAAAATATTCTTGGCGAACTTAACGGCGGGGTACGTGTCCTCATGTCAGGCCTGGACTACGAACGTGCCGTTCTCTCCGGTGGACCACTCGGTATCATGTCTTCATGTCTGGATGTTATTGTTCCCTATATTCATCAGCGTAAACAGTTTGGAAAAGCCATCGGTGAGTTCCAGCTTATGCAGGGAAAAATGGCTGACATCTACGCAACATGGACTGCTTGCAGAGCTTATGTCTATGCCGTTGGCCAAGCCTGTGACCGAAGGGAAACCACCCGAAAAGATGCTGCGGGCGCTATACTTTATTCTGCAGAAAAGGCGACATGGATGGCCGGAGAATCCATTCAGGTTCTTGGTGGCAATGGCTATATCAATGACTATCCAACTGGTCGCCTGTGGCGCGATGCCAAACTCTATGAAATCGGTGCAGGAACAAGTGAGATCCGACGTTATCTTATCGGGCGCGAACTCTTTGGGGAGACAGCTTAATGTCTGTGATCCGATCCAAGATCTCACCGAGATCCGAAGATTTCAAAGCCAATGCCGCACATATGCAAGGCCTTGTTGACCAACTCAACAACGTCCTCGCAGAAACGGCAAAGGGTGGCCCTGATCGTGCGCGTGAAAAACACCTTTCTCGAGGTAAAATGCTTCCGCGAGAACGCGTAGAAGCTCTGCTTGATCCCGGTTCTCCTTTTCTCGAAATCGCCCCCATTGCCGCTCATGGCATGTATGATGCCAATATTGCTGCGGCGGGTGTTATCGCAGGTATCGGATTGGTTTCTGGCGTCGAATGCATGATCCTTGCAAACGATGCTACGGTTAAGGGCGGCACCTACTATCCAATGACGGTAAAGAAACATCTCCGCGCTCAGGAGATTGCTCAGGAAAACCGTCTACCGTGTGTCTACTTGGTAGATTCCGGCGGCGCCAATCTGCCCAACCAGGATGAAGTCTTTCCTGATCGGGACCACTTTGGTCGGATTTTTTACAATCAGGCACAAATGTCCTCAATGGGCATTCCCCAAATTGCTGTTGTTATGGGGTCCTGTACCGCGGGTGGTGCTTATGTTCCCGCCATGTCTGATGAGACTATCATCGTCAAAGAACAGGGCACCATCTTTCTCGGCGGTCCTCCCCTCGTTAAGGCTGCGACGGGTGAAATTGTTTCTGCTGAAGATCTTGGTGGTGCTGATATTCACACCCGCCTTTCCGGGGTTGCGGACCACTTGGCTGAAAACGATGCGCATGCATTGACCATCGCGCGGCACGTAGTTGCGAATTTGAATTGGCAAAAACCCAACCAGCTCAACCTATCCAAGCCGGAAGAGCCACTTTACGATCCCAAAGAAATTTATGGTGTTGTACCTACAGATTTAAAAACGCCCTATGACGTTCGCGAAGTTATCGCGCGTATCGTCGATGGATCGCGTTTTGATGAATTCAAAGCCCGCTATGGCACTACCATTGTCTGTGGGTTCTCCCGCATCTGGGGATACCCTGTCGGCATAGTCGCCAATAACGGTATCCTCTTCTCCGAAAGTGCTCAAAAAGCGGCCCACTTTATTGAGCTTTGCGCTCAACGCGGTATTCCGTTGGTGTTCTTGCAAAATATTTCCGGTTTTATGATCGGTCGTAAGTATGAAACCGGCGGCATAGCCAAAGATGGCGCCAAGATGGTTACCGCCGTTGCCACCGCCAATGTTCCAAAATTCACAGTCTTGATCGGCGGAAGTTTTGGGGCCGGAAACTATGGAATGTGTGGCCGTTCTTATCAACCTCGGTTCTTGTGGATGTGGCCTAATTCCCGCATTTCTGTCATGGGTGGAGAACAGGCTGCATCGGTGATGTCCACACTTAAACGCGATAACATCGAGGCCAAAGGCGGAAATTGGTCCAAAGAAGAAGAAACAACTTTCAAACAACCCATGCTCGATATGTTCGAAGAGCAAAGCTCTCCTTATTACGCATCAGCTCGCCTTTGGGATGACGGCGTATTTGATCCGGCACGCACCCGACGTGTATTGGCATTGGGCTTATCAGCTTCCCTCAACGCACCGATAAAAGACACCAAATTTGGTGTCTTCAGGATGTAATGACATGACTTATCAAACACTTGAAATTGAATTTAAATCAGGCGCTGTCAGAATTTGGATGAACAGACCCGAAGTGCACAACGCCCTTGATGAAATTATGATCACCGAACTCAACGATGCCTTTACAAAATTCGGTCAAAACACCGATGTCCGCGCAATCGTTCTCGGAGGACGCGGTAAAAGCTTTAGTGCTGGTGCCGACCTTGGCTGGATGAAACGTGCGGCTGATTTCACTGAAGAAGAAAACCGTGAGGACGCCCTTAAACTTGCCCTTATGTTAAAGGCAATCGCAGAATGTCCAAAACCCGTTATCGCCAGAGTTCAAGGCGCAGCGTTTGGCGGAGGCGTGGGGCTAACTGCTGCGGCAGATATCGCAATTGCAGGTGAGCACGCAAAGTTCTGCCTGTCAGAAGTCAAACTCGGTCTCGTGCCGGCGACGATTGCACCTTACGTTGTTAAAGCTATGAGTGAAAGAGAGGCCAGTCGGTACTTTCTCACGGCAGAAGTATTTCGTTCAGAAAAAGCCGCAGATATGGGCTTCGTTCATGAACACTGCTCAGATGCTCAGCTCGATACAAAGGTTGAGGAGCTTCTCTCCTCACTAAACCTTGCCGCTCCAGATGCTCTGAATGTTGCCAAAGGTCTAATCCGCACCGTAAGCAACCGTCAACTTGATGAAGAGCTTATGAACGAAACCGCTGAACTGATTGCACGCCAGCGCCTCACGCCTGAAGGACGCGAAGGCCTCACAGCCTTTTTTGAAAAACGCAAAGCTTCCCTGTCTCTTATACACATCTGACGCTGCCGACGAAGAGG
>CAJXUS010000101.1 GCA_913060675.1 uncultured Rhodospirillales bacterium
TACGAGATCAGCCTCGGTCTCGTGGGCTCGGAGATGTGTATAAGAGACAGGTTCAAAGTACCCTGAGCGGCTGTAACCTGTAGTAATGGCATCGTTGTTTTCCTCTTGTTAAGCAGCCCCTGTTCGATGTTTAGGGCAGTGAATTAACGAAATATAGTAATCGTTATATTTTTAAATATAATAACGATCGTTATTTAGTCAAGATAAAAATATAATGATCGTTATGTAATGTGAATTATTTTCAATTTATATAAGTTAAATATTGAAATATAATGTATTAAATCAAATGGTAGCGTGAGTTGAGTTAGTTCTATTAAGAATATGAAGGTTAAAGTAAATGAAAAGATTCGAAAGAAGCCTGATGTAAAAGCCTGTTTACATCATGAAAAATGCCTGGCTAAGCTGAGATAAAATTAATTCACTGAGACTTTCATAGGTATGTGCCAATGCTCTTTAAATTTGTGACGGTCGCTTTTGTCCTTATGGCCCTGCCGTTACAGACCTTCGCGCAATCACCTGAAATAAATCGTTATGTACGATACGAGTATCAGGACGAAATGCACTATGGTGTTTTAGTGGGCGAGGAAATAACGGAACTAAAGGCTGGTATATTCCCCTTATCTGACATGACCAGTAAAAAGCTGGCTCTTGATGATATCCAGCTCTTGCCCCCGAGTGAGGCCGGGAAGGTCTTTGCGGTTGGGATGAACTTTGCCTCTCATATGGCATCGGCATCAAAAGCACCGCCGCCGATGTTTTTGAAACTACCAAGTTCTCTGGCCGGACATGACCAGGTTATTACAATGCCTTCGGATGCTGGCAATGTACATTTTGAGGGTGAACTGGTTCTGATTATTGGCAAGCAAGCCAAGAACGTTTCTGAGCAAGAGGCGGGCGAGTATATTTTTGGTATTAGTGCAGGCAATGATCTCACCGAACGCTCTTGGCAGGGCAGTGATCTACAGTGGATGCGATCTAAAGCCAGTGATGGATTTGGTCCGGTTGGCCCGAGCGTTGTTACGGGGCTTGATTGGAACAACCTTCTTTTAACCACCCGTTTGAACGGCGAGATCGTGCAGCAGGAAAATACCAGCCATATGATCCACAAACCGGAAAAAGTGGTGAGTTACCTCAGTCAATATTTCACGCTTGAGCCCGGCGATATAATATTTATGGGAACTCCCGGCCGCACCTCAGCTCTCAGCCATGGCGATGAAGTTTCAGTCGAGATCGAAGGCGTTGGCCTTTTGAGAAATCGTATTGAATGGCCCTAAAGTAGGGTGAAATAAATTAACGGATATGGGCGATAAAAAGTTATTATTAATGTTGAATGATCAAGAAACCAAAGCGCTTGAATTGATATTTAATGGGACGCTGCCCATTGAAGTTGAAATGAGACGACGTATACAGTGTCTTAAAATAATTGAGCGTGAAGCTACTGGTGTAGGGTTTTACACGACAATGAGGTTAACTCCACCATTAGATACTTTGCCAGATGTTTTAGTGAAAGATATTACGTTTAATCATCCCTCCTTTCGTTATGGGGGAAAGTTCATGTGTTGGTTTATTAGCAATAGAGAAATAGAGCTTGAAGCCGTCACTTTAGGCGGAAGTATTCTCTGGCCAAGTGCAATTGATTTTGACTTATTAGAAGTACAGATCTAGGCAAGGTATTTATTGAGAACTACTCCCCAAATATCCCGGTGGGCTTGCCGTCGACGCTTTTGACATTTTTTCGGCCCCAGTATTTTTTCACACCTTCTGGTCCCATATCCGCGTAAAAGGGTAAGAGCTCTTCTTCAGCGCGGCTTTTTACAAATTCCATGTTGGGAACTCCGGTTCCGCAAGAGGTTTGAACCAGATCGATGGTCATATCAAATATCTGACGGCTACCCGCGACCTTTGGGAAATCGGCAAGGACGGTTTCCCATTCGGGATCACGCGGATGAATGATTTTGGCTTGTCCATAAACACGGAGGATCAAAGCGTCGCCTTCAAAGGCACAGAACATCAAGGTCATGCGATTAACATCGAGCAGATGTGCAGCGGTCTCATTGCCGCTGCCACTCACGTTGAGCCAGATAATTCGGTTCTCATCGATAATGCGTAAGCTGTCCAACCCCTTTGGAGAGACGTTTACTCGTCCGTCCTTAGCAGCTGTGGCGACAAAAAACATTGGCTGGCGTTTGATGAATTCGCGGTGCGTTTCACTTAGTTTTGTCAGCTTTGCCATGTCTTTATCGTCCCCAATTATTGTCTGTAAATAACGAGAACATACGGGGAACAATTTCACAAGGTCTTTCTAAGTTGTAGGTGTCGGTGATACCTACAACACTTTTAGCGTCAGGAACGCAATTGTAAGGGTTAATGTTACCTTGATAATAATATCTGCAGTACGCTCACTCAGTTTTATGAGCACTTTCTTTCCATAAACAATCGAAATAATTATCAAAGGGATAAGGTAGAGAATAGGGAGTAATATTTCAGGCGTAACCTGGTTGGTCTCCAAACGTATGAGCGTTGACACTGTTCCTAACACAACGCTTAGCGCTGAAGTCGTACCATGCATTTGTTGTAATGACAGGTTTTCAGAGAGGAAATACACTTTTCGTAGTGATCCGCCGCCGCCAAGTCCTGTTCCCTGCATGAACCCCGTCATTATTGCTGTGATTACGAAACCTAAGTTTTTCTTTTTAGGATCTTGTATTTTTCCGCCTTGTTTTTTCTTAAAAAGAGATGGGCTTACTTTCTTTAAAACAAAAAACAACGTCATGAGAAGCATCAGAATATAAAGGTAAGTTTCGGGAATAAAACCGATGACAAATGTTCCGACCACTGCCGTTACGAGTGATATTGGCAACATATGTAGGACGTATTTAAGGACGATGTCTTGTCGGAAAATGAATGCCTTAATTCCGCTGTTAATCATAAAGAAAAATACGGTGAGGCTAATCGCAACATGAGGTTCAACAATTAATGATAACAAGGGATTAAGGATAATCCCTCCAGATATGGGGACCACTACAAAAAAGAACGAAGACACGCCAATCAACGCATATATCAATATTGTCATACGATTTATTTCAACACATCAGATCAATGAAAGGTTGGCCGCTGGAAAAAGCGGGGGGATGAATGTTCAACAAATATTAGGTACTCAAATCAAGGTCTCTTAGAAAATGTGTCTTGTCGAAATTAAAGAGATAAATTCGATCCGTATTATCTTTTTGGTACAATTAATTTTCCCACGTGGCGGTCACTTGGTCGGGATAAGGTAGTTCGCAGCGTTTTCTGCGATGACTTGGTCGCGTATTGCGCCAATTTTGCTCCACAAGCGTTCTACAAGTACTGGATCACGAAGGTAAAATTCATCGCTGATGACAAGGTAATAATTTTTACTTTTAATCGCTGGTGTCACTTTCTTGATACCCTTAATTTTGTAGGTATTTAAATAACTGTCTGCTGTAACAGAATGAAGGGCAACGGCATCTATTCGGCCAGAGAGAAGCTTTTTGATATTGGTGCTTGTGGACTTCGTTTCTTCTACATTATGGCCCAGAGAAACAAGATCCCCTCCTATGGAATAACCTCTGTTTACGCCAATACGTTGGCTGGGGTCTTTGGCCACAAAGCGGTCATAGGTCTTCGGATTATCTTCTCGGTAATAGAGGTGGTAGCTGTATTCAAATACCCGTCGCGATTTGTCGAGCTCGCCCTCATGCCAAGGATAGACGCCCCAGTTTTTCCGCTCTGGTTTATATGAAAAAACAAAGGCGCCATCAATTTTTGATTGGTTGAGATAACTTTGTACACGTTTGTTCGGATAGCGCGAGAGGGTAAGCTCTATCCCCATTTCATCGCAGGCACGTTGGATGATGTCGATTGCAAGGCCCGGGGGATCGGCGACACCAGATCCTTCTCCCATTTGGGTTGGGAAGGTTTCAACATTTGAATAAGCAAGATTAAGGGTAATGTTATTGGAAAACCCTGTTACCGGAAACATAGCAAACAGGAAGGAGAAAAGACAAAGAGCAGTCTTTATGCTTCTTGTTTTTCTGATGATTTGATCCATCCCATAACCTCAACTTAAAGTCTTATATGTGTTTTCTTGTTTTGAAAGTTAGCATTCTCAAAGGGTAAAAGAGAAGCTGTTATCTCGTATAAAGGATATTTTTCATCCTTCGTTCAGAAGCGAAGCATTTTTAGGGCAAAGCCTGTCATGATAGCTTCTTACTTGGGCACTTTCCCAAGTCGTCATTCCAAATCCTTTTGTGAGGCTCGATTCATGGACAGCATTTCGTTTTATCTTCCCGGCATTCTTTTGGCATATTCAGCTTTTCTACTCAGTATCGCTAGTCCTGGCCCCAACGTACTTGCGGTCATTGGAACGTCCATGGAGGTTGGCCGTAAGTCGGGAATGGCGTTGGCTTTGGGTGTTGCCAGCGGGTCATTTTTTTGGGCGATGCTTACTGTGGTGGGGTTGTCAGCACTGCTTTCGACCTACGCGATTGCTTTAACCATTATAAAAGTCTGCGGCGGACTTTATTTACTCTGGCTCGCCTATAAATCGTTTAAATCCTCCAGATCAAAACACGATATTACTGCTACAGCTTTAGCTGGTGGGAAACGTAGTGCACTGGGGTACTATTTCCGGGGCCTTACAGTGCAAATGACAAATCCGAAAGCTGCACTAGCCTGGATCGCGATTATATCGCTCGGTCTCACTCAAGATGCCCCGATTTGGGTTGGGGTTACAGTAGTGTTGGGAACCACCCTGTTATCCATTGCCATCCACCTGATCTATGCCATCGCCTTTTCAACGCCTACCATGGTGAAGCTCTATGGCCGGGCCCGTCGTGGCATCCAATTTACCCTCGGTGCCTTTTTCGCCTTTGCAGGGATCAAACTGTTATCCTCTCGGATATAGCCTTTGTTCAGAAAACAGACGATTGTATCCAGAATCTGTTTGGGAGGACGACACAGTCGTCTGCTTAAGTTGTTAATGATTATTGCTTGTGATTAAGCGATTTGAGTGAGGCCCATTTAGAGGAGGGTTTTGAGGTAAAATCCCTTAACGGTATCTCTGTATAATGTCCTGATATTGCGGAGTATCTTGAAAGGTTTGCAATGCCTTTCCGATCAAGGCTGCAATGTCTTTTTTGGTTTTGGGGACGGCGACATATCTTTTTACGGTTTCAAGGGCAGGGCCGACTTGTTTAAATTTCCCACTTAGCTTTTGAGCCAAAGCTTCTGTTGCGAGAACGTGTTCATCGCCAATGATTATATCGACCCGACCAAGGGATAACATCTTGATGAGTTGGTCGTTGGTGGTCGTCATTTCCAGTTTTTTGAGAAAAGTTGCCTCTTCAAAATCTTTGGGATAGGCATAGCCAGAAATCGTTCCTATTCGATATTCTGACAGGTCTTTCAAGTGGGACCAGTCATCGAGGTTGAAATCCTTCCTTGCCCAGAAAATGGTTCTGCTGCCGTATTTGGTAATGGGACCTACCATATTGTATTTTTCAAACCGTTCCTTTTTAGAGCGCCAGGGTAAGGAAGCATCGATTTCTGAACGGTCTGTCATGGCAATGACGCGTTTCCATGGGCGCCCGATTATATTAAATTCGATATGGGAGTGATGTAAGGCACTACGTAAGATTTCAACGAAAAGGCCGCTGGTCGTTTCATCGCTATTTTGCACTGTGTAGGGTGGGAAATCGTCGTCGATAACGATCTCTAGTGTCCCTGTATGTTCCTGCGCGTTCGTTAAGGCTGGCACAAAGGTCAAAGTGATTATTAAACCAATGAAAAATATTAAACTATTCATTTGTCGACAGTTCCTGCGGATAATCTTGATCATAATTATTGAAACAAAATGATTAAGGAATTCATATCTTTCCTTCAAGACTAACGACGGGCAAGACTAACGACTGGTTGTTTTAGGGACTTATCCCAGGATTGTTCTTCAGACCCCTTCTTTACGGATCTCTCAATGCTTGGCGCCACATTTTTGATGTCGGGTTCATAACATCAGGAACCTTTGGTCTGTGTACCCAGTGAGTTGTTTGATTTATCGAATACAATGGACTGTAATTTGAAAATTCCTTGTGACTGAGAATAAGGTCAGAGCGGTTATCAAGGATTTGGATATCGCCCTGACCATAAATAGCCAACACAACATGTCCCTTTTCTTTGGTCGGGTTGGTTAAGGCAACTATACGGATCTCGTTTTCTTTAAAACCGAGTGCTTTCAAAGTGTAATACTTTGCAATCGCATAATCTTCACAGTCTCCTGAGTTTTTTATAAACTGTCCCAAAGTTGCCCAATATTCATCGGTGCCATAAACGTTGTTATCCGTTTTATATGGCCATCTGTTAAAGTGTGTGTTGACTGCTTGAATGGTCTGAGACCGTGGTTTGTTTCGGATCGATATAATAAATTTATGCCACGCTCTTTGCTCTGAAGTCTTGCATTTCTTCTTATTATTGGCACAGGCCAGGAAGGTACTGAATTCGGGTTTAGATCTATTGAGGACACTGGACCAAGACGGCAGACTTTTAAAAGAGTGGTATCTATACTCAAAAGTATTGAAGAGGGCGTTTTCTTGACTTCTCTGAGCCAGTACCAAATCAAGGAGAGAATTAGCGAAAGCCGATTTTATGGGGGAGATAAGCAGAGATAGAGTGAGGAGCACAATCGCGTAGGCAGCTTGAGCCTTTGGGATACCCGTTACTTTGGGCATCGTGACCTCCATAAATTCAAAAATTTATGTTAGGTCCCTCTTTCGAGCCCGTGATGGAACACAGTAAATGCGAGTTTTAGTATCTTATCCTATTTGTTCTCGTCTTTAAATCTAATTTAGCCAAATATAAAATTAATCCGTGATCGAAGGCAGTCAAAATTTTAACTTATCCGGCACCAAAATATGTTACTCGGGATGAGAAAATGTAGTTTGCCTCTATGATCATCAAGGTGACCAGAACAAAAATGGCTAAAGGAGGCACTAAAATAGCTGCCTTAAGGGCGAGACGTTCCCATTGCATGTGCATAAAGACACTTACTATCAGACCAGCTTTCAAAACCATGAAAATCAGGATCAGGGACCATCTGACATAGCCCTGAAAACTAAGGTAATCGACCATATAAGACAGGGCGCTTAGAACGAATAGCATCCCCCAGATTTTAAGGTAAATACTGATCGGGTGAAGTTCGTGTTCTTGTTGTTCGGATTGTGTTGTCATGATTAATTCCTGATTATTTCCTTAATCGTAATTGTTCCCACCCGATTTTATGTTTTTGCTCTGCCTCTACTCTGGTTTCGTTCTCGATCAAGTTTTCTCTCTTACTTTATTCAGGGCCAATTTTTATTGTACAACAATGGGTTACCTTTACCATAAATAGAAAAATGCAAAAATGAACACCCAAACCAGATCGACGAAGTGCCAATAGAGTCCGGCGATTTCGACGCCTTGATAATCTCCTGAACGTTCAAAATCTCCTCGCAGGACCTTGATGGCGACGATAGTCAGATAGATGACGCCAGCCGAGACGTGAAGGCCGTGAAAGCCCGTGATCATAAAGAAGGTTGAGCCAAATTGAGCCGCGCCAAAGGGATTTCCCCAGGGCCTTACACCTTCCTCAATCAATTTACTCCACTCAAAAACCTGCATGCCAACAAAACAAGCCCCCAAGATAGCGGTCGCGAACATCAATGCTGCACAAACACTCCTATTGCGGCGATAGGCGAAATTGACCGCCATAGCCATGGTGCCACTGCTACTGATCAGAACAAAGGTCATGATCGCAATTAAAATCAGCGGTATGTGCTGGCCGGCAATGGTGAGAGCAAAGACTTCACTTGAGTTTGGCCATAGTTCGGTGGTGGTCATGCGCACGGCCATATAACCGACGAGGAAAGATCCAAAAATAAAGGTATCGCTGAGCAGGAAAATCCACATCATCGCCTTGCCCCAAGGGACAGACTTGAAGGTTTCCTTATCCGATGACCAGTCTTCATTAAGTCCCTGCCAACCTTCTGGCGGAGAAATTTTGTTCCCGGTTATATCTTGTGTCTGTTGTGACATAGCTGTCGTCCTTTATCAGACTTTTGTATTAGATCGCATTTTAGTCCCCCAACAAAATTCCCTTACATATCGCAATCAAATCGAACTTTCCGTTGTTATCCAGTACGAGTAAGACAAACATCAACATCCATAACATCAGTAGGAAATGCCAATAACTGGTACATAGCTCGAGACTTTGTCTTATTTTGTCGGTGGTTTCTCCATACCAAATTTTGACTGCCGAACGGCCCCATGCGAACATTCCTCCCAAAAGGTGAACGGCATGCAGGGCGGTAATGAGGTAGAAAAAAGTTATCGCGGGATTGGTGTTGACAAAGTTGCCCTGGCTGTAGAGCTGTTGCCAGGCCAAGACCTGACCAAGAATAAAAGCAACCGCAAACACTCCACCAAGAGCCATAAGCCCGTTTCTAAATTTGTTCTGTCTTTGAGGGGAACCCGGGGAAGGAGGGGGGGAGGAAGCTGGAGCCGTGGCTTGCTGTTTTCGCACGATGATCCAAGCGCCATGAAATGCCATTGAGCTCAGAGCCAAAAAGATCGTGTTTAAGATCAATAGATCAGGTTCAATAAGAGGAACCCAATCTTCAGATGCCATACGCGTAAAAAAGCCCAGAGTTAATAGCGTGAATAATACCGTGATGATCGCAAAAAAGGCAGTTAGAGCCAATTTTCCAGAAGAGGTCGAACAAACGCGCCCGCGGTCAATAACTTGGCCTGATCCAACTTCCCAGGGTTTGCTCATCAATGTGTGGAGGAAACTCATACTCCCTCCGTATCGTCATCGCGACCTTGGTGAGTTTCCCCTTTTGCGTGAGGGACGTTTTGAGGGATGAAGTCCTCTTCTACACCGGGGACGCTGTAATCATAGGCCCAGCGGTAAACCACAGGGTCTGTCGGTCCCCAGTTGCCATGACCTGGGGGTGTTTCAGCTGTTTGCCATTCCAGTGATGTGGCATTCCAGGGGTTGGGTCCTGCTTCTTTGCCTTTAAAGCAACTCCAGATCAAATTGAAAATGAATAGCAATTGAACAGCTCCAATAATCAAGGCGATCACGGTAATAAAAGCGTTGAGGGTTTGGGCAGATTCCGGAATAAAGACGGCATCTTCATAGGCGAAATAACGTCGGGGTACGCCGACAAAGCCCAAATAATGCATCGGGAAATACATAAGGTAAGTGCCGATAAAAGTAACCCAAAAATGAATGTGTCCCATTTGTACGTTCAAGAGGCGTCCGGTAATCTTTGGATACCAATGATATATTGCCCCGAAGACAACCAGGATTGGGGCAATCCCCATTACCATATGAAAATGTGCGACCACAAAGTATGTATCGGAGAGCGGGACATCAATGACCACATTGCCTAAAAACAGCCCAGTTAAACCCCCGACCACAAAGGTGAGGATAAAGGCAATCGAATATAGCATGGGCAGAGTAAGATGAATGTCTCCGCGCCACAGGGTCAAAACCCAGTTGTACACCTTGATCGCAGTGGGAACGGCGATAATTAAGGTGGTGACAGCAAAGAAAAAGCCGAAATAGGGGTTCATACCGCTGACATACATATGGTGCGCCCAAACCACAAAGCTGAGGGCGCCAATACCAACAATGGCCCAAACCATCATGCGATAGCCAAAGATGTTCTTACGGGCATGAATAGAGATCAGGTCCGAGACAATACCAAAGGCAGGCAGCGCGACGATATAAACTTCGGGGTGGCCAAAAAACCAAAACAAATGCTGAAAAAGTAAAGGGCTGCCGCCGTTATATTGCAGGGCTTCACCCTGAGCAATAATGGCGGGCATGAAGAAACTGGTGCCAAGCAACCGGTCGAACATCATCATCACCCCGCCGACAAAAAGCGCGGGAAAGGCTAAAAGCCCCATAATAGTGGCGACAAATATTCCCCAAACGCTTAAGGGCATGCGCATCAAGGTCATGCCCTTTGCGCGGGCTTGTAAAATAGTCGTGACATAATTCAGACCGCCCATGGTAAAGGCGACGATAAAGATAACCAGAGAGACCAGCATCAAAATGATGCCCCATTCATATCCTGGGGTTCCAGGAAGAATGGATTGGGGTGGGTAGAGGGTCCAACCCGCTCCAGTGGGGCCACCCGTGACAAAAAAGCTCGACATTAAAACCAATACAGAAACCAGGTAGAACCAATAACTCAACATATTCAGATAAGGAAAGACCATATCTCTGGCCCCGATCATGAGCGGGATAAGGTAGTTGCCAAAGCCGCCCAAGAATATTGCCGTGAGCAAATAAATCACCATGATCATGCCATGCATGGTGACGTACTGGTAATAACCTGCTGGATCAATGAAATCAAAAGTGTCAGGGAACCCCAGTTGCAACCGCATCAGCCAGGACAAGGCCAAGGCGACCATCCCGACCGAGATTGCGGTTATTGCATATTGAATGGCAATAACCTTGTGGTCTTGGCTCCAGATATATTTTGTCAAAAAAGTAGTTGGCCCGTGGTCTTCGTGGTCTGTTGGCGATATTGTCGTCCCAGTCACGGTATCTGTCATTGCTACTGCCTCGTCATTCTATTGTCGAAACAACACACTATTTTCGAATATTACTGGTTGGGTACTTCGGATACTTGTGCCTCGATTAAAGCAGTTTCTTGGGCAAAGGTTGGATGCTCGTTGAGCCACTCTTGAAAAGCAGGTTCTTCATCGATAACAACCAGGCCTCTCATTTCTGAATGGGCAACCCCGCAGAGTTCTGCGCATAAGATTTCAAACTCTCCGATCTTTGTCGGGGTGAACCAAAAATAAGTTACCAGCCCGGGAACCAAGTCCATTTTGGCTCGAAACTGTGGGACGTAAAAATCGTGTAATACATCCGTAGAGCGTAAGAGCAACTTGTAGGGCTTACCAATAGGGAGGTGGAGTTCACTATCGTCGACCAGGAGATCGTCTTGTCCATTGGGATCGCCAGGGATTAAGCCCCAAGGATTTTCGTCGTTGATTAAACGTGTATCAACTGTTCCGAGTTTTCCGTCCTTGCCAGGGAACCGAAAGGCCCAAGTCCATTGTTTACCAAGAACTTCAACTACTTTAGCTTCTTTTGGGACAGTTATAAATTGATCCCAAACAATTAAGCCTGGGGCCAACATGGCAATGATACCGATACTAGTCAGGACGGTGAGCCAGATTTCCAGTTTTTTGTTTTCTGGCTCATAATCCGCACGGCTACCCTCTTTGTGACGATAACGAAATATCGCGTAAGCCATAAACAGAACAACGGCAGTGAAGACGATGCCAGTAATAACGAAGGTGATGATGAGGGTCGTGTCAATGGCGCCCCAGTTTGACGCCAGAGGGGTGAACCACCAAGGGCTCGTAAAGCTAAAAATGACAGAACCAACAACAATCAAAACCAGTACAATAACAAGAATCATAGTGTAATACCTCTATGTTCCTAAACCACACTGCTATGTCCATATATAACCAAGCGATAATATTTAATTGTCAGCTTGCTTGGTCCCGTAACCCCTTATCAACTATCTGTTGCAAACAATGGTACGCTAGTTTGTGAATTTTTACAATCAATGGCCTCAATGCTGGTAAACCCCTCGTATTTCAAGCTTTTGTTAAAGTACTGTTGATAGGATGCTGTCGCTTAAGGCGTATTGTTTTCTTTGCATCCTATGAGGTTCAATTGTGATCCCTGTTCAATTCCTTTGTCAGATAGTTTTTGTAGCGGCTTATTTTTTTAGTTTGTTAAGCACAGCAGCTCTTGCGGATCGAGATCCTAATCGAGATGTACTCTGCGTGAGCAAACAGATACTGGTCAGCAAAGCTGAGTTCGAGAAGTGTTTTGATCCCGTACAGCCGGATCAATCTCATGCGCCTGATGGCAAGAGACAACGGATGAACAAGGCGATATTGCTGCCCTGTTTGCAAAAGGCTAATCCGGGGCTAACCAATAGAGCACTGGATAGGGCTATGGATGCCTGCCGTCCCGAAGGACCGATAAAAAAGTGATCTGTTAGGTTGGTTACACATTTTCAGTTCGACTATTTTCATAAAGTATAAAGTTCTCGGCTTTAGGCTGTTTGAGTGTATTTTCGTTGTCGTATTGAGGGGGCTCAAGGTTTTGGAATAGCGAATGTCGAGTATAAAGGAGCATACGAGTACTTCGTCGGTTGCTACATCAGCAGGTAATAGTGGTGGTATTAGAACTCTATTTCGAACGGTCTTCAAAACAGGATACCTACGTAGTATTTTGTTTGTATCCCTTTTTATTGCAATAATTTTTCCCCTAATGGATCGGTTTGTCATCTATCCGCTTTTTTTGGATTTTGTGATCAAGAATACAGAAGAGGAAGCCATACGTTCTGCACGTCAGTTGGCATTGGAACTCGATGTCGGGCCAGAAGGGGTAACTGTTAATTCCCTTCCAAATCGATTTTTACAAGATACACAACGTATTACCGAAGCTCATGGTTTAATGAAATTTAAAGTTTTCTCTCCTACTGGAGAAACGGTTTTTTCGACAGATCAAGAGGACGTCGGAAAGCTGAATGAAAATGATTATTTTTTGAATATCGTTGCCAAAAGTCATGTCTTTACCAAGCTGGCGCGCAAGGACACACTTAGCCTGGAGGGTGAACTAGTTAGTCAGGATGTGGTTGAAACTTACGTCCCCATAGATGGGCCTGGGGGGGATCAGATATTTCATGGCGCATTCGAAATTTACTATGATGTCACAGCGCGGATGACAAAAGTGGATCAATTACTGACCATTTCTTTTTACATCTTAAGCGCAGTTTCTGTGGGACTTTTACTTCTTGTCCTCTGGACTCTCCGTTCTGCCGTGGTGGCCAGTATCGAAAGAGATATGGCGGATAGGGCCTTATTGGAGGCCAATAGCAGCCTAGAAAAAAGAGTAGCAAAACGTACTCAAGAGCTAAAGTTGGAAAAAGAGCGGGTTGAATTAGCTAGCCGTACTAAGTCAGAATTCCTTGCCAATATGAGCCATGAAATTCGCACGCCACTCAACGCAATTATTGGCTTTTCAGAAACCATGCAACAGGGAATATTTGGCCCCTTGGGGAGTAATAAAAACATTGAGTACATTGCCGATATCCAAAAATCTGGTGAATTTCTTCTTGAATTAATAAACGACATTCTGGATATATCTCGTATCGAAGCCGGAGAGATGGAGCCTGAATTTGAGGAAGTGGATATCAAAGAAGCGATTGAGGCGGTACTGTTCTTTGTGAAAGAACGGGCAACATCCAGAAGGATTATGGTTAAGACCGAGTTCAGGGCTGAGGGCCTTCATGCCTTTGTTGATAAACGTCAGTTCAAACAGATATTGCTCAACCTTTTGACAAACTCAATCAAATTTTCTGATTCTGGAGCAAGTGTTTCTATAAAGGTTGATATGGTATCGGATGGTGGCTTTTCAGTAACGATCTCTGATACGGGTATCGGGATTGAAGAAGAGTATCTGAGCATGGTGATGGAACCCTTTGGGCAAGTCGCGGGCAGCATGGTCCGTAAACACGAGGGGACAGGGCTTGGTCTACCCATCGTCAAAGCTCTGGCAGCCAATCACAACGCTGAGTTTTTATTGGAAAGCATAGTTGGTAAAGGCACAATCGTGACGATTATTTTTCCAAAAAAGGTCGTGTTGAGATATTAACTGAAATATTAAAGGGAGCACTTCTCGTATGAATTTAGCTGCCTTAAAGAGATATTTAGTACGGGATTAATTGGCTGAAATTTATCTTATAAATTCCATAGCTTGATTGCTATCAATAGCACTGTGTTTTTTGTTGTCACATGTATTTCCTGTCTCTTATACACATCTGACGCTGCCGACGAAGAGGATAGTGTAGATCTC
>CAJXUS010000102.1 GCA_913060675.1 uncultured Rhodospirillales bacterium
TACGAGATCAGCCTCGGTCTCGTGGGCTCGGAGATGTGTATAAGAGACAGCACATGAAGTTTGCAATAAAGAGAAGACCTAAGACGATCATAATCGGAACGATATAAACCCCGAGCAAGAGTTTCTTTTTCAAGGAACGATCATAGCTTGATATACCTTCGGCTACGTATTGTTCCTGCTTTTGATCTCTTGAGGGATTTGAGGTGTATTCAGCATTGAGGTCGCGTTTTTTATCCCATCGGTAATAAAAAGACAGCGCGATATATATGACGGTTAATATTGCAAAGATGATGATAAGCCGAAACACCCAGAACAACATTAAATTGTTCCTCCCCAAGGCCCTTTGGTTTTCTTTCGCGTAGGTGTCGTTGTCTTCGTCTTATCGTCTCTTTTTACAGGGTATTTACCCCAGGGCTGTTTTGGCGGGGTTTCCTGTAGCCTTTTGTCATGGAGCTCTTTGAGGGCAGCAGGACTATCGTCCCCAAACAGGTCGCGTCTCGCTTTAGCTTTATCGGTAATGTATTCCTCAACTAGGAACTCTGCGACGTAGGCTCGTTTTGCATCGTTCCATTTTGCATAGGCGGCATAAAATGCTTCTTTATGGCTGATAAAGAGCTGAAGAACATCATGTGGCATTAATTCCGCAAGTAGCATGTTTACCAAGTCACGATCAGGATGAAACTTGGCTCTGATGCTATAGAAATAAGCTGGATGTTCTGGTGCCAGCTTAGGTTTGCTGCCACCTTGGTCCAACCAGCGGAGAAGATTATTTAAACCATCAAATTCTTCTGGAAGCTGTTGTTTTGCTCTTAAAGCTAAAGAGCGCAGTTCGTGGCGCGACAGGCTCTCAACTTTTATGCCTTCAGATGTGAGGTGCTCCACCATTATGAAATCTAGGCGTTGCTTAATAATATCTTCTGCGTCGAGATCCTTGGCATCTATCAGTGGTTCTACCAGATCATTTTCTTCAAGAAACACTGCAATAGAAGATCTGTTTGACATATCGAGGACGGTTTCAATCGGAAAGTCGAGAAAATCATCCTTTGGATTTTTACATATAACGGCAGGGAGCTTTGTATCGCGAAAGATATAGGCGCCATTGTAGTGGTTGGTGTGGAAATTTTCTTGCTGAAATTCATTCTTACCAAGCGTTACCGGGTATCTTTTTACATCCCCCGCACTTTGCGCAAGTTCAATCATTTTTGATATCAGCTCATCGTCCCACCAACCATCGGGTTCAATCTGAAAACGTTCAACGAGTTTGGAAAGCTCATCGGCCTTCGCAATCGTTCTTTCGCAAGTATCTGCTTCGATGCGAATTTTTCGAATATCCAAAAGATGTTTGGCTTTTGAAATGCAGTAAACTGAATTCATCAGCTCCCCAAATACAGCATCTCGTGAAGTGAGGGCGAAAAGCGCGGTTTCATTCTCAACGATAAACCTTTTCAAGATTGACCGGGAAGTTGAAAAATTCATGTTTAAAAGGGGAGAGCGTTTTTGTTCTACTGAAAGAAGAATGAACTGACGGTTACAGCCATGGGGGTTCAGATATTTATCATCCTCGAACTCTTCTGCAATTTCTGGTGCAAACCCTGAAAGGTCGATGTGGAAGCTCTCTAATGATGTTCGACGCCCTGTAAGGCGTTCAAGTGCCGCGTTATAGCGCTCGACCAGCACAGGAGTTGCAACCTCAAAGAGATTGCCATACATCAAGCCTCGTTCTACCAGACGCATCATGAGCTTTAACCCTGTTCCCCTGTTATTGCTACATATCGGCGGCGGGCTTCGGCATGGCGTTGCATTTCTCGAACATGATTTTCGATCGCAACTTCATCGGACTTTCCGGAGTATCTGAACTCACTGTCAGCGTAACGGTTTACCTCTTGGATAACCATCTCCACGGTAATGGGTTTTGCGAGATCTGAAATCATATTCTTTTTGGTGTCATAATCCTTCGTTAAAAATAAATCTGGTTTTTCCATCCACTCATCGGGAAGTTCAAAATCCATGGCCCGTACTTTAACTGCATCGGTAATGTTTTTAATAGCGCGACCAGTAAAACGCTCGTCAGCTTCCTGGATGGCTTTTAAATATGATCCAAGCTTGGCAATGGTATCCAACTCGCCAATTGTTTCTTGGATATTATCAAAAACGGATACCAATCTGGCTTCAGAAGGTCTGGCATAGCCATCATAAGACGCCGCGACTGCCTTGTTGATTTCTTGAGCTGCATAGAGGTCGTGTTCGCCCAGAGCTATTTTATGGTTCTTGCCTAATAGAAGGTGCAGGATATCAATGTAATCATCTTGAGATTGAGGTCCATCTACCAGAAATCTCGCGCCCGCTCTCTGGCGTAAAGCATCATCGACCTGTTCCGGGTAGTTTGAAAACATTCCAAAGGTACAGTTTCCTCTGACCACTGTGTTGGCACCTGCAAAACTCTCCATGAGGACGGCTGTAATTTCTTGCTGGCCTGCTGAGGACTGACGGTCGCCACGTTTTCCAGCAATTTGATCGATATCGTCAATGGTGCCAAAACCAATAACTTGAGGGTCTAAGACCCCTTGGATAAATGCTTTGGCATTTTGTGCTGACTTTCCCTGATAACTGTCGATTGAGTCCGTTGACAGGTTAGCATATCGGAATGGATAACCTGCATGGTTACAATATTCGTTGAGCAATCCTGCCATCATCTGGATCAAGGTTGTTTTCCCTGTTCCTGGTTTGCCATCCCCCATAAAGGTAAAAATGAAACCTCCCAGTTCAGCAAAGGGATTGAGATGTCGATCGAAATCGTAGGCCATAAGCATCTTGGACAATTTCATCGCCTGATATTTTGCAATGTGATTACCAACGACCTCATGAGGTTTTTTAAAGGTCATAATCAACGGCGTACTTCTGCTTTTGCTCGCAGGCGTGAAGCCATCTATTTGAAAGTCGTCGGCTTCAACCCGATAACTCACATTCTTGAAGTTATCCAGACGTGGGGTATTTTGTGCTCTTAAGGAGATTTTCTCCATTAGCTTTTCGCAAAAAGTCGACACCACCCGGATTACTTTGGTGTCGTCTGTCGAAAATAGAGCAAGAGTTTGATCCAACTCCCATAAGGTGCCATGTAACGCGAGTTGAGGGTTATCTGTGAGGATTTCTTCTACTTCACCTAGGTTTAATTCTCCTTCGCCAGCTTCGGCAACGTGGGAAGAGAGAAGGAAGGTGGTCATGCTTGCGAAAACCTGAAGAGATATCAGTGATGCCGCTGACAGCAATTCAGAGAATTCAGCCTTGCGTGTTGCGTCCAATCTGCCTTCAAGATTATCTCGCTTAAGGTCCGAGAGAGCAGTTTGATCTGCATAGAGGTCTGCAACGCTATGTGCTGTTGCCAATGCCCGACGTATCCCCTGTAACAGGGCTGCTTGGGCAGGGCTCGTCAGAGGGTCTTTCTCATCAGCGCCTTCAATCCGGTCAATAAGGTGGACCCCTTCTGGGCGGGCAGTTGACTTCGTTGCAAGACCTGGAGTGGTTGATCGAAACCTTCGGCGGACACCAATGCCAGGTGAACGCTCTGCGATTGTTGGTTTAGCGCCATCGCGCGGCTTCGCAATTCTGGGCGTGTGGTCAAACCCATCCAGCATACCTTCTGCGAGGGCGTAGTTATTGCGGATTTGATCTTCGCGGATTTCCATCAAATTCTGTGATGTACTCATAATTTTGTCTCGTTCTTTTTATCAGTGTATCAAAGGCTGCTCAGGACTTTTCCATCGGCGCCAACCACGAATTTTCTTATTTTACGTAACCCCGGAGGGTCACGGTCTTCCAGGACTTGATACGGACGTTGTGGAAGGATGAGATAGCGGTTCATTTCTGTTGCGCCAGTCTCGACTTCATCTCGCGCGTACTGGTTCAAGTCAAAAATTTCTTGATCAATTTTACCAAACAGACCAGTAGATTTTTTCTCTACTCCCTTGGAAACAAGGGTCTCTATCGTCCAGGAAAGGCACCAATCTAATCCTGGCTCCCCTGAAGATTCGTCAAGCACTTCTCTGAGAGGACCCGTTTGCTGGGTGAAGGCATGAGAATACATGGGGCCAATTGTAATTCGGCGTAGAGACTTTGGATGCAAGTCATCAAAGTCTTTGTCAAATCCGGAGGCAATAGTCAGAAGTTTTAACGACGCTGGAGATTGAGCCAACAGGTGGCTTTGCATCCGTGGCCAGCGTTCTTCGTCGTGTTGCAAAAATGCCTTACCAGAATCTTCGAGCTCCATAATATAGATGACAGGCAAGTTAGTTTGGCTATCAAATATTGCCCAATGCACGATGTAACTGCGTCTAAGCTTATGGGATTTTTTTTGAGACCGAATTTGTGGATGATTCTGTGCCCAGAACAATGCTCTATTTTGAAGGTGCTCGTAATAAAGTCTTTGAGACATTGCAAACTGAAGTCGCCGCGGCATCTTTAGTTCGTTGAGGATATAACTGGTCATATCCTCAATTAAATTTTTCTTGGGCGGTAAACTGTCAAGATGGTGTTCTGCCTGAACACAGTCATTGGCCATTTGTAAAAGCTCGCGATATACCGGAAAGCCGGAATCCTGACGATCTATTTCCAATTCATGGGGGAGGGCATTCGATACGTGCCCCGCCATTAGATGTTTGTATGACAGCGCAGAAAATGTTGAAGACAGACAAATAAGATAGCCTTCGACTATCTCTAGTTCGTACGGCTCAAGACGTCCATTCCCAGATGCCAAGGCCGCAACATCCCTCATGTGCCCGATGATGCGATCAAACTTGGCAAAATATCGCCGTGTCGCCGCAGCATCGGGAAGAGGGTAATGGTCCTCTCTTAAGGTCAAGTTCTTACCTTAGGTCTGGCCGTAAAGATTTTTGTCGTGCTTTTCCACGATACCGGCAAAGCGGCGTGCAAATCGTTCGTCAGATTTTGCTTTTTCTTCAAGCACTTTTCGAGCAAAGACGATGTGGTCTTCGTGCTTCTCCATCATATCCGCCATACGTTGGTTCGTTGCAGAACCAATGGCAGCCATGGCTGTTTGAGCTTCTTGATCAGTAGCAACGCCAATTTCGTTAATCCGGTGAGCTACGTCTTGTTGTTGGGCGGTTTTTAAAGATTTTGTCAGGGCATCATAAAGGACAACCCGTTGTTTGGTATCAGTCTGAAGTTTATTGATCAGGACCATTTGTGTTGCAGCCTGGTTTTGTAGTGAATCAACCCAGGTTTTACCCTTTTCGATATAACGCTCGAGGGTTTGAGATTTGGCCAGTTTAACTTGCTCTTCTTGAACCATCTGGTTGTAAGTACCATTTAGCACGGCAAGCTCACTTTCTAGCTTCGTCCGTGCGGCAGCATCTTGCTCAACAGATATTTTGCCCTCAAGCTGAATAATGTCTGGGTCCATTGCCAGAATACGGGTCTTTAGATCTTCAAGCTCTCCGACGGTGGCTTCACGTTCGTTTAAAGTTTCAGAGAGGTTCTTTTCTACGCGCACTTTATGGGTTTCAAGTACCGTTAACTGTCCTTGAAGCAGGGATACAATGACGTCAGATTTTCCAATTAAATCTTGTAACTTATCATCGATGGAAGCCGCACGAATACGCTCTTCTCGCATTGAGTCAGCTTTTGCTGAGGAGAGGAACCCGATGATACTTTCCCAGGCAGTTTTCTGGCGCATGGCATCAAAATCTTTGGAGAAACCGGCGGTTACATCGTCCAGCCCCATAATGAGATCGGCAATGTTGGCATTCATTGAATCACTATGATTATGAACATCATCCAGGGTGGCATTTTCGATATCAATGGATATGTCGCCGCCCTGTTTCATTTTTGATTGGGCAGTTTCCATGCGGCTTGTGAGTTCGTTTATCTTGGCTTGTGCGTTCTCTACTTCAGCCTGAGTTTTCTGGATAGCAGTTTCAAAATTGGCCAACTTTTTAGTACCCCCTTTATGTATCAACTCGTCGTATATATAGGTATTGCCTATCAATAATTCCCGTAAAATCGTACACGGCTATACACATAACAGGTACTGAAGGCGAATAAAATTCTCGTTTGTAGTGTGATCAGGGTAAAGGAGTAAGTTTGAAAAATCAAAACGTTATTGGTAACCCGATCAATGAATTTAATATTACAAGTAATGCTGAATGGAGTGGATATATTTTGAGGTATCTATTTGAAATATAATTATTAAAATAATTTGTAAGGGTTTGAAAAATTTAATTTCACTAAACCTAATACGCCAAAAAGGTTGTTCTTAGTTGCACTTCGGAATCATTCCTGTCTCTTCATCCCTGAAAGTTAAAATCTCATATCCTGTTTTGGTAACGAGAATTGTATGTTCCCACTGCGCTGAAAGGCGACGGTCTTTGGTTGTTACAGTCCGGCCGTCTGGGTGCTGGCGGATGGCGGCTTTACCTTGATTGATCATAGGTTCAATAGTAAAGGTCATTCCTTCTTTTAATCTTAGCCCCTGGTTAGGGGCGCCAAAATGGGGAACCTCGGGAGCTTCATGCATTTGAGTTCCTATACCATGTCCACAGAATTCTCGAACGACGGAATAGCGATGATCTTCCGCAATTTTTTGTATGGCATAACCAATGTCGCCAAGTGTGATACCCGGTTTTACACGCTGGATAGAGCTATATAGGCACTGCTGAGTAATATCGATTAAACGTTATGCAAAAGGCTTGATTTCTCCAATCGCAAACATTTTGCTGCTATCACCATAGTAGCCATCCTTTAAGACGGTTAAATCGACATTAAGAATGTCACCCTTTTTAAGTCTTACAGTATCTGAAGGCATTCCATGGCAGATAACGTGATTGAGTGATGTGTTTATTGCATAGGGGTAATCGTATTGGCCTTTATTGCCGGGTTATCGCATCGAGTTTATGTATTATGAAGTCTTCGTAGAAATCATTAATCTCCATGGTCGTGATACCCGGCTTTATAATCTCTGATAAGGCCGAAAGGACTTTTGCGGTCAAGGCTCCAGACCTCCGCATTTTTTCCACAGCATCACCAGTTTTAAGTATAGGTAACATTACTGGTAACTCAGGCTGTTTCTCTGGAAGTTGATAGAATGGATTGATTGTCCGCGGCTTCGTGCTTTCGTGCTTCGTCCAACATCAATCCAAGTAGGTCGGTGTAACAGAGTTGTGGGTGAGATTCTGCCATCATGCCAACTTTCATCCAGTGTTCTGCCTGTGCATTAATTGATCGCGTCATCGCTTTACTGGCAATGCGTGTTTTCTCGTGCATATCACCAGATATTTTCACAATACCCATTTATCGAATCCATATATGGTTTATATGCGTATTGTATGTGAAATGTAGCGATCCTGTAAAGGTGCTTGGTTGTTACTCTATTGATCGACGAGCGATTACGCGAATTTCAATAACTGCATCGGCTACTGCAAGTTCTGATACGCCAATAGCTGTCCAGGCTGGATAGGGTTCTATTATGAACTCATCCTTTACACGCATAAACTCTTTGAGGTTTTTCTGTAATTCAACATGATAGGTTGTCATTTCGACGATATGGCCAAATGTAATCTCGGCCTTTTGAATAGATTTACCAATGGTGAGAAAGGCTTGACGAGACTGGTCCGCAACGTTGTCAGCAATCGTACCATCTGGTCGACGTCCTGTGCAGCCAGAGAAAAATATAAAATTTTCACATTCAACAGCTGGGGAAAGTGCCAGTTGTCATAGTTGCCCTGTAAGTCTTTCGGGACAATCGAGTTTTTAATCATTGAGTTAATACCATTTATTTGTTGCGAGTTCTTATTTAAATAACTCAATCTTCTACAAGTTTATCTCGAACCTCTATTTTATTTTTCAGGGTGCGATGCACGGGGCACTTTCCTGCAATTTTGAATAATCGCTGCCTTTGGTCCTCAGTTAAATCGCCGAAGAGTTCAATCTTGCGATCCATAACGTCAATCTGATTGCCATCTTTTTCACATCCTGCACAGTCTTGGCTGTGTTCACGGTTATGAGACAACTCAACTTTTACATCGTCCAGAGGCCATTTTTTATGATTGGCATACATGCGTATCGTCATGGAAGTACAGGCACCCAGCGCTGCCAGAAGCATTTCATAGGGGTCGGGGCCTTGGTTGCTTCCGCCCATAGTTAGGGGCTCATCGGCGAGCCAGTTGTGATTATCTGTTTGAATGTTCCTAAGGAAGGTTTTATTTTCTTCAGATACAAGCACATGCCCCTTTGCTGGGGGTGTCGATTGTACTGGGGCATAAGGAAACGAAATGTAACGCTCTGCCCAGGCCGCAATGGTTCGACCGACATAGACTGCATCTGCCGCATTTGTAAGAAGGTGATCTGCTTGATCAAGAGAGACAAAGCTTTTGGGGTGTTTCGCGGTTAGGAATATTTCACGGGCTTCGTCGATCCCGACCGTTGTATCAACAGGAGAGTGAAAGACAAGCAGAGCTTTTTTAAGGTTCTTGATGTGATCTTTCATGTTATGGGCAGAAATATCTGTAAGAAATTGTTTGGTAATATTAAACGTTCTGCTTCCAAGTTTAACAGGGGCAACGCCTTCTTTTTCAATCGTCTCTATCTGATCCGACATAAGGTGGGTTACATGGTCGGGCGTACTTGGTGCTCCAATCGTAATCACAGCTTCTGCTTCAGGGATTTGTTCTGCTGCAGCTAGAACAGCTGCGCCACCGAGACTATGACCAATTAGGAGGGCGGGTGCTTCGTATTGTTCTCGGAGTAATCCAGCCGCGGCTACGAGGTCTTTGACGTTTGAAGAAAAATTGGTGTTGCCAAAATCGCCATTACTACCACCAAGCCCCGTAAAATCAAATCTAAGAACGGCAAAGCCTTTTTCAGCGAGACTGCGACTAATCCTTGTTGCAGCAGGGATGTCTTTTCCACAAGAAAAACAGTGAGCAAAGAGAGCGTAGCCATGAGGCTTTTGGTCTGGCAATTCTAATGCGCCTACGAGATCGCTACCTTGTTCGCTTTTAAAGGTTACTTTAATTCTCTGCATTGCCCCATCTTTCTCTAATTTTAATTTGGCTTAATCCTAGCACATTAATCTCTGGGGAGTAGAAAGGAGTAAAATCACATCTTGGTTATAGATGAAAATCGAATTTTATTTTCTGTAAAGCTAATAACAGCCTTGTTTCTTAGAGGTTCATTTCTTAGCTTTAGAATGATACTAATTTATTTGAATTGAGGTTGTTATGTTAGCTGTTATCTCCCCGGCAAAGAAACTAGACGAGGGCGCTGCGAAAGTTGAGCTGCCTACATCGCTTCCCGTGTTTGCTGATCAGATAAAAGATTTGCTAACTGTAACAAAAGATCTGACCCGCGCGGATCTTCGGAGCTTGATGAGCATCAGTGACAACCTTGCTGATTTAAATTATCAGCGCTACCGTTCGTTCTCTTTTCCATTCACCAAAGATAATGCCAAAACTGCTGTAGATACTTTTAAAGGAGATACTTACGTCGGTTTGGAAGCAGAGACGCTTACGGATGCGGAGCTAACTTATGCTCAAGATCATCTTCGTATCCTCTCTGGCCTATATGGTTTGCTACGCCCCTTGGATTTGATGCAACCGTACCGCCTGGAAATGGGTACTAAGCTCCGCAATCCTCGCGGTGAAGACCTTTATGATTTTTGGGGCGATCAGATTACAGATGAGTTGAGCGCGTTGCTCGCCGATATGGCGGAACCTGCCTTAATTAACTTGGCTTCCAATGAATATTTCAAAGCTGTTAAGCCTCGTAATTTGAAGGGGAAAGTTATTACTCCTGTCTTTAAGGAAGTCAAAGACGGCGTTGCCAAAATTATTAGTTTTCCTGCGAAACGGGCGAGGGGAATGATGTCTCGTTATATGGTGCAAGAACGTATTGATCGTCCCGAAGGTCTAAAAGAATTCTCGGCTGCGGGGTATAGTTATCAAGACCACCTTTCTAACGATGATACCTATGTTTTCATTAGAGAGCAGGGGATGAACTAAGGGCTCTAATTCGCAGTGATAGTCTTGCTGCCTTGAAGGTGGTCGTTAGATAGCCTGTAATGGTTCTTTGAAGAGCGGCATTACAGGTTTCATTGCGCCATCATGGATTTCACACAAGGGCGTTTGAAACGCCGAGAACCTCAGAGTTCTACCATTGTGGACTTTCAGTGGGGTAATTTGTAATTGGCACCAAAAAGGAGTGCCATCCCTTTTGTAATTCAAAATGGTACTCTGAAATGAGCGCTGGCTTTTAAGTCCCCTGATTATCGTTAGTACATCTTCGGGGCTGGTATCCGGCCCCTGAAGGAAATTGCAATCATTTCCGTATACTTCTTTTGGTGAATACCCTGTATAGAGAAAGAAATTATTGCTGGCATAGGCAATGGGGTTTCCTGTGACGGAAGCGGAAGTTATCACCGAATAACTTATGTGTTCATTTCCTGTAACGTGATCAAATTCAGGTAACAACAATGATGAGTAGAACATATACTTCATCCTTTGGATCTCTGATTTTCTAAGTATCACATACTCACAAGTATTAAACTCCCGATATACTTTGTGATGAAGCATATGGTCATATGGTTAACTATAGATTAATTAGTTAATCATGGGTTGTTTTTGCTCTTAGTTGAGCTTTAGTCGGGTTGCAATCTATAAGGGTAGTTATTGGAAATACTATGTATCTTTGTGGTTGTAAAGTGTGGTTGATTACTAGATGTTTTCAAAATTATAAATGAGTCCTTCTTGGATTGAAATTATGTCTTGCCAGTAGTTAAACTTTACACGCAATGGTGCGAGTTATTTGTAATATACGGAATGTTTAACTCGTTTTTGGATTGCTGGTGATGAAGAGGAATTGTCAGGCAAAGAGGGCGTGATATGAACTGGCAGGGCATATGGAGGAAAATTGTTGCTCAACCTCTCGTGTGAGGGAGCCTATACAGGCCGCATCAGTGTAATCTATTGCTGCGACGAACAGAATATAAATTTGGTTGATACAGTTACTTTGATTTAGTGAGTGGTTTGGAGTGCCTCGACTTGTTGCTTTATGATGCGAAAAGCGCCATCAAATCCGTGCTTTTCCAATTGATATGAAATTACACCATCATATGCGCTTCTGCTGATGCCAAAGGTACGGTGGGTTATATTGTCTTCAGCCAGACGGTTTTCTAACTGTTCTGTTGTAGGCATAAGTAACTTGCCTCCTTTAGAGCCCGTAACCTTCTTGAATAAGAAGAGGGCAGTTGATGCCATGCCTGTGACATTCAAATTTCTAAGTCCAAAGTTTACGATATTTAAAGGTTAATTAAAAGTTAATTTTTTATTAAATGACAGTAGAGAGCGAGTTTTGGGTTGGGTATATAAAGAATATCATCTTTGGAAGACTTCGTTATTTTAACGACATAAGTTATGGGAGAGGGCCACAAAGTAAGAAGGGCAGATCAAATCTGCCCTTCTTACTTTGTGTTTTCTAACGTCTGCGGCGGCGTCGGGTTCTGCCTTGGTCATCTTCGCCTTCTGCTTTGCCAGTCTTTTTAGCAGGAAGAGTCACTATTTTTGACAGGTTAACAAACTCATCAATGGTGTTGGGGAATCCCATGGCATTGACAAAGAGTTCCTGAAAGTTAGGCTCTACTGCAGTTTCGATCTTTTCAACTTTACTGACGACATCTTCAATTTCCGTGCGAGCTTGTTTGTTAAGCAGGGCAATACGAGCCCCGGTTCCCGCAGCATTTCCTGCAGACTTAACCCGATCAAGATCGCAATCAGGGATCAGTCCGATAACCATGGCGTACTTGACGTCAATGTGGCTACCGAAAGCACCCGCGAGTTGGATACGATCAACAGAAGTTACGTCTAGTTTTTCCATCAAAAGCTTTACGCCTGCATAAAGGGCGGCTTTTGCGAGTTGGATTGCTCGAACATCAGTTTGAGTAACCTTTATTATGGGTTCATGGTCACTGATTATATAATCGAAAGTTTTGCCATTAAATTGGACGCGCGGAGAATTAGCCGCTTTCGATCCATCGATTATGCCATCGGTTTGAATGATTCCAGCCAAAAACATTTCGCCGATAGCTTCAATGATGCCTGATCCGCAGATCCCAGTGACGCCACTGGATTTGATTACTTCCGTAAAACCTTCTTCATCAGACCAGAGATCAGACCCAATCACACGATATCTCGGCTCGAGAGTTACGGGATCAATCCGTATGCGTTCAATGGCGCCTGGTGCAGCCCGTTGACCGCTTGTTATTTGTGCTCCCTCAAAAGCTGGACCAGTAGGTGAGGAGCAAGCAAGTAAACGATCCCTGTTGCCCAGGACGATTTCAGCATTTGTGCCAACGTCACAGATTAGGGTGATTTCATCTTGTAGATGCGGGCCTTCGGAAAGGATGACACCGGCTGTGTCAGCACCAACATGGCCTGCGATGCAGGGAAGAATATAAACTCGGCCATCGGGGCTAATATTCAAATCCAACTCTGAGGCATAGAGGTGAATGGACGAGTTCAAGGTAAGGGCGAAAGGTGCACCACCGAGTTCCGTTGGATCAATGCCGAGTAACAGGTGGTGCATGACTGGGTTGCCAACAAATGTCATGCTGAGAATGTCACTACGTTCTATGCTACCTTCATCAGCGACGACACCGATCAGTGTGTCCAGTGAATCTCTAACAGTAGAAGTCATTTCTTTTTCGCCGCCGGGGTTCATCATAACATATGAAACCCTGCTCATGAGATCTTCGCCAAAGCGAATTTGGGGGTTCATGATGCCTGACGAGGCGGTAACTTCACCGGTATGAAGATCGCAAAGGTGAGCCGCAATCGTCGTTGATCCAAGATCTATGGCGATACCATAAGCGTTTTCTTTAAAACCTGGCCAGACTGCAATGATGGTTGTTTTATTTTCAACCGCAACAGTTACTTGCCACTTTCCTTTTCGCAGGATTGGCTGAAGTGTTTGGAGGGTACGAAGATCGCAATGGAGATTGGTTAGGCCCCATTGTGCTTCTAGGGCGTCTTGTAACCGTTCTAGATCACCAGAGGGGTGATGCATATCAGGCTCTGCCACTTCAACGTAGTGAAGTTGAATGGGAGGATCAATTTCAATTTTCCGCACATCAGCGCGTTTGCGGACAACTTGCTTGTGGACCTGGCTTTCGGCAGGCACATCAATTAAGAGGTCACCTTCGATCATGGCTTGGCAAGAAAGTCGACGTCCAGCTTTCATGCCTTTTTTGCTTGAATAGCGTTCTTCGACACTGGAAAAAGCCGTCATGTTTGAGCACGAACTAACGATCTGATGCTTAGCAAATTCGCCTTCTCCTGCCTCAACTTGGCAGCGCCCGCAGATACCGCGCCCGCCGCAAACAGAGTCAATATCAACCCCAAGATTACGTGCTGCGGTTAGGACTGGTGTTCCTACAGGAAAGTCGCCTCGTTTTCCTGAAGGTGTAAATACGATATGAGCATCCTTGGACATAAAACTCTCCTTGCTCCAATTCCCCAAATTATTAATGCAGGCTTTTTTTATGCCTGTCACTTATTCTGTCTTGTTGATATTTGGTTTGTTTGTCTAAGCGGCAAATATAACCTTTAAATGCAAAGCTCTTTTGAGATTTGATCTAAATATATCAGGTCTTATAGAAACAAAGCCCTTGCACCAGATCGGGTGTAAGGGCTTTGTGTATCTTCTCCATTTTGAACCTTGTGGCCCTTAAGCGCGGCGACGACTGCGGCGACCTTCACGGGCCCCACCAGCACCTTCTGCTGCTG
>CAJXUS010000103.1 GCA_913060675.1 uncultured Rhodospirillales bacterium
ATAACGCCAACAAAACGGTTAACTGTCAGATCAAGTCGCGACTACTACAAATAAACAGCATTCGCAACTGTATGATTCAACGATTAAAATCCTCCTGTATACAACAGTGTGACAATTGATATTCTATTTATCGTTCACTGTAGCTCTTCGATACTAGTAGGCGCCCGTGCGGCTAACTGGATAACAGTCCGTTTTCAATGGCATAGCGTGTGAGGCCTGCAGTCGAGCTGATATCCAATTTTCGTTTAATGTTCTTGCGGTGGGTCTCCACGGTTCGGACAGAGATATCAAGTTCAGCGGCGACATGTTTGTTGCTCTTACCTTCGGCAAGTAACAAAAGAATTGTTTGCTCTCGTGTGGTCAACGGGCCTTCTATATCACTATCCTGATAGGCCATTAGAATCTTTGAAACGCCCGAGCTAAAATAAGTCCCGCCCATATGCACGGCCTCAATAGCCGCAACAACTTCTTGGGATGGCACGTCTTTCAAAACATATCCACGTGCGCCATAACGAAGAGCACTGGAAATATACTCTCGATTATTGTGCATGCTTAAAATTAAAAGCTTAATTTCTGGATACTTTTCGGCAAAGATCTCAGTCGCATCAAGGCCATTAAGTTCGGGCATATTAATGTCCATCAGCACAACATCGGGCTTCAGTTCAGCCGCTTTCTCTAACGCTTCACTCCCTGTTTTTGCCTCCCCGATTACTTCAATATTTTTGTACATCTCCAGGCACGACCTTAGCCCATCACGGACAAGAGGGTGATCGTCAGCCAGCAAAATACGTATGATTGAACCACCTCTCAGCATGATCTAGACCTCTCCCCCGGAACGTAAAATACCTTTGGGAAGTATTGCCATTATAGTTGTTCCCTTTGAAGAAGATGTGATTTTCAGTTCACCACCATGATGCTCAAGACGTTCTTGCATATTTCGAAGGCCTATTCCCGCAAGCGGGTCTTTTTTAATATTGAGGTGGTGAATATCAAAACCAGCCCCGTTATCACTAATTGACAGTGTCACAATCCCCTTAGATGCAGAGAGCTCTAGGTTAACACGATCAGCGTTAGAGTGCCGTTCAATATTTGTTAGAGCTTCCTGCGCTACCCGATACAGGGTTGTTTTCGCATCCTTTGGCAGCAAATTTTTAAAGGTAACTGTACTGATTTTGACCTTAATATCAGTTCTTTCGGAAAATTCATGCGCCAAACTCTCCAGGGCAGGCGACAATCCCAAATCATCCAAGATACTGGGACGCAAATCTCGGGAGATCCGCCTTACTTCGTTGATTGCAATATTGAGCGCATTTGCCCCTTTGCCAATGGCCTTGGCGACCTCTTCTGTGTCGCCCTCAGCCTTCTGGGCCTTATTCAACGCCATCTCATGTGCGTACTTAATGGACACTAAAATTTGGCTTATCCCATCGTGTAGTTCTCGGGCGACCCGACCACGTTCTTCTTCTTGGGTTTCAATAATCCTTTGTGTTAGCCCTTTGAGTTTTACATCCGCCAAACGTCTTTCATGCAGGTTGATCGCAATCCCCGTGACAAAAACAACACCCAAGGAGGTAAAGGTAATAAGGAGGATTATGATTGAAGTCTGCCAAATACGGTCTTGAACTTCGAGCTCAAAGGCTTCGACTTGAGAGATTACATCATCAATATAAAGCCCGGTGCCGAGCATCCAGTTCCATTTATCAAGGGGAACGGCATAGCTAATTTTATCGGCAATTTCTCCCGTAGAAGGTTTTCCCCATAAATAGCGATGAAAGCCACCGCCTTCCCGAGCGCGAAAAATAAGATTTTGGATAACAAGATTACCCGTCGTATCCTTAAGCTCCCACCAGTTTTTTCCGATTAGCTCTGGCTGTTTTGGGTGGACAAGGTTCGTTCCCTCAAAGTCGTACACGAAGAAATAGCCATCAGTACCGTAGGTCAACGTTTTCAGGATTTCTTTGACTTGTTCCTTAGCATTTTGATTGTCTGCATTAGCCGGATCATAAATATGACCAATGGATGTTTGTGCAAGACTCAGGTAATTGAGAAGCTCCAACTTTTTCGCATTCAACATATTACGCTCAAATGCAGCTATTTCTTCCTTCGCTAAACTCTGCGCCTGATAGGTTACCAGAAACGAGATAGCTGATATTGCTAAAATCAGAGGAACGGTGGCAAGCAACAATACTTTTTGCTTTAAATTCATAAACTTGTGATTCCGCTCATCTACTATAATTTAAAAACTTATATCGGTTTCAGGTCGATTACTGTAGCGACTATATCATGCCCTTTAAGGGTTTTCTCTCAGTATTAGTTGGTATTGACCCTCCCCACAAAACATGACCAACTACCAATTGCTGCGAATATTATTCTTGGGTTATTGTTGATAGACAGTGCCCATCATGATCAAGGCAAGATCAGGGCCAGATAATTAAATCGTCAAAGAAACGGTGAGCCCCAAAGAATAACTGCTGAACTCAAAACTCCGTAATCTTAATGGAGTGACAAATGGAAGATTGTAATATTGTTTGAACAAATTGTGGGATTATCGACAATAAGACAATCACACTTTTCCATTAGCTTGTTGGTTCGCAACAAACACTTCTTCGTCAATAAATCGAAAAGATCCGACATCTAAGACGGATCTAAACAGGGAGACAATTTTTATGAATCGTAGAAAGTTTCTAACCGGTACAGCTACGGCTGTTGCGGCAGGTGCGGCCTCTGCAACATTGAGTGCCCCCGCCATTGCTCAAGGCAAACGCGAGCTTAAAATGGTGACAACCTGGCCTAAAAACTTCCCAGGCCTTGGTACTGGCGCTCAGCGCGTAGCTGATCGTATCACCGCTGCAAGCGATGGCAAACTTACTGTTAAGCTTTATGCTGCGGGCGAGTTGGTGCCACCGTTTGAATCATTTGACGCCGTATCAAACGGTACTGCCGACATGTACCACGCTGCCGAATACTACTGGCAGGGTAAACACAAAGCGTTCAACTTCTTCACAGCTGTTCCTTTTGGCTTCACGGCTAACGAACTCGATGCCTGGGTTCATTATGGCGGTGGTCAGGAACTTTGGGACAAGCTTTCTGGTCAGTACAACCTGAAATCCTTCATGGCGGGTAACACTGGCGTACAGATGGGTGGTTGGTACAACAAAGAAATCAACACTCTCGAAGATTTCAAAGGTCTGAAAATTCGTATGCCAGGTCTTGGTGGTGAAGTGCTTCGTCGTATTGGCGCTGCTGCTGTTACCCTTCCGGGCGGTGAGATCTTCCCATCTCTCGAATCAGGTGCAATCGATGCTACTGAGTGGGTTGGTCCTTGGAACGATCTGGCGTTTGGTTTCTACAAAGTGACCAAATATTACTATCAGCCAGGTTTCCATGAGCCAGGTTCAGGCCTTGCTTGTGGCATGAACAAAGACGTTTGGGAAAGCTTCTCTCCAGATGAGCAAGCACTTGTTCAGTCTGCTTGTGACGCAGAAAACAACGTGATGCTTTCTGAGTACAACGCCAAAAACGGTGATTCTCTCGACGTCCTGCTCAACAAACACAAAGTTGAACTGCGTTCTTTCTCTCAGGACATCATGGATGCTCTTGGGGCGAAATCTGAAGAAGTTGTCAAAGAAGTCGGTCAGACTGATGACATTTCCAAGGAAATCTATGGCAGCTACATTGATTTCCGTCGCAAGGTTGCACGTTGGACTACTCTTTCAGAGTCCGACTACACAGCCGCACGTGGTGCAGCGCTTAAAATCTAATCATTGCTTGTGTAATGATTTAAATTCGAAAGAGGTTAGGGTCAGGATCGATTAATTTCATCCAATTCTGTCCCCAGAAAAGTATTGAATTATAAGGGATCGTTACAAAGGGAAGGCTTCTGTCTTGCCGCGTAATGGTCCCTTATAAGGCGGAATTTTTCTGGGGACCCTGAGGGCGCGTGAATATCTTTTCTCTGACAAGGCGATGGTCTATGAAAACCGGACGGTTTCCTGCACCCCATCGCCTTGTCAGAGAAAAGATCTTCAGGCGCAGAATGGATGGAATTAATAGATCCTGACCCTCGCTCTGTGCTAGCCTCTTTTCGATACATATATAAATAATAATAACAATCGATAGGGAGACTACTGTGGCAGGGTTTCTTTCCCTCGCAAAAGCCATCGATAGTCTGAATAATAAAATAGGGCATAGCGTAGCTTGGCTCGCCCTCTTTATGGTTTTGGTTCAGTTCGTCGTTGTTCTCATGCGATATGTTTTTGGCATTGGTTCCATCTTCATGCAGGAATCAATTATCTATATGCATGGCTTCCTCTTTATGCTCGGCGCAAGCTATACCTTGCTGCACGGTGGTCATGTTCGCGTTGATATATTTTATGGTGCAGCCAGCGAAAGAAAGCAGGCCATCGTTGATTTCTTTGGTGTGATTTTCTTTCTGTTTCCGGTTCTGATCTTAATCATGATCTATGGTCTTCCCTATGTGGCGAGTTCTTGGGAAATTCTGGAATCTTCCAAAGAAACCAGTGGTATACCCGCTGTTTATATTCTCAAAAGCTCAATCATTGCTTTTTGTATCCTAATGGGAATGCAAGGGCTTTCCATGGCCATTCATGCGCTTGCCATTATCAAGGGCGTAGAACACAAGCCCCAAGAAGACGGTCCGGGGGGACTATAAAATGCATATAGCTGAAACTCTTGACCTCCTCATGTTTGGGGCTGCCTGCCTGTTTTTGATGGCCGGTTTTCCCGTCGCCTTTACCCTCGCCGGTGTCGGTATCGCCTTTGCGTTAATAGGCTACTCCCTCGGGGTGTTTGATCTCTCCTTCTTTGGCGCGCTGCCTTCTCGTATTTACGGCAACGCCATGACCAACGAAATCCTCATTGCCGTTCCGCTATTTGTTTTCATGGGCGTGATGCTCGAGAAATCAAAGGTCGCAGAGGAACTCCTCGATACCATGGGACAGTTGTTTGGTTCCGTTCGGGGCGGCCTCGGTATTTCCGTGACCATCGTGGGCGCCCTGCTCGCGGCCTCAACTGGTATCGTTGGCGCAACCGTTGTTACCATGGGTCTGCTTTCTCTACCGACCATGCTACGTCGTGGGTACGATCCTTCTCTGGCCTGCGGATCAATTTGTGCTGCGGGAACCCTGGGACAGATTATCCCGCCATCTATCGTGCTGGTTATTCTGGGCGATCAGATTTCCAATGCCTATTCCGATGCCCAGCGTGCCATTGGCAACTGGTCTCCGGACCCTGTGTCGGTTGGTGATCTTTTTGCTGGCGCGCTTATTCCCGGCTTGATGTTGGTGTTCATGTACATGGGCTATCAACTCTTGATCGCGATCATCAAACCTGAAAGCTCACCGCCAATCCCCCGTGATGAAGGTAAGACAAGTACTGGTGATTTTATCAGCAAAATCCTGCACGCCCTTGTGCCGCCTGTTGCCCTTATCGTTTCAGTGTTGGGATCAATCCTGACCGGGATTGCAACCCCGACAGAAGCTGCCGCCGTTGGTGCTATCGGGTCCCTCCTACTTGCCGGAATGCGCACCCAGGAATTGGGTATGTTGGACAAGGCAGACCGCAAGTCTCCTTTTGATTTTATGGATTTTGGCAGTCGTCGTCCGACTATTATCGCCACGCTTTGTCTGCTCTTTATGTTGGTTCTGATTTCCTTCTTTGATCTCAGAGTTGCCAGAAACGAAATTCCAACGGTTGATATGATTGCCATTGGCGCAGCCATTATCGCCTCTATTGGTCTTACCTGGGGTATCCTGGTTTCTCTCGGACGGGTTTGGCGCACCGACATTCTCCGACCGATCATGCGCTCAACCATGGAAATCTCTTCCATGGTGTTTGTGATCCTGATCGGGGCTTCTGTTTTCTCTCTGGTCTTCCGAGGTCTTGGTGGCGATGAGATGGTTGCGGAGTTCCTGCTCAACATGCCGGGTGGCAACACAGGCGCGTTGATCACGGTGATGCTGGTGATGTTTGTGCTTGGCTTCTTCCTCGACTTTATCGAGATCACTTTTGTGGTGGTGCCGATTGTAGCACCGATCCTCTTGATGAGTGATATCAGCCCGGTATGGCTCGGTGTGATGATGGCGATGAACCTTCAAACTTCGTTCCTAACACCGCCGTTTGGTTTTGCCCTGTTCTACTTGCGTGGGGTTGCGCCAAAAGAAGTGACAACCATGCAGATCTACAAAGGGGTTATTCCCTTTGTGATCATCCAGATCATTGCTCTGTGCATTCTTGCGTTGTTCCCTGAACTCGCTACATGGCTACCGACGGTTATCTTTGGGTAGGTATCTAGAATACAAAACGTGAAGCTGATCAAAGAGCCGTCGGGAGTATCCTCCTGGCGGCTTTTTTGTTTTCTAATAAATTTTTAAGTATGAAATTACAAATTGCTTTGAATAACGAGTTCTATATAGTTGTATTACACAACCATAATTGTTGAAGGGCTGGGTTATGCCAGAAAATGATGCTGATATCATAAATGAAATACGTAGAGCCTCTCGAAGTCTTATTCGAGAATTAGGGCTCTTAAATCGTACCCTTGCGGGAACAGAACTCTCAGCATCCTTTGTTCATGCCTTGGTCGATATTGGAAATGCCGGAACTCTTACGGCTAAAGATTTATCAGATAATTTATTACTAGAAAAGTCGACAGTAAGTCGAATGGTGAAAAAACTAATTTCACGTGGAGATTTAACTGAAACACCTTCTCCAACAGATAACCGGCAAAAAGACCTGCAGTTAACCGAACAAGGTCAGGAAACTTTGGGCGAGATATCGAAATATGCTGAAGTTCAGGTTAAGAATGCGATATCGCCCTTAACAAACTCGACAAGGCAACAGGTGCTCAATGGGCTTGAAATTTATAGCAAAGCCCTCAAACGAAGTCGTTTATCTCCGGGGAATAATAAAGAATGGAAATCGCCAGCTACATCTAAGGTTGTCGAAGGGTATTCTACAGGATTAGCAGGCTGTATTATTAAAATGCACGCCATTTATTACAATAACTTTGCCAATTTTGATGAAGTGTTTGAAGCAACTGTCGCTAGAGGTTTGTCTGAATTCATTCCAAGAATTAAAAATACAAAAAATTCAATCTGGTACGCCGAAAATGATCATAAAGTTGTTGGAAGCATTGCCATTGATGGAGAAGATCTTGGTGATAACATCGCACACTTAAGGTGGTTTATTGTTGATAAGGAGATGCGTGGCTCGGGTGTTGGCAAAGCCTTGTTCTTGCAAGCAATTAATTTTTGTGATGCTCAGGGCTTTAGTGAAATACATCTTTGGACGTTCAAAGGTCTTGATGCAGCACGAAAATTATATGAAAGCTCTGGTTTTGTCCTTACGGATGAATACCAAGGAAATCAATGGGGCAAGCAAGTTCTGGAACAAAAATTTGTTCGGCGTTTACCCTCTAAAATTTAACCAGGTAACTCAAAGTAATCAGTATTTTTAATTAATCACAAAAAGCGATTTTGTCCATGCGTGTAATCCGAGATTTTTCTCTTCAAAGTACCTTTATGGGATTGCTTATCGCTTTTGTCGGTTTTGCAAGTTCTTTTGCCGTGGTCTTGCAGGGGATTAAAAATGTTGGTGCCAGTGATGAACAGGCTGCAACCGCTCTTATGGTTTTGTCTATAGCGATGGGAATGAGTGCGGTTGTATTAAGCCTCTATACAAAAATTCCTGTCAGTGTTGCTTGGTCAACACCTGGTGCAGCCCTGCTTGCAACATCCGGGGTTATTCCTGGCGGATTTCCTGTTGCAGTGGGAGCCTTCGTTCTTTGCGCTGTTCTTTTTGTAATTGCAGGGCTGTGGAAACCACTGGAACGCTCTGTAAATCTTATACCCGCCTCTCTAGCGAATGCGATGCTTGCTGGAATTTTACTTGGCCTATGCCTGGCTCCGGTAAAGGCTATATCAATCGCGCCCCTTCCTGCTCTGGCTATTGCAGTGACGTGGATTGTCGCCGGGCGGATAAACCGGTTACTCGCGGTTCCAGCCGCTCTCTTGGCCCTGATATTGATCATGACGTATACAATGAATATATCGAAAGAGAGCAAAGATCTTTTATTTAGTAATATTGTTGCTCCTTTTACCATGGTGACACCCGTGTTCACATTTTCGGGGTTTGTTGGAATTACTCTTCCTCTGTTTATTGTCACTATGGCATCACAAAATGTTCCTGGTGTTGCAATTCTCCGTGCACACAATTACGAGCCAAAGGCAGGAGCTCTGTTTTCTGCAACAGGCTTATTCTCGGCCTGCAGTGCATTTTTTGGAGGGCATGCCATAAATCTTGCCGCAATTACCGCTGCAATGTGTGCGAATGAAGATGCTCACCCCGATCATAAAAGACGCTATTGGGCAGCCATCATTAGTGGCATTGGTTATATTCTGTTTGGGTTGATGTCAGGGCTGATAACAGCCTTTGCCAGTATGGCGCCGGGAATTTTAATCGAAACAGTAGCTGGCTTGGCACTCATAGGTGCCTTTTCCAATTCGGCTCTTGCTGCTTTTAGCGATCCGAAAAAACGAGAAGCCTCCGCTGTAACCTTTTTGGTCACAGCATCTGGTGTAACATTTTATGGAATTTCCGGTGCGTTTTGGGGGCTTTTGGCAGGCGGTATAATTTTACTTATTTCCCGCTGGTTTGATGAGAAAAGCTCGGGAGCATGGTCCGTTAATAAAACTAAATCATGATGGTGATCATAGAAAAGCGGGGAACAAATTTCCCGCTTTTCTATAGATTTTAAATGTTTGTTTAACTGAATTTATTCGTTCGCGGGAAACCTGTCGGTGGTAAACGTCCCGCAGTTGCACGTCGTCCTTGCCAGTCCAGTGTCTCGTTTCGGGTCCATGTGCGTCCGGAGGTGTCGTTCCAGGTAAGACCTTCACCTTTTTCTGTGCCTGATTTAAAGGTTTTTATATCAGAAAGGCCACCGTCTTTATATTTTTGAAGAATAACGCCGCGACCTCGGGCCATTTCAGGAAGTTCATCAAGTTTGAAGACGAGTAGCTTTCTGTTTTCACCAATAGCAGCAACAGAATCGTGAGTTTCTCCTATTTGATAACAGATAAAGGCTTCTGCACTCTCAGCAACATTCAATACCTGTTTACCGGTTCGGGTTTGGGCAATAACGTCGTCTTCGTTAATTTGGAACCCTCGTCCATCAGTCGAGGCAAGAAGTAACTGCTGCCCAGGACGATAAATGAGAATATCAACGATGTCTTGATCGTTTGGCACGTCAAGTATTAGGCGTAAAGGCTCTCCAAATCCGCGACCCCCCGGCAGTTTATCTGCACCAAGGGTGTAAAAACGTCCATTGCTGGCAAAGATAAGGAGCCTATCTGTTGTTTGCGCAAGAATAGAAAAGCGCCCGCTATCGCCCTCTTTGTACTTGGCATCACTGGTGTCTTCCTGATGGCCTTTCATCGCCCGGATCCAGCCCTTTTCAGAGCAAAGTATTGTCAGGGGTTCTTTTTCAATGACAGCCTCAAGAGGAACAATAATATCAGTGGGTGCGCCAGATATTTCAGTGCGGCGAAGGCCTAATTTAGTTTTTTGACCGTATGCTTTTCTGAGGTCTTTAATTTGACGACCAACAATTTCCCATCTGCGTTCTTCTCTGGCCAAGATATCTTCGAGGTCAATTTTTTCGGCAGTCAGCGCGGCATGTTCATCCTTGATTGCAAGTTCTTCTAGTTTTCGTAACGAGCGAAGACGCATATTGAGGATGGCTTCAGCCTGGTTTTCCGATAGAGCGAACCGCTTCATTAGTGCTTGTTTGGGTTTATCCTCTTCCCTGATTATCCGGATGACTTCATCCAAATTCAGATAAGCGATTAAATATCCTTCAAGGACTTCAAGGCGAATGGCAATTTTACCCAATCTAAACTTGCTTGCCCGGACAAGAATTTCATGACGATGGTCTAGAAAAGCTTGAAGAACCTCACGTAAGTTCATGACCCGCGGAACCTGATCAGCTCCGAGAACATTCATGTTTAAACTGGCTTTACTTTCGAGCTCTGTTGACTTGAACAGAGATTCCATCAAGACAGCTGGGTCGACATTACGGCTTTTAGGTTCAAGTACGACCCGAATATCTTCGGCAGATTCGTCTCTTACATCATTGAGTAAGAAAAGTTTTTTATTGTTGATAAGCTCTGCAATTTTTTCGATCAGTTTGGATTTTTGGACCTGAAATGGAATTTCAGTGACAATAATCTGGTACTGACCACCCTTTAAGTCTTCGGTTTCCCATTTGGCACGAACCCTGAAGGAGCCTCGGCCCGTTGTATAAGCCTGGAGGACGGCGTCTCGTCCCTCAACCATTACCCCGCCTGTCGGAAAGTCTGGGCCGGGCATGAAATCGACCAACTTGTCAAAACCGATGTTGGGGGTTTTGATCATATACAGCAGTGCATCACAAATCTCGCCGACGTTATGAGGCGGAATTGAAGTGGCCATGCCGACGGCAATACCCTGAGCACCATTGGCGAGCAAATTTGGAAAGTTAGAGGGTAGAACACAGGGTTCTTCTGACTCACCGTCATACGTGGGGCGCATATCGACGGTGTCTTGATCAATACCTTTTAAGAGTTCACCTGCAACTTCAGTAAGGCGAGCCTCGGTATAACGCATGGCAGCAGCATTATCACCATCGATGTTCCCGAAGTTGCCTTGGCCGTCAATGAGAGGGAACCTGAGGGAGAACTCCTGAGCAAGCCGGACCAATGCATCATAGATAGATTGATCACCATGGGGGTGAAATTTACCCATGACGTCACCGACAACGCGGGCTGATTTTTTAAAACCAGATCCGGGGTCCAGCTTTAGCTGGCGCATTGCAAAAAGCAAGCGCCTATGAACTGGTTTTAGTCCGTCCCGTACATCCGGTAAGGATCTGGACATGATTGTTGAAAGCGCATAACTGAGATAACGATCAGACAATGCATCGACAAAACGAATATCACGGATTTCCTCGGAAGGAACTCTTTTAGAAGAACTACTCATATACCCCTCACAAACTCAAAAACATTGTACTCACAAGATCGGCTGAGGCAACCGTTTGGCTCTTAAGAATTTAGAATAAGAAATTGTGGGATATATCTAATACCATCGGCCCTTAATATTAACCCATCTGGATATCATCCACTTTCCCCCGAGAAGGATGAAAGCTGCAGGCGATAGGGTGTATCGTCAAGGCCTTTTAGACGCGCGTCAGGGAAAGTGGACATGACCGAAACGGCATATTTTCAAGACTTTCGGGCTGTGTCGCACAAAATTTGCGATACAATGCATCGTGGAAGTCCGTGCTCCTTGCCGAAAATCTTGAAAATGTGTCCAGGTGAGGCAATATTAAGGGCGGGTGGTGTAATAGTCAGTTCGTTGCAGAGTTGGAAGATCTTAACAGTGTCTCCCATACACCATGTTCTTTTGTTTGGGAAAGCGCCTCATCAAATTCCTCCAAGAATTTTTGACCAAATGTTGAACTCTTTGATACTAAAAGGGGAAATTCTGGGCTAGAGCCCATTACAATAGGTAATACTCTTACCTTTTCGTACACATCAAGTTTTGCAATAAAACTGGATGAAACAGGTTCTGCATGAATAATGATATCGGTCTGTCCGTGAACTAAATGTTTGATACATATATCAAGAGTGGGGACGACTTGATAGGATATATTTTTTTCAGCATAAAATCTTTTGGCCCAACCATTACCCAAGACATCACAATATCGGCGTGAGGCGAGCTTTTCTAAAATATCGCCTTCAGAAACAAAAAGCTTTTCCTCTTCAGAGCCAATTCTGACAATGGGCTGAAACCGAAGGGGAAAGACAATGCCTTCAGAAGATCTTGAAAATACTAATCTTTCTTCGGTAGGTGTTGTTATAAAAGCATCCACCTCGCCCATTTTTACGGCTTGTTGAGCTCGCGCCCATGGAAGTCCCTGGTGCTCTACCTCTATCCCCATCTGATTGTGAATAATTTCTTCCATTATCGTGGGAAGAATACCGATAACGCTGTCCATTGAACCTGAAGAAATTGGTGCCCAAGATTGGGCATAAGCTATCTTGAAAACGTTATCTCTTTTTTCGTCGGCACTTAATGTAAAAGGAGAGCAAAGCAAAGCGGCGTATAATATTACTTTTGGTATGCTTAACATATCAAGCTCCATGTCTTACACTTTTGACATACAATAGTATGCTTAAAATGGTTCATAAAGTGTTAGCACTGCCGGATGAATAGATCTTGGTTTTTAAGGAAATTGCTACAGAAAATTTTCAAGTAATCTATCTCTAACACTTGGAAGAGTTTTATTATCAGGGTGAAAAAGGTGGCGTTCTATAAAGTGTCCGGAAATCTTTAAACCTTGCGCTACTTCCTCGACCCCTCCGGTGCCTTGACCTAATAAAAAGAGTGGAAGGATAAAAAGTTTGTCTTTATAGGGCTCCCCTGCCGCAAGAGAGACAGCGCGGCCTGATTTAGGGCTAATGTAGGCCAATTGATCGTTGCGACCGCCTCCAGCACAAGCGGTTATGTCAATGCCAAAGCCCAACGCAGAAAGCTGAGCTAATTCCCAGCGGACATAAACTTCTCCCCAAAAATCACTCTCAAGATATTCTAAAAGAGCTAACAGGCCTTCATAAAAGGAAGAATTTGCTTCTCTTTCCGGGACAGCTTGCTCACAAATCGAAGCTGCAGATAATAACGCGGCTAACCTACCGGGTTCATCAAACAGACGCCCAGAAATATTGTCTAAGACTTCGGCATCATAATGACCCAAGTGTTCAGGTAACCGCCCTCCCCAACGCACATGTAGCTTATTTCCTGGCTCAAAGGTAGAACGCTTCTTTTGACTTAGGCCGCCACGTACCAATCCAGCATGTCGCCCATGTTCTTTTGTAAGAACCTGGGCGATAAGATCATTTTCCCCGAATGGTCGAGCAGACAGAAGAATGCCCTCATCTTCCCAGTGAATCATCGATTATAAGCCTCTCAAATAAGGAGGAACATTGAGAGAACAAACTATCAAAATTTTGGACGAGTTACTAGTTAAATACTGTCTCTTATACACATCTCCGAGCCCACGAGACCGAGGCTGATCTCGT
>CAJXUS010000104.1 GCA_913060675.1 uncultured Rhodospirillales bacterium
CCTTCCATTCCAAGGAAAATAATGTACCACTAAAAACTGGGACCAAACACCTAGTACCAAACCTCTAATCTTCTCATGAGAATTATTGGTAACTTGTTCATACTTTATTGACCAGAGCGCTTCTTTCTTCTGATTTTTTGGCTTCTGATTTTGGCTTCTGATTGTCTGATAACAGATCACCGAAGCCTAAAACCTCTCGGCCGTTCATGACCCTTACTTTAATTCGGAATAAGACATCTTATTGCCGCTCATCCATACCAATTCGATATGAGTGCTCTTGCTACATTGTGATACCGGTTATCACGGATGATATAGCGTTAATTTCCGATTTTATCATGGTGTTATATTGTTCTCCTTGAACAGTGCTTGCTCTCAACTATCTATAAATAACTTAGAATCGGGCGCTTGCCCCATCATTAAACAAAGAAACCACCTATAGGATGTGAAAGTTTTCTTAAATACGACCAAGACACTTGATACATTAAACTTAAAATGAATACACAGGCATGTTTTTCACCTAAAAGAAGAAGATATTACTGTAAATAGGAATTTATTCAAAAATATATATGTTATGATTTAGTGATTTATTAAGGCAGTTGGAGCATATATACTTAATAAGGACACGCTTTTGAATTTGCTCGCACAGCGAGTTCTAAAAATTGACCAGTCTTTTATTAGAAAAGGCTGGTATCTATTATCAAATAGCGTTTCTTGGCCTGAGAGTTTAATATGAATACTTGGGCTAATGTGCGCGGAATGGTCGTATTACCATCGCAACCATCAAGGTTTAGCATGAGAAATAAAAAAACACTCCCTAAGCGTATCACTGGCGTACCCAATGCTGTGGACGTCCATGTGGGACAACGACTAAGGTTACGTCGCACTCTGTTGGGCTTAAGCCAAGAGAAGCTTGGTGAGGCCTTGGGGCTAACCTTTCAACAAGTCCAAAAGTATGAGCGTGGAACCAACCGTATCGGCGCTAGTCGCCTCTATGACCTTGCAAGGGTACTGGATATTGATGTGGGTTACTTCTTTAACGAGATGACCGACGAAGTATCACATAGATCCCCTGGTCAAATTAGAGGCATGGCTGAGGAAGGCGAGGAACTCCCCTTCCAAAAGGATCCCATGGCACGAAGAGAAACTCTCGAACTCGTACGTGCTTACTATAAAATTGACGATCCGACTGTCCGACGACGTCTACTGGAAATGGCAAAAACACTTGGAAAAGTGTCTTTGGATATGAGTGACATGTCTGAAGCAGAATAATTCACGACTATAAATATAGAAAAGGACTGTTGAAGGTGATTCAATAGTCCTTTTTTTATGCTTTATATCTTTTAAGTTGTTGGCAAACCCATAATTATTGGGCCATGACCTGAAAAGCCGTGAGCCATCCATAAGACAGTACAAACAGAAAAAAACCAAAACTTCCAAATGCAACCAAACTGCTCAGAAAATAATCTAGCATTGTTATATCATCTCTCATTTCTGCCTCCTGCCTTATGGAACATTACAAGAACATATATGATCAAAGACAGCTCTTCGAGTCAAGAACAAAAAGAGAACATTTAAATTTCAAATACAGAAAAATTACATTTACCTTGAAATTACAATAGGATAACGAAATATTTTTTATGGATATTTTTGTATTTTTTTAACAATCAATCAAGCAACGCGACATACCCTACTAAACTCTCAGGGCTTATTCGTTCCAATTTAGATCGGGTATGTTGAGATAATTTTTGATAAAGCTCCAAATTTCCGTCACACAAACCTAAACGAATATCCTCTGAAACATTACAGTCCAAGAGATTATTATCGAGTTTTTTTTGCTCTTCCAGTTTGGTTGAGTTCAATGACTTGGAAATTTTGGTAATGCGTTGAATAGCCTTCTTTTCATTAGGAGAAAGCTCAACACCCATATTGTTTTTTTCTTCTACAAGCTGTTTAACCTGTAATAAAAGCTGATCACAAAGAGTACGCATATTATTTACCGCCCTAATCATTTGAAGTCTTAGGCCAATAATTAGGCGCAGTCATTTCAAGCAACATCATTTCGATTTCTGGCGGACGGACGATTCCGGTAAGGCCGAGTTCAAGATCTTTTTCACCCGCAATAAAATTCCGATCTCCCTGCTGAATAGCGATTACAAGCCATCGCAACAATGACATGACCTCCCAGAACAAAACCCGGTTGTGATCGACGTCCTCTCCTGAAACAGACGAATACCCATTATAGAAGCTATCTCGAGTTGCTATCCCCCCAGCTGGCTTTGTCTCATGGCCATACCGCCAACATCGGGCGGTAAACCATCCGAGATCACTGTAAGGATCTCCCCATCCTGAGAACTCCCAGTCAAGTAGCCCTGTAAAGCCTTCAGAGGTTACAAGATAATTCGCAGTTCTAAAATCACCATGCACCAAAACCTCCGGTAACGGAGGTAAATTACCCTGCCTCACCAAGCACCAACGCATGGCCCATTCCGCCACAGGATTAGACGCATCTCTCTCATCAAAAAAATGACGATACCGACCGATGAGATCTTCAACAGGATTAGCGACAGCTTTCTCGAGAAATTTAAGTTCAATTGGCTGAAGGTGATGTAACCGAGCTAATTCTGCCCCAAGCTCAAAGCCAAGAGTTTCGCCATTTATTAAGGATTTGATTTGTTCAAAATCTGTGGTCCCAGGGAGATACTCCATTAAAATAAAGAATTGCCCAATAAGGTCTTTGTTTTCACATAGCGCTAAAGGCTTGGGAACCTTAATCCCCGCCTTCCAGGCATACGATAATATCTCAAATTCACGTCTCTTTTTATGGCTTCCCGGCACGCTTGTTTTGGCATCAGCACGTATGACAAGACTACCCGCCCCTGACGAACAGTGATAATCCAGCCGCCAATTTTCCTGAATGGCTCCTCCAGACATTGTGAACATGTTATCGATGACGAGCCCTTGACGTTCAAGGACTTGACCAACAAACTCTGCCAAAGCATCTGTTTTAATGTTGTCAGAACGTATTGGCTCCACCATTTACTCCTAATAAACATAACTTGGAAAAATCATAACGAGGCCCCTCATAGCAAAGGCGCAAACAAACTCAACCCCTGAAACATATTCTGATGATCAAATTTCTCTTAAAGGCTTGTCACTAGCATGAAGAAAACATCTATCGAAATCGATATCTATTCCGACCCAATTTGTCCTTGGTGCTACATCGGCCTGAAAAGATTTCAAAAAGCTCAAGCCTTACGCCCGAACTTTGATGTAAAGACGCGCTGGTTACCCTTTCAATTAAATCCTGAAATGCCGGAAGAAGGTATGGATCGCCAAACCTATCTTGATAAGAAATTTGGTGGACGTGCCAATGCAACGCAATTTTACAGCCAAATTTCAGCCGCTGGTATAACTGATGGTATCGATTTCGAATTCAATCAAATAAAAAAAACACCCAATACAGTTGACGCACACCGCCTTTCTCTTCTTGCCAGAGAGCAAGACAAGCAGGATGCCGTAATGGAACGTCTGTTTGAGAGCTATTTCCTTGAAGGTAAAAACATTGGCGACAGGGATGTTCTTCTGAACATTGCGATTGAAACTGGTCTAACCGAAGCCGAAACTTACCTAAATAGTGATCTGGGCCATGAAGATGTCCTCTTTACGGATCAAAATGCAAGATCTCTAGGATTAACCGGGGTCCCCTGCTTCATTGTTAATCGACAGCACATCTTGCCTGGAGCACAGAGCCCTGACACCCTCGCCCAAATGCTCGATATCGGCTTTCAACAGTTAAGCGAAGAAAAATAAGCTCTAAGAGTGATCATATAAATTTATAATCACTCTTTCTAGCCTCACTACAGCAACAAGTTACCTCTTAAGATTTAGCCAGCTTAACCAACTCTTCCATCATCATTTTAACACCCTTAAGTCGGCTTCCGGCATCTTCCCATGCCCGACGATAAACCAGCTTATGATCAGGTCGAATTTTCACTGTTCCAACTTGTTCTTGAATGAAGATGATGAGTGCAGATGGATTTTCAAAACTATTGTTCCTAAAGGAGATAACTGCCCCTTTTGGACCAGCGTCAACCTTTTCAACACCACTTAGCTTACAAAGACCCTTGATGAGCATGACTTGTAACAAGTTTTCCACTTCTTCAGGCAAGTCGCCAAAACGGTCAATAAGCTCGGCAGCAAAGCCATCAATTTCGGTTCGGGTAACGAGCGATGAAAGACGCCTGTAGAGGCCAAGTCGTACGTTTAGATCAGCCACGTATCGATCTGGAATAAGAACAGAAGTGCCAATATTGATTTGAGGGGACCATGCTTGATCTTCTTCGCCCTCACCATCATCGCTACGAAGCGTCGCAACAGCTTCTTCCAGCATTTGTTGATAGAGTTCTACACCAACCTCTTTAATGTGTCCGGATTGCTCATCCCCAACCAGATTACCTGCCCCGCGAATATCCATATCATGGCTTGCAAGGTTAAACCCTGCACCAAGGTTATCCAGCGTCTGCATAACCTCTAGCCGTCTTTCGGCTGTTTTACTTAATAATTTGCCAACGGGAAGAGTGAGATAACAGTATCCCCTAATTTTTGCCCGACCAATACGCCCCCGAATTTGGTATAGTTGAGCAAGGCCAAACATGTCCGCACGATGTACCAACATCGTATTAGCACTTGGAATATCCAGGCCAGATTCAATAATACTGGTTGAGAGCAAGACATCGTATTGATGATCACAGAACGCCGTCATCACATCCTCAAGCTCACTTGCTGGCAACTGGCCATGGGCTATACAAATCTTGACTTCAGGAACCAGTTTTTTAAGACGTTCGTGTAGATCTTTTATATCGGCCAGTCGTGGACAGACATAGAAGGTTTGACCGCCGCGATAGTGCTCTCTCAAAATGGCTTCACGTATGATGACGGGATCAAAGGGAAGAACAAAAGTTCTCACCGCCAAACGGTCAACAGGTGGCGTTGCAATCAAGCTCATTTCCTTGACACCCGACATCGCCATTTGCAGGGTTCGCGGGATTGGCGTCGCCGTCAAAGTCAGAACGTGAACATCTGATCTAAGCTCTTTGAGACGTTCTTTTTGCTTAACGCCAAAATGTTGCTCTTCATCAACAATAAGAAGGCCGAGATCAGAGAACTTCATACTCTTGGAAAAAACAGCATGGGTACCAACGACAATCTCGACAGTGCCCTCAGCCAAGCCCTTCTTGGTTTCTGTCTGCTCTTTAGCCGTTGCCAACCGGGATAGCTGCCCGATATGAACAGGCAGCCCTTTAAAACGCTCCATAAAAGTACGGTAGTGTTGTCTGGCCAATAAAGTCGTTGGGACAACAATCGCAACTTGCTTGCCACTCATTACGGCGATAAAGGCTGCACGTAATGCAACCTCTGTTTTCCCAAAGCCAACATCACCACAAACCAAACGATCCATGGGACGACCAGAACGTAAATCTGCAAACACATCTTCTATGGCATTTAACTGATCTTCTGTTTCTGGGTAGGGGAAACGGGCCGCAAATTCGTCGTAGATTCCCTCAGGAACGTCAATGGTATCCGCCCTACGCAACAGACGATTAGCCGCAATTCCAATAAGTTGATGCGCAATAGCTCGGATACGCTCTTTGACACGCGCTTTTTTCGCCTGCCATGCAACACCACCTAAGCGGTCAAGCTCTGCGCCACTATCTTCAGATCCATAGCGTGAAAGAATTTCGATGTTTTCAACGGGAACAAAGAGTTTATCGCCACCGTGATAAAGAACTTTTAGACAATCGTGCGGCGCCCCTCCAACATCAACTGTTTCCAGACCGATATATTGTCCAATACCGTGCTCCATATGGACGACAAAATCTTTATCCTGAAGTGATGAAACCTCTTTAAGAAAATTATCTGACTTCCGGCGCCGTTTTTGAGCACGGGCTAATCTTTCACCAAGAATATCTTGCTCGGTTATGAAAACGACCTTGGGTGTAACAACCCCTCTCTCAAGTCCAAGGGTCAGGAATTGCACCTGCTTGCGCATGGTCTTCTTGAGAGTTTTCCAATCTCGCAGAACATCAGTGTTGGTGATGTCATGCTCATGGAACATAGAGATTAAGCGGTCACGTGACCCATCAGTGTAACCCGTTATAACTATCTTTTTACCGTCATTTTGCTGAAGCCGGATGTAGTCTCTGACTTCGTCGAAAACATTGACGTCTTCTCGGTTTCTTGCTTCCGAAAAGTCTTTTCCTTGCTTGCCCTCAGCTTCAATCAAATTCTCTACATGATCAGGTAACGCAAAAGCTGAGAACTGCGTCGTACTTCTACTTGAGAGAATGTTATCCCAATCCTCTTTGGAAAGGAACAAGCGCTGCATGGGAACCGGTTTGTAGACCCAACCACCCTCAGACGAAGCCTCCATGGATTTTCTGGCTTGAAAAAAATCAGTTACCGATTCAATACGGGCATCACGAGCTTCTTCGGCTTGCCCGTCTAAAGTGATAACGGCCTCAGGTAGGTAATCAAAAAGAGTTTCAAGATCGCCATAAAATAAGGGAAGCCAATGTTCCATTCCGGGGTATTGTCGCCCCTCAGAGATGGCTTCATACAACGGATCTTCTTTAGCTACCGCACCAAAGGTTTCTCGGTAACCTTTTCTAAAAGATTCGATCGTCTTCTCATCAAGGATTGCTTCACCAACCGGTTTTAGCTCCAAAATTTCAGCTTCACCAGTTGTGCGCTGTGTAAGCGGGTCAAACCGTCTTAAGGTGTCGAGTTCATCACCAAAAAAATCTAGGCGTAGAGGGCTTTCCTCTCCCGGAGGAAATACATCAACAATTCCTCCTCGAATTGCAAACTCACCGGACTCGCTTACAGTGTCTGCGCGTAGATAGCCATTGGTAGAAAAGAACTTGAGCAGGTGGTCCGTCTTAATCTCAGACCCAGATTTCGCGACAAGCGTTCTATTTTTAAAAAGCTCTCTTGGGGGAACACGTTGAAGGGCGGACGATATCGTTGTTAAAATTAATCGGCCAGCCTTGGGAACAGGAGTGGCTATAAGCTGTGCAAAAGCATTGATACGCGAAGCAAGGATATCTTTATGAGGGCTGACGCGATCATAAGGCAGACAATCCCAGGCTGGGATTTCAATTACTTCCAGGTCAGGTGCAAAAAACTGAACTAACTCCGCCAGAACCGCCAAGCGATTATCATCAAGCGCGATGTGTAAAACTGGTCTGGGGGCAAGTTCGATGGCAAGCTCAGAGAGAAGTTGAGCATCGTACCCTTCAGGAACAGCAGAAATTTGATAACGGTCAGCGGCTTCAAGCCGAGTAGCAAGTGTTTTCACAGTGATTTTTCTTTGTTTCTAACATTCACAATTGAAGTGATCAGGGTTTGGAGAGTAACGTCACCTTTATTAGTACGCCCCGATTAACGGGGTTTGGGCGTATACTTAAAGCGTAAGAGATCATCCAGAACTTTGTTGTGCATATTCTCCGTAGGCTCAGAGTTGCCAATTATCCAGTCGTAAAGTACTGGATCTGGAATTTCCAGGACGTGTTCGAATAGATTCAACTCTTCCAAGTTCATTTGACCAACATTTTGATCGGCAAAGGTCCCGATAATAAGATCAGCTTCCTGAGTACCTCGATGCCAGCTCCTGAAACGGAGCTGTTTACGTCTTTTATCCAAATCAGTACTGGCTTCGGAACTCATGAAATCTCACCTGTAAAAGAATTAAATTTGCTTGTTCGTTTCGCTTGCACAAAAAGCTATGATATAGGAAACATTACTAGAACATTTAATAAACACCCTACTCATCTTCTGCAAGTCAAAGCCCGTGCGCCCAGAAATTCTCTTCCCGCTCTTTACACCGGTATCGACCCTTCAAGGAGTTGGACCACGATTAAGTGTGCTCTATGAAAAGCTTGCAGGTCCCCGCGTCGTTGACCTTTGCTGGCACTTACCTGTCGGCATGGTTGATCGACGATACTCTCCGACCATTGAAGAGGCCATTTCTGACCGTGTAGCAACCTTAAAGGTTACAGTGTCGAGACACATTCCCTCCCCCAATCGCCGCAGCCCTTACAGGATAATTTGCCACGATCATACGGGAGAGATCCTTTTAATCTTTTTCCATGCACGGGGAGACTACCTTATGAAGCTTCTCCCCCCTGGAGAAGTTCGTATTATCAGCGGCAAGCTCGAACGCTTTGGTGACACTCTGCAAATGGCTCATCCCGATCACATGGTTCCGATTGAAGAAGAAGCCGACGTTAAGACTGTAGAGCCAGTTTACCCTCTAAGTGCGGGTGTTACTCTTAAGCCGCTAACCAAGGCAATCAAGGCTTCACTTGCCTTGGCCCCAGAAGTACCAGAATGGCTTGATCCAACGCATAAAGCTCAAGAGTCATGGCCGAGCTGGAAAGAGTGCCTGGAAAAAGTACACACCCCTTTATCCGATGAAGAACTAACGGCCTTTTCTCCCCAAAGAAAACGACTTGCTTACGATGAATTACTGGCCAACCAACTGGCTATTTCATTGGTAAGAGAGCAACAAACTGCTGCAAAAGGGCGTATTATTAAGGGCGATGGTTCCTTGCGTGAACAGATGTCAGATATCCTTCCCTTCAAACTTACAGGGTCTCAAGACAATGCCATTAAAGAAGTCATTAATGACATGGAAAGCCCTAACCGGATGTTGCGCTTGGTTCAGGGGGATGTGGGAAGCGGGAAAACCGCTGTCGCTCTATTCCCCATGTTGGCTGCAATAGAAAGCGGTTTTCAGGCTGCTATTATGGCGCCAACTGAGATCCTTGCCCGACAGCACTATAAAACCTTGCAGCCTTTTGCGGAAAAATTAGGTGTCTCAGTTGCTATTCTTACCGGGAGAGACAAAGGAAAGTCTAGAAAAGTGATCCTGGAAGCAATAGCCGACGGTTCAACCCAAATGGTTATCGGCACCCATGCCCTGTTTCAGGATGACATCGAATTTTCAGACCTCGCACTGGCTGTTATTGATGAACAGCATCGCTTTGGTGTGCATCAGCGGCTTTCGCTTGCCAAAAAGGGTGGCGGCGTCGATATGCTTGTTATGACAGCAACTCCTATCCCAAGAACCCTGATGCTTACAGCATATGGTGATATGGAAGTCTCTCGTTTAACAGAAAAACCTGCCGGGCGTCAGCCTGTTGATACGCGAACTGTTTCAGTTGAGCGCTTGGGAGACGTCATAAACGGCGTCGCGCGATCTTTAGATCAGGGAACCAAAGTTTATTGGGTTTGCCCACTGATTGAGGAATCAGATAAATCGGATTTAGCAGCAGCAGAAGAGCGATATAGAGAATTACATGATCGCTTTGGTGATAGAGTTGGTCTTGTCCATGGCCGTATGAAAGGTCCTGAAAAGGATGCCGTTATGGAACAGTTCTCTCAGGGCAATGTCGACCTATTGATTGCGACAACAGTAATTGAGGTTGGCGTTGACGTACCACAGGCCACAATTATGGTTATCGAGCACGCTGAACGCTTTGGTCTCGCCCAACTTCACCAGCTGAGAGGCCGCATTGGTCGAGGTAGTGAAAAATCAACCTGCATTCTACTTTACCAAGCCCCACTCGGAGAAAACAGTAAGGCTCGACTGACTATTATGCGCGAAAGCGATGATGGATTTGTCATCGCAGAGGAAGATCTCCGCTTGCGTGGTGCTGGAGAAGTACTTGGAACACGCCAAAGCGGATTGCCTGAATTCAGAGTGGCTGATTTAGCCTGTCACGGCGAGCTTCTTGCAACGGCACGCAACGATGCAAAACTGATTATGGACAAGGACCCTCTGCTGAAGTCTGAAAGAGGGCAAGCTCTACGCGTACTGCTGTACCTCTTTGAACGAGATACAGCAGTTAAATATTTAAAATCAGGCTAAATTTTAAGAAGCTACTTTTTGATCATTCTCGGAGTTTTCCACAATAGAGGTATCTTCAGAGATGTCTTCCAATTCAGCCGCTTCTTGCTCTTCAACATCGTGCTCATGACCAACACGATGATCTTCAGGCGTAACAATACCCCCTGACACGACCATCTTAATTCCCTCTTCAACCGTCATTGACAACGTTGTGGTTTCACTTTTAGGAACAAAGAGAAGAAATCCTGAAGTCGGATTGGGTGTGGTTGGCAAGAAAACGTTGATTGATTCGTCTTCTGAAATGCTTTTTATAAGCCGGTTAGATTCACCAGTATAAAAACCAAGAGCCCAGGACCCCGGGCGCGGATATTGGAACAAAACAACTTCACTGAAAGCATTTGAATGCTTTTGGAAGATGGTTTCAATGATCTGCTTAACAGCACCATAAACCGTCCGAATTACAGGCATTTGATCCAGTAAACGCTCACTGATACGCAAAAGCGTTTTGCCGACGATACCAGCCGTAAGAAAACCAATAAGTGTCAGGCTCAGGAATATAATGAACAACCCTATTCCTGGAATTGCAAAGGGAAGGTAGCTCTCTGGATTCCACTTCATGGGGATGTAAGGCCGCACCCAATTATCTATCAGTATTATGATTTCCCAAGCCAGCCAAAATGTAAGACCGATAGGTGCAGTGACAAGCATGCCAGCAAAGAAATAATTTCGAAGACGCATAAGCAAACCCGGCTTGTGGCTTTCTTGTTCATCATCAGCAGCTTTCTTGTCTTTCTCTTCCTGAGTAAGCTTCTTAATTTCAGAAGGCGATAGGATACCTGCCGAAATTACGAGCTTGATCCCCTCTTCAACCGTCATATCCAGATGATGGACATCCTGTTCAGGAATAAAGAGCAAGAAACCTGTTGTCGGGTTTGGTGTTGCAGGAACAAATACATTGATAACTGTATCGTTTGTTACACTTTGAACCTCGCCTTTGGTGCGCCCAGTAATAAAACCAACAGCCCACGACCCTTTGTGGGGGTATTCAACCAGAACAACTTCGTTAAAGGCAGATGAATTCTTGGAAAGGACGGTTTCAAAGACCTGTTTGGTCCAGCTGTAAACACTGCGCACAACAGGAAGACGCTTAACAATTCCTTCGCTCGTGCGCATCAAAAGACGCCCGATGTAACCAGCTGTTAAAAAACCGATTACTGTCAATCCAACAAGAATGACGACCAACCCAAGGCCTGGCACACCAAAAGGAAGGTAATGTTCGGGATTCCAGTTCGCAGGTATTAAAGGCGTTACTTGATTATCAACAAAAGTAACCGCCTTCCAAGCGAGCCAAAGGGTGATCGTTACAGGTGCTGTAATAAGAACCCCTGCAAGAAGATAATTACTAAGCCGTTGGGCAAATGATTGCTTCAGCTTTTGATTGGTCTTACGACCGGTATCTTTCATGAATCAAGGTTCCGTCATAAACAACTGTTTGGGTGCCAATTGATAAATGGCATCTTATGTATTTAAAGATTGCTGTTTATGCCGTCGTTTTCAAGGGAAGAAATGTGTGGAAGATACCTAGAAATCAAAAACCAACAATCGGTATCGAAACTGTGGGATGGTGCGGCAAAGAGGACTTGAACCTCCACTCCCTTACGAGAACTAGCACCTGAAGCTAGCGCGTCTACCAATTCCGCCATTGCCGCATACGAGTGCACCCACAGGCTTTGCTCAGAAGATCAGAGAAGATCAATACCGGCATTTTGAGCAACAACTTTAAATTTTGGTGCGGTCGAGAGGACTTGAACCTCCACGGGCTATAAGCCCATAACGACCTCAACGTTACGCGTCTACCAATTCCGCCACGACCGCATCGTTGTTGCTGAGGGGATTTATACTGATCCCATCAGAAAGGGCAATCGAAAAATTTCAGAAAAGTGAAATTATCTGTGGATAAATCACAAAAGCCTTGGTTAAGCATGATTTTTGAGAGATTCAAACCATTTTCGGTTAACAAAAACGGCTACATTGTACGGATATTATCTGCTTATTGGATTCTACGTTAATCATAAATTATTGTTAAAGAATCTGTAGTTAACAACTTGTACGCTTATTATATTGATGCGTTTCCGACAAGGTTCACTTGAGAACACAGAATCATCACAACTTTTCTCAAGACTCTTTGATATGTTCTTTTAAACACCTCGAATTAAGACGCTGGCCATGCCATGGCTTGTACATGGTAACCCCCATTTGGCCGTCCCCCCTGTCTTCTTTCGAGGTGTTTTCTATTTATTTCTGATCATTGCCATATATTTGCTATGATGCTTTTGCACATAGAGAGGCAAAAAGAATATGGCTGAGGAAAAGATCAGGTTCAACCTAGAGAAATTTGCTGAAGACCTGAGTAGAAGAAGAGCCGAGATTACTGATCTTCGTCAGTCAAGTATCGAATCTCGCGATGTTGTTGAACTTGATCAGACTAGAGTCGGGCGTCTTTCTAGGATGGACGCTCTCCAATCTCAGGCTATGTCGTTAGAATCGGAACGAAGACGGCAGCTTGAACTCGAGAAAATCGAAATGACACTTACCCGGCTCCAAAATGGTAATTTTGGATACTGCCTTAAATGTGACGAAGAAATTCAGATCAAACGCTTGGAGTTGGATCCAACCGTCACCCTTTGCATTGATTGTGCTTCAGATAAATAAGCACTTATTTCAACTACACAATTTGGCTTCAATCATACAAATTTGGATAAAAGAAATGCAGTCGAGGCGAAATCATTGACCTTACCTCGACTGATTATCAAGCTAGCCGCCAGTTAAAGTTCTTAATTTTTGGCTACTATTTTATTTTGGTAGATCGTCTGCAAGGATCGCCATGTTGAATGAGTAAGACAGTTCTTCATCTTCGTCATCCCGATAAAGGACACCAATAAACTCTCCGCCAAGTGTCACTTCAATAGAATCTTCTTTACTCGTTTTACGATCCAAGCCAATTGATTCATTACCAAAGGTTTGGCGAAGATACTTTTCTACGCTGGTGATTTCGTTGTTATCCACGCTTACGCTCTCCGACATTAGATATAAAGGGACTGATTAACGGATCAAACTCAGAACTAAAAGCACTTTCTCTTTAAGTTTTAAAAAACAATACTATATATTAACACCTGTCTCTTATACACATCTCCGAGCCC
>CAJXUS010000105.1 GCA_913060675.1 uncultured Rhodospirillales bacterium
AGAGATCACCGTGCCTTCTAGGAAATTCATCGAAGGCGAGCCAATGAAGCCTGCAACAAATTTATTGGCGGGGTGATGATAAAGCTCAAGTGGTGAGCCGAATTGAGCAACGTTACCATCGTTAACAACAACGATTTTATCGGCTAGGGTCATAGCCTCTACTTGGTCGTGGGTAACGTAAATTATGGTTGCATCAAGATCTTGGTGCAGCTTGGCAATCTCCAAACGCGTATTCACACGTAAGGCGGCGTCGAGATTGCTCAAGGGTTCATCAAACAAGAAGACATTTGGATCCCGGACAATGGCACGCCCGATAGCCACGCGTTGTCGTTGACCGCCTGAAAGTTCTCTTGGGTAGCGATCGAGGTAATCTTCAAGTTGGAGACTTGTTGCAGCCTTTTGAACCTTCTCGTCGATGAGTTTTTTATTTTCTCCGCCCCCAAATAGTCCACCCAACGGCCCCTTGTTTCCAAGGGTGAGCCCAAAGGCCATGTTTTTATAAACTGTCATATGCGGGTAGAGAGCATAGGATTGGAAAACCATGGCGATCTTACGTTGTGAAGGTGTGAGGTCATTTACGGTATTCCCTGCAATCTTCAATACGCCATCAGTGATGGGTTCAAGCCCTGCAATGAGGCGGAGTAGGGTTGATTTTCCGCAACCTGAAGGGCCTACAAAAACGACGAATTCCCCGTGCTTTATGTCGATGTCGATGCCATGAAGAACTTCGACTTTACCATATGATTTTTTAATGCCTGAAAGTGTGATGTCAGCCATGGAACTACCTCTCCTGATGCACAGCTGTGCACATTTTCTTGTTAGAAATTTTACTGATTTTTCCTCTAGACCTCAGGATCATTTTACTGCTCCCGAGGTTAATCCCCGTATCAACTGCCTGGAGAAGATTACATAGAGGATCAGAATTGGAACGATGGCCAAGGTCAATGATGCCAGCACTGCATTCCAATCAGTTACGTATTGCCCAATAAACTGCTGAATTCCTAATGTTACAGTTGCCGTATCTTCACCCGGAGCAAGAATTAGCGGGAACCAGAGATCATTCCATATGGGGATCATTGTAAACACTGCCACTGTGGCCAATGCTGGACGAACCAACGGGAGAATGATCGACCAAAAAATTCTGTATTCAGAAACGCCATCACAGCGGGCGGCTTCTTTGAGGTCGTTTGGTATTTGCGCCATAAATTCCCTCAGGATGAATATGGCAAGGGGCAAGCCCTGTGCAGTGTAGACCAAAACCAATGCAGTTAAGGTGTTTACCAGATCCATGGCAACGATCATCTTGAGAAGACTTACGCTTCCTAAACGGATCGGAATCATAATCCCAATCGCCAGATACAGTGCCATTAGATCACTGCCGGGGAAGTCATATTCTGCAAGAGCCCACGCAGCCATTGCGCCGAGCAATAGGACAAATAGAAGGCTTAAGACTGTTACTGAAATCGAGTTGCTAAAATATACGTCAAATGATGATCGGGAGATCACTTTTTCAAACCCAATCAGATCGAATGTTGTTGCATCTGGAAAAGCCAGGGGATCACGGAAAATACCCCTTTTACTTTTAAAGGAATTCATGACCACCAAGAAGATGGGAAAAAGGGCGATGACAGTATAACACAGAAGAACGGCGTGAACGCCTAACGGACCTATACGTCTCGAGATTTTCATTTGTCCGTCCTCCTAGAGTTGATAACGATGTAAGCGGCGTTGAATGACAAATAGATAGATCATCACGCCGCAAAGAATAACGAGGAACATCAGGCTGGCGACCGTTGCACCCATTGTGGCGCTACCGGGTTGCAGCTGAAAACCAAAGAATGTTCGGTAGAATAGTGTACCCATGATGTCGGTGTGAAAATCAGGCCCGGCGAGGGCACCTTTGACGGCATAGATGAGGTCGAAGGCGTTAAAGTTGGCTACGAATGTTAAAACGGAAACCATTGCGACCGTTGGTAAAATCAAAGGTAATTTTATGCGCCAAAAAGCGGTCCATTGGTTCGCGCCATCGACAATAGCGGCATCAACAAGATCATCAGGTACATTGAGAAGCGCGGCGTAAATCAGCATCATGGGAATGCCAACAAACTGCCAAACAGAGATAAGAGACAATGTGATCAGTGCGGTTGATTCTTCACCGAGAAGGGCTGGTAAGCCATCTGTCATACCTACAAATCCGACAAGTGTATCGCCTACGCCCCAGAGCGGGCTCAGAATCAATTTCCAAATAAATCCGATAATCACGACCGAAAGCATGGTTGGCATGAAAATAAGAGTACGATAACTGTTCGCTAACTTGAGGCGTGGAAGGCTAAGTAAGGCGGCGAGAAGAAGCCCTATTGGGTTTTGAATGAGCATATGGACGACAAAGAAAATAAAGTTGTTTTTCAGAGCATTTGTAAAGTCTTGCCACCAACGTTCATCGGTTAAGATAAGGATATAGTTATCCCACCCGACAAAGGTCGTTGGTCCGCCTGATTCTTCGCTATAAAAACTGAACCGTACCGTGTCAATCAGCGGAAGTATCATGAAAAGTGTATAGATCAGGGCCGCTGGGAGAAGGAACACTAGTATGTGTGTTCGAAAGGACGATCCCGGTTTGGTTTTTAAAGCCATTTGGGTTGCAACTCTCTGTCGTTTGGGACTTTGTTTGTATAGCCAGAGTTATAGTACATGCATAAAGCGCCGATACCGTAAGGTATCGGCGCTTTGCTATATCAGGCTTTTATTGCTGTGGTTTATACCAGCTCGCAAGGCCGTCTTGGGCTTTTTTCGCAGCTTCTTCTGGTGTCATAGAACCGTTCATAACACCGACAGAAGTATTCCAAAGATCGTTTTCAAGATTTGGCGTACCACGTGATAGGATTTGGTATGAATTACGGATTGTAGATTCACACTTTCCACGCCAGCTCACGAACTCATTTGCCACAGGATCACTAATTTCCAACTTATGTTTTGATAAAGCATAGAAGCCTGGCAGTGCGTTCGAGAATATTGTTCCAGCCTCTTTCGAGGACATCCAGCTCAGGAAGGCCTCCGCAGATTTAACGTTTTTAGATGCTGCATTGATACCAAGTCCGATGTCGGTGTGATCCGAGATGTAGCAGTTTTTTTGGCCAGCAGGAACCGGTGGTGGAAAGGCGCCGAACTCAAAATCAGCCTGGCCGTTGAACGTAGAAATATCCCAGGAACCGGCCGGATAGATGGCTGCGCGACCGAGACTGAAGAGATTTTGGCTATCGGGGTAAGACTGTGCTTTATAGCCTTTGCCGAGATACGGTCCCCATTCTGCAAGGTGCTCAAAAACCTTCACATATTGGGCGTCAGTAAGTTTTTCTTTGCCCTCTATCAGACCTTTACGGCCTTCTTCACCTTTCCAGAAGTTTGGACCAATATTTTGGAAGCCCATTGTTGCTGCTTCCCACTGATCCGCCGTTCCAATAGACATTGGAACATAAGTACCGTCACTTTTGATTTTCTCAAGAGCAGCCATGAATTCTGGAATGGTTTTTGGAATTTCGATCCCAAGCTCTTTGAAGGCTTCTTTGTTATAGATAAAGCCATGGATCACAGATGCCATTGGGAGGCAGAAAGTGGTGGACCCATCATCCGTTTGCCAAGCAGATTTGGCAACATTGGAGAAATTATCCATGCCATCAATACCGTCGATTTTGGTAAGATGTCCTTGGTTGTAGAGGTCAAGAGATACGTCAAACGGGCGACAAGTGATAAGGTCGCCAGCAGTTTTCGCTGCAAGTTTAGCATTCAAGCCCGCGTTATAATCTGCAGGTGGTGTTGGTGCGAACCGTACTTTGATGTCAGGGTGAGATTTATTGAAGGCTGGAATGATTTGGCTGTTCCAAATATCAATGTCGTCTGTACGCCAGCTTTCAATTATCAACTCATCTGCATGGGCTGATACTGTTGGGGAAAGTGCTGCAACAGCAAGTGCAACCGCTGCTACACTTGTGCTTAAAGAAAATTTCAATTTAGTCATCATGTCCTCCGAGTTAACATTGAGTCCGGGTTGTCCCGGTTATAATTAGTTAGAGTTTAAGTAATTCGATTGCTTGTCGCAGGTGTCCGTTGGATTTTTCCAAGGCAACCTCTGCATTTATTTTTGAGTGATTTTGTGCAATGAGTACGGCAAGCTTGATATCGTTGTTGGCATGTTCTAAGGATTTTTTAGCCGTTTCGTGGTTTTTACCTGTGATTTCCTGAACGATATCAATGCCGCGTTTAGCCAATTTTTCGTTGTTAATAATCATCGAGACCATAAGCCCATCATAAACGTGGCCAAGCTTTGTCATCACAAGGGTGGATAGCATATTTAAGGCTGCTTTTTGCGCGGTTCCTGCTGCCATTCGGGTCGATCCAGCGATAACTTCGCTACCACTGTTCAGGAATATCTTGTGGTCTGAATATTCAAACATAGACGCTTGTTCATTGTTCGCCACACTCACGACCAGGGCTCCTATTTTACGGGCATGCTTTACAGCCGCGAGAGTATAGGGGGTCGATCCACTTGCTGCGACGGCGATAACAACATCACGGTTGTTGATGTTGTGTTTCTCAAGTTCATCAACAGATAAGTGTTCTTTGTCTTCGGCTCCTCCCATTGGAGACATAACAGCCTTTTGTCCGCCAGCAATTAAAGGAACTAATTTTTCCAATGGCCAGCCATAAGTAGGGTTGAGTTCTAGTCCATCTTGAATGGCAAGGTGACCAGATGAGCCCGCACCTATGTAAAAGAGGCGACCATCTCCGCTCAATCTGGCTGCAATATCGATTGCGCTTTTCTCTATAGAGGGGATAGCTGGTTGAACGCAGGAGATAGCTTTTAGCTGTGAGGCCCAAAGAGACTCGAGAACATCTTCATCTGGCCAAGTGTCCAGGTCCCTGTAGCGAGGGTTATGTTTTTCGGTTTGCTGTAACTCTTTAGCCAAGGTTTTGAATCCAAAAGAATTTGTAAATATTTGAATGTATAATACCAAAAAGAAACCAATTTGAAATCAATTTTTTCAATTTTCTTATTAAAAATCATTTAATTTTAATAAACTTGAATAAAGTTGTTTCAGTTAAATTATTGAAAAATAAATATAAATAATAATTATTGTGATTATAGATATTTATTTTTAATCTTTTGAATTTACCTGCGATAAAAATTAAAGTAAATTGGTATTTAATTGGTTTGGTGTATTGGTCTTATTTTGGTACGGAGTTTTAATTGACTAACGATATGCTCTTTGCAGGGGTTGATGGCGGCGGGACGAGTTGTCGCGTTCGAATTGAGACGTCTAACCGCGAGGTGATTGGTGAGGGGTTTGCTGGCCCTTCTAATTCAAGGTTAGGTGCTGTCCGTGTTTACTATGAGATCGAAAAAGCCTGTGTCGAAGCGCTTCATCAATCTGGTTGCGGACGGGAGGACTTTTCACGTTTGCATGTTGGGTTAGGGCTTGCTGGACTTGGTTTGGAAAGTGAGTTGAGATCAATGCTCTCCTTCCCCCATTCTTTTGCTTCTGTATCTGGCGCGACGGATGCTTATACGGCTTGCCTAGGTGCTCATGCCGGAAAGGATGGTGGTATTTTAATACTGGGTACAGGGTCCTGTGGTCTGGGTATTGTCGGAGAGGAAGTGATCAATATTGGCGGCTGGGGGTTTGAAATTTCTGACCATGCTAGCGGTGCGCTGCTTGGGCTAAGTGCTATTCGAAGCTCTTTGTTTGCGGCAGAAGGTTGTCGGCCAGAAACCGATCTGACCAAGGCAATAATGGCCCACTTTAAAAATGATCCCCAAGCAATGGTGAAATGGGCTGAAAATGCCGAACCTCATAACTACGGATCTTTTGCGCCGACAGTCTTTGATTATGCAGATAAGGGAGATCCTCTCGCCGAGCGGCTTGTCGCTAAGTCTGTGTATGAGGCCGGATCTATGATCAAAGCGTTGCGCGCACGTAATGTCGAGCGGATTTGTCTGATGGGCGGTGTGTCCAAGCGTATAGAGCCTCTTTTACCGGAAGAGTTTAGGCCCTGTCTTTGCGAGCCTCTTGGTGATGCCATGGATGGAGCAATCCGGATGGTTCGCAATGATGTATTGGATAGTGGAGGTGCAAAAGTATGAAGGTAAGTACTTTTAGAGCTTTAAAAGTGAAAAGTCGCCTCGATGGATCCAATCCCACGCCTCTGTATAGACAGCTACAAACGATTATCAGGCAAGCGATCGAAACAGGTGCTTTCAAAGTTGAAGATGCGCTTCCCAGTGAAAGGGATATTGCTGCAGAGCTGGAAGTTTCTCGTGTAACCGTGCGTAAAGCTGTTCAAGGCTTGGTTCGTGATGGTCTTCTCATCCAAAAACAAGGAGCGGGAACGTTTGTTGCCTCACGTATGGAGCAGCCTCTTTCAAAATTGACGAGTTTTACAGAAGATATAACAGCAAGAGGAATGGAACCCTCAGTTGTTTGGGTCGAACGTGCAACGGGCTTGGCGACACCAGAAGAAGCTATGGCTCTTAATCTGTCCCCTGGTGTCGGTGTTTCCAGGTTACACCGTATTCGGTGCGCGGATGGCAAAGCCTTGGCAATTGAACTCGCTACAGTGCCTCAAGAGTTTCTCCCTGATCCACTCGTAGTGGAGGACTCGCTTTATAAAATTTTGGATAAATCTGGCCATCGCCCATTGCGTGCGCTTCAAAGATTACGTGCGGAGCTTCTAAAGTCGCCCCAAGCAGAATTACTTGGCGTACCAACCGGTGGTCCGACCCTTTATATTGAAAGGCGCTCGTTTCTTCCGGATATGCGCCCCGTTGAATTTACCAGATCTCACTACCGCGGTGACAGCTATGATTTCATAGCAGAGCTTTATTTGGATAATTGAGATTAAACAGATTGATGAATTGAGATGATTAATAAAGTAAGCCTTATGGCGCAAGAAACAGCGCAAACACCTGCTGTTGTTTCCAGGCAGCTAAGAGCCAACCGAGAAATACTAGAAGAGCTGGCCCAGAAGATCAGAGGTCGTAATTTCCGGTTTATTGCGACGTGTGCCAGAGGAAGTTCTGACCATGCCTGTGCTTTTGCTAAATATATTTTAGAGATTGGTGTGGGGTTACCTGTTGTCTCTTTTGCTCCTTCGGTTTCAACCCTTTACGGCGGCACGGTCAATTTGCAGGATAGTCTGTTTATTGCTGTATCCCAATCCGGCCGCAGTCCGGACCTGATCCAGGCAACACAAGCAGCGAAAGATCAGGGCGCTTTTGTCATATGTATTTGTAATGATGCCTCAGCGCCATTAGTTGCCTTGGCGGATTGTTTCTTACCTTTGCATGCCGGACCAGAGAACTCTGTTGCCGCGACCAAGAGTTATATCGCTTCTCTCAGTGTTCTTTTGCAGTTGGCTGCAGTCTGGAATCTTGACAGCGGCCTGTTGCCTGCACTTGATCGGTTACCCGATCAATTAGAGCGCGGTCTTAAAGTCGATTGGTCTGAGCCTGTAGAAATTTTTGCATCATCCTCTAATTTATTTACTGTTGGCCGTGGTCCTGGGTTTGGCATAGCACTGGAATCTGCCCTTAAATTCAAAGAAACATCTTACATTCATGCCGAAGCTTTCAGTGCTGCGGAAGTCAAGCACGGCCCAATGTCTCTAGTTTCGGATGGATATCCAGTTCTTGTGTTCAGACAGAGAGATCAGTCGTGGGATTCCGTTGGTGAGCTGGCTGAAAACTTTAGAGCAAAAGGGGGCGCTGTTTTTACCGCTCAAGAAGGCGCAGCGGGAAAAGGTATCTTATCCGTTGAATCCAACATTCATCCCTTCTGTCAGTTACCTGTGATGGTGCAAAGCTTTTATGTTATGGCTGAAAAAATTACCCAATTAAGAGGTTTGGATCCTGATAATCCTCGCCATTTGAAAAAAGTCACGGAGACAGTTTAATGAGATCAGTCCTGATCAATGCGCGCGTCTTTACAGGTGAGGAATGGCTCGAAGAAGCAACTGTCCTCATTGATAATGATCGAATTCAGTATGTAGGCAGAAATACTGAACTTTTAACGGGTGTTGATCAAACGCGTGATTTAGAGAACGGCTGCTTGGTTCCTGGTTTTATTGATGTGCAGGTCAACGGTGGGGGCGGTGCCCTTTTGAATAAAGAAACCTCACTTGAAGGTATTCGGACCATTGCTCGTGCTCATCGAAAATATGGCACCACAGGAATGCTCCCTACCTTGATTACCGATGATCAAGAAGTGATGGTAAAGGCGATAGCAACTGTTAAAGAGGCTCTATCTCAACAAGAACCCGGAATTCTTGGTATTCACCTTGAGGGGCCTTACCTTAATCAAAACCGCAAAGGCGTCCATCAGGAAGAAAAAATAAGGAGTATGGAAGAGGGGGCAACAGCACTTCTTTCAAGCCTAAAACAAGGAATTACTCTTGTTACACTTGCTCCTGAAAAAAATGCCTCGGGGACAATCAAGGAATTAGTTCAAGCTGGAGTGATTGTTGCTGCGGGGCATACTGCTGGTGGATATGAAGATTATCAACAAGCTTTCGCAGAAGGTCTTTCGTGCTTTACTCACCTTTTTAATGCAATGACCCCGATGAACAGCCGTGAGCCTGGAGCCGTTGGGGCTGCCTTGGAGCACAAAGATAGCTGGTGTGGGTTAATTGTGGATGGTTTTCATGTTCATCCTGCCACCCTTAAAGTGGCTATTAGGGCTAAACAGCGTGGTAAAATGATGTTGGTAACAGATGCAATGCCAACAGTCGGTAGTGAAGTCGATTTTTTTGAACTGTATGGCCAAAAAATATTCAGCTGTAATGGCCGCTGTATTACTGATGATGGCGTGTTAGCCGGTGCGCACCTCGATATGGCAACGGCGGTAAGAAATACAGTCGAAATGCTTGATATTCCTCATGACGAGGCCCTGAGAATGGCGTCACTCTACCCGGCCCAATTTTTAGGTCTTGGTAAGGAATACGGTATGATCAAAGAAGGTTATAAAGCATCCATGGTTCTGTTGGATGAGGGCGGTTATGTCCGAGATAGCTGGGTTGAAGGCCGGGATATGGCTGCCGACGGGTTTTCAGAATAACGGTCTTATTAAATGAGGTTTAAGTAGGGGCGGAAATGATCGCGAAACAAAGAGTATTGGTCGTCGGACTTGGCAATATGGGCAAGTCTCATGCAAAGGCATATCATCACCTCTCTGGTTTTGAGATCGTAGGTTTGTGTAGCCGAAGTCTCGATGAAAATACATCGCTTCCGGATGAAATCTCTAGCTACCCTAAGTTTCAGGATTATGATCTCGCTCTCAAAGAATTGAAGCCGGATGTTGTCTCTATAAATACCTGGCCTGACACCCACGAAATTTATGCTCTTCAGGCTTTTGCCGCTGGGGCACACGTGTTTTTGGAAAAGCCGATTTCTGATACGGTTGATGGTGCCAAGAGAGTAATTGCTGAGGCCGAGAGAAAAGATTTGAAGTTAGTTATTGGCTATATTTTGAGACACCACCCATCCTGGCAAGAATTTGTATCTCAAGCCAAGCAGCTAGGTAAGCCCTTGGTTATGCGGATGAACCTAAATCAACAAAGCAGTGGAGCGACCTGGCAAGTACATAAACAGCTGATGAAGTCTATATCGCCGATTGTTGATTGCGGGGTGCACTATGTAGATATGATGTGCCTTATGACGGGCTCGCGGCCAACCAAGGTTCATGCGATTGGAGTAAGGTTAAGCGAAGAGATCGATGAGGATATGTATAATTATGGCCAACTTCAGGTGACTTATGAGGACGGCTCGGTTGGTTGGTATGAAGCTGGGTGGGGTCCGATGATGAGCGAGACGGCGTTTTTTGTTAAAGACGTCATTGGACCGAAAGGGTGTGTGTCAATCGTGGCTGCTGAAGAAGATAATTCTATGGAATCAGATGATATTGATGCCCATACAAAAACTTCAGCTATTCTTTGTCATTCAGCGAGCTTGGATCAGAAATCCAATTTTTCAAACAAAGATAATGTAATTCGTATGGACGATGAACCAAATCACGATGCTCTTTGTTTAAGGGAGCAGGAATTTCTGTTAAAGGCTATAACCGAAAATTTAGATTTGACTTCTCACATGCAAGATGCTGTGAACAGTATGAAAATTGTGCTGGCTGCTGATGAATCAATTCGGAGCGGCAAGGTCGTATATTTGTGACGCTATGGCGTCTATTGAAAGTAAAATAATACAGGGAGGGTCGGCGATGTCTGTGAAACTTCGCCCGGGTGTAGTAACCGGTAAAGATTATGAGAAACTTGTTAAAGCATGTAAGGCAGGAAATTATGCGCTCCCTGCTGTGAATGTTACGAGTAGCAGTACTGTTAATGCTGTATTAGAAGCTGCAGCACGTAATAAATCAGATGTCATTATCCAAGTGTCAAATGGTGGTGCTGGCTTTTATGCGGGCTCAGCTTACCCTGATTCTTTGCAAGGTAAAGTACTTGGGGCTGTATCTCTTGCTCAACACGTCCATCTACTTGCAGAAGGTTATGGTGTTTGTGTTGTTCTCCACACTGATCATGCTAACCGGGGGTTATTACCCTGGATTGATGGGCTGTTGGATGAGGGCGCTAAATTTAGAGAGAAGAACGGCAAACCGCTTTATACTTCTCATATGATCGATCTCTCAGAAGAGCCTTTGGAAGATAACGTTGGTACCTGTGCGGACTATCTCAAGAAAATGACTCCGCTGGATATGAGCCTTGAGATCGAACTTGGTGTTACTGGTGGAGAGGAAGATGGTGTCGGTTCCGAACATACTGGCGCAGATAATCCAAAACTCTATACTCAGCCTGAAGATGTTGCCTATGCTTATGAGCAGTTAAATCCACTGGGTGATTTCTCTGTGGCAGCGTCATTTGGGAATGTTCACGGCGTATACAAGCCAGGAAACGTTAAACTGCGCCCTGTTATCCTCAAAGATTCTCAGGCCTTGATGGCAGAACGTTATGGGTTAGAAGAAAAGTCGCTGGACCTTGTTTTTCATGGCGGATCGGGCTCTTCAGATGCAGACATTAAAGAAGCTGTATCCTATGGTGTCTTTAAAATGAACGTCGATACTGACTTGCAGTTTGCATACTCTGAGCCCGTCGGCGCATATGTAAATGCAAATCAGAACGCTTTCATTGCTCAGATTGATCCTGAGACAGGAAAGCCTCTCAAAAGTAAATATGATCCCCGTAAGTGGGTGCGTGAAGCAGAAAAAGGGGTGGGTGCCAAACTTGATGGTATCTTCACGGTACTTGGCTCTGTCGGTAAGACGCTCGCTGAAGGTTAATTGAGATAGGACGTTAAAATGAAGGCGCTGGCACTGGGTGGGGCAACTGTAGATATTATTGCATCGGTTTCGGACGATGAAGTCGAACGAATGACAATGCATAATGCAACGACAAATTTCCTCCTGCTTGAAGAGGGGAAAAAAGTCGATGCCGAGGCGGTTGAAACCCATACCGGTGGCGGTGCCATCAATGCTTCTGTTTCTATGTCCTTGCTGGGCTTAGATATTTCCTGCGTTGTGAAACTTGCTGATGATATTGAGGGGCAAATGGTCCTTAAACGCCTCGAGGAAAGAAACATCGGAAGTAACTGGGTTATTACCGGGGCTGAACTCGCGACTGGCTGCGCGGTAATGGTTTCATCGCATGTCAGAAACCCGACAATTTTTGTTGCGCGTGGCGCGAATACGCTTTTGAGTTTAGATGAGATAAAGCCGGAGATGTTTGAGGGAGTTGAGCTCACTTATGTCACCGGGCTCAGCGGTGCCTCTGCTGATTGTTTTCCAAAAATTGTCAAGCTGGCCAAAGAAGCAGGTAGTCTGGTTGTTGCAAACCCTGGTATTCGTCAGCTTTCTTCTCGGGCGCAGTCGTTCTGGAATTCGTTACAATATATAGACGTCCTTGTCGTTAACGAAGTTGAAGCGGGGCAACTGGTTCCTTTTATTGCCGCCAAGAGTGAAATAGATGCGACGCGGTCATGCAAATATTCTGAAGATCCAGCTTTACCGGAACTTTTGATAAAAGGTGTTGGCGTTTCTGGAACCATGATGGCGCTAAAAGAGTTCGTCATCACGCTCGGCAAGCTTGGGCCTAAACGCTTGTTGGTAACAAACGGAAAAGAAGGTGCCTATCTGGGTACTACAAAGGAAATACTATTTTGCCCGGCTCAAAAAGCAGAAGTAATGGGGACTGCAGGGGCTGGTGATGCTTTTGCATCTACCTTCTCAACTTTTATTGGTCTTGGAAAAAATGAAGAAGAGGCCCTTAAAGCTGCTTCGGTAAATTCTGCATCGGTGGTTTCTGTTATGGACACTCAGTCCGGGCTCTTAAGCCAAGCGCAATTAGCTGAGCGTATAAAAAAATCAGATTGGAGTAAGTTTAATCGATACTCTTTGGCTGAATAAATATTGAAATACTTTCCCTGTTTTCAGGTTTTACAATAAGTGTTTGTGGCTTCCGTCACAAAACGGTTTCTTTCCACTATGCTTACATTGGCAAAGATAATGTTGTTTTGAGCTTTCTGCTGTAAATGAAAGTGGCTTGAATTCAGTTCCTTTGTGGCTGCCATCACAAAAAGGTTGTTTTTGAGATCTCCCACACGCACACCAAAAATAAGTTTTACCTTCTTCAAGGTCGACTATAGCTGGGCCAATGCCAGCAACGGCAGGTGTTTCCATGGAAAATCTCCCGATTTGTTTATTTTTATCTTATCATTCTATCATCATTGGATTGAAAATATAATTCAATTTGCTATTATGCCGAGAAACCATCTCCTTAGGTGGCGATTTATATCCATTATATACGAATTATTGATGAAGCTTAGGCTGTCTCTTATACACATCTCCGAGCCCACGAGACCGAG
>CAJXUS010000106.1 GCA_913060675.1 uncultured Rhodospirillales bacterium
ACAGCCTGACCGGTTTGCAAGACTAAAGGAACTTCAGGCTTGTTCGCAAAAAATTCATCCACTGCCATTCTCGCGCCAGGGCAACTTGGAAAACCATAATCATCAAACACAATGACACCGCCAGATACCAACCGATCATAGACAAAATGGCAACTATCCAAAACAGAACAATAAATATCCACATCTATATGCGCGAAACATATATTTCGACCCTCCAGCCCGGTAAAGGTGTCAGGAATAAACCCAGGGTAATACCTTATAAAATCACCTTCACCGACATTCTTTTTAACTAAATCGAGGTTAGTGTTTTGAAAGTCTCCGGCATTATGATAATCACGACTAGAATCTGTTTCGGGCATACCGTCGAAAGTATCGAATAAACGTAGAGTGACGGGGAATTCAACATCTAATAAGGCATTATGTTCTAAGATCATACGTGCAAACATTTTTGCTGTTCCCCCTCTAAAAACTCCAAGTTCAAAACAATCGAGACTTTCACTCTGACTTGACAGCGCGAGGGCCTGTTGTAGCAGGCTCCTCAAAACCCAAATGCGGTCATCAGAAACTAACGATAATCGGTGAATATCATGATAGTCAGGCAAAGAATTTTTTAGCCCAAGCCAAGGGCTAAAAATAGGCGTATACAATTCAGAGTCTTTCAAACCACGCCTTTCAAACAAGGAACGCCAGCCACGGAGGTTAAAATAAATCATCATCAACACAGGAGGGATTAGAAGCTTGATAACTTTCTTTAGAACGCCTGTAGTCATTATATAGCCATTTCAGAAGTATGTTTTTTTGAACCGGGAAAGAAGTATTCCAGAATATTTAAATTATCCCTTAAAATATTCCTTTAGACATCATCTGGATTTATCCGATATTGCCTTGATTTGGAATAAGAAAGCATTTTCCCAACAAGTTTATCAAAAATTGATCTCGGTAATATCCGAAATAAGCTTTCCCAGGCAAAGTAAAGATACAATGGTCGAGTTGACGTTTTTAACCGCCAAATTTTCCATAATTTCCATAGATTATTCAGAGTATATAAATCGGGATGCTTACTCCGAATAAAAGACCATAATGTTACATGCTGGTTTCTCGAGATACTCGCAAGCATGCCACTTTCCTGGACACGATAATGAAACAAAGGCGCTTTAATTACCGCACCATGATACCCTGCTTTACCCAACCGAATGTTAAATTCCCAGTCTTCGTAACCTTGGCGCATAGTTTCATCATACCCGCCAAGTTCTTCCCACAATTTTCGAGGCTGCAGTAGGCAATAAGGAAGTTGATTAAGGAAAAGTTGTTCGAAAAAATTATACCCTTTTTCCATCACTCCTTTTGATTCAGCTTCAAGGTTCAACCATGCAAAACAGAACGTAGCTTCGCCGTCTTCATTAATCTTGGCTAATCCTTTTTCAACGAAACCCGGATCCAACCAATCATCACAGTCCAAGGGCAAGACATAGTTTCCTTTTGCCTCTCGAAAACCTGCGTTACGTGCAGACGGAAGCCCTTTATTCGCCTGACGAACTAGCCGAACATCTAAAGGTAACGTATCAAGATATACAATCGTTTCTTCATCATCCGAGCCATCATCGATCACAATGATTTCCAGCACTGGAACTGTCTGTCCTCGGACGGAATCCAGTGTTTGAGGCAGAAATTTATGACCATTATAGCAAGGTATTATAACGCTCACGGACGACTGAGGCATCATGCTATGTCTTTCATTCCGGGTCTCAACACCTTTTCCTCACAGATGGCCCAAATTTCCCCCCAGACGGTCTGTAAACTCTTAATTTCCAAACCTGCGGCAGTAACTTCAGCTATAAATTCATCCTTTTGATGCTCAATAAAGTGAGTACGATCATTAAAGTAAATAATGCCGAGTTCTTTACGCATTGGCACATGCCAGTCACGTTCGAAATGAGGAACACGGATAAGGATCAATTTTGGAGCTAAACACTCTTGCATCCTGCGTAAAAATTTGACCCGAAACTCTATATGTTCGAGAACATTAGAAAGCACTACGATATCCACGGCTCCCTTAGGTAGAGTTTCCAGTGCATCACCATAGTGGAAATCTAGATTATCAGGATTGTCTGCTTCCAGTGCTTGATTATAGCGCTCTTCATCCATTTCAACGCCTGTGACGTGGCAACCAGCGACTCGTTGAGCTATTGTACGAGCAACAGCACCATACCCACATCCAACATCAATCACGCGACTTTTTGGAGGAATATTCTCAACAAAAAAATCATGATATTGCATCAGGCGATGTTTAGGATGCTCCCCTCCTTCATAAGCCATTGCTCGTTCAGAAAGTAACCGATCTAAATCATCTCGAAGGTAATATAACCGACACAAGGATTGGGCAGGATCACCTACTCGAGATTCAAGCATAAATAATCCGAAGACAAGATTATGTCGCAATTTTTGTGGAATGATCCGATAAATCCAAGATAGCAGGGCTACCAATTTTAGTGCCAAGGATCGCATTGTCGCCTCAATCGTGTATGAGTTGTCCAAATATCTCTTCGTGCCGGGAAACCCAGCTTCTGAGATCAAAGGCCTCTACTGCTCTTTGTCGAGCGGCTTGCTTACGTAAATCTAAATTTTCTAAAATATCAATCATTCCATTAGCAATTGAATTGATGTCAGGCAAGTAACTTTCATCAAATCCTTGAGCTACCGGAAGGCCAAGACCGGCCAGATCACCTACAAGTTCGGGAACACCACCTGAAGCAGAATAAAGAACTGGTACACCGCAAGATAGAGCTTCTAGTACTGTATTTGGACAGGGGTCGTTGTGTTTAAGCATGACATAGACATCTGCAGATTGGTATATCGCAGGAGCCTCTTTTTGGCTATAAGTACCGATTAAATTTACGGTGTCAGAAATTTGTAATTTTTCGCAAAGAGAGAGCGTGTTTAGGCGAGCGCCTTCAGACATCCAGCCCGCAATAACGAGTCTACCAATTAACCCTTGTTGTTGCGCTCTTGCAAACCCTCGAAGTGTAGCTTCAACACGGTAAAAAATGTGATCATCAATTTTCCCTGTCAAAAGGTATGTTGGTGGACCTTTCTCTTTTTGATACTTTGGTTTGTAGTGTTCAATATTGACTGCATTAAATAAAATTTCTCCAGCACCCTTGCGCTTCCCTAAAAATTGATCCGCGCAATCTTTACAAAATGAACTTTGCCAGAAAACGTAGTCTGCTGCGTGATAGGAAATTGCCATTTCACGATTTTTTTCGCGCCAATCTCCCTCAAACCAAGCACTGTAGAAAACACCGTTTTGGTTTAAAACAAGAGGCACTCCTCGACGCTTCAAAAGTTTTAGGGCTAGAGACGAAAGATAAGGCGTATTAGAAAGAGTATATACTACATTATAAGAAAAGCGTTTTTCTGGAAAAAATTGCTGTAATCGCTTAACCTTGACCAAAGGCCCTCCTATATCTCCAGTTCGGGCCCCCCCATACCAAACTTTTGCAACACTACCTTTATCAATAATTGATCCCATCGCCAGAAAAGTTTGAATAATCTTCCAGGTATTTCTCAACAAACGTTTACTCGCCAAATCTACTTTTAACATTTACAGAGAGAACCTATGTCGTAAACGAAAATCAAAAGTCTCTCGTTTCGCTCTTAAACTTATCAACTCTTCACGATTACGGAATAAATCCAAAAATAAAGTTTCCCAGCTTAAACATGTTGCCTTCAGAGTATTTGGGTATGAAGTTATTTTTTTTTGCCAGTAAGTGTAGTTCCTAAGTAACTTCTCGAGTTCTTCCTCGAAGTTTATTATACTGTTATACCCCACCCCATATTCATCAAGATACTCAGTCATACAGCCACTGCGAAGAAACAAGACTGGTAAGCCACACTGAGCACCTTCATTCTGATGATTCCCTCCCGGCTCTCCGATAGATCCTGTAACGTAAGCATGATGATTACGCAATTCGTCAGCTAGATCTTTACCTGATTTTGGTTCAATAAAAGTTGTATTATTAAATTGAAAGCCAACAGGAAGATTCCCCATGTATGAAAACTCAATGCGCCCTCGCCATTTATCTTCTGCGAGCATTTGATCCAATCGTTGATAGATATCAAAACCCTTCATCCAGTTTCCGCCCCAGTGATGAGTGATCAATTTTAAGGGGCCATCACCAGTCCAAGGCTTTAGCCCAACCGAATTGAAAATATTGCTGTCTGATCCGTTGAGAATCACGCTATAGGGCATTTTTTCTATCCCTTGCCAAAGATCGAGCTCTTTTAGCCAAGTCCCCACAAAGACGGTATGGTCCATAACAGCATTACATTGCTTCAAAAGACGATTCATGGAATTTGTGTTTTTACGTTCATCACATTCATTAATACGGTGCACAAGTAAGCAAGACGGATTTTTATAACGTGCATATCGCCATGCTGCATTATATGTAAAGGGAATTGCGTTATTGCGTCGCCTAGGGTCTGTCACAAGAATTATATCAATATCGTCATCGTCCAAATTTTGTACGACTTGATATCCAGCAGTTTGCAAGTACTGGATCAATCCAGCATAAAACCCATTTCCTCCCCCCCAAGGCCCTTGTTGCACTTTGTAGCCAATAGAGATTTTCATTCTACACCTTTGTTTTCTTGTAAAACAGCCCTGACCGAAGACAATATGCGTTCAACAGAAATGCCTTTCATACATCTGTGGCTAAAATCGCACCAACCTAAGTTACCGCAAGGAGCGCATTCAACGTATAAGCAAACAATATCATGCAAGTGTGGATAGCCAGAAAATTCAGGCAAAGTAATGCCCCCCCAGAGGATGATTGACGGAGCATCGACAGCTGCCGCTGCATGCATCAAACCACCTTCAGTACCGATGAAAAGGGTCGATTTTTTCATCACAAGAGCCGCAGAACGGAAACTAGTTTTATCCGTCAAATCCAAAACCCCCTCAAGTATTCCCGTTTTACCAAGCCCAATCTGCACTACCTGGTGATTTGGATACTTTTCCAACAGATTATTAATAAGTTCCTGCCAGTTCTCCATTGGCCATGCACGTAAATCCCCAAACCAATCCGTATTGGTATCAGGCTCTACTGCAATAAAAGGTGAATTAATATTTGTATTATACAATAATTCTCGAACTTCAGCTTCTTCTTGTTTTGTGAACCAAAGAGAGCATTTTTGTTGTGGAATACTGTATCCGAACTCTTTTACGATAACGTGTGCTGTATTCCCCCCTGTCTTCCAAATAGTCTTATTGTAACTTTGGCCCTCAGCATATGAGTGGATCCGCATGTCAATATGGACTAACTGAGGTTTGTCTTCTTTCAGTCTCAACTTTAAAGATTGTTCAAAAATAAATCTCTCATATCTACGGCGAATAAAGTCAGGAGAAATTAGTTTTTCAAAAATTCGATCAAGCAAGGCAATCTGTGGTGACTTCTGGATCGGTTGAATATGAAGAATATTTGGATTCAATCGAAAAATTTGATCATCAACAAAGCTCTTATCTTTGCAATATAGCCGCCCAGACGCCAAATCGGACAATAATGGTAGGGCACAAGCGACAGCCGGCTTTCCCATTTTCGCCATGTGATCAAAGACGCTTGTCCAGATCAGATTCCCACCAAGCCCCATATTCATTCTACCTTTTCTGAAGACCTGTACAGCTTTCGCTAATGATCAGGGCAACATACACAACATGGCTCACTAGAACTATTAGTACTTCTTCCGAAAGACAATACGAGCCTGTCCAGATTCACCAAGTCTTGTCTCAGGATTTTTGGGAAGATTATCCTGATACTCCAGAACTTCAAAACGTTTACCTACTAAATCTTTCATTGCTTCTGGCGCAACAAAGAGACTGCAATCTCGCAGGACAAAATTCTTGTCATCAGTGACCTGAATATCCGTATCTTTACTCTTGCCATAGTATATGTGCGAGATACCCTCATCGCTCAATAGGCGCTCAATTTGAGATAAGTAAAAATCGACTTCCTCAACGCTGTCGAAGTGCTGAAAAACGATAAAGCTGTAGACGAAGTCGACTGAACCATCCTTTAAACTTTCGATATCATTGCGATGCACAAGTCTGTAGTTTTCACAATTCTGTAACGCAAGAAAACATTTTGTATTGTCAAATGCTTGATGAATATCAACACCAACCGCTTCGTCGAAGGATTTCGCAGCCTGCGCGACAAGCCGCCCTCCACCAAAGCCTATTTCCAAGGAGCGCTTCTTTGCAACTTTCTCAAAGTGTACATGAGAGGCGAAACGATAGTGCCAATCCCGTTGGGCAGCCGCGATCGTATCTTCGACGGAGGAAGTGGTATCAAACCAGTTCAAAAACTCCACCATATTCTCGAAACCACCAGGTGTTGTTTCCCATGTTCCGCGAATTGACGTTGACTGACGAAAGATCCGTCTCTTGATCCAGTCTTTCAATATTAGAAAAAAGACAAACCGATTATTCATAAAGTTATCCAAATACTATTCATTTCGTTGTAGATATATTATCTCATCAGCGATTTCCAGTAGGATTTTCCTGTGAGTAACCAAACAGATTGTCATTGTTCCCTTCAAACCTGCAAGCGTATCTTTCAACCGAATTTCTGTAGCCTCATCGAGGTTAGCGGTAGCCTCATCAAGTATCAATAATTTTGGTCGCCTCACAAGCGCACGCGCCAAAGCCAGACGCTGTTTCTGACCCGCGGAGATTCCTTCTCCCTGCTCGGTGATAACATGATCTAGTTGATCATTAAAAGTAAAGACGAATTCACATTCCGCCAATTTAAGTGCTGTAGTCAACTCCTCGTCAGAATGCTCGCCAATCCCATAGAGCAGGTTTTCTCTAACCGTACCCGCTATCAAGAAACTTTCGGGCCCAACGTATCCCACAGCATCAAACATACCCAGCCTTACGTCCTCCAACGGATACTCCTGCCCTCCTTGTGTAAAGATTAAGACCTGACCGGAAGTTGGTTGATTCAAGCCGAGTAATAAAGCTAGAAGGCTGGACTTTCCCGAGCCGCTCTCTCCAACTAAGGCAAGACACTTACCAGGTTCAACCAAGAGATTCATCCGATCAAGAACAGGAACCTCCCCTGTATTGTACCGAAGGCTGACGTCCTTTAACCGCCAGCCAGTGAGATTGGTAAAAATGGCTTTCGTACTATCAACTGCCGTAGAAGATGACTCTCGTCGATCACTCTCCCAAAGAGCTTTGTCTTCGAAGTTTTCGCGCCACCACTCACAAACAATTTTAGCTCTTGGTCCGGTAAGAGAAAGATAGGACCCAAGATTGACCAACTCCCCAAGACTTGTAACAAAACGTAAGAAGAGGTAAAGATAGCTGATCAACATTCCTGGTGCCAAGGGATCAATCTCTTTGGATGTGATGGCGATGAGACAGATCAGCCAGATCCCGAAAAGAGCGGGTAGTATCCCCTTAAAACTTGAAAGAGCAAAATAACTACCATAGGCATGCTGGTAATTGGCCAACGACTTCTGAGCGAGTGCGGCTTCCTTATCCTTGGTCCCGTAAATATGTAGGAGCAGACTGTTTCTAATTCCCGCGAGTAATCGAGTAAGAGTCGAGGCAATATCGCGGTGCAGACTATCAGAATGTTTACGAATTCTGGCATTCAAATGTTTGATAGGCAATGCCAAAAGTAAGAGAACCGCCAGCGTCACCCCTGTTATCATTGGAGAAATCCCCAGCATTGAAACAAGGATCAAGCCACTAACGGTTAACCGGCTAAAGATATTGAGGCTTGAAGAGACAAAGTTCGAGGCTCCAATCGCCTTATCATTAAACAAATCTGCAACGACGCCTGACTGGGCTTGTCGGTTATTTAAGCCATAACTTACAACGAGACGGCGAATTTCCGCCTCACAGTCAACGACAACAATGCCTGTAACCCAGGATTGCAGCCAAGTAAACAGCCCCCTGAGTGTGCCAATCAACAAAAACAACCCTAAGACAGCACTGGTACTATCGTATGGAATATAACTTGTTAGATATTCTGGGCGATCCTGCACAAGGCCAAGTACGTAGAAGAATGCTTGTAGACTTATTGCTAACGATAACTCTACCAAGAACTGCAACAAACTAAGAATAATCGAGCTCACCGAAATAAGTATAGTTCTCTTGCTCAAAATTCTATAGATATCAGCCAGAATAGAGATACTATCGTGAATTCGATTCAACATAGAGTTGCTCTTTGCAATGCTGGAAGGCAACTATTTTTTTGTTTGACTTGTCTCTTAATCAGGAAAGATAAGTCCTTATTATAACCTGCCACCAAAACGATTGAGTGATTGCTATCATTTGTGATTCTATCAATATCCTCAGCCATTTCCACTCCGTTTAATACGCGACTTCACAAAACCGCGATAACGGTTTAATTTTGCTTTCAGACCCACTTCTGGCGCTGTCCAATTCAACGAGGCAGGAATCCCTACAGCCCCTTCAACCTCGTTGAAGAAATTTATAGAGAGATCCGTTCGCCGAAACGGATTACGGGAAGAACCGCGCTGGTGGCCAACCCAAGCCTCTCCTTCAAGTTGGTACTCTTCATTGTAATCCGTGTTTGTTTTCAAGACTTTGACTCGGTTACTTGAGGGTTTCACATGCTCAAATGCAAGCGCTTGATAACCTTTTTCATAAGAGAACGAGCAAAGATGCCAACCAACGTCCCGAACAACTTCATAACCATCGGGAAGGTTGTAAATCTCTGAAAGCTTTTTAGAGGTAATCGCAATATTGGTTTCCTTTTCAGGCCACCAGTTAACCTCCTGCCAAGGATGGTCTTTTTTTAAGGCAACCCATACTGCTGTGGGAAAATTTTTGTAAGTTTGAACAGTTGCACTACCCGACGAAAAACCACCAATAGGCTCATAAGGCGCTCCGATTAGGTCATAATCATCAAACATATCGCAAAGTTTGGTATCCCAACCTCCTTTCAACATCATCGTGTCCACATCAGCAATAACATGATGCCCGGAAATATGGGGCATGGTCTTGGACATTCCCGCTAACCCTGCCGCATGGCCGTTTGATCCCGCGAGCTCTGGCTTCCTCATAAAAATCCAAGTGAGAAAAATTCGCCACTCCCCAATAGTTTTCTTCCGATACGCCCAGTTATGTAAGTAAACAGGCATCGATTTCACTACCCAAGGACAAGCAGAGAATGTTTCCCAAGTTTCTTGATCTAGAGCGTAGCAATAAAAAAATACTCGATCCGGCTTGTCAGAAGTATGCCGAACATTTTCAATTTGGTATTGAAAATAGGGTATGGTCTGTTTGGACACAACAACATGGAAATTTATAATATCCATTTGTTTCTCTCTTCTTCTGGAGGAATAAGACTTCTAGTTTTTAGTTACTGATGAGCCAAGATTACATTTACCACAGTCATCCAATCATTTCGTTCACGAATCCGGTTAACCGTTTCTTGAACCATCTGATCTTTCTCTTTATCAGGGATCAACTGGATACGTTCAAGAACGTTAATCGCCTCCTCTTTTGTTGCGTAAGAGAAGATGGTTGGAAGCTCATCGATATCGTAGAAATTCATATCCAAATCAGTGTTTCGAACCGCAAAACAACCTCTTGCTGCTACTTCAATATCTTTAATCCAGATACCGTTGTAGCTAAGAACTCCATCAATGCAAATATCCGCATGCTCATCATGAACAAAGACACCAATATTTTGAACAGAAGTAAGAAAATCCTTGTAGGGGACAGGAGGAAGGCAAGAAACGTCTTGCCCGCTCTCCCTTAAAAATTGATAGAACTTTGCTCGATGACCATGAAGTGAGCCTTGGAAGCCTAATCGGTGAACCCTCGCAGCAAAATCAGCCCCGGCGTTACAGTTTCTGCCTAACACACCCATTCGGACAAAAGACACGGGTAAGTTATCCGTATTCCGAATATGATTAGCCCACCATCCAGAAGTAACAAGAAACTGCTTAACATTCACAAGATCGTTCAAGCGTTTGTAAATTCCAGGGCAACGAGCTTTGTCGTGATAAGACTCCCAGGGATCCTGATCATAAACGATCAAGCCTGATTTTTCACAAAACCGGCCTAGGAAAGGGATAACGGATTGCCAGGTCCGCTGCTTAAGCACCGATAGCACCTGTTCACCTCTTCTTGGCTGATTATAATCACCGTCACGTAACTGTTTCAGTGAAGTTAGGCTCAGAGAGAAATTCTCAGAAAGGGTTTCATAAAGCTGAGCAATAAAGCAGTTTAAGCGAAGCTGTCGAACATCAGTATAAAGTAAATGGAGCTTAGGCTTTTGGGTCAAACTCTACACTCCTAAAATACAACCGCCCAACCTCGTCTTCAATATAAACATTTGGATAAGGCTTCTCACGAGCACGGATTTTATTATAGAGGTCTCTTGTGGAGAGAGTTGGAATTTCAGCCTTATTAAGGCAGCTGGACTCAGGTTTTAGGCGCTTTTTAATCTCTATTGATTCCAACGGTTCTGCTGTTCCTTCATAAGAACTTTCTTTCAAATTATCTAACTTTGTGACTGCTTCAATGAGCAGTCCGCTTCCAGATTCAACCATTGACGCAAAGATATCACTCATGTGGCCTTCGAGGGACAAGTTTGCTTTAAGAAAAACCTGTCCATGGTCCAACAGAGGAGTGATTTCAAAAAGGGACATCTTAGTTTTTGTGAGACCATCGAGTATTTGATGTTGAAGTGGAGAACCTCCGGCATAATTAGGAAGATCAGAAGGATGGAGACCAATCACAAAATTATTCTGCAAAAAGGAGGTGGGTAGTATCCAACTCCAACCAGCAAGAAACACAGCGTCGACCTGTACTGCCGCAAGAACAGTATACAGTGAGGCTTCAGTCTCTACGTGAATAAAGACGATGTTTTTACAGTTTTTCTGGAGATTCTCGAGAATAGAAAGAGCCCAATCTCGATAACCAGCAAACACGATAATTTCTTCAGTCTTCAAATGCATAGCGACGATGCCACCAGTGAGGATGCGTAGAAAAACAAAAGTTTTTACCCTCACAAATGGCCTCTTCTGGAGACCTATTGCGCCAACTGAGATGGGGGTTCAAGCCTTCATTTACAAATTCGAAATTCCCCATCAATCTATCATCATAAGCCTGATATTCAAGCTGAAAACGTTCGCGAACACAACTCCAGTTTTCGACGAGATGCGGCAAAGAATTTGCCATGAAATCTATATTGCGATGACAGGCGACACCGGTAATATCGAAGTGATTTCGTAATGCTCTGACCTCAGACCCGAGTAGCTCGACTGGATCAACATTCAATATTTGGGCTGTCTCCAAATAATTTGAATGCAGCCCAATCTCAGAACCAGATGCTTCAATTGCCATAAAGAGTTTGAGAACATTTATGGCAAAGGGATTGTAATTGATATCATGTACCAACAAAAAGTTTGAAGAGACGACACCAAGCTTTTGCTCGACACCAAAGAAGATGTTCGTGCGAAGAGGCTTAGCATCAATATCATGTCTTAAAATAGCGAGTTTTCCAACCTGTAAAGCCGGATTACGAAAGTAATCACGCATTGTCAGGAAGGTATATCCTTGGTCAAGTGCCTTGACCAAAATTGACTCATAGTATTCGGCAGAAAAAAAATTATAAGGCATTTTATAAACTTACAGGTTGGTTTAGTTCAATAATCTCTGGGTATTGGGTATCAATGAAGGATCGTCGAGTTGACAGATACCCATGCCTTTCAGCCATTTCTTCATTCATCCAGCTTCCAGTAAGCCACCGCTTTTCCCATGGCCAAAATGGATTATTCAGTTGCGCATAAAAGATCCCCTTGTCCATTACGGCAACTTGAGGTGCCCTCTGGTGCATAGCACGCATAAAGTCCTGCTCGGTTATCTCGCTTTGCTTTGCAAGATCTTTAAAGACTGACTGGAACTCTTCTAAACGATGTAAAGCTGGAACTTTGGAATGCCAGTTGCTCCCGTATACGTTATCAAACCCTTCGATTCGATCAAAGCTTACAGTTTCATTCGTGACACCATTGAAATCAGCAACAGCCGAGCGTCGAACAGGGAAAATCGAGCGACTATTTTTCAAAAAGCGCTTGCAATGGCGAACAGAAAACTCTTGAGTTCTGACGCTGATATAGTCCTTACGCGTTTCGAGAAAATCTCGCGCCTCAACCAAACGTTCCATATGAAAGAGAACCAAATCCGATTCTATCGGATGAATAAATTTAAATTCTTTTTCAAAAACCCGAGAAGCATTGTCCAACGCCCAATTTATGGCAGACCAATAGCCAATATTCTTACTGCTAAAAGCAAAGCGAGCCGGAACCGTCAGATTGTCTAATGGAGTTGTCGTTACGGACGCGTTGTCAAATAGAAGCAGGTTACGATCAAAAGCAACGACTTCATGTTGCTTATTTAGAGATTTAACTAGGTTTATTAAAGCCTTTTCTCTTGACCTATCTTTTGTGCAGGTAACAACAACAAATAGAACATCATGTAAAGCAGCGTTATTACTCATCAAAATATGCTGCTCTCTTTATGTAATCCAAAGCATTTGGGTTTTTAAAAAATATTTTGTCACCACTCACAAATGATGAAATCAGATAGTAATTTTTTAATATTAGGCAAAAAGTAAAAACCCATAAAAACATTTCAACATCTCTGAATAGTGTCAAGCTCAATTAATCCAAATTTACTATCAGTGAAAAGTAATAATCTCAAGTTTGTTTAACAGTACAGAGCGAATGCTTCAATTCACAAACCTTCATACCTGTCTCTTATACACATCTCCGAGCCCACGAGACCGAGGCTGATCTCGTA
>CAJXUS010000107.1 GCA_913060675.1 uncultured Rhodospirillales bacterium
ATACGAGATCAGCCTCGGTCTCGTGGGCTCGGAGATGTGTATAAGAGACAGGCCAAGACGAATGGCAGTGCCCCCATAAAGGAGATATCAGCATCGCCATTGCGCAGCGCCTCGACGGCGGCCGCATGGTCAAAGGTCACAAATCCGCTGACTGGCACCCCCAGTTGCTCTGATAACCAAGCGCAAATCGTTTTGATATCGCCCAACAGTTTGTCGGGGTTTTCCTGGGGAATGAAGGCTAATTTCAGGCCATCAGTTTTTGCAGCCAAGACAGCCTGAGTAGGCAGGGTCAGGCCGAGGGCCGTCATTGCCAGAAAAGTACGACGTGACAGCATTAGAACATCCTCGCATCATATTCGTTTTGCAGGGTCTGGAATTCCTGCCATCGTGTTTCAGCCTCTTTCCAATCACCAGTGGCCACAGCATCACCGACAGCGCGTAGAGTACTTGCCAGTTGATAGACCTGAGGGCGCGCAGCAAGATTGTTCATAGTGCCAGCATCCGCAGCCAAATCAGGCGCCACAGTATCGACTAGAATGGCAATGTTCTTGGTATCGCGGGCAGGCAGTAATGTATTAAGTGTGGACGCAAAGGTGGTTAACTCTTCGAACGCCAGACGGAAGGTACTTTCTTTGCCTTGGAAGACTTGGTAGGGCTCTTCGCCATCTCCAACATCTTCAAGATAGGCGGTGAGGTCTGCGCGTTGGTTAGCATCAAGTCCAAGAGATTTACTGTCATTGAACCATTCCACCACACGCGCCAATGTCGGCAGCGACCCATCATGCATGTAGGGGGCGGTAAAATTGATGTTGCGAAGGGTCGGTGTCTCAAATGCCGTTGCGGTCCCATTTTCAAAGGGAGGTTCTGAACTTCCTATGTCATAGTTTTTTCCATCACGAAAATTACGGTCTGGCGTATGGCAAGAAGAACAGGCGCGCCCGTTTAATCCGTCAAACGGGGTGTTGAACAAGTCTTGACCACGCAAAGCAGATTCTGAAGCGCCATCAGTCAACCGACCGCTGCGATCAATTTTTGGATTTGGCAAAAAGTCGAATTGGCGCATATAGGCCACCAAGGCATCAAGCTGGAACGGAGTAGGCTCTTGCCCTGCGAATTCCGTAACGATTACATTGCGGGTAAAACGACGCAAGCTGGCCTCACGCCCATCACGGCCATAAGGGGCAGTGAAGCGGATACCGCGCAGGGATGGTGTATCCAAAGCATCATCGTTGCGATCGTTAAACAGTGGATTGAAAAAGGCGCTATCCACATCCATGCCGCCAGCACGATGGCTAAGACCTGGAATGAAGAATTCACGGTTCACGTCAGAACGGTTGTGACAGGTGGAACAAGCAATGCCTAGTTCGCTGGCTGGTTTGCCAAAAATCACCGGGCTATCAAATAGCATATCGCCATAAGCAACCAACGGAAGATTGGCTTCGTCTTCGCCGGCTTCTTCAAACTGTAGGATCAAACGCGGTAGTTGCTGTTGATCTGCAATGTTGGAACCAGGTGGCAGGGACGCAGGTAGGTCGATCTCATCAGCCCGAGAGATTGCGCTCTCAGGAATGGAACTCAATTTTGCTCGATCAATGAAATCATCGGGGGCGTAATTGGTATTCAAATAAGTTTCGATGGTCTCACGTGCTGAATTAAATAAACCCGCATCTGCTTTAAAAGACCCGGACCCCAACACACCTTTGGAACCGAGGGCAGAATTTATTTCCAACCAAGCCCGACCCAATGAACGGTAAGCTTTGGGATCAGCAGCCTTGATACCATCTTCAAATGCGCGAAACAAAGCCTGGGCCCGAGCAACATCCAGAGCTGCTTTTGGCGTTCCCATGTTTTTATCTGCAGCATCTAAATGCTCAAGAACTCCCTGGTGGATGGTCTTGGTGGCGGCTTGAAACACAGCTTGGCGATCTTCGCTAGAAAGTGCGCTCTCAAGCGCGTTTCTGTCTGCTGCGCTCAAAAGCGACAAGGCAGGAACAGCGACAGAAGCGCCACTCACAGGTTTCTCCCAACTGTCTTCAATTTTTTGCCAGGGAACAGGACTGAGGTTTCCCATAAACAAAGTCAACCGGTAAGCGGCAGCTTCGGGTGCCCAGGGAGCTTGCTCTACGACGGTGGCAAGACTTATTGAAGGCGCAAAGATGAGCGCCAAAGCAGTTAGGATACGTTTCATGTTAGCTCTATGATTATAATTTAGCCATGGCTACATTAATTAGCACTTGCTGTTCAAATGTCAAGTTTAGAATTCATCTAAAAGCAGTAAAATTTATGTGAATATTCAGTATTTTGAAGTAATGGAATTATTTTTAGGGGAGTTAATTCCTATATCGTGATGCTTATGCAGCTTTAAAGCACTCTATATTCTCTTTCAAATGCTCAATCTTGCTGGTTCCTGTCAGGACAATACCGGAAGGAACGGTATTTTTTATAAAGCTGAATGCCTTGGTAATTTCGGCATGGGGAGAGGCGTTGTTTTTGATCATATGTCCCATGTTTAGGGGGCGATTAATAATGGGCTTAATGTTGGTTTCGTCCAATAATTTAATGAGATCTTTTAGAGCGTCATTTTCAAAATTAAAGGGGAATTGCAGAAAGTCATATTTCCTGCTTGAGCAAGCTGCTGTTGCACTTTTAATATCCGATATACTCGCGCCAAAACGATGAATGTCGAGCTTTTGTGCATAACTCAGGGCTTCTTGAATATCTGGAGATTTCAATACGATATCTGTCGCTTTATGTACTTGTAGAATATCAATCTTGCCGAGCCGATCCATGCTTTGATCTAGGCTTTCTTTCAACCTGTTAAAAGAATGATCAACAGTGGTAGATTTGGTGTTTTCGCCCCAATACTCCCCAAATTTGGTCGCGATGGTTATGTCGTTTAATCCGCCGTGAGCTTGCAAGAATTCCCCAAAAATTTCTTCACTGGCGCCATAGGCTGGGGCTGTGTCAAAAAACCTTATTCCCAGAGTATAGGCTTGTTCTAATAAATAGAACGCTTGGCTTCTGGAGGGAGGTTCTGTGTTTGATGCGCCCTATTGCCGACCAATTGAAAGAAGGCCGAGACCGAGATTTAAATTATCCATTCTTTTATCGCTTCTTGGGATGGAAATAGGATTGATCATGTAAGGTGATTTCGGATAAAACTTCACCAATAACGGCAACCTTTCCCGTATGAATGGTCTGGTTTCGAATGAGGCCGCGCCCTTTGACGACGGCAGCTCTGAGATCTGGGTCTTGTCCGCTAAATGGCTCTCCGGGGGCAAGGATACAGTTTTGAACTGTAATGGAGCCTAACACTTGCGTGCCGTCGCCGAAGGTGGAAGTTCCAAGTAAGATTGGTCCAGCGAGATATCTGCCATTATCGCCAATTTCGATCCGTGTGTCGGGGGTGTTTGCCTTAATAGTAACGCCACCTTCTGGGCCAAATTGGTTACCACTGCCAATCTCTATAATACCACATCCCTTTTCTTGGGTAGCATTTTGAAGACTATCATGGTCTGGGCCAGATGCTTCTATGTAGGTCATAGGATAAAAGGTGTTTGAGTTCCTTATCCTAACGGCCGCTGACATATCGGTCCGCACAGTAACGTTGGGATAAAAAACGTTATCGGTACCAATTTTCGCATGGATAGAAATTAAGGTTGAAAAGGGATCAAGAACTGTGTTGCCCGTTTGTGTCAGAGCCATGGTATCGCTTAGAGACAGAAAACCGTTGTCTCTTCTTTGGGCATCAATGTCAGAATGTAAATTTTGCTCAGGCACGACTGGGAGCTTTCTTGTATCTTCATCATGTTGTGGAGTGAGAGGCGGCTGTTTATTCAGTCGTAGCAAGTCGGATACCAAAACCAACAAAGACTGTGCCGGCAAAGGCTGTGAGGCCACGCTTGGCTTTGGCTAGAGCTTGCCCCATGACCTGAGTGGTAAAAGCGAAAGCAACCAGCGCGTACCAGCAGAGAGAAATCGAGACCATGATCAAGACCGATAACGCACCGTCACTCCAGACATAATTTTCAGGAAGAGCGGCGGCAAAAAGGCTGGTGACGAAGACAGCCTTTTTCGGATTTGCCAGATTTGTGGTCAGGCCTTTAGCGAAAGCCCGTTTGAGAGATTTAACCTGTGATTTTGATTTTTCAGACCCTTGCGACCAATCCATAGGTTTTCTTGCCGCCCAGATCATCTTTGTGCCCATCCAGATCAGATAAGCCGCACCAACAAACTTGAGCACGAGATACAACATCGGGGCTGCCGCAAAAAGAGCAGAAATCCCAAGCCAGCCCGCTATTCCCCAAATCAAAGTGCCGAGGCCAATGCCAAGTACCGTCATAAGGGCAAAGGCTCTGTTTGAGGTCGTCGCCGCGCCCAGAACCATAAAGAGGTTCGGCCCCGGCGTAATCGCGGCAATCATCCATATGACCCCAACAGATATAAGAAAGCTCATATTCGGTTCTCCTCAATGACAGGTTATATCATAATTCATGGACACAGTTTTGTATCATTTTGAGAGGCCGTAACTCTTAAAAATTGTCCCCCAAAAGGGTCGTGAACTGAAGAAGTTACTTTAATATGTTGGCGCGATACTGTCGGGCTCGTCGATGAATAGAATTTATTAATCTCAGTATTTTGACAGGTATGCGGGGTGTGGTAGTTCCCGACATCCAAGACCTTTTCTGCCCACTGGTTTACAAGCTGTATGAAATCATTTTCGTTTATATAGGTCGGCATGTTGTCATAGGGATTATCAAAGGCACAACTGCGATAAGTCTGATCTTTCTGATTAACATCATGCACTACAATTTCCATGGGAAAGCGTTTGCTTGCCCAGATTGCTGAGGTAAATGTAGAAGATGATTTTCCCATGGGTATTCGGGTTAAATTCGCTGTATCAGGTATTCCTGTTTTTTCCAGTGCGTCAAGGCATCTATCAAAGAGCATATTCTTCATGGTTTCAATGGCGTATTGACGGGTTGCGTTGGAGGGCAGAGGGATATTGATTGTAAAACTGTCTGTTAACAGTTCACGTTTCTCTTGTTCTTCCGGCGACCAAAAGCGATTTAGATTATCGTGTAAGGCTCTGCCAAATTTGGACTTCGTTATTTGAGGTAAAAAATCCCCCTCAATATTAAGAACTTCTAATTCACCCGTTTTGCTCTGCTTGACCGTTACAGGAAGAGTTCTTTCTTCCTCAAATTGCTCTGTGATGGGGTGCTCTTTCAGAGTGTCTTCTATTATCTTGATAATTGAGTACCAAGGTCCGCTCTCGTAACTTGAATACTGCTTATTCCAAAACCAATATTCCGTGGTGGTGATTGTTATTGGCCGCCATTCCTCTGCCCCGTTGGGAATAGGAACTGTTCCCGTCGCAGAAGCCGTCGTTGAGCAAAGTAACTCAATTATAAGATAGGTTAATATCGTTTTATAAAGAGAAATCAATTGAATTTGTGTCCATCGAAGGGCTGGGGCGAAAGGTTTTCTTAGTGCTACTTATGCTTATTGTGAATTGATCTGTCTAATTTTGTTTGAATAGCTGTACGTAATTAATATTACATAACGAGCATGCCATAAGCGGTTAATAAATCCGATGCTTGGGATTTTGAGATAATGGCGCCGCGAAAATTTGCAGCGTCTCTCAAATCGACTAAGCCAAGGTCTGCACCGCGAAGATCAGCCCCTTTGAATTTCGCGGCTCTTATCGATACACCGACAAGTTTACAGTCCTCAAACTCAGCGCCGCAAAAATCACAACCACCAAGATCGGCTTCGGTTAAGTTAAGGGCTCGAACGGTCTGATTTCTAAACGAAAACCCCCTGATTATTGCAGAAACGAGATTGCATTCCTCAAACTTTACACCCATATTCCGGCTATTCGAAAAATTAGCTCCGAGTAGCTTACAGCCTACAAATTTAGTATGTGCGAGCTGTGTGCCAAGCCAACTTGATCCAGAGAAATCACATGACTTAACCGAATTATCGACACAATTGGCATAGGCTAAGGATAGTCGATGCCCTTTGCATCGTAACCAATGACAGTTATCAAGATTGGCATGTTCCAATGAGGCGTCTCGAAAGTCACAGTCTTCAAAGATCGCGTTTGTCAGAGTTATGTTTTTCAGTATCGCTTCGGAGAAATTGCAGCCAATAAAATGCAGATCACTCTTGGAGCCCGAAATCAAATCGCCAACATTGCCCTGATTGATTGTCTCTTCCTGTATGATGTGACGGGAAGGTACTGTTTTTATATGATTTTCCATACTAAAATTTTCTTTTAGAATTAGGTGCTTTCGCTCTTCAAGGCGGGCGTTCCTACAACACCTCGCCAAGATATGGAAAAGCACACCAAGACAGCAATGCAAAGAGGACTAGATTTGCAGATAAGACTAAGCGGCGCGATTTTTTGATATGGCCCATAACTGCCAATGTTAGCGCCAGTAGAAATCCGATGATATTCTCCATCGCAACAAATTGCGCGTATTGGAGACTTTGGTATTTTACACCAAGATCCCATGCATTCTGAAAAAAGATATAATTCAGGATAGCAAACCCCAAAATCAATATAATAATCATCTTGGCGAAGTGCTTGGAATTGGAAAACAATTTTAAGACGAAGATATAAAGGATGGGCGTTATGAAGGGGAACACGTACTTTCCGCCACTAAAAATTACAATAAGAAATGGTAATGGGTATGGGGCCAATATGTTTGGAATTCCAAACGCTTTTATTAAGAGTGATATGAGTGCCAGAAGCCCTGCACCACCATATAACCAGAGCTTTTCAGGCATGTTTATAACTCCCGTGAATTATGTTAAGTGAATGTCAATTTATAGTTGAATTGTGAAAGATCAAGCTTGAATTCACCCGCTCTCAATAATCCCTTTGCGTTGCTTGATCCGCTGGACGAAAAAATTAATAAAGGTGCGGATGCGGGGGACGCGGCGGAGGTCTTGGTGCATGAGCAGCCAGATGTCGCGGCTGCTGACGGTTTGGCCGGGGGTGAGGCGGACGAGGTTTGGGTCTTGCTCGCCAATGAAACAGGGCAGGATGGTGGCGCCGATGCCAAAACGTACGGCCTCTAAAAGAATGGCGACTGAATCTATCCTCAGTCGGCACATCTTGTCAGGGATTTCAGGGGCTAGTTTCGGCCAGCTTGGTGTTGCAGAACCATCGTCCCAATTCAACCAAACCATTTCATCGGTGCGCCCCTGCAAGCTCTCGACATAATCCCGTGCGGCGTAAGAGGCAAAGGTTGCTGTGGCAAGCTTACGGCCAAACAGTTCTTCTCTGGGATTGTTGGTAGCGTACAAGGCGAGATCACCGGGCAGGCGTTTGTCGTCAATTTCCTGGGTCCGAATACGCAAGTTTATGTCAGGGTATTCTTGCAAGAACTCTGAGGTCACAGACATCAATAAGTGGTTGGAGAGGATATCTGTGGTCACAATGTGAACGGTGCCGCCCTGGTGTTCATCGAAGCCGGCAATGTTCTGGTTGATCTCTTCGACTTCTTTTTCAAGCCGTGCGGCACCTTCAAAAATCGTTTGTCCCGAGGGGCTTAAGGTGTTGCGTTTCGCCGTCCCCATAAAGAGGTTGAGGCCCAGCCGTTCTTCAAAAGCCTGTAGCTTGCGCGATACCGTGCTCTGGTCGAGGCCGAGTTTCTGTGCGCCTGCAGTTATTGATCCGCTACGAGCGACGGCCAAAAATATACGAAGATCGTCCCAATTTTCCATATATGCAATATAGCATGGTTTTTATGCATTTCCATCGATTTACTGTGTTTATGCATTGTGTGAATGTGGCTTCAGTTATCAACACTTGGGTATCATCACCAAATCATCACCAAATCATCATTAAAGGAACGACACCATGTCTGCATACCTCGTTGCGCACTTTGCCGTTAAAGACCCCGCTAAACTGGCGGCCTATTCTCAGGCTGCTGGGCCTGTTATCGCTTCTTTTGGTGGCGAGCTACTTTTTAAGGGCGGCGCAGATGGCGTCTTAACCGGTACGGATGCCTTGCCCGGAACCGCAGTATTCCGCTTTCCGAGCCAAGACAAGCTCAAAGCTTTTTATAACTCTTCGGAATATCAGGCCCTGACATCTGCTCGCGAAGCTGGCGCCGATATGGTGCTGTCTGCTTTTACAGCAGCGTAAGATTTAAACACAACTAAAGAAAAGCCAGTTGAGGGTGCTCTGCTGGCTTTTCTTAGGAAGGGAGAAAACATGTCCAGATTGCCTGAGGGGACGAATATTTTTGTGATCGATCTGCAATATATTACGCCGTTTGAGCAGATAGATCCGCTTATCGAGGACCATAGGGCTTTTTTAGAAAAGTATTACGAGCAAAAGGTTTTCATCGCATCGGGGGCAAAGGTCCCAAGAGAGGGCGGTATCATCCTCGCCATTTCAGACACAAGAGAGAAAATCGCAGCCCTGATCAAAGAAGATCCGTTTCATCAAAGTGGCGTGGCTAAATATTCTATTACCGAATTTATGCCGAGCATGACGGACTTCAATTAAATCGTAAGCGTCCGATCTTCCCGCCTATATTTGAAGGCTATAAAGTGCCAATACATCCTGTTCACGGCTTAATGCATCGGTTGTTTCAGGTAATATTAACTCTTGGAACTATATGTTATATTGATCTCCTAATGTGCCCGCTTAAGATGAGGTGTGGAAGTGGAAAAAGGGTCTCGTACGTTTATTGCAATACTCCTTTTTCTTTGGCCGGTTTCCGTTCCGGCGCAAGAGCCGCTTGTCTTTACCGGTATTGAAAATTCGTCTTATGCAACCATTAGCGAACGCGTGATGAGGGAAGCTTATGGGCGTTTGGGCATCGACGTTCAATTTCCCCGTTTACCTGCGGCCAGATCGTTAATTGTTGCAAATTCAGGAAAAGTCGATGGAGAATTATATCGTATTAAAAATATCCATTTAAAATATAAAAACCTCATTATGCTGTCCGTACCCATCGGGATCATGGAAGGGGTTGCCATTACAACAAATCCAAAAATATCTTTGAAGGGATGGCAAAGCCTGGAGCCATACCGCGTCTGCATTCGCAACGGTGTAAAATTTGCCGAAGCGGGGACCAAAGAAATGGAGGTCGATGTCAGCAACTCGAACGATCAGCTTTTTAATAAGTTAGGCAAAAATAGATGCGACGTCATTGTTCTCGCTCGTCTTACAAGCATAGCACTCGCGCAGGATTTCGAGAAGAAAATGAATATGCCCGTTCAGTATAATGTGGTCCAGACATACCCGTTATTTCATTATCTGCATAAAAAAAATAAGCATTTGGTTCCAAAGTTGACAAAAATATTGAAAACAATGGAAACAGATGGAGCCATTGCAAAGATACGGGCTCAATACATTGAAGAAATATCCTCTGCAAAATAGGATTTATGGTTGGTCCTCTGGTTTCTTATCCCCTTTAGTGTAATTCTTTAATCATCATTAAAGAGATTTTTCGAATTAGGTGAGGGGAAATCACAAATGTTTTTCAAAGGTGAAAACGTATTTTATCGCCCTCTGTCTCAAGACGATTTAGCCGCTCTATATAGGTGGGCATGTGATCCAAAGATCACGAAATACAGCTCGTCATGGTTTGTTATCCCAAAGCCCTTGGAATGCCATAAGGCTTGGTTAGCCTCTCTCAATGAAAGGGATACATCTATCGACGTGGCGATCTGCTGTAATGAAACTCAAAAGATAATTGGCTACGCGGGGATTACGTCTATTAATCACATTAACCGCTGTGGAGAGTTTTACATACTCATTGGAGAACAAGACTATTGGGGCCGAAGTATTGCGACAGAAGCAACCAAAATCATCACAGAGTATGGTTTTAAGAGCCTGGGTTTACACAGAGTAGAGCTCACTTCCTTCGTCGATAACCCTGCCGCCATCGCAGCCTATACAAAAGCAGGTTATAAACATGAAGGTATAAAGCGCCAATCCAGCTTTCGGGACGGGAAATTTTTGGATAAGGTAATTATGTCAGCTCTTTCCTCTGAGTGGGTGCACTAGCGTAAATTATCCATCTCCTTCCATCACTCCATCCCGACGGGCCTCTTTCATGATTATTCGTAAGGCACAAGAAAACGACTATCTCTCCGCTGTTTTACTCTACGCTGAATTTGGCGCATCGGTTCCTGTTATTTCGGGCGGGGAAGGGAAGCGGCAATGGCTGAGCTTGCTTGAGCACTCGGGGACGACGGTTGTGGTTGCAGTTGAAAAAGGGGCCGAAGGCGCAGGGGGGAAAGAGGGGCAGGTTTGTGCTATCGTGACCTTGCATCTTTTGCCCAACATGACCTATCTCGGTCGGCCTTATGCTTTGATTGAGAACGTAATCACTGCTGAGAACTGTCGGGGGCAGGGACTGGGGCGACAGGTGATGGAACACGCCATTGATATTGCCTGGGACGCCAAGGCCTATAAAATCATGCTGCTTACCGGGAAGGGCAGACAAGACGGCGGCGCCAAGGGCTTTTATGAAAGCCTTGGATTTTCAGATGATGATAAGTACGGCATGACCCTGCGCAAAGTTCCAGCCCGTAAATAAACGTAAATAGAAGGTATGGGCCTCTAAAAAGAACAGCCGGATCCCTCTGCTACGATCACGGGGAGGTCGGTGCAGCCATAGTCAACACCGACCAAACTCAGCAGGCAGGTTAACTGTCCCCTGTGATGGGTTTGGTGCTGGAATATATGGTGGATGATGTCGATGGCTTTTTGGCTGACATGATCACCTTGTGTGCTCTGATAAGAAAGTACGGAATTGATATCCTCTGTAGTTAAGGTCTTGCACCAGTTATGGAGAGTGTCGTCAAGCTTGCGACGATGGATAGTGAAGTCCTCAAGATTATCGTAATAACGATCTTGTGGAGAGATCGCGGTTGGGAAGTGATCAAGAGACTGAAGTTTTGAAGCGTTTATGTTCTGAGCTCTCATGCGGGCCAATAAGACAAGATCGCCGAACATGATGTGGTTCCAATAATCCAAAATAGAACTGAACAAACTACCAGTATCCCGATGGAGCTGTTTTTGGGGTAAGCCCGCACAGACAGACAAAAGCTGGCTGTTCATGCGTTGGTTATAGCGCGCCATCATGGTGAAAATAGCCGTTTCGTTCATTCTGCTTGCCCTGGTTACTGATTTTTATCTCCAGATGCTATCCACAATTTCTGGGTAGATAATATTCAGAACACGCCAAGGACGAAAAAAATCACAAAAAAGGCGTGAATGAGATATCCGACCAAAAAAATCAACCATTCGTGTCGGCGATAAGAGAGAAGTCATCTCAAAAATATGCTTATTTAAAAACAACAGGTTATGAGGTGGTTAGATGTTTCAGCGTCGGATTCCCGAATGGCTTCGCCATGCCCCAACGCCGGGCGCAAAAGGCTTTGCCGTACTCTCTGGTATCGAAGCGATTTCTCGCGGTATTTTGATATCAGTTTTTCCCCTAATTATGTATAGGGCCTATCAAGATACCGTTGTGGTATCGGAGATATATTTCTATGTCGGGATCATATCCCTGGTTTGTGGCCTGCTGGTGCCATGGTTGACCCGTTATATCCCCAGGCGGTGGATGTATTCCGGTGGTGCGGTGCTTTTTATTGTCAGTGCTTTCCTCGCTATTGAAGGCTCGGCGATCGCCATCGCTTTGGCGTTGTTTTCCTATACCGTGGCGGTTGTTGTGCTCTTTGTCTGCTTCAATGCCTATGTGCTCGACTATGTGGCAAAGGTGGAGCTGAAAAGATCAGAAACCCTGCGATTGTTTTACAGTGCGGTGGCCTGGTGTGCAGGTCCCGCGGGCGGCGTGTGGTTGATGCAGTGGTGGACACCTGCGCCTTTTCTAGTCTCTGCTATTGGGGCGGCGGTATTGCTCGTTGTCTTTTGGTGGATGCGTCTGGGCAATGGCAAACTCATCACTAAGGCCCGTGCCCCAGCCCCAAATCCGGTTGCATTCTTGATGCGGTTTTTTGTTCAACCCCGGTTGATTGCAGGGTGGCTTTTTGCGGTGATTAAATCCTGTAGCTGGTGGGTTTATATCGTCTATTTGCCGATTTATGCGGTTGAGTCCGGTCTTCATGAAAGCATTGGCGGCTGTCTCTTATACACATCTCCGAGC
>CAJXUS010000108.1 GCA_913060675.1 uncultured Rhodospirillales bacterium
ACACAGTGAATCACAAAGGCCTCGCAATGGCGAGACCTTTGTCAGCAGTCTGAGACCTTGTTGAAGGTCTCTTTTGTTTCTGGGCGATCTGGTGGTTCTCTACCTGTCCCTTTATTCAGAGCGCGCTCTAGGCGTTGTGTTGATAGCTGTATCTTATTTGGGTGGGGGAAGGTGATTTGTGCAATCAGGGCAAATATACCCCCAAGGGGCGAGACGATGGCCGCAGAGATCAGCGCCCCGGAAATATAGAAATATGCTTTTGATAGAATTGCTGGGGTCAGGCCCAAAACTTGAGCACTTTCGTAAATACGGGTCATCATAAAGAGCGTATTGACGACAAAAATTGCTAAGGCAAAACATAATGTGCCACCGAGAAAGGCCCGGCGTTTGGCACCCCGGTCGTGATCAATGAAACGCGGAAGAGCGAAATAGCCTACCAGACAAGGGAATGCAAAAGCACCAAGTTGTTTTAGATTGAGTAAATCGATAAAGGCCCGCTCGGGATAGATACTATTGGCGCCAAAACCCATCACCAAAAGGATCAGTAGATAGCCCAGTACTCCCCAATAGAGCGCCATGACGAGGCGAAATTTTTGATAGGTGAAAGTGTTTAATGTATCAGCCGATGCTTTGTCTTTCATTGTCTGAGTTTTGCCGCTGTACTAGATCCGCCTTGAGGAATAAAGTTTGTCACTAATCAAAGACCTCTGGGTTCACAGGATCTTTTCTCTGTCGTCGATTGAAAAGCCATTTGTCAAAGAGGGTGGTGAGGAAGCCAATCGTAAGAGCTGCGACAAAAGTGATGAAACCAACGAAAACAAAAACAAAGAATAAACCTTCGGGTAAGTCACCTATGCCATCATTGCTATTTGCGTAGGTATGATATTGGCTGACGGCGTAAATCGTAAACCACAGAAGAGATGTAACAAGGGTGCTCAGGCAACTGCCGAGAAAGGAAATGAATGGCTTACGAGCATCCTTTGACAAGAAGAATGGTAAAATCAGGTAGCCAGTAATACTTCCAAGAGCGATAACAGTTAATATATAGAGGGATCGAAAATTGGGGACGATTATCAGCAGGCCACAAACAATAGAAGCCATCAACCCTAAAAAGCTGCAGATAACAACCTTTCCTGTTGATTAATTTTAATTCTAGTATGAATTGGTGGGGGACTGCCCGTCGATAAAAAATGATCTGTCATAATAGGCTTGTAATCTCAATAAGATATAGAGGTGTGTTTCTGATGTTATTGAACGCAAGGGTAGTGGTCTAGCGGAAAATAAGTTCCTCTGAATTCTGGGCCAGAAATTTATAACGAACTCCCGCACCTAATCCCACCACCTAAACCCTCCGGCCATACCAGATGATACGGCCAATGATGTTCACTTCGTCGAAGGTGCGTTGATATTCGTGGTGGTTGGGGTTGTCGGAACTGAGGTTTTAACAAGAGGTACAGCGCGGAGTATTGGTTCTTGGATCTCTTATTATCCCTTCTGTGACCGAACGCGGTGGTTGAAGTAAATGTAATCAAGAAATGTTATCAATAGGCTAAAGGGGAGAAGTCCAAGTAAGGTTTGAAAAGTCAAAAGAATAATTGCTCCAACTATCGGGCCATCGACATTTATGTCATCAAGGTTAAGATCATGGAAGAAAAAATGATCAATTATTAAAATGAGAGCAACATTAATAGGTAAGGCGCAAACAGTGGTAAAAAAACCTCCTATAAACGCTCGAGTAGGGGAGTGTCTGGTTCCAGATAAAAATCGATGCAGAATGAAATAGCCTGCAAGCAATGCGCCTGGCAGGTAAATGACAATTACAAATCCAAGAAAACTAAATCTCCATACCAACAAAGCATGAGTTATTGGGATAATGATAGGGAGAAGGCCAAAGCAAAACCTGTGCTTCCAGGTGAAGAGTGTTGTCATATTTTGTTCTTAGTAAAAATGCATATTTTTGTTGTTTTTGAATGACTTAAGCTTGCAGTCACCACCTAGACACGCCTGCCATACCAGATGATGCGGCCAATGATGTTCACTTCGTCGAAGGTGCGTTGATATTCGTGGTGGTTGGGATTGTCGGAGCTGATGCGGAGCAAGGCGGGTTCTGAATTGGGTACGTGTTCCAGACGTTTGACCACTACGCCGATGCCATCCCACAGGGCAAATATTCCCGGCGGAGTTGGGCGCTGGTCGTTGGTGTCGATCATGACGCGGTCGCCGGAATGCAGGGTCGGGGTCATTGAATCGCCCTGGACTTCGATAATGCGGGCGGCGGCGGGGCTGACGCTGAGCTCAGAACGGAGGTAATCGCTGGGCATAAACCAGTTGCCTTTTACATCGTCAGCAATCGCGGTGCCGCCGTTGCCGTCGTGGCTATAGGATACGGCGGCTTCACCTCCACCACCCATGCCACCGCGCACAGCGATCTCTGCCACAGGGTCGCAACCGGGCGCGGGTGCTGCTTTTGCCGTTCTTGCTTTTTTAAGGCTACCTTGGGAGCTGCTGCCTTTTATATTGCTGACCGTCTTTGGTTTTGTCGGGTTAACCTTAAGCCCTTTAGTTGGCTTATCATTTGCCTTTTGGGACATTCTCTCAGGCAGGAGATCGGAGAGGTTGGCATCAAGTGTGGCCTGTCTGTCGGCAGAAGGGGCGAGAGAAGCGACGTTTGAGGGTATTTCCGGGATGTTCGCCGTGCCTGTTGGTGTCTCGGTTGCTGTCTCTGCTGGTATCCCCGTTATTGTCCCCGTTGTTTGGGGCGAAGTCTCTTCTGTTGGGTGCGCTGTCGCTGTTTTCCTGGTGTTGGCATTGGTGAGGACAGGATCGCCCAGGTCGTAATCGATCAGCTCTCGATCACTCGTCGGTAATTCTTCATCGGGCAAATGTCTGCTGTCGCGGCTGGTCCCCATGAGTTCTTTCGGATCGCAGGACATGGCAAGGGAAAGCCGGACCATCCAAACATCGGTCAGGCGGCGGTCACCTTTTTCCAGCTTCATGACTTGCGCTTTGGTCGTGCCCGCTTTGTCGGCAACCTGTTGTAAGGTCATGCCTTTTTCAGTGCGGATTTCTTTAATTCTATTTTCCATCTCATCAGCCTGACGTTTTTTCTTGATACCCGTTTTTCTTAAAATCAGAGATTTATCTGGTTTCTCGGGTTCTGATTTTTTACCTATGCTTTACCGATGCCTTTAACAAACCAAAGGCGCCTAGACCAACTTTCATACTAACGTATGTATCCATAATGGAAACAAATAAAGTTTACATAATGGATACTTTTTTCTTGACGACGGTTTCCATCATGGATACATTTGCGTTATTAAGTCAAGTGAAAAGCAGGAAAATTCGTATGTTAACTGTTGTAATAGCAATCATATAGAAAGCGGAAAAGACAAAACTAGGACGGATGTACGGGTCTCTTGTTTCGCATTGATTGAGCAAAATATAAAAGGTGTTCATAATGATACCTCAATAAAACATGAAGTTACCGCTTTGTAATCATTGGTTTGACACGAGAGCACCCAAGGTTATGAGGCCTACTCTTTGTGGTTGAGTATTTATTGTTACTCACTCCTCCGTTATGAATTGATCTAACCTGAAATATATCGAAAAGTGAGTACTAAGTTTGATGTCTGGGTATCCAAAAAGGATACTTTTATGATGGTTCTGAACAAATCATGAACGTATTTGTTGTTAACATGTATGAACCGTAATTTTCTCAAAGATAAAGGAGGCGCAATGAAAGAGAGAAACGACTGGCAGGCGTTTTATCGTCAGCAAGTCAAAGTTGCTGAACAGCTTCATCAAAATCTACATCGTCTGGGTGACGTGTTGCCACCACGTATTCACAGATCAGATACAACGAATTCCAAATCTGAAATTTATGATCATAAGTTTGCGGGACAGGATGCAAAGATCTTGAACAGAGGCTCGATGAACAGCCAGCCGAGCGGGGGGAAGATAAAAATGCGTATGAATGAAGAAAAGCAGATCAACTATATAAAAGAGGGCACAGGAACCTCCATTAAACAACACAGCACTTAGTGCCTTTTCAACCCGGACCTATTAACACGGCTCCTTAAATATCAACCCCGTTTATTTCTCCGTATAATTTTTGGCTCAAGTTACTGACCTGTTTTAAGGCCTGCATAACTGCGCCCTCATTTTAGGATTGAAGGTTAAAAATAATGAAATATCAGTTCGCAGAAGACCTCCGCCCCGATCAATCGATCGGGTTTTCACAAATTGAAGATCCATCATCAATCCACGAGTTATCACCCGCACCAGAAGTTCTGACTACAGAAGCCAAAATTGGTGAAATACCAGAAAAAATTCAACTAACCCCAACGCCTTATGCCGTGTTTAAGGCGCTGTCCGAAGCCCGTGGGCAAGAGATGGACTATCGCACACTCAAAATTAATAGTGGCATGGGCGAGGTTAACTCTTTTCCTAAACACATCCAGGAACTTGTCGCAAAGGGCGTAGTTCAGTGCCTTGGCCCCCACCGCGACCGCTATGTGATCCTCAAGATTGATCCCGCGCGTGTGGAACTGGTGCAACGCTATGCCCGTAAATCGAGCCAACACTCGCGGCCGGAAGTTAATACAACAGCTAAAAAGCGCAAATGCTTGAGTTGCCGAGAGGAATTTCTCAGTGAATGGGCGGGCATGCGCGTCTGTCACGAATGCAAAACAACGCCTTCTTGGCAAGATCCCGACAACCCCTACACCCCCGAAGGCGACACCGACGGCTCTGGCCTGTCTGATCTGACCACGGGGTTGGTATAATGTACGGTATAATGATGTTGGGTCACTTACAGGGGTAAGTTTTAGTTAACGCCTGAAATACCACTTCGTGGGCGTCAAGCTTTTTGGTTTTTGGATGGTTTTCGACATAGTCGATAATTACGTTCTTTATTTCACCAAGCGAAGCAGAAGGATTTTTACTACTATGACACGAATGCCCCAAACTGCCGAGATGTCCAGTAGAGGCAACAATATAGCCAAGGCAATAAGCACTGTTCTGGTCGAAATAAGGCTCTCCTTTTTCAGCACTACAAGCCTCAAGTAAATTGCTCCCGTTATAGGGACCTGCTTGGGATACTGTGCTGGCAAGACAGAGACTGATTGTGATTATTAATAGGTATTTCAAAATTTTAACTTCCTTATGATGTGAGGTGTAAAATTGACTAGATTGATTCGTCATGTCAAGCGGTTGTGCTGTCTTTCAATTAAACAATATTACGTAGTTATCGTAGGGTGGGCAGCATGAGTAAACTTCCCTGGTTTAAGTTTTTTCCAACCGATTGGCGGGCGGATGTGGGGCTGAAGTTATGCTCGCTTTCCGCGCGGGGTTTGTGGCTCGAGATGATTTGTATCATGCATGAGGCCGGGGGATATTTAGAGATCAACGGCAGCCCGGTAAGTACACCTGCACTGGCGGCCCTGTCTGGCACCACGTCCCAAGAGATCTCCGAATTGCTCGGCGAACTCGAAAAGGCGGGGGTGTTCAGCAGGGATCGCAAAGGCAGTCTTTATTCCCGGCGCATGTTACGTGATTTAAAAAAGGCAGGCGTGGCCAAGAAAAATGGCAAGAGAGGCGGCAATCCAAGCCTTTTAAAACAAAGGGAAAATTTCTGCCCGGATAAGGTCCAGGATAAGCCCGAGGGTAAGTCTGGACTTAAAACCCAGAAGCCAGAGACCAGAGTCCAGACTCATAAAATAACTCCCAAGGGAGTTAACAAAAATCCTGAGGACAGAGCTGCACGGCGATCTTCTGATAGCACCGATGAGGGGCGTGCACGAGAGGCTTTGTTGGTCGATCCTGAGGTGGGAGAACTAACGCAGTTATTGCGCGAGAGTTTGATTGGGAACGAACAAACGCCTGAGGTTTTATCTTCAGGGCCTATAAGCACGAAGCTAAACCATAAGAAGCCTACCCATTCGAAACCAGATCATAATCAACTTGGGAATGTTTCTAAAAACGAAAAACGCGGGGCTCGTCTGAGGGAAGACTGGGAGCCAACAACAGATGATATTTGCTTTGCCAGAAAGAGGGGCCTTGAAGATGAGCTACTTGCCACCGAAGCACTCAAGTTTCGTAATTACTGGACCAGCCTTGCCGGACGCAAAGCGGTTAAAATCGATTGGCACCGCACCTGGCAGAACTGGATCTTGCGCGGATACGAAAAAGGATCTGGCAACCCTGCAAAGGGCAGGGGCACGCTTGGCCGAAGTGGTGCGCAAAGGTTGCAGTCCGGCGGACAACGACCGGGCGGTCTTGACCTCGCTGAAATCGGTGCTCGGGTGCTCGGTCGGGCTCAGGCACAAGACGATCTTTCCCAAGAGCGGGGGCAGTCTTTCCCGATTGGAAGAAGTGATTTTGCCAAAGGAAATGACGACTGAGCAACGGGGCGAAGTGGTGCGTATTCTCAAACTCTCTTTGGCGCCTTTTCCGCGTACGGAAATCATCCGTGAGTTGCTCAAGCTCAAGGTCAAAACCAACAGTCGCAACATGGATGCGGCGACTTTGGAGTTGCAGTTGGAAGTCTATGCGGACGAGCTGGCAAAGTTCCCCGCCGATTGTGTCCTGCAAGCACTCAACGATGTTGGTCGGCAAAAGTGGTGGCCGGAATGGGGGCAGTTAGAGCGCTTACTTACGCCTTTGGAGGGAACAAGACGCCGCGTGTTGCGAGAGGTCGAGGCCATAAATGCTTTGATCAAACCGAGAAATCAAAACGCGCGAACCGCCGGGGAACCATCCACAGGGCAATCTTTCTCCGGAAACACAATCAAACGTTTGGGTGATTTTATGGGCGATATTCCTACTCAAAGCTCGGTCTAACTCAACTTAAAAGCACAAGCCACCCAAACAGAAACTCCAACCCAAAACTTATCCAAGTTTTGGCAAGTGCGACTGCACGCCCGAGCTTATGCGAGGTAAAGCCTTAGTGGCGTCTGAACGAAAACAAGTTCATTTGAACGAAGCAATAAGGACCACCACACATGAATAAAAAACTCGACATCATCACCCCGGAACGCCTGAATAAAGACGATCAAATTGTTGAAGGATCTGCTCCTGATCGAAGCTCTGTGGCCAGCACCTCTGGCGAAAGCACAAAAGTCTTGCGTGTTGACGCACCAAGCCTGATCGAGATCCTCTATGAACGTGGCGTGTTCGGACCTAAAGACACTCGAGAACTCTTGGCTGAACGTCGCCGGGATAATGGATTTTGGTTGATGGAACTCTATGAGTTTCTCTATCATTCCGAAGGCGTCGCCCGCTATGAGCCCTTTTCCGGTGGAGCCAAAGGCTATGGCGCTGAAATGAGCGACGCCGAAGCCGAACTGCGCGCGCTCTATCATCGCTACCTACGCGCGCTCCCCGCCGCCATGACCCAGTCCTTACGTTTTCTCTGCAAAGACCAACAACTTCCCAGAGTGCAAACCGTACCGATTGCCGACTGCCTTGATCAACTGGACACCTGGCGCGAAAAGGAACGCCGGGAGCGGCAGGGATAAGGAACGGAAAGAGAGGAGTGAGTAAGGGAGATTACCTCTTCTTATCCTCATTTTATACTCCAGGACGGGAACTGTCCGAGGGCAGATGTGCTACGCCTGTTAGTTGTGAATTGTTAAGGATTTAGTCACCCTTACAGTGCTTTACTCCCAGATCCTTTAAACCTACAGCTTTCCTTGATTGCTATCTGATGAGAAATTTATATTGGTTTTTATTTTTATTCCTGGGCGCGGTTGTCGGGCTTACCTTTACTGAATTGTTTGAACCAAGCTCATCGGTCATGAATTATTTGATCCTGTTTCTCTGTCTTCTTTTAGTCGTCAGATATTTCCTGCGAAATTTTTCGGGCCAAAAAAAATATCCTAACCAGAAAAATTATCCTAACCCGGTGAGTTATTCCAAAGATAAGAAACGGCACGTCCCTATTTATAGACGTGCTATCGAAGCCTTCGAAGAGAAGGCTTACGAACGGGCTGTGAAAGAACTTACGCCTTTGGCCAAAGACGGTGATGTCTCAGCGCAATACCTATTGGGAGGGTTCTTTTCCCAACGCAAAGACATGTTCAAAAACGATACCACGGCAGTGAAATGGTTTAAGCAAGCAGCAAGGCAAGGTATGCCCCAGGCTCAATACGCGGTCGGGGAGTGCTATTATCGTGGAGAAGGTATTGTCCAGAGCTATCAAAAGGCACGCGAAGCTTTTGAATGTGCAGCGGATCAGAACTATCCCGAAGCCCACTTTTCCCTCGGGATGGTCTATGCAAAGGGGCAGGGCGTATCTGTGGATTATCAAAAGGCCTTTGACTATCTTCTCATCAGTGCCAAGGCGGGTGTGGAGGAGGCGCAACGCAATCTGGCCGAGATGTATTATCATGGCTTAGGTGTTAAGGCGGACAAGAAGAAGGCAATGAAGTGGACCAAACGCGCTGCCCGACAAGGGGATCATGCTGCTGAACATAATCTTGCCGTTGCTTATCAGTCGGGGGAAGCCGTTTGGAAAAATACTCTTCTATCAAAATTATGGTTTCGGCGATCACGCCAAAGTTTTCCTCTGAAAGTGAAAGATATCTGGTTCAAGGCCTATGGAATAACGCCAGAACGCATGAGTTTTAATGAAGAAAACCAAGCTTCAATTGTTAGTAATACCAAGAAGCTTGCCGAACAAGGTAAAGCAGAAGCACAGTTCGAACTCGGTCAGTTGTATTTTCAGGGACATGGTATTCAAGCTAACGAAACCATGGCTCATCGTTGGTGGTATGTCGCCGCTCAGCAAGGGCACCCCGAAGCGCAAAAACAACTGGCGAAACTCAATCGTGCCTATCCGGCGTAGGAAAGGCCTATTGAATATCAAAGTTGATTGAATACATGAGAGGTCGATTAATACTTTAAACACTCATGTAAACAAACGAGTTAGAAACTGAGATTGCTTCCCGGAATTTTTTTGATGGAATTAGCAACATTAGGCGCCGGATGTTTTTGGGGCATTGAGACGGCCTTTAGCCGGGTTCCGGGTGCGAGCAAAACCTCCGTGGGTTTTATGGGTGGGCGCACGGATAATCCGAGTTATTACGCCGTTTGCGTTGGCAACACCGGGCATGCGGAAGTTGTTCAGTTCAGGTTTGATCCCGCGATTACGTCTTATGACAGCTTGCTCGATCTGTTTTGGACCCTGCACGATCCAACCATATCTCTTCGAAATGATCTGGATGGCACCAGCCAATATCGCTCGGTGATTTTCTTTCACACCCCCGAACAAGAAGCGGTTGCTTTGCAATCCAGGAAGATTATCGAGATCCTGAACAGAGATCCCATTGCGACAGAGATTGTAACGGCAGGGCCGTACTTTCTGGCCGAGGAATATCATCAGCAATATGAAGCAAAGCAGAGGCGTAGAAAGATCTGACGACTATTCTGAAATCGTTCTTTGTAACGTTTTCCCCAATACCTCTTTCACAAATTGATATCGATTGGGCAGGGGTTTGTGTTTTTTCGTAATCATATAAACGGTTTCCCGAACAGCGTTTGCAAGCGGCGCTTTGCGGATGGCTTTCTGATCGGGAAATAACTCCACCGTTGATTCCGGCAGTACGGTAAACCCTAGCCCGTGGCTAACGGGCAAGAGGATCTGGTTAAGCTGGTTGATATAACTTCTTTGCGGAATTTCCTTCAGGTCTTTGAAGTCACCGGGGTAATTTTTCTCCAGTACCTGATTGGCATAGTGGGCACCATTTGGGTGATTTATATAACCCAAATCCAAAAGCTCAGCCCAGCTGTGGTCGCGACCGCGCGGCAGAACCAGAAAAAGTTCTTCATGTCCCAGTTTGCGAATAGAGAGTTCAGGGTCTTCAATCTTATTGGTGATCAGGCCGAGAGCAAAGGTATCGTTCTTTACCGCGTCAATAATCACATTATTGGGGGCTGCTTCGATACTCATGCTGAGACCGGGGTATTTTTTCTGAAGCTCCAGAAGCGGCGGGTAGAGCTGCATGGCCATGGAACCGGAACAGGCGACCTTACATTCGCCTTGATGGGGGGAATCCTCACCCAGGCTTTCTCGCAGAGCGGCTTCTTGTTCATGTTGTTTGAGGGCGAAGATTTTAAAGGTTTCACCCGCCGGGGTTAGCTCGATTTTCTTTCCATGCCGATAAAAAAGAGCGACCCCCATTTCAGCTTCAAGCTTCTTCAGGTGCTGGGAAACGCCCGGCTGTGTCATGTGCAGGGTTTCCGCCGTCCGGGTGAAGTGTCCCGTCTCTGAAAGCGAAAGGAAGGTCTGAAGTAACAATGGATTTATCATAATAAAATATTATCAAAATGATTAATTTTAATAATTTCACATAATTAATGTGAAGAGGCAAGTTATGGGCAGACAGTTACTTTGTTCAGGAGAATTAAAATGAACAGCGACGCTCAGTTGCCTTATCCCCGTACCTTTTCTCATATCGGAATTTCGGTTCCAGATCTCGAAGCCGCGGTAAAATTCTACACCGAAATTCTTGGGTGGTATCAGATCATGAAGCCCACCGATGTCGTCGAGGATGGATCTGCCATTGGCCAGATGTGTACCGATGTCTTTGGTCCAGGGTGGGAGCATTTTCGCATCGCCCATCTTTCCACCGGGGATAAAATCGGGATTGAGCTCTTTGAATTTAAAAATCAACAAAATCCGGAAAACAATTTCGAATACTGGAAAACCGGCATTTTTCATTTCTGTGTGCAAGATCCGAATGTGGAAGAACTCGCAGAGAAAATCGTCGCAGCCGGCGGTAAGAAACGGATGGAGAAGCCGCGGTTCTATTACCCGGGGGAAAAGCCTTATCGCATGATCTATATGGAAGATCCCTTTGGTAATATCCTGGAAATCTACAGCCACAGTTATGAACTCCATTATGGATCCGGTGCTTATAACTAGACGCTCTATAAGAGAGGCACTGGATAAAAATATAACGGGAAGTTGGAAGGGAGAAATTCCTTCCGATCCCTAGACTTCACTGTAATTTTATTAGCCAGACTATGAGCTGTTATTCATAACTAGGGACGTAATTTAACAACAGGAACTGTTTATGGATGATATTAAGTTTGTTCATCTCTTTGACGTTAAAGAAGAACAAATCATCGAGCTTATGAATAATGAGATGGTCGGCAAACAAATGCCTTTACTCGCGGGCGGGTTTTCCCCTGAAAATTGCCGGGACTTTTTAAAGGCAAAAAAGCAGCTTTGGGATGAACATGGCTATGGTCCCTGGGCCTTTCTGATTAAAGGGGAATTTGCGGGCTGGGGCGGACTGCAGCCAGAGCATGGCGAAGCTGATTTTGCCCTGGTACTTCATCCTAGATTTTGGGGATGGGGTCGTAAGATTTTCAACAAGGTCAAAGATCAAGCCTTTAGCCAGATGAACCTGAATTCGATAACGATTTTATTCCCGCCGAGCCGGACAAATTCTAAAGCCATAACGCGTATGGGCTTTGCTGATGATGGCCAAGTGACCGTAGATGGCGCGCTTTTTACGAGGTTTAGCCTTGCTAAATCTCAAACCTAAAATTGAAGATTATTCGGGCTGCTTAACCTTCTGGTGCAAATCGTTTATGTCGTCATAATTTTCAGGGTGTAAGCCTAAAATAATTACCTTTTCCTCTTGAAAATTGAGAGCTCACTCCCCATGTCTTTTTTACTGGTCGCTCCCATATTGGCGCAGTATCAAATAATAGCATTATGAAACTGGTATGCGTAGATTGGGTAACGTCGGTAAGTCGGCCCGATCATCGGCTGGTACACTTGGATGGTCCCGCTCCCATAGCGTTTGTCCCATAAGTAGGATGACGATATGCGTAGATCCAAAAACGCAGACGAGCGTTAAAAAATCGTTATAATTA
>CAJXUS010000109.1 GCA_913060675.1 uncultured Rhodospirillales bacterium
TACGAGATCAGCCTCGGTCTCGTGGGCTCGGAGATGTGTATAAGAGACAGGTTTACAAAGAGGGTCGTACCATTATTGGGATAGGCAGCGCGTTTTAACTCACCAAGGATTTGATAATGCCCAGGCCGCTCCTGCATTGCCCGGCGAACTTTGTTTGTCCACCTAGTAAGCTGCATTGCGCCCGCAGCAGCTTCTCTAAAGCCATCTTTAGGATCAAATCCATAGGCCCGAAGCGACGCCCCGACCCCTTGATCGACCATCCACTGCAAGACACCTCGGGGATCTGTCGCGAATTGAAGCTGTAATAGCTTCTGCCACATTTCTTCTTGGGAACCACGGAGATAAACAATATCGCGGGGGAAGTTTTGAAAACGAGCAAGGAAAAAACGTCGAAAGGATATCAACTCGTCCAAAGTTTCGCAGGTATGAGATCCCTGGCCCATAAAATTACCCAGGTAAATAATTTTATCACCACGTTTGAGGCGTGTTTCCAGAGCGGCATGAATATGACGCAACTGATCCACTTCACCGTGAATGGCACTAACGGCCCAAATACGGTGTGTTGCGGTTAAAATTGCAAATTTTTGCCGGTCGTCCATGTGAGAGGACGGTACCCCTGTCTACAGCTAGAACGAGAAAACCCGCTGATCATATAAACGAAATACCAACCCAAAACTTATCGTTTGAAAGTTAGTATGTCCCCTTGGTCACAATCGCCAACAAACAAAACAATTGGCAATAAACTGAAAGTTTCCAGTCCGTTAAAACCCGACCAACATCAACTAATTTTCCGGCTCTTTTGCCCAATCTTACGAGCGGTTAAAGCGAAGAAGAATCAAACGCGGCTCCGGGTTAAGGGAACCGCGCTATACATGTTCTCCGGAAAACTAGGCTGCTGCAAGCATTTCTTCTAGTTTTAGCGAAGCAGAATCTTCGTCGATCTCTTCGACAGCAGCAAATTCACGTGCCAGACGTTCAAGAGCTGCTTGATACATTTGACGCTCGCTGAATGATTGCTCTGGTTGCTCAGGGCCACGATGGAGATCGCGAACAACTTCTGCGATCATGACAGGATCACCAGAATTGATTTTCAATTCATATTCCTGTGCACGGCGGCTCCACATTGTGCGCTTGGCACGTGAGCGGCCCTTCAAAGTTGTAAGAGCGTCTTCCATAAGCTTACGGCTGGATAATTTACGCAGACCAGAGCTTTCTGCCCGGGCCATAGGAACGCGCAATGTCATCCTGTCTTGTTCAAAGGTCACAATAAGTAGTTCAAGAGTAACACCAGAAATTTCCTGGGTTTCAATGCCTTGCACACGACCAACACCATGTGTTGGATAGACCACGTAATCACCAGCACTGTATTCTATCTGCTTACCCATAGGATCTTGTCTCTCCGTTTTCACCACCTGATATTCCAGGCTGTATATTCATATAGGCACATTTGTAGGTTTTCCAACCTATCAATACCGCTTTAAGTTTATACGGTACAAACACACCAAACATGCGCAGACACGACATCCCCACTCAATTTATAAAAATTGGCGGGGGAATTATCTGTGCATAAATGTGAAACTAACTCTCTGTGAATGTAATGACACACCCATCAGGTTCTCAGCATCCGTCCGTCACAATCATCTTATACAGGAAAAGTAACAAATTTTCAATATTCGCGTATTACATGCCTGCTGCGCAAAAACAGCATAGGCCGACCTAGGTAGATAATCTTATCGCGGGAGGAGTAACACACAAAATAATCATTAAGCGCATGATTAAAATGATTTATTTTGGTTAGTAAAAATACCAATGTTGATGAGCACCCCTGTCACAGGTGCTCAACTTTACTGTTAACCGTCGGTATCACCAGGCTTCTCACTGAAATGCTTCGCCAATTTATCGGGGACACCATTCCATTCATCAGCATCAGCCGGCTTTTCACCCAATCGAGTAATATTGGGCCAAATATCAGCCCATTTTTTATTGAGCTCCATCACAGCTTCTGATGCTGGATCAGTATCCGGCAATATTGCCTCTGCTGGGCACTCAGGTTCACACACACCGCAATCAATACATTCATCCGGATGAATGACGAGCATGTTTTCGCCCTCATAGAAACAATCTACCGGACAAACTTCAACGCAATCCATGTATTTGCATTTAATGCAATTTTCCAGGACGACATAAGTCATCGTCTAATCTCCATTTGGCACCTGACCAATTTCTCAAGGGCTGTCACCCCCAGCTTCTGGTGTTCCAGAATTGTTGCAAAGGGCCTACCCTGTCAGCCCTAAACGAGCAAGCGCTTTTTTCCGAGCAGTACCGTTATCGTGATCTGATACATAGAGCAAGCCGGCAATTCGACGCATCAAACTGCCTTCGAAATGATGTAACTCGCCGTCGGCATACACCACTTCCCACATCATTTCCACGAAATCCAAACGCTCTTCAGGACTATAGCTATTTTTTATAACGCGGGTGAACCCAAATAATTGACTGGATTCTCCTGATTTCTCTTCTGCAAGAATCAAAAGCTCCTGACTATCATCTGGGCTTAAACCCAAACGGTTTTCAATCAGCTCAATAATCTTAGCTCTCTCTTCAGAGCCGAAATCTTCGTCCATACGTGCGGCTTCAACCATCAGAGCGGCTGCGGCTACTTTTTTGTCACTATGACTGACCAAAGCACCCTCAGGCTGTTTGGTCAGCTCCCCTAATAATTCTTTAATTCGGCCAAACAAGATCTTACCTCACGCTCATTTAATGAAAAAAGTAAACTTGGTGATTGTTAGATCACAGTTTCATACTTAACTTAATGACACTTCGACCCGTAAACAACTCCATCGACCTAACATTATGTCCATAAAGAAAACGCCTCACACCGTCCTGCAACAAAGAGATGAGAGACGTCGATCTCCTTCCGCGGAGCGAAATCGTGATTTTATATACGACGTTCTCAAGGGAATCCTGCCCAATAAAGGCCTATTACTTGAAATTGCAAGTGGTACAGGGGATCACGCCGCTTGGATTGGTCCCCAGTTTTCCTCCCTCACTTGGCAAACAAGTGAATTTAATACTGAATTGTTCTCTAGTATTTGCTCTCATATTACCCACGCAAAGACTGACAACATACTCAACCCCATCCATATTGATGTCACCCAACAGGGGTGGGCTTTAGATGCGGAGAAGTCACAAGAGCTAACAAAGAACATAGACGTCATTACTTGCGTAAATATGGTCCACATCACGCCTTGGGAAGCTACTCTTGGTCTATTATCCGGCGCGAATAATCTCTTGAAGGAAAACGGCGCCCTATATCTCTACGGCCCCTTCATACAAGATCATGTGGACACGGCGCCAAGTAACATTCAATTTGATGCCTCCCTTCGTCAAAGAGATGACAAATGGGGCATAAGAAGACTTGAGGTCGTACAACAAGCTGCTGAAGAAAACGGTTTTGTTCTTGAAAAAATAATTGCTATGCCTGCGAACAATCTGTCTCTAGTTTTTAGGAAAATTAGCTAATCTGAACCAGGTAGACACAGCCCCTGTTTAGCAATCCAGCTCGTCAAAAGGTCAAGAAACAACGCTCTGCTTTCAAGCTGTTGCTCACTCAAGTTAAGTAAAAGGTGTTTCTTTTGCACGACGACATTCTCACAAATGGGTTGCCTCTCCAACAAAGGACCCGCCGCGATGGTGTCAACGAGACCATCCCAAGAGCTGTTAACCAGAAACCCATAACGCCCCATGTCGTCTGGCCATGTAGCATCTAATAGAAGATGTTCAACATCCCCGTTAGCCTTTTTCAGCCCAAGTTGCACAACATTGTGATAATCGGGAATCTCACCTTCTCTAATCAAGCAGACAAGTTGATCTAGCATAGAGGCGTGTATTGGGATTTTTTTGTTGAAATGGGTAAAAATCGTGAGTACGTCGGCTTTGTAATTTGCAACGCGCAACAAGTCCCGAAGTAAAATATGTTTCCCAGAACACGTGCCCCGGTTTTGCTCATAAACTACACGGGGATCTCTTTGTCCTACCCCGCCATATGGTATTTTCCTTACATGGTGGAATATACCTATATAGCTAGGGTCGTCTAAACCAGACAGAATTTTACTTAAAAACTCTCGGTATTTGGCGAGTTGATCTTCATTTGCAGAAAGGCCAGACTTTGAATCGATTTCACATTCATTGGATGGGATCAATCTCCACGGAGCTTATCTATATCTCGGCGTTCTTTCTTGGTCGGCCGCCCAGCCCCCATATCTCTTACGCCACCATCTCCGGCATCAACCTTAGACCCAGTTCCTGTTTTCTCTACAGGAGCCAAATCTTCATAAAGGAGTTGCGCTTCAGAAGCGGGTCCACGACGGTTGCCCAAGGCGAGAATACGGATCACACGAATATTTGTCCCCTGCGTAAAGGTCAATACATCATCGATGCGGACAAGGTGGCTAGATTTGCGGACAGTCGCGCCCCCAACCCGGACGCGACCACCATTACAGACAACACTCGCTAATGTGCGCGTTTTAAAAAATCGGGCATACCATAGCCACTTATCAATGCGCAGAGTCTCGTTACTATCTGCCACCATCAACAAAAGCCCTTAGCGTTTGAAAGACATGTCCTGAAGCACTGCAAATGGGGAGTCGGCTATACGTGCCTTTTCTGCCTCTACATGCTTTTTCCTGGCTTCTTTTTTCTTAGGATCCTGTTTTCTAGGCGCGCGTTGGCTAAATGCTGTAATCCCACCCTTTAGGCGACTAGGATGAAAGCGAAGAGACTTGAGCACAAATGCAAGCGCTTGATCATCCAGGCCAGACACTTTGCGCATTTCATCGTTAATAGCAAAAGACCCCGCAGGTAATTGCAGCGCGGGTTCCTCTATTGGTGTCTCTTCTGGTTTGACCTCTTCTAGCTTGGTCTCGGCTGGCTTGTACTCGGTTAGTTTTGTTTCAACCTCAGCAGCAACGACGTTTTCAACACCAGATTCGGGATTGTTTGTCGTTACATTAGCAGCTTCAGAACTTACCGTGTCTTCAACAACGGGAGCCTCAACAGACGGTGTCTCTATTTCGGTAACTTTTGGAGCAGGGGCAGTCAGTTTTTTTGCTGCTTTATCCTCTCCGCTATCCTTGCTGAGACGAAGCAATTTATAAGCTTCGTGAGACACGCGCTCTAACGCATCTGCGCGAAGAACCAATTCACGGCCTTTCCGGTCAGAAAGATAACGATAGCCAACAGAGGCGCAGAAGGCATCCGTTTGTGAAGCTACGGGCTCAAAACTGCTTTCTTCGAATTCTGGCAAATCAGGAACAGCAACTTCGTTCGAGGCTGCCCAGAGCAAAGCCCGAATACGACTTGGACGCGGACGATTAAGGTTGGGCAAGAAGACGCTTTCTCGACCAAGACGAAGTCCTAAGTCAGCAAGCGCTTTACGGTCGGTTTTACTGAGACCGTTAATCTGATCGCGGACGAGGTACCGCGGCACAAGCCCAAGTCCCTCAAGAACCTGGAATGCAATCCCACGGGCCGTACCTTCAAGTGTTGCATCAGAGAGATAGAACAACGGCTTTAACTGTGCCCGAAGGTGACGTTCTAGCCATGCAACCAGACGCAGGCGAATTTTTTCGCGCATCGTGCTGTCAATAAACTCGGTAGAATAGACATCAACGGCAGGGCTCAACGGCACGTCACCTTTGATGAGCTTCCCAATGGGGACTCCACGCCAAGTCAACTCACCGGTATCATTGAGCAGAAATGACCCGTCATTATCTTCTTCAAGCACGGCCACTCTTGTTGGCATTTCGCCCAACAGAGTTTTACGCGCTGCTGCCAGGGCCGGTTTCATATCCGTTCCCTGTAAACTTTCATCCAGTGCAAAGGAGAATCCAACGATCCGTCCAACGAGTTCACCTTCGACGATTACGTCACCATTAGCTTTTACCGCCGACACTATATTTTCTCCCGCCTGGAGGCTTCGCACCAATTTCGCTGCACGTCTATCAACAAAACGCTGAGTAAGACGATCATGTAATGCATCTGATAACCGATCTTCTATCGCACGACTTACGCCTTGCCAATGCTCATTATCTTCAATCCAGTCTGCCCTATGACTAATATAGGTCCAGGTTCTGATATAAGATATTCGTGATACTAGGGTATCTATATCACCATCTATGCGATCGATTCTGCTGATTTGAGCTGCCACCCACTCTTCTGGCAACAGCCTACGGTTGCTTATCAAATAATGATACATCTGAGAAAGCAACCGAATATGTTGATCTGTTAGAATTTTTCTAAAATCAGGTACCTGACAAACTTCCCAAAGCAGCTTCACAGAAGCCTGTGTTGTTGCACTGTCTTGTACCGTTGCTTCTTGAGCCAGCGCCCGCAAAGCCTGATGATCTTCAGCGTCTCGAACGCGCATCAGAATTTTATCATCGGGCCTACGTTCTAGTGATTTCAAAAGCGTTTGTGGCGACCGATAATCCAAATCACTATTTCGCCAATAAAGCACACGAAGAGAATCGTATTCGTGGTTTTCAACCCGCGCTATTAAATCTTCATCGAGAGAACCAACGTTGTTTGTTGTCCCAAAAGTACCATCTGTGGTGTGACGTCCAGCCCGACCCGCAATCTGACCAACCTCTGCGGGGTGCAAATAACGGGAAATTCTGCCGTCATATTTTTCCATCCGTGAAAACGCAACGTGATTAACATTGAGGTTAAGCCCCATGCCAATAGCATCCGTTGCCACCAGATAGTCGACATCCCCGTTCTCAAAAAGTTCGACCTGAGCGTTTCGCGTTCTCGGGCTAAGCGCTCCCAAAACCACCGCCGTTCCACCACGATGTCGACGCATGGTCTCGGCAATCGCATAAACATCCGTCGCAGAAAAAGCCACAACGGCCGATCTCGGAGGTAAGCGGATAATCTTTTTACTGCCGGAAAAAGAAAGGTTTGAGAATCTTGGACGCTCGACAAACTCAATACCTTTAATGAGTTTTCTCAGGATCGGGGCGATCGTGCTTGAGCCCATAAACATGGTCTCAGCCGTGCCGCGCGCGTTGAGCATACGATCGGTAAAGATATGCCCCCGCTCTTCATCAGCGGCCAACTGGATTTCATCGACAGCAAGAAATTCAACAAGTTTATCCACGGGCATGGATTCAACCGTACAGAAAAAATAACGCGCTCCTTTGGGCAGGATCTTCTCTTCACCGGTCACGAGCGCACATTTCGCCACGCCTTTGATCCGAACCGCCCTATCGTAATTTTCGCGCGCCAGCAGGCGAAGCGGAAAGCCGATCATACCTGAGTTGTATGCCAGCAAGCGCTCCATGGCCAAATAGGTTTTCCCAGTATTAGTAGGACCCAAGACAGCGCTAATTTTGTTTGAAGCTAAAAGGCTCATCTATCCCTCCGAACCAAGGGATGTCGTAACAATCACAATCGAAAAATCCGAATTAAAATTCATAAATCAATGCGTAATTTTATACACAGAATTCACTGTTATGGAAATTTAAAACCTATTCTGATAAAATAAGCGTGAGGCTGTGACAAAAGTAAATGCCCCTGTTGACCTTCCCCCTGCCGGAAGGATTACAATCACTGGGCAATTATGGAGTACAGTATGTTTAATAAAGCCCTTGTCGTTCTATCATTTTTACTCGCCATAGCTCTTCCAACCCTGAGCTTTGGCCACGCTAAAGCCATAAAAACAACACCTGCTAACGAGGCGGTATTACACTCTTCTCCAGATAAAATTAGTCTCTCTTTTCCAGAGCCTTTAAAAGTTACATCCTTTAAACTTGAAGATGAAAACGGTGACGCTGTGGCAGTAGAGGGTGGGAAAAGCCTTACCCCAACCAAACAGATCAATGCAATGCCGCCTGAACTTCACCAAGGAACTTATAACGTATACTGGAGAGGACTGTCTTCGGATGGCCACCCAACCAAAGGTCATTTCAGTTTTACCATAACACCTTGAGCATTATTCATGCATTTTGACAGTATTGAACTCGCACTGCCCCTGATCAAAGTCGGGCTTTACGCGACAAGCCTTTTTGCCTGTGGCTCTGTGTTGTTCAGCCACCTCTACAAGTCAGATATTTCTATTGTTGAAGAGGAACTCTATCAGCATATCAAAAAGCTTTGCCTGATCGGGATTGCTCTCGTTATTATTAATCTTTGTGCCAACATTGTCTGGCTTTCAGGGGGCGAGTTTGAAGCTTTGTTAGATCCTGACATGATTGATCTGGTGTTATTTTCGACCAGCGGAAAGCTTCAGGTGCTCCTCAGTTTGGGTTTTGTCGGTATTCTTATTGCAACTAAAATACGCATTTGGTTTTTCACTCTGCTTGGTATTTTCACTGTTCTAAGTTCTTATGCTCTCAGCGGCCACACTGGGGTATACGAGCCCACTTTGTTGCTCAAACCCCTGATTATGGTCCATCTGCTTATTGCCTGTTTTTGGGCTGGGAGTTTTGTTCCGCTGCTCATCCTCATGAAAGAACACGAAGAACTAGCCGCACCGACTCTGGAACATTTTGGAAAGATAGCCACCTGGGCAATTCCGGTACTTTTGATTTCCGGCCTGACCATGTCCTGGTTTATTGCAGGCGGTTTTCACGGCCTTACAGCAACACCTTATGGGTGGATGTTATTGGGAAAACTCTCAATTGTCATCTTGGTTCTGGGTCTTGCTGGTCTCAATAAGTTTAGACTTGTCCCGAACCTGAGCAACGTAGGCGACGGAAATAACTATCATAAAATAGCAACTGAAAAGCTGCGCCGTTCCATCAGGATTGAAATCGTCTTGATATTGATAATATTGCTCGCCACCGCTATTTTTACGACCCTGATATCACCTGCGGATTTAGGCCATCGAATAAGCTAAATCTACTCGACGACAATCGGTCCGTCTTTCTCAGGATCCCAGCCAGATGACCAGATATCGTAAGGGACCACGTGAGGCTTTACGCCACTGCTCTCAAACCACGAATCAATGGCAAAATTTTCACCCGACTGGTTATCAACAACAGCTGCAGAAGTATGAGGCCAGCCCCCGATAAAGAAACCACGGGTCACCTGAGAGCGTAATCTATGGTGCTTTAACAAGCTTAGATCTTGAAGAAAAATCAGTGTTGTCGTCGTGTTTGCGGCTTCGTCTTCACAATCAAGCTGCCCGGATTGCCCATAGCCGGTAAAGGTACCCCCGACATCGTTTTCAGTCCCTGCCTTTGCGGCGTTTAGACGCTCCATATAAGCAACTGCATTCGCCATCGCAGCGCGCTCTTCTTGTGCAGTCGATGCTGTCCCAAAAGCCGTTATCAAACCGGATTTTTCAACAGTGTTAAGAGATAAGTTCTCTGTCTTTTGACAGCCGTAACCATGACAGTATTGAAAGGAAGCAAGAGTGGGTTTGGTTAGACCTTTGCGCTCAAAAATCATATTTGGCGATGAGTTCGGCCCCGCCGCGCATGCACTCAACAACATGGTGATGCCCAGTAATAACGGTACTTGAATCGACCTCTGCATGACTTCAAATTTTCTCGCGCATAAATTGCATTATCTTAACGTTACTTTACCCATTTTGTTACAGAAAATGCAAAGACCTGCAACCCTCCTAAATAAATTGAACACATCAGAAGGCGAGATATCTTGAAAAAATAGTAAACTTGGGCCATATCTCTTTATATCTTGATGGATACTCACCATCAAAACGACAACATCAATTTTATACAGTTAAAGGTGGACATAAAAATCATGTCTGAGGAAAAGCTATCCTTTCAGGCCGAGGTATCTCGCCTTCTCGACATCGTTGCTCATTCGCTCTATTCCAATAAAGAAATTTTCTTACGGGAATTGATTTCCAACGCATCTGATGCCTGTGACAAGCTCCGTTATCTTGCCGTTACCGATGGCGACTTGATGAAAGATGATCCTGAGTTTCGGATTGATCTTGAAATCGACAAAGACGGTAGAACACTAACCATTAATGATAATGGTGTTGGTATGAACCGTCAGGAACTAATCGACAACCTCGGAACGATTGCACGGTCTGGCACCGATGCCTTTATGGCCCAGATGGAAAACAATAAAGATGGCAACAACCTCATCGGTCAATTTGGGGTTGGTTTTTATTCTGCCTATATGGTTTCCGATACAATAACCGTCACAAGTCGCCGTGCTGGCGAAGACCAAGGTTGGAAGTGGGTATCTGATGGCAAGGGCACCTTTACAGTTAGCGAAGCTGATAAAGACACTCGCGGTACAAGCATTGAGCTTCACCTGAAAGAAGAACAGAAAGAGTTTGGCGAGGAGCTGCGTCTACGCACCATCATCAAAACTTATTCTGACCACATTCCAATTCCAATCCGCTTTAAAAAAGCCGCTTCAGAAAATGAAGACGGTACAATTGAAAATGCAGAAGAATGGGAAACACTGAACTCTGCTTCAGCAATCTGGACACGCAGTAAATCGGACGTATCCGATGAACAATACAAAGAATTTTACCACCACGTTGCCCATGCTTATGATGATCCCTGGCTGCGTGAACACTTCCGGGTCGAAGGCGTTTTGGAATATTCCGGGTTGCTCTATATCCCAGGAAGCAAACCTTTTGATCTGTTCCACCCTGAACGTAAACATGGCGTGAAGCTTTATGTGCGCCGGGTCTTTATTACCGATGATTGTCAGGAACTCGTGCCTGCTTACATGCGTTTTCTCAAGGGCGTCATTGATTCAGAAGACCTTCCTCTGAACATCAGTCGCGAGATGCTGCAGGATAATCCGATGCTTCGGAAAATTCGCGGTGGCATTATCAAGCGTGTTCTGGGTCTTCTCGACAAAAAGGCAGAAAATGAACCAGAAGAGTATATCAAATTCTGGGAAAATTTTGGCCCCGTCTTGAAAGAAGGTCTCTATGAAGATCTTCCACAAAAAGATCCTATCCTGAAGCTGTGCCGTTTCCGTTCGGTTAATAACGATGGCTGGATAAGCCTGAACGATTACATCGCAAACATGAAAGAAGGCCAGGAGCACATCTATTACATTTCCGGTGAAGATGAAAAAGCTCTCCGTCGCAGCCCTCAAGTCGAAGGCTTTAAAGCCAAAGGTGTTGATGTTCTGGTTCTCAATGATTCCGTTGATGAGTTCTGGGTTACTTCGATCAAGGAATTTGAAGGCAAAGACTTCAAATCAGTAACCCGTGGCGGTGCTGATCTTGGTAAAATCGATGGCTCTGATGCTACAGACGAAAAGTCTGAGGACAAAGAAGACGACAAGGCTGAGATGGGCGCTCTATTAGCCTATCTCAAGCTCACACTTGAAGATGAGGTAAAAGACATTCGCAGTTCCGAACGTCTGACCGATTCAGCTGTGTGTCTGGTTGCGGATGAAGGCGACATGGATATCCACCTGGAGCGTATTCTTCGCAGCCACAACCAAGTCAATGAAGTCAGTAAACGTGTTCTTGAGATTAATCCCAAGCACGATCTGGTAAAACGCCTCTCTGACCTCATCAAACTGGATGGTGCAGCTTCAGATCTGGAAGACATCGCTTGGCTTCTTCTAGATCAAGCAAGAATTTTAGAGGGACAGATGCCGTCAGATGTCACGACGTTCTCCCAACGGATGTCTCGTGTGATGGGTAAGGGTCTAGCTTAAATACGGAACCTAAACCTAAGGCTTAAACAAACCTAGGATGATTTTATAAAAAAGGTGGTGCACTCTGCATCACCCAGACTGCTGACAAAGGTCTCGCCATTGCGAGGCCTTTGTGATTCACTGTGTTAT
>CAJXUS010000110.1 GCA_913060675.1 uncultured Rhodospirillales bacterium
CGGTCTCGTGGGCTCGGAGATGTGTATAAGAGACAGGTGTAGAGTTTGGATAAACTTCTACAACGACTTTACCAGCCATTTCTTCGTTAACTCTTTTTGCAAAAAGAGCTGCCGCTTCACCCTTTGGGTGACCCGTTTCTTTGGTCACGTGGCTGAGTTTGATTACGATAGGTTCTGCCTGAGCAGCAAAAGCCGTTAGAGCTACACTGGCAGCTGCCAATAGCAGGGTAAGTTTACGCATGAGTATCCTCCCATAGGATTTGTTTTATTATTCGTTAAACTAACAAGTACAACATTCGGTAGGTAACGAGTGTTATTTACCTGTAGTTATAACAGCAAAGGATGTGCCAGTTTAACGAATTTGTAACATACTGTTTTTTTTGAATAAAATTCATACGTAATAATGTTGCTGGCAAGTGTTTGCCGACGGTGTAATTCTTTATCGGCGGAATTTCGCCTATTTTAAAAACTATTCGTGGTCAGTTCTCTTGAGATTGTATTTAACCATTTTCTCGTTCAGGGTTCTCCGAGGAATGGAGAGCTCTTCCATTACAGCCGCAACATTGCCTTTGTGGCGATCCAACGAGGCAAGAATAACGTTTCTCTCAAACAAACGGACTTGCTCCATAAGCGGGAGAGAGGTTTTTGCCTGAATTTCTTTTTCATTGTTTAAAATGATGGAGAGCTTTTCTTCAGAAGGCCTTGTCGACAAGGCGTAACGTTCTGCGGCATTCCTAAGTTCACGAACATTTCCAGGCCAGTTATGGGCCATAAGGCTGGCGATACCTTCTGGTCCTGGCATCTCAATCTCTCGACCAAAGGTTTCAGCAGCTCGTTTGGCAAGGAGGCGGAATAGAATAGGGAGGTCGTCCTTACGTGCCCGAAGAGGAGGGATCGCCATTACAAAGGTGGCAATCCTGTAGTATAGATCTTCTCGTAGTCTACCTGCTGCAATGGCTTCTTCTGGAGGTTCCTGAAGGGCGGCGATCAAGCGAAACTGGACAGGTCTGGAGTTATTGGCACCAAGAGGCACGACCCTACGTTCTTCAAGGGCTCTTAAGAGCTTGGCCTGTAGTTCCATCGGCATGGATGAAAGCTCATCAAGGAAAAGGGTTCCTTCGTTTGCCGCTTCTAGCTTTCCTGTTCGTCGAGTTTGTGCCCCAGTAAAAGCGCCTTTTTCATGGCCAAAAAACTCGCTCTCAGCCATTTGTTCTGGAATGGCGGCACAGTTAACAGCGACAAAATTTCCCGATGGATTGGGCCCAAACTCGTGAAGGCAACTTGCAACAACCTCCTTACCACTTCCTGTTTCTCCCTGAATGAGAACAGACGCATTGGTCGGGGCAATATCCATTATGTCTCTTTTGAGAGAGCGCATAATAGGATTGGCACCAACTAGTCTGGCATCTAGGCCTTCGGCAGCAAAGAGGTCACGTTTTAGAGCGCGGTTATCAAGGACTAGGGCGCGTTTTTCAAGTGCACGACGGACAATGTCCAATAGATGTTCTGGCTCAAACGGTTTTTCAATAAAATCATAGGCTCCAATACGCATGGCTTCCACAGCCATAGACACATCGCCATGCCCCGTTACAAGAACGACAGGAATGTTGGCATCAATGTTTTTAACTTCCTTTAAGAGCGAAAGCCCATCCATCCCTGGCATTTTAACATCTGAAATAACAATACCTTCATAATGCCAATCTAGTTTTTCGAGTGCTGAGCGGGCATCTTGAAAATCCTCAACAGTTTCGTGACCTGCAAGTTCGAGCCATTGGCGGGTTGAAACCCTAATCGCTCTTTCATCGTCAATTAGATAAACAGGACCATCAATTTTTGGATCGGTATCTTTCATTGGGTCTTAGTCCGTTGTTTTTTTGTAGGAAGGAAATGTTATCAGGAATTCAGCGCCGCCGTTCGAATGGTTGGTCGCTTCTATACTTCCTTTGAGATCTTGTACAATGCCATAACTAATCGATAAACCTAGTCCCAAACCTTCACTATTTGATTTTGTTGTGAAAAATGGGTCGTATAATTGATCTATAATGGTGTCATCCAACCCTGTGCCCGTGTCTCTTACACGGATTATTACGTTAGAATTTTTTTGTTCTATGAAAACGTCTAGTCTTTTTTTGTCGATGGTTTCCATTGCATCGATAGCGTTACGCAATAAATTTACAAAGACCTGTTCTAACCTGATTTCATCGCCCTCGACATATAGAGGGCTGTCAGGGATATCGATATTAAAATCTACATTTTCTGATTCGATCAAAGGCTGAATGAGAGCAATTGCTCTTGAGATGGCTTGTTTAATCTCTACCGGTTCCAACTTTATAGGGGCTTTGCGGGCAAATGTTTTAAGTTGACCTGTAATAGATCCCATTCTCTCTGTTAAAGAAGAAACATTTTGCAGCGAATTATCCAATTCTTCAATTCGACCTCTTTGCAAAAGCAAGCGGGCGCTGGCCACAAAAGTTCGCATCGCAGCTATTGGTTGATTTATTTCGTGGGCGATCGCTGCTGACATTTGCCCTAATGCGGCCAATTTTCCAGCCTGTACCAATCCATCTTGAGCAGAGCGAAGTTCTTTTTCAGTTCTTCGGTGTTCATCAATTTCTATTTCGAGTTGTTGATTAATGATCTGTATTTTTTCAGCCTCTAAAGCTCGGCGGCTAGAGATCTGTTTTTGCCGGCGCTCTCTGACAAAGAGTGCGGCAACCAGTATTGTTATCAGGAGAACGGCACCGATAGTCGTTGTTGTTCGTTGACGCTCTTTAATCAGGTCAACGGGAAAGAGGTAATGTAAATTCCAATTTTGATTACTGATTTCCCAGATTGTTTCTAGAAATTTTTTCTTGTTAATCTCGGTGATAGTTTCACCAGCAAGCTTTGATGATCTAAATGCCAATTGTTCCAAACTAGAATTGCCATATTGTTTGACGGATTGAATTTGCTGCATTCTCTCATCGGAAATTGGATTTAAGGTTTTATACAGCCAGTCATCCCGGCTTGATAAAAAGACAACACTGTTCTGATCTGAAATGAAAACGGTTTCCCCCCCATCCCGCCATTGTCGCTGAAGAGGGGCAAGGTTAACCTTTACGATCACAACGCCAATAATGCCCGATTTTCCATAAACAGGATGGGACATATAAAAACCTGGTATCCCAGATACTGTTCCTATGGCAAAAAACCGACCTTCTTTTCCTTGCATGGCATCGGTGAAATAAGGTCGAAAAGAGTAATTATGACCGACAAAACTATTCTCTTCTGTCCAATTAGAAGAAGCCAGCGTGTTGCCTTTGCTATCCATGACATAAAGAACGTTTGATTCAGCTTTGTTGTTTGTCGCAGCCAGTGATCTACTTACGGTATCTGAAAAGTAAGGATCGTTCTGAGAAGTTGTGAGAAGCTGTTTAATATCTTCATTTCCTGCGAGAACAAAAGGTAAGTAGCGATATTTCTCCAAAGCACCAGTTAATGTCCCCTGATAGAGACTAAGCCGTTCCTTTGCGGTTTCTCTTAATTCCTGGGCGGTGCTCATACCCATCCAGTGGGTAGTGAGCCAGATTGTAGTTATCCCAACTACGACAAATAACACCCACCCAAACGGTACTTTCTTTGAAATTTTTCTTATCTTATTCAGCATAGATGCAGGGTTCACACTCTTCTTTGGAGAATACTTCGGTGGGGACAAATAAGGTAGAGCTCTATAATCTATCAGTTGCTGGCAAGTATAATAGACATTTAATCTTTGAGAGAAGGCTTTTATCTGAACTCTGGATTATTCGAACCGGAGATTTTTTTGCCAAAGTTCACTCTATCGTCAAGAGGCAAGCTTGCCTTGTCTTTGTCGTGTAATGTGGTTAAGAAAAAGACATAATAAATGTAATTAATTGCTGCTTTCTATTTATTGTAAAGTAACAAGAAACGAACGGGTAAGAGGGAAATATGGCTCTATCAACGAAAATGATTAGGCTAGTCGCATTGTGCTTTTCGGCTGTGATAATCTTAGCTTTACCGGAAATGGCAATGGCTGCAAGTGAGGGAGCGCCTCATTTGGATGGACAAAGCTTAGGTTTGATATGGGTCGTGCCTTTTGCAGGTATGTTGCTTTCAATTGCAATTTTCCCTTTGCTTGCTCCACATTTCTGGCACGCTAATTTTGGGAAAGTTTCAGCATTTTGGGCGGCTGCTTTTTTAATTCCCTTTACCATTATTTTTGGTTTTGAACTTGCCCTTTTTGAAACGCTCCATGTTAGTTTACTTGAATATTTCCCCTTTATTATTCTGTTGTTTTCTCTTTTTACCGTCGCTGGTGGTGTTCGAGTTCGGGGAACATTAAAGGGTAAGCCGAGGTTAAATACGACGATTCTTCTTATTGGGACAGTTCTTGCAAGTCTGATGGGCACAACTGGCGCAGCCATGTTGCTAATCAGACCTCTGATAAGAGCCTTGGAAGGTCGAAAGCACAAAACGCATACAATTGTTTTCTTTATTTTTCTTGTGGCAAATATTGGTGGCTCGTTAACTCCTTTGGGGGATCCCCCTCTATTTCTCGGGTTTTTAAAGGGCGTAGATTTCTTCTGGCCAACCTCCCATATGTTCCTGCCAATGCTGGTACTTTCAGTGATTCTTCTCGTGCTTTATTATCTGCTAGATAGCTATTTGTATAACAAAGAAGGGCCTCTATCTGAAGACGATGTGGCAGACGATCAAGGCAAGGTTGCGTTTGCTCTTGATGGAAAAATCAATCTTTTATTACTTCTGGGTGTGATTGGTGCCGTATTGATGTCAGGTATATGGAAACCTGGCATTTCATTTGAAGTTTATTATGTCCATATTGAGCTTCAGAATCTGGTGCGAGATGGAATGCTTCTTGTTCTTGCCTATTTATCCATGCGTTTAACCAATGATCAAAGTCGCGTAGAAAATGGTTTTAGCTGGTTTCCGATTATGGAAGTTGGCAAATTATTTATTGGTATTTTCATCACCATCATACCCGCTATTGCTATCTTAAAAGCCGGAACTGATGGTGCACTGGGTATTATTGTCGAATCAGTAAGTACTTCTAATGGTGAACCCGTAAATTATATGTATTTCTGGGCCACGGGTATTTTATCCAGCTTCTTGGATAATGCCCCAACTTACCTGGTTTTCTTTAACACAACTGGGCAAGATGTGAGTATCTTAACCGGCGAAATGTCGGATACATTACTCGCTATCTCGGCAGGTGCGGTGTTTATGGGGGCGAATACATACGTTGGTAATGCCCCGAACTTTATGGTTCGCTCCATCGCTGAAGAAAGCGGTGTTCCTATGCCAAGCTTCTTTGGGTATATGCTCTGGTCCGGAGCGATATTGATTCCATGCTTTGTACTATTGACCTTTATTTTCTTTATCTAACGGATAGGGCCGATGATAAAAAAATGCTCCTTTTATGGGGCATTTTTTATCACTTGGTCTAATGACAATCGAGGCGAGCTAGAATCTATACTACTTATATTTTATCGCTATAAAATAATTATTTGGAGACATGTATGTCACAGGTAAATGCAATAAATTGTATTGAAGTGCCTCTGGGATCCGAGGACAAAGCCATCGAGGTACGCGAAATTTACGTTAATTATTTTCGAAAACAACAGGGGTTCGTATCTTCGACTTTTTATCGTGCTTCAACCCAAAGTGATAGTATTAACTTTATCAATGTTGTCGTATGGGCATCTCAAGCCGATTATGATGTGGTCGTCAATAAAGGTTATGAAAACCCAGATGGTATGAACGAAGATGGTATGAAAGTTCTCGGCAAAGGTTTTCCTGCACCGATTATTGTTCATCCCGGTGTCTTCGAGATTATTGGAAAATAGGGTATTAACAGATGATATTCTGACTTTGAAGATATGTAATAAAATTTTTGGAGTTTTGGTAGCAGTAACCTTTAAGTCCCGCTTTTTGAGCCCCAATGATGTTTTCTAGTTTATCATCGATCATCAGAGCTTGATTAGGATTGACATTCATTTTGTGACAGAGGCTCACATAAACCTCTGCGTCAGGTTTTCTCGAGTGGAGCTCTGCGGAGGCAAAGATATCCGTGCCGAAAATGTCTTTTAACCGTGGGGTAATTTTTTGCTGTTTGATACCTTCTTCGACCAACATACCATTGTTTGTCAACAAGGCGATTTTGTAATGATTGTGAAGTTGGCGGCATAGCTTAAGCATTTCATTGATCGGCGACATTGCAGACGCTCTGATCTCTAACCAACTGTCTGATGTTAAGTGGGTTCCGAGAATTTTATTAAATTCTTCAAGGTAATCAGACCCGGTTCGATAGAGACCTTGTTCAGCCTTTAGCTCAAACTCACTGTGCCATATTTTGTCGTTTATTTCAGCTTGGCTTATACCTGTACACTTGGCCATTAAGTTGAGCCGTTTGTTTAAATCCAAATCGTAAAGCACACCATCCATATCAAAGATGATGAGTTTGATTTTGTTTGCTTCCTTGGTCATAGATCTAGAATTCGATAAAAATCAGGGCCTTGGGTTACTGGGCCTTGGTGGGTTAAGTGTATACAGAGAGAAGGGGCCACGTGGCCCCTTTATCTTAGTGTGACATAACCACAGGAATAGTTGCTTCTCTAACCAAGTGTTTGGTTACTCCGCCCATAAACATTTCCCTCAATCGACTATGGCCATAAGCACCGCAGACGATTACATCGCACAGGTGATTTTCTGCAGCGTCGTGAATTGTCTGTCCTATAGAGGTTTCTGTTTGAGCTATCTTCAAAGTCTCGGCTTCTACGCCATGACGATTAAGGTAGTTATGAACCTCATTTAGGGAGAGTGCATCCTGAGTATCCGGTTGGATTGACAGTAAAAATACCTTGTCCGCTTTTTGAATGGCACTCATGTTATCGCGAACAGCGCGTAGAGATTCTCTCGTGCTTTTCCAGGCGACCATAATTCGTTTTCCGATATCCTTAGAGGTATCAAATTCTCTTGGGACCATCAGACACGGTAATCCGCACAAAAGAGTAATTTCGTCAACCAACCGGATTCTAAAACGATCTTCAAAGTGTTCGTAGTTGGGTTGGCTCACAATGATAATATCCGCAGCATGGGCATGATCTGCTAATAGACTGATATGGTCACCTTCTTGGACGACCCAGCTATGAGAAATATTTTCTCTTTTACAGGTTTCCCTAAACTCTTTTTCTAATTCTTCGGCGCGTTCTTCTGCTGATTTAGTCGCATCGAGAAGAAATTGCACTGAGGCTCCACGGCCATAAATTTCTGCTGGCATACCAATAGGGGTTGTAATGAATAACGCTGAAACATGGGCATCGTTTTGCTTGGCAAGACGTAATGCAACTTCCAGTCGGGTTGTATGCTCTTCGTCATTAGCAAGGTGAACAAGGATGCTCTTGTGACTCATTGTTTTCTCCGGTAGCAACAGATTGATATTTCGAATAGATATTAACATACGCTGTCGTATCGAACACAAGATTTTTCTGCTGAAGATACAAACTATTGTCAACTCGTGAGAAGATTGTTGCTGTATGTAAAAACTAACATTAGCGTTGTTCTTCTTATTATTAGTAATTTTTAAATAGGATAGAGGCACAAATATGCTTGTGTACTTAAGGGACCACTACGGATGTATGCTAAAAGATTAAGTTTGTATTTTATTCGTATCGTAATTGTCTTTTTCTCGATCGTTGTCGTGCCGTCTTATGTGTCTTCCCAGGATCTTTTTGAAAAAGATACTTTGACTATCTTTACCCTAAATGGGGCAGCTCACAAATTTGATATAGAGCTCGCAATCTCTTCAGAGCAAAAAGCCCAAGGCCTCATGTATCGTAAAAAAATGCCTTCAGATGCCGGCATGCTTTTCATTTATGGTGATGAAAACGATGTGATGATGTGGATGAAAGATACTTATTTGCCCTTGGATATGCTTTTCTTAAATGCAAAAGGGAAAATTGTATTTATTGAGGAGAACACGACCCCACTTTCTACACGGACGATTTCATCCGGGCAGAACGTTATTGGGGTGTTGGAACTTAACGCCGGAACTGCGCTTCGACTGGGGATTAAGGTAGGTGACATTGCCAATCACCACTTCTTACAGAAATAGTTAAGTTACTAACCTATCAAAACAGATTTAAGCTTTTGGCTCTAATTCTGCTTTCTCTAACTGACGCCATCCTTCACCAGCAGCAACAAGGCAGCTGATACCATGAGGTGTCGTGACGATGATTGTCCAGGTTCCACCATCTTTGTTGGTAAGAACTTCAATCAATCCGCCTTTATTTGTAACTCCGATAGCTTGGGTCTTTTCGCTGTAACGGCTTGAGAGCATTTCGAGAATGCTGGCCCGTTTATCACATTGATTTTGGGCATAAGCCGGGACTGTCGCTACGAAGCCCGTAAAAGCGATCACTGCAACTGTGATATACTTCAACATTAGGGCCTCCTTTCAAAGGTGCTAGTTATATTATTGCGAGCACTCCCTGTATTAGTTAATATTGCCCTATGTATCTTAAATTTCAATTAACTCGATATAATTCTACTTATACTTGAATGTTTTGAGTGCCAAAAGTATCTGTAATTAACTGTGTAATACCAATGTGTTATGAGGTTGAAGTCATTGTCTTATACACAAATATGTTACCTCCCCAAGACATTTTGTGATCACTATTCGTTTTAATGAGGATCGTTGAAACATGTATTTCAGTGCTATAATTGGTTAATAAATTGGCTTAAATACTCTAAATAACCGTCATAGTATTGCCTCTCATTCGGTGGTCTTTCATGGCAGATTTTAGAACCATACTACGCCCTTAATCTCTTTGTTCTTGACGAAAAGCATCAGAAGCGAGATTGTCTGCGCAGTTTTTAGGTATGTGCTATGTGAGATTTTTCACAAATGTGTACATATCGGTGTACATATTAAAAGAAACAAAGATCATGTCCTCTGAAGTCTCCAAGCAGGCCGCTGCCCGCCGCACATTTGCTATCATCTCGCATCCCGATGCGGGTAAGACGACCCTCACAGAGAAGCTATTGCTTCTTGGGGGTGCTATTCGTATGGCGGGCCAGGTTAAAGCTAAGGGCGATAATCGGCGTGCGCACTCGGATTGGATGAAGATCGAACAGGCGCGTGGGATTTCAGTAACCACCTCTGTTATGACCTTTGAATATGAAGGGGCTACTTTCAACCTTCTGGATACACCTGGTCACGAAGATTTCAGTGAAGATACTTATCGGACCCTTACGGCTGTTGATTCTGCCATTATGGTAATCGATGCTGCCAAAGGTATTGAAGCCCAGACGCGCAAGCTTTTCGAAGTCTGTCGACTGCGTGACATTCCGATCATTACCTTTGTCAATAAAATGGACCGTGAAGGCCGCGATGTCTTTGAGATCCTGGATGAAGTCGCCGAGGCTCTTGCTTTGGATACTGTACCTATGGTGTGGCCTGTTGGCGGCGGTGGCACCTTTAAAGGGTGCTATGATCTTATCAAAGAAGAGATGATCCCCTTCACTGGCGAGGACGACTACGGAACACCTATTTCGGCGCCTTTACTCGGCGATGAACTCCCTGATCTAATACCGGAAGACCTGTATGAGACCCTTCTGGAAGAAGCAGATCTGGCAACAGAAGCTTGTCCGAAATTTAATCTGGAAAGTTACCGCGAAGGTCATCTTACCCCAGTGTATTTTGGCTCGGCTCTTAAAAGTTTTGGTGTTAAACAGTTGCTGGATGCGGTGCTCGAATTTGCTCCTGCACCAAAGACACAAGCCGCAACTCCACGCGAAGTAAAACCCGATGATGCCAAAGTCACGGGCTTTGTTTTCAAGGTACAGGCCAACATGGACCCCAAACACCGCGATCGCATTGCTTTTATGCGGATTTGTTCGGGGAAGTTTACCCGGGGCATGAAGCTCCACCAAATCGGTACGGGTAAATCGATGAGCGTTCATAACCCGATCATGTTCTTTGCGCAAAACCGTGAATTGGCCCAAGAAGCCTGGCCCGGAGATATTATTGGTATTCCAAACCACGGGACATTGCGTGTCGGTGATAGCCTGACCGAGGGGGAAGACATCCGCTTTTCTGGTATTCCAAGTTTTGCTCCGGAAATTCTGCAGCGTGTTCGTCTTGATGATCCTCTAAAAGCCAAACACCTTTCCAAAGCTTTGGAAAGCTTGGCAGAAGAGGGCGTTACACAGGTATTCCGTCCGGTTATTGGCGCGATGTATATTGTCGGCGTCGTTGGTCAGCTTCAGCTCGAAGTCCTGCTTGCACGCATCGAACAGGAATATGGCATTAACGTTGGTTTTGAAGCCGCACCTTTTGTCACAGCACGCTGGGTGACATCCGATGATGAAGTGGCGATGAAACACTTCCTTGATCGAAATAAAGGCTCTCTTGCCGAAGATCGCGATGGTTGCCCGGTTTATATGGCCCGTAATCACTGGGATATGGGACGTATCCAGGACGACAATCCAAAACTTAACTTTACGGCGACACGCGAACGCTAACAGTCAGGCGCCTAATCCTTTACAGGATTTCGCCTCCAAAAGGATTGTTACCGCTTCTATCTTCCAATTCCACGACCCAAACATCCGGGTCACGTTTTATGGCGCGCTCAATATATTCGTCGGCATCCCGTTCTTCCATCAACTCCCCCTTGTTGGCCGCAAGCCACGCTAGATTGCCATCAATATCGCGAGTCTGGTTGAGCACCTGACAACCGGGACCAAGAAGGTTGATTTTCAAAAGAAGGCTGCCTCTATCTGCATCTCCCTTATGAATGACCATTGCTGGTATGCCTTCTTGATTGGATTGCCTGACCTGCGCCATTATCCAAAAATCTGAACCAAAGAGTGAAGACATTAACGGTACTGCTTTCTTATGTGGTTATCGATTTGGGGCCAATTGTTTTTATCTTATAAGGTTTTTAAACAATTCAAGGCAATGTGTCTTTTATCGTAAAAATTACAACACCTTTTAAAAAAGTGGCTGATTAAAAAAAAGACGTCAGTTTTATAAAAAGATAGTTGCCTTGCGTGTTACTCTGTCTTATACGATGACCGTGGTCACGGGGAGTAGCGCAGCCTGGTAGCGCATCTGGTTTGGGACCAGAGGGTCGGAGGTTCGAATCCTCTCTCCCCGACCACTAAAATTCTTTCGTCGGTTTTGTTAAAGCCGAATTCTTGGGGATCAATATGCAAGTTCGTATCTATCAGCCTCCCAAAAATGCAATGCAGTCTGGCCGTGCCAATACCAAACGGTGGCTTGTTGAGTATGAGCCAGATACAGCTAGAGAGATCGAATCTCTTATGGGGTGGACTTCCAGTCGTGATACGCGCGGACAACTCCGCATGTGGTTCGATAGCAAGGAAGAAGCCATATCGTACGCCCAGCGTGAAGGCGTAATGTATAGCGTTGAAGAACCAAAAGTGCGTAAGTACAAACCAAAAGGATATGGTGATAATTTCGGCACCAATCGGTTGGGACGTTGGACGCACTAAGTCTTCTCAAATTTTAAGCGCCCGTAGCTCAGCTGGATAGAGCAACTGACTTCTAATCCGTAGGTCGCAGGTTCGAATCCTGCCGGGCGCACCAAATAAAGCAAGGCCTTAGCGAATTTACGCTAAGGCCTTTTTAATTTCCAAAACTTAGGTTTAAATCCACCGGCTTTGAGCCGGTTAGCTTC
>CAJXUS010000111.1 GCA_913060675.1 uncultured Rhodospirillales bacterium
TCGCAAAGTTTGTGCGACGCGGCCCGAAAGTCTTGAAAATATGCCGTTTCGGTCACGTCCACGTCCCCCCGACGCGCGTCAAAAAGCCTTGACGATACACCGTATCGTCTGCAGCTTTCTTCCTACTCGGGGGAAAGTGGCCGAGATCCAGAGGGGGTAATATTAAGGGCCGTTGGTATGGGAAGATAAAACTATCTTTGTGACCAATTTGCGGCCAATGATCACAGACTATTTTAATTGCTAAAGTCTTATATTATAAGGTTTTCATTAATGCACTTCTAGATTACGTCAGACCAACAAAGAAATTTCTTTAAAAGTATGTTATGCTTCCCGGTCTGAATTCAGTTTAGTTGTTTGTGTTAGTGCGAAATAGGACGACCCAAAACGACCCGGAATTATCCCGGAACTAAATGGTGGAAACATGACGGTTGAACGACCTGAGATTACGACAGAAGATCCGGATATGATATTGCACGGTCATGAAACTGATGTCGTGTCCAATACAAATTCACCTAATAATCCTCGGCGTATTCTTGTTATCAAGCTTTCCGCCTTTGGTGATTTCATACTCTCCATTCGATCATTTCAGGCGATCCGCGCTCATCACCCAAATGCAGACATAACCCTGCTCACGACCAAACCCTATGTCCGTCTAGCAGAGGCAAGCGGCTGTTTTAATTCAGTTCTAATAGACACACGCCCCAAAATATTTGAAATCCCCGCACTCCTAAAGCTTAGGAAAAACTTACGGTCTCGCAAATTTGACCGTGTCTATGATCTACAACGCAACGAACGCACCAGACTATACTACAGACTATTTCCCTCTCAAAAACCGGAATGGGTTGGCAACGTCAGGGGCTGTTCGCATTATTACGAAAAACCAGAAAACGGCATTTATCACATTTCTGTTAGAGAAAAGGCTCAACTTGAAATCGCCGGTATTACCGATATCAAGCTCCCAGACCTCTCTTTTATAGAGGCTGATTTATCCGAACTACATCTTCCCCGAAACTACGCCATGCTGATACCGGGCGGGGCGCCGCACCGCCCAGAAAAACGCTGGCCTGTAAAAGCCTATTCAGCCCTTGCGGATCACCTCACACTCCTTGGTATTACCCCGTTACTGATAGGGACAGAGTCCGAACGAAATGAGTGTGATGCAATAGAGAAAAATTGCCCTGCCGTTTTAAATCTCTGTGGCAAAACTTCACTCGAACAAATTGCCGTTATTGCCCGAAAATCTCAACTTTCCGTAGGTAACGACACAGGCCCCATGCACCTTATTGCCGCTGCGGGCTGTCCTGTAATTGTCTTGTTTTCAAAAACCTCTGACCCCAACAAGATTTCACCAATAGGGCCAGATGTACTGATCATCCGCGAAGATGACCTGCAAGATCTCTCCATCGAAAGAGTCATATCCGCACTTCCGGCCGTAGCTCTGGATTAATTAAGCATCTGAGACTACTAGAGCGGTACAAGCCCAAGGGTACCTAATCTGAGGCCCCTAATCTGGTTTTTTCTCGGTCAGAATTTAATACCAACGGCCCTTAATATTGACCCATCTGGACACATTTTCAAGATTTTCGGTGAGGAGCACGGACTTCCGCTATGCGGTGTATCGCAAAGTTTGTGCGACGCGGCCCGAAAGTCTTGAAAATATGCCGTTTCGGTCATGTCCACGTCCCCCCGACGCGCGTCAAAAAGCCTTGACGATACACCGTGTCGCCTGCAGCTTTCTTCCTACTCGGGGGAAGGTGGACGAGATCCAGATGGGTCAATATTAAGGGCCGTTGGTATAAGCTGTTCACTCTCGTATCTAGCCTTGATATGCGATACCACGGGATAAAGTGCAGCAAAGGTCGCTATCAGGAAGCCATAGCCCCCTTCGCGATAACCTTTTCGGCCGATAAAACAACGCCAAAACCGACTAAAAATACGTCTGATATTATGGGGCATGGTTCCAATGTTACCACTTTCAACCAAATCTTTTGCCCGCGCGGTACTATAGGAATCAAAGCGACGGATCATGTCAGAAATATTATCATCAACATAATGCACAAGCCTGTGCTTTAGCTTTTCGCCTCTACGCGCGCCTTCTTTCCAGTGCAAGGCAGGATGAACACGTTCCATGCCCCATGACTTTGTACCCTTGCGGCAAAGCCGGGAAACCGAGGCGGTGCCAAATTGCGCGCCCCAGCCATAACGCACCAAATTATTGCCGATATAGTTATCAACCGGAATCAGGTAATAGTCAGCGTCCCCGCGAATAACTGTCTGCCTAATTTCTTCGGCGAGTTCAACAGGAATACGTTCATCCGCATCGATCTCCAGTATCCAATCCCCTCGACAGGCTTCGTTGCCAACGTTGCGACGGTCACCCTCAACTGGCCACCCGCCTTCGATAATGCGGTCGGTATATTCTAATACGATGTTTTTAGATCCATCAGTACAACGATCTAGAACCACCACGATTTCATCGCAAAACTTTACACCTTCAAGACAATCTCTAATGCGTTTTTCTTCGTTATGGATAACAAGAAGTGCCGACAACTGAACGCTTTCCCTCTGTTCAATTTCTGCATCCGACGATTTCTTCGTTACTTGAGACATTCTCAAACCCTGTAAGTTCCACTTGCGTGCTGATCTCGCCACAAAACGTCACGAATTCAAAATTTCAGTAATTTACGGTTGCCCGGCCTCCCGGTTGTAAAGCTCCTCTGCGGCTCTGACAACCGTCTCCACCTGGAGAGACTTCATATAGGTCACAACCCCATGGCTGTAATCATATTCCGGATGCTCTGTGATATCCGCAAAGCTTTCTGGTGTTCGGATACAAGCACAATCTGCTCCCCAAGGGTGATAGCGCCACTCAGGACTGGGGCCAAAAAGTCCAAGGGTTTTTACCCCGGATGCTGCTGCCAGATGCATAAGTCCGGAATCATTGCCGACAAACAGATTGCATCGCTTTAAACAGGCCGCAGCGGTTACCAGATCATGTCCGATTAAATCAATGATGCGATCCTTGGGAAGGCAGGAGAGTATCGATTCCATTTGCGCGCGTTCGTGCGGTGCAGCCAGCACAGCAAGGCGTGCGCCCGGTAGAATTCCAGCGTCAGAGGTTAGATTTTTAATGAGCTCTATAAAACGTTCGGCTGGCCATTGTTTCCCACTCCAGTTAGCAGCGGGGCCAACCGCAAGAACTTTATTGCCAGCAGGTAATAACTCTGCGGCTTTGGTTTCATGGCTCTTGTCTGTCCAGACCACAGGTGATGGGGGCTCTACTGAATCCAAAACACGGGATAGCTCAACAACCCGGTGAACCTTTTTATCTTTTGAAATCGCTACCAGTCGGCGTCCAGCCCATAGAAAAAAACTAATGCCCGTGCCACGCATATCAATCACCGCATCCCAACGCTTAGGAAAGCAATGCGCCCAAAGTTTTAACCAATGGGCATGGTGTTTTAGCTTTGTTATCGGAATAACTTCTTCAAGGCCGGGGACGGCTTCATAAAGAGACGCAGAAACGCTCCCCGCGGCAACGGTAACTTTGGCACCGGGGTATTGCTCGAGCATCGACTGCAAGACGCCATTGGATAAGACGGCATCCCCAATGCGGTTCGATGTAATAAACAGTATTCTCAAGGTGTTCCTTCCCCTTTAAAAGGGAGTTAGACTGGGAACAAATGATTTATACCAAGCTACCTCTTTCATCAACAGTTGTAACGCCTTATATATCACAACAGAATATATCTCCGACCAAACAACTCAGGCATAATACGGAAACAACAGTATGAGTGAATTACGGGTCATCCCGCTCCAACACCGCACAGTTATTAAACTTGAAGGCGAAGACTTGATCCCGTTTCTTCAAGGTGTTGTCACTCAGGATGTAACCAAGGTTACTTCTGAAAACTCTGTATGGTCTGCGTTACTCACTGCACAAGGTAAATTCCTGCACGAGTTTTTCATCACCCTTAATTCTCAGGGTGGTTTGTTCATTGATTGCGAAAAGGATCGTGCGCCAGACCTGCTCCGTCGGCTTAAACTCTACAAGATGCGGTCAAAAGCCAGCCTCGACCTGACCGGAGATGAATATACTGTTGTTGCTATAATTGGGAAAAACCTTGCCCAAGCACTTCATCTCGAAGATAAAAAGGGCGCTAGCCGAAACAGCCAAAATAGCACTATCTACATGGACCCTCGTCACTTGAAACTCGGTGCACGCGCCATCGTTCTGACTGATCACTTGAGTACTTTCATCAAAGAACAAGATCTGCAAAACGCCACACTGGAAGAATACGATAATTTGCGAATTTCGCTTGGCATTCCAGATGGCAGCCGTGATTTGGAAGTGGAAAAATCAATCCTGCTTGAAAACGGCTTTAATGAGCTTGGCGCGATCGATTGGGATAAAGGCTGTTATATCGGGCAAGAATTGACAGCGCGTACCAAATATCGCGCTTTGATCAAGAAGCGCCTTGTTCCGGTAACGCTGACCGGTCCGACACCTGAAATCGGGACAGATATCACTCTAAACGGTAAAAATGTTGGTATTCTCAGATCAGTCTATGGACAAGCTGGCCTTGCGACACTGCGAATAGACGCCATTGGATCTGACCAACTCTTGTGCCAGGACACAAATGTTACCCCGGATATGCCCGACTGGATTGAGATCGCTTCTTGATGTACCTGCCCGAGAAATTTCAGCTTAGTCCGACAGTAGATTGCGTTTTATGGGTAGACTTTGATTATAGGATAAATAACCCTTTAGTGCCCTGACGCATTTGATATAAGATTGAGCACAAGTACACCGCTAATAATCAAAGCAATGCCGATCACTCCGGCCAAATCCATTTTTTCCCCGTAAATGACAATGCCAAGCCCGGCGGTGAGAACAACACCTGCACCAGACCAAACGGCGTAAGTCACCCCAATGGATAATTGGCGCGTGATAATAGACAGCAGATAAACCGCGAATATATACCCGACCAATACGACGATGGAAGGTATAGGCTTGGTAAAACCATCAGCAGCCTTTAAAGACAGAGTTGCAATGACTTCACTCACAATTGCAATGCCCAACAGCATGTATACCGACATTTCCGCCCCTACCTTTAAAAAAGCCTAACCCGCATTAAGCATAGTCTAATCATTCTTGCTAGCTTGTTTGCGGCACTTCACATTTTTTTTGAAATTTTATTCCATTAGCTTTCGACCCAAATATCTCTTCAGAGCGCTTGTTGCCTAGTAAAAATAAACTCTTTTTGAATTTGTGCCAGCAACTCAAAAGGCGAAATCCCATCAATTAAATCAAGAGAAAGATCCGCTTCTTGTATGAACGACAATCCTTTTTTGCCATACAAATCCCGGACGGCTTCGCTTAACCATTGTTTGGCCTGCTGGTTCCTCAGTTCGAATAACCGTCCTTCGTTCTTGAGCCATTCATAATGTTCATCAACGGATGATACAAACTCAGTAAGGCCTGTTCTATCGCTCGAAGAAAGCGCAAGGATCTTCACAGCCCAATCGCCCCCGTTCTCACTGGCAAGAGACAATGCTCCCCTTAAATCAGCTTTGGTCCGTTCTGCTGCTTTTCCCATGTCAGCCTTGGTTACCAATGCTATGTGGGGAATTTCAGCGATGCCAGCTTTCATAAATTGCAATGAGTCTCCCGATCCCGGTTGCACACAGAACACGACAGTATCGGTCACACCAGAAACATCAGTTTCAGACTGACCAACACCGACGGTTTCAATCAACACAATATCAAACACGGCGCGCATCAACACCATGGCCGCTATGGTCAAATCAGCAAGGCCACCAAGCCGCTCTCGTGCGGCCATGGAACGGACAAATACCCCTTGATCTTCGGGATCGGTAGAAAACCGCACGCGATCTCCGAGGAAAGCGCCGCCAGATCTTTTCGATGACGGATCAACAGCGATCACGCCAACCGTGCGGCCCTCAGCCCGATAGGTCTTAATCAATTCGGCTAATAGCGTGGATTTCCCCACCCCTGGCGGTCCTGTTATGCCAATCACATGGGCTTTTGGCGCCTGATAACAATCGTTGAGCAAGTTCAGCATTTTTGCAGGAGACTGTTCCAACAAGGATAGGGCACGAGAGAGCTGAAGTTTACCACCGTTACACACTGTTTTCAGATCCAGCGTCTCTTCTGCACTCATCTTCTACCATTCCCTATTTTACCGATTTCATTGTAACCAAATGAGGTGCCAATTGAGCTCCTTATTGGGATACCTTTTGGCTTTAATCGAGAGGATGCTATCAAATGCATTTAATTTGAGCATTAAATAACTGTCCCTTTTCCAATTTTCATTATAAATTTCTATTTTAACGCGTCTTTTACTTACTTACGATGGCATGTATCAGAGTGATCTTGCGACCCAAGACGTAGGATAAACAAGACCCAGGAATTACAGATACATCCAAGATAACATACCAAGTTATTATAAAAGAGATGTAGGGGAAATTCTGTTGAATATGGGAGGACATAGAATGACAATAAAGTCACAAACTGTTCAATATGGAAATATAAAAAATCTTGCCACTTATGTCGCATCCTTGCTGGACTGCAATGATGTCGACATCCCCAAATACAGTGCCCAGGATTTCTCCACCTTTGATCACCTGCACTCTCGTGGTCGTGCTGCCACGCGAGAATTAAGTGAATTTCTATCCGTTCATCCCGGGTCAAATCTGTTGGACATCGGTTGCGGCATTGGCGGCCCCGCCAGATTTATTGCTGAACGATTTGTCTGTCACGTTCATGGCATCGATCTAACCGAAGAATATTGTAAAACTGCTGAACTCCTGAACCGTTTATGTGGTTTGGACAAGCGCATAAAAATCACCCACGGCAACGCCCTCTCCTTACCGTATGACAACCAGAGTTTCGATACCGTGTGGACACAACACACATCGATGAATATTGCCGATAAAAATAAATTTTATAGTGAAATTCATCGGGTACTTAAGCCCGGCGGCATGTTCTTGTTCCATGACATTTTCTCAAGCGAAAGCATCCATTCCAAGGAAGAACGTGAGATTCTTCTTCCCGTCCCCTGGGCGAGCAAGCCCGAACACAATCATCTGGTTCAGGGTGAAATCATTCGTGACATTCTTGGGGATCTGGGGTTTCATCGCGAAATATGGAGTGATATCACCGCCGAAACTCATCTTTGGTTTCACAACTACAACACAAATATAGTCCCAACAGCCAGCGATCAAAAACCTCTTGCGAAAGAACTCGGACCTGAGTTGTTTATTGGCGAGGATTTCAAACTCAGAGCACAAAATCTTAAACAAAATCTTGCTGATAAAAAACTAACTGTCATTCAGGGCGTATTCCGTAAAGAGTGATAAAACCAGATACACCCCTCAATCTAGATAGAAAGCCCGATAATGCTAACGCCTTTCCACATTGCCATCCCCGTTCGTGACATCGCAGAAGCCAGAGAATTTTACGGCACAAAAATGGGCTTTCCCGAAGGACGAAGCAGCGACAAGTGGATCGATTTTGACATGTTCGGCCATCAGTTCGTTGTCCACCTCGACGAAAACCTCGGCAAAGATGGATCGGTCAATCAGATCAAAAATGCCGTCGATGGCCACGGCGTGCCCGTCCCCCATTGTGGTGTCGTGCTGAAAATGGATGATTGGGGAAAACTCGCGGATAAAATGCGCGGAATTGTTTCTGAGTTCATTATCGAACCCTATGTCCGCTTCAAGGGCGAGACCGGGGAACAAGGCACGATGTTCTTTACCGACCCTACCGGAAATGCACTAGAATTCAAGGGCTTCAAAGATATTGAAAAAGAGCTGTTTGCCAGCTAGTCGCAAAAACAATTAAAAAATAATTTCATTAGATGATGGCTGCATTACATTTAGTGCAACCATCATGACAGCTTCTTGTTTCAGATCCCAAAATAACTTTAACGGTTATGAGCCAAGCCCTGTAATTTTAACACCGTGTTCCAATTTCTACTCGTGCCCTCTACCCCCAGTTTCTTCTCGATGATACCTGCTGTTAGCTTTGATTTGCCGACACCATGGGGATGGTAGGAAACATAGAGCCTATCCTCCACCAAAACGACCTTCTCCTCGCCTTTAATGGCAGCTTCCAATATCGCAAGCCTCTTTGAATCCGGCTTTCGATCAAGGAAGAACACCAACACCTGGTTTGGGCTTGTTTCAGATAACTCAACAAAAGGATTATCAATCACCGTCCTGTCTAAGTACGGTCCTTCTTGAAAAATAACTGTTGGGCAAAAGCCAAATTGTGCCTCAAGCCGCTCCAAAAACTCTTTCTTGAAAGCCTCATCCAGAGTTGCTTCAAAAAGTAGATTTCCAGTCTGTAAATAAGTTTCAGGTTGTGATATCCCCATATCTAGACAAAGGCTCTTTAACTCTGCCATTGGTAGTTTGTTGCGCCCGCCAACATTAATGGCACGTAAAAAGGCAATTTGGACTGTCATGTGAGGACCACCTAAAAAATATACGTTATTAAAAAGAAGTCTAGCAGGTGGTTCTTTAAGGGAAAGAGAGAATATTTCTACCGATAATAAACACTCAAATTGAAAAAGGGCCGCATGATGCGACCCTTTTCTTCTTTGCTTCTGGCGGAACCTATCGGGGAATAGAAAATCCAGAAGCTCAGAATCCTAAAACACTTAAGAGCTAAAAAAAGTAGTTAAAACGAACCTGAACGTGATCATCACGGCGGGTATCATAAAGTGGCTCACTGCTGATAATACCATCTGACAGGCGGAGTTCGCCTTCTACCGTCCAGCGATCACTTAGGCGACGATCAGCTTCAATCGTGAAACTACGCGCATGGGTTTTACGATCAATGATCATTCCAGCAAGGAAATCGGTGTCTTCAACATCGTTGAGGGTCACACGCGCGCCAACAAAAATATCATCATCAAATATCGTTCCCGGCGCGTCGTCTTCGTCACGACCATCATAATGGTACTCAGCAAGAACACCGAGATCACCAGCATCGCCAATCAAACCAAAGAAGGTGTATTCAAGACCACCAGAGAAAGCGACAAAATCATCTCCTTGCCCTCGGCGATAGATGCCTTCCCATTTCCAAAGCCACTCGTCGAAGGTCGCCTGAACATCCGCCGAACTCTGATTGATAATATCGTAATGTGGTACCAAAACGGGCGCACCATTACTGTCGGTTTTCACGAGAAGACGTGGTTCCCGGCTGGTGCCATAAAAATGCGCAAGTCCAAGATCCCAATCGCCGAGAACTGTTGCATAACGCAAGGCAAAGTCTGGATGAAATTCTTCAAGATCGGACTCGTATTCTGCTTTGTCCGTATCAACCGTCAACGAAGAACGCAAACGACCCTTACGGCCAGGGAATGTCCGCTCCCTGAAATACGGCATGGCAAAGAGGTTAAAGTCCCCGATTTCATTTTGAATACCCAAATTGATCATGGGCTGGCCTAATTTGTCCTCACCGTCGGTATCTTCAACGCCATCTGTCTGATTGATAATATCCACAAGATGCCGAGATTCTGTTACCCCCCAAAAGACTTTGTCGGCACCAACTTTCAGATCCCATCCATCGTCAACATGTAGATATTTCAATTCACGAATATCGCCATGGCGGCGTTCGTTATCCTGAGCATCCAGCCGCAAGAAAGGTTTAAAATCGATGCGATCATCACCGTCATTCCATTCGACCAAAAATTCGGGTTCAAGAACGATAGAAGGATTTAAATGTTGATCTCTTTGCCCACTATGCAGTGCGGAATCTGGAAAGATACGTAAATCCAGCGATGCCGATCCTGAGTACTCCCAGTAAAGGTCGCTTTCCTCATCATCGGCATGCGCCTGTCCGGCAGATACAATTGATGCCCCCAATGCCACTGCCCCGGTTACAATAACTAGGGCAGCAAGCTTGATGAGCTTCACTTTTTTAAAAAGTCTGAAACGCGACCTCATCACGGAACTCTCTACTTAACTCGTTTCAACGAATTTTTTGTCAACTCGCTCTCTTTAAGACCGGTTTGGAATTCGATCTTATCAAAGATGAGGCGAGTTTTCTTACCTGTCTGATGATTTTCCATATACATATCATATGGACGCCAGTACTTGCCAAGGTGCTGTTTAAAATTGGAAGAAACCAACGTTTTAAGCAGTTTGTTTTTACGATCGTAATAATCGATCTTTTGCTGGCGATACTCGGCGAGATCGTACCAGGTTATCATCTTGGTATAACCAGAGTTCTCATAGGTTGGTGTCTGCTCAACAACGGAACACTTCAGTTCACCACAAGGCTCGTCTCTAAGCCATTTGTAGGTGTATTTCTTCAGTTCCTGTGCGGACAAATCTTCATACGCAAATTCTGAACCGAGAAAAGGACCAGATTTGTTTTTAGAAGAAATACGTTTCACACGCTTGACAGCAGGCAGATACATCCATTGATCATCGGGATCAAAAATTTTGGCATAACTTAAGAAAGCAGTCCCTTTAACATCCCGAGGTTTATCAAAAATGGTGAGACTTTTATCACCGTCATCATGGCCTGGAACTTCGAGAGTTTTCTGGCGCATTTGACGAATGGACTGATCACCATGACGGTTTTCCAACTGCATCTGCATATAAGATTCAGTGTCACCAAATCCCCAATCACGACGATCCCACTCTTCTGCAACCGCAGTACCTTTGGCAACATCTGCTGCTTCGTCTGCCTGGGCAGCGCTCGAAAGCGCCACACCAGAAGCGAAAGCCACAAGGGATAGACTGAATACAGTCGTTAATAGTTTTTTACTCATTTTAATAACTCCAACTATCGAACTGATTTGGCTTATTCGGCTGGCGCAGCAGTTGCTGCACCGGGTGCCGTCGCCTTTTCCCTATCGAGTAACATCAACAGAGGTGGCAGAAGTAGGAAATCAATGAACAAGGCAATGGCAATGGTTATCGCCGTTAGCAAGCCCATGTCTGCGTTCACAGAGAAGGTGGACAGCGACAGGATCGCGAAGCCAGCGACAAGAACTGCCGTTGTGATCCAAAGTGCCGTGCCAACCGTCTTAAAGCCATAACGCACAGCATCCGCAGGGGATTCATTTCGTTCAGTCCGGGCACGGTTATACTTACTGAGGAAGTGAACCGTTGCATCAACGATCAGACCAAGAGAGGTCGCTGCAATCACGGAAACAGCAAGACCAACTTGTCCAACAAAGATTCCCCAAACACCAAACGCCATAATCGCAGGTACCATA
>CAJXUS010000112.1 GCA_913060675.1 uncultured Rhodospirillales bacterium
ACGAGATCAGCCTCGGTCTCGTGGGCTCGGAGATGTGTATAAGAGACAGCTCTAAAACAATATTCACAAGCTCATTCAAAATATTAATACAAAGCAGCTATCATTTAATTCTTGGAATACTAAAGGTTAGTTTAGGATAATGGACACTAAAGCCACTCTTCATCTAGTGTGCGGTAAGATCGCTTCGGGAAAATCCACCTTGGCACGACAGCTTTCGACTGATCAGAAAGTTATTTTGATCAACGAAGATACTTGGCTTTCCCGGCTTTATCCCGATGAAATTACTTCTATTAAGGACTATGTTCGCTGTTCATCCAGACTGCGCAGTATTATGGAAGATCACATCCAGTTGTTGTTGCAAGCGGGTCTCTCCGTAGTGCTCGACTTTCCGGCCAACACTCTGGATATTCGCCAGTGGATGCTGAGCATTTCAGAACGCGCAGGTGTGCCAAATTGCCTGCATTATTTAAATGTATCCAACAAAACTTGCAAAGAACGCCTGCACATACGTAATGCCTCTGGCTCTCACGAGTTTAACCCAACCGACGAGCAGTTTGACCAAATTACCTCTTACTTTGTGCCTCCAACCGCTGACGAAGGCCTTGTGATCAAGCTATATGAGGAATAACTCTCAAGAGGGTGTTCTGAAAAAACAAAGCTCTCCCCAATCTTCTGGTCAATCTTCTGCCCAGTCTTCTAATCAGGATCAGGCTTCTAATCACTCGCAGAGCTTATCTGGACAATCACCGGATCTGTCACCGGGCCAATTATCGGGGCAATTATCTGCAAACCGACTTTATCTCGGTGTTGGCCTTATGGCTCTGGCAATGATTGTGGTGCCGGGAATGGATGGCATTGCCAAGTACCTAAGCACAGATCATTCGACCTCACAGATCGTTTGGTCACGTTATATCTTTATGACTGTGATCTTATTGCCGTTCATTTTGTTGCGCTATCGACGTGAGGTACTACGCCCGAAATCTCCAGCTCGGCAAGGTTTACGTGGCCTTTTGATCATCGGCTCTAATTTTTTGTTTTTTTGGTCTCTCGCCTATCTGCCCATTGCCGATGCACTGGCTCTTTTGTTTGTCTATCCGCTGGCGATCACCGTGATGTCCGGCCTGATCCTAAAAGAAAAGGTCGGGCCAAGGAGATACGCCGCAGTCGTTGTCGGATTTCTCGGCGTATTACTGGTTCTAAAACCCGAAGCAGGCAACATCAGCACCCCCGCCTTACTTGCGATTGCGGCCGGGATACTACACGGCGGATACATTGTTCTGACGAGGTCCATCGCCCACGAGACACCTGCCATCGTCACCCTGTTTTATACTGGTATCGTCGGCTGCCTGGTGATGTCTCTCTTTGTCCCGTTTTACTGGTCAATGCCCACCGCTGACAGCTGGTTTTGGATGGTTATGCTCGGTCTTTGTTCTGGTCTTGGTCACTTCCTGCTAACTAAGGCCTGTGCGCTGGCTCCGGCGTCTATTCTGGCACCCCTTGGATATGTCGAAATTATCTCAGGCACCTTGATCGGGTACTTTATCTTTGGTGATTTTCCCGACCTTCTGACCTGGGCTGGCATTGCCGTGATTTGTGGCAGCGGGCTCTTCATCGTCTTGCGCGAAGCCCAGCTGAAAAAGCGTGGAACGACCTAAGGTCCTGACCTTAAACTACCTTAATACCGGATAAGGTTTAAAGACATCCCGACGTAGAATCTCTCACGGCCCGAACACCCCTACACAATGATTACGAGTAGAGCTGCACACGTAACAAAACCATGGGGGAGAAGAAGATACAGTCATGCACAAATCTTTAAATAATTGACCTTACAATGGAAATTTAATCGCGTAAGCTAAGGTCAAATATTATGCAGATCGATGAGAATAGTTGATTGAACAAGAATAATACCGACGCCCTTTCCTTTCCATCGCAAATTGTTAGCGGTGCTATCTTATTATCACTTATGATAGTTTTCTGGATGGGCTGGGTTATTTATGATGTCTCTCGTTTTACCGAACAAACCAAAACAAAGTTTCTCCCGCTAGAGCGCCTTCATGGCGAAATACTCCAGTACGATGAAATTTTGACAATGTCTGCCAGGATGGCTACTTCAACGGGCGAAAAATCCTGGATTGAACGCTACCTTCACTATGAACCCCTCCTTGATGGTACAATCAAAAAAGTCATCGACCTTTCTCAAAACAACAACATGGTTGATGCCGTACAAGAAACCAACGATGCCAACGCCAAACTTGTCGAAATGGAGCATCGATCTTTTGATTTGCTCAAAGAAGGACGTACTGAGGAAGCCAATACCCTTTTATCTAGTGAAATCTACAGCCAACAAAAAATCATATATGCCAGAGGAATGGGAAACCTTCTAAATCAGCTTAATAAGATTATCGAAAATCGTATCGTGGACCAGCGGTATAAAAACACCCTATCGATCGCAGGAATTTTCGCCCTGCTTTTCATGACGTTTCTCACCTGGATTGCAGTCTACAGATCGATAACCCGGTGGCGCGGAGCCCTTAGCCATAACATTGCCAAACGGGAAGAGGCCGAAGCCGCCCTCAGCAAATCACACAGCGAATTGGAACAAAAAGTCAAGGAACGCACCACCGACATTAAAGCCGAAATAAATGAACGCAAAGAGATCGAGGTCGCGCTCAAAAAAAGCGAGACCCGTTTTAAGGATTTTGCGGCCTCTGCCTCTGACTGGTTGTGGGAAATGGATAAAGATCTTCGTTTTATATATTTCTCAGAGCGCAACAAAGAGATAACCGGTTTTGAGCCCACGCTCTATATCGGCAAGTCACGGCGAGAAGTTGCCGTCGGAAAAACCTCTGACGAAAACTGGCAACGTCATTTTGAAGATTTAGATAACCACCGCCAATTTCGGGATTTTCGGTATAACCTTACAAGAGCGGACAATACCAAACTGACGGTAAGTATCAACGGCAAACCCGTGTACGATGAAGACGGGAATTTCGCAGGCTATCGCGGCTCAGGAAGCGACATCACAAAACAGCGAATGGCTGAAGATGCCCGTGATGAAGCTTTTCGGGAAGCTGAACTGGCAAACAAGAGCAAATCAGAATTTTTGGCGACGATGAGCCATGAGTTTCGCACTCCCCTGAATGCCATTCTCGGTTTTAGTGATGTCATGCGATCACAGTTCTTTGGCCCCTTGGGTTCCGATAATTACATAGAATATGCCAATGATATTCACGTCAGTGGCGAACACATGCTGGCCCTGGTAAACGATGTTCTGGATATTGCGGCGATCGAAGCAGGCAAACGTCCCTTTACCAAGGAACCCTGTGCCTTGGATAATTTGATAAAGGGTACCATCAGAAGCGTTGAGCAGGCTGCAAAAAAGGGCGGCCTTTCTCTCACATCTGATATCCCGGTCGATTTACCTGTGCTTTATGCCGATGTTCGGTCCATTCGCCAAATTTTTCTCAACTTACTTTCTAACGCGATCAAGTTTACCAACTCACATGGGGAGGTTAAAATTTCTGCTCGGGCTTCTGAGCAGGAATTATTCGTTAAGATAAGTGATACAGGCATTGGCATCCCAGCCGATAAATTGCCCGATATAACCAAACCGTTTTCTCAACTACACACAAACCCGCATACCACACAAATAGGTACAGGCCTTGGGCTTTCCATCGTGGTATCCCTTGTTGAAGCCCACGATGGAGAACTGGATATCAAAAGCGGGGTCGGGGTTGGAACAACTGTAACCGTAGCGTTTCCCTTGAATTAGCCCGGTTCTTAGTTCTTGATCTCTTATTTGTTGGCCTCTTAATTGTTAATAGAGGCTTGATAGGCACTCACCAATTTCGCAGCTTGAACACCAACGTCCTCTTTGGATTTACCAGGTTTATAGAGCGCGGAGACCATGCCCATGGCATAGACACACCCGCACAAAAACAAATCGACATCGGTTATGAGCTTATCCAACGCGACAGCACCACCCGAAGATAAGGCCAAAGCTCTATACAAAGAAGGGAGAGTGTTCCTCCTCCCCCCCCTCTAATCACACTTGTATGAATTACTAACCTGAATAACCCAGTGCGGGTTAATCGTAACGCGTTGGCTGAGTTGGCCAATCAAGAATGCTGCAATCCTTGGTATTGGCAATCGTGCGGAGATACACATTGCGATCTAGCAACGCATTACCTTCGATGCCGTCAGCATTTTTAAAGTCCGCCAATCCCGGCCAAATCAAGGCTCCCACAATAATATCTTGGGTATCATCCGAATTATTCTTCGAAATTTTATACGTCGCAACTTCGGTGTTTGTCTTGTACTCGGTCCCCATATCTATGCAAGACATCAGCTGATCATTTGTCTGCTTAATATTCACGGCATTCGGGTCACGCGTTTGCGCACAGGCCGCAACAAACAGAGCTAGAACGACCAGCAACAGGTTGGATTTTTTCACCAAATTCTCCGGGGTTAGCCCTTTTGACAGAGCCGTTACAAGTAAGGAGCAACAGCCATAGCAAACAGATATAACGATTACAACTATAGAACGTTATTTTAGGAATATAATCTTCCGTGTCGTTATTGAGAGACTTGGTTACACACTTGGTTAAATGATCCTTTTCGGGATAAAAATCACCAGAAAATTCGCAATCAACAGGGCCACGCCAAGGAAATAAAACGCCGAGATCAACCCATAGAGATCGGCAAGCGCCCCACCTATAATCGGCGCAAAGATGGTCATGGCGGACTGTATCCCGAACAGAACAGATGTCGCTGTGCCCCCCATATGAGGCGGGGTCATGTCCATGAGCCAGCTATGGACCACTGGCCGGATGGCAAAAAGGCCAAACCCGAGCACCGAAATCCCCGCGACAAAAACGGTGGGATTGTCGATCAGAGTTATCAGTAGCAACATCACCGTGGTCAGACCAAGTCCGCCGACGATCAAGGGGCGACGGCCAATTCTGTCCGACCAGATCCCTGCAAGTGGAGCCGCGATGAGACCAGAGGCCTGAAAGGCAAACAGTGCCAAGGCCATTTGAAACGGTGGTAACTCCATCTCGTTCGCCAGGTATAGTGGCAGAAAAACCAACAGGCCCATCTGAGCCATATTGCGAAACCCTGACATACAACAAAGCACCATCACCGCCCGATTTTTCAGCAGAGCACCAACTCCACTTAGATACTCTTTGAAATTGATCGTAGGAGCCTCATCATGGGCGGGAGTATTAGATCCTTTGCGCCCAGTTCTTCCCACAAAACAAAGTAACAGCACGACCACCACCAGTGGCACCACAACACTGGCTTCCATGGTCGTGCGCCAACTCAAAGCCGCCAATATCGGCGCCATTACGACTGGGGCGACGGCATCACCTAGATTTGCCCCGAGTGCATGAATGGAGAGCACAAATCCCCGCCGATCAGGATAGCGGATCGACAGATAAGATATCGCCGCAGGGTGCCATAAATTATTGGACGCCCCGATAAAGATCATGCAGATCACCAAAACGAAAAACAGGCTGGCATTGCCCATAAGGAAAATCGCCACCGCCCCGATCAGAAGCGAAACCACCTGCCACAACACCCGGCGTCCGGTCATATCCACCACCGGACCGCTGATGAAGTTGGCTCCAAAGGACGCCACCGAAAAGATCGAGGCAAACAACCCGGCCTCGACATAACTCAAGCCCAAATCCCGCGCCATAAACGGCAGCAGAAAATAAAACGTCGCAATCACCCAATGCGTCGCGCCATGGCCAAGCCCGACGAGATATATCGGCGTGTCCTGTTTAACTTGGGCGAAGGTTGTAACGGTCTTGCTCATGAATTTTCTGTAACATAATGCTTGGATCTGAGAGCCAAAATCTGGGGAGATGTTTCTCGATAACATTTTATACCGAGCTTTAACTCAATTCGGACTTTATAGACACTCTAACAAGTTCACCAATATTTAAATTTACTTGGATAGAATAACTGGCGGCAGCACGATAAAATCAATCGCGAAAGTAAGATAATAGCATGGCTCCAATCCGCAAGGTTTTCGGTTGCGTTCCACTTAAGGTACTCCGCTTTCTTGTCTATTTGATAATAGCTCAACTCACACTGAGTGCATTTATCGAGAGAGCCTCAGCTGAGCCAATCGAGATATTAATGGTCTTATGGCGCGGAGAAACAGAAGCCGAACGCGGTTTTCGAGATAAATTGGAAAAGGCAGGGGTGGATGCTCGGATCACAGTTTACAATGCCGATCAAGACCGAAAAGCACTCGCAACCGCCCTGAGAACCGGGGAGCTCAAGGTAGATACCTTTGATTATATTTATACATTCGGCACGACCGTATCCCATGTGGTTAAAACGAATATCAAAAACAAGGTGCCTCAAGTTTTTTGTGTCAGCTTTAACCCTGTAAAATCAGGCTTGGTCAACAGTTTCAAAGGGTCTGGCGGTAATATAACTGGCGTAAGCAGTCTCATACCAATAGGACAAAGCGTGAAAATCGCCACCTCAATATTCAGAGTGGGCCATCTCGCAGTATTGTTTAATCCGCGTGAACAAAACTCTTATATTCAGGTCGATGAACTCATTATGCTAGGACAGAAAATTGGCATTCAGATAACCCCCGTCAGGGTTGCACCGACAGATGCTTTCCTGGATCAGGTTTTAAGCCAATTAACGATAAATGATGGCCGCTTCGATACTGTACTCATCCCAGGGGATTCCTACCTAAAGAGCCAAGCTGCCAAAGTTATGGCTGCTTTACGGAAAACGAACCTTAAGACCATAGCCAATAGTGTAGATTATATACGTGAAGGTGCTTTGATAGGCATGGTTGCGGATTTTTACACCATCGGTCAAAGTTGTGGCGATACTTTACTTCGTGTTCAATCAGGTAAAAATATTGCCCAGATGCCCATAGGCACGATCAAGTTTCCCGATATAATGATGAACCAAGATACAATCCAAAGGCTGAATATTAAGATCCCCCCCGAAATGGAGCAAAAAATTCACCTCATCGCCTCAGAAACCGACGGTAGTTCCTAAGGCTAGTGCCTGATGGGCAGACGGCCTTTCTAAGAAATCATCTCCCTGATCCAACCAACTGAGAAAAAAAACTTCTCTTATGACAGAGCTTTCTCTTTGCTATCTACGTAACCTCTAATGCCTGTTTTATATATTTCGTGTTAAGTGACTTTTTTGGCCAAAGGGTACGACAACTAGAATCAAAACAAGCGACAACAGAGCGAAGTTACAAAAGGAAACTGTAGAGAAGAGATCTCAGCGGTGAAGCAGATCATAGCCCCAAAGCCAGTGATTTCTTACGCTTTTGAATGCCTGCCATCAGACTGTCAGTTAGTTCTTCTGGGAAGTCCGCAGGCAACACTTTAATCGTTTTTTCAATGGCCTGCTCAATGTTGTCATCGACGTCTTGCAGAATATCAGTGACAAGCGTGACACCAAAACCAGCACTTTTTGCTGTTTGTAAAAAATGCCGAACGGCGACGTTGTCCAGTCGATAATGATTGTTATCCCCCAGTGACATTGCGAGCTTCATTTGAGTATGTCTGATCTGACCATCATCCAGTGCTTTTTGTGCAGAAAGAATGTCGTAAAGCGGGGTCATTGTGAACCCGCCGGGCTTTAGGGCGATACTAAAATTCTTGGCATGTCCGTCCGTCGCCCCCAAAAGCCAAAACAGAGTCTGAGCCTTCATAAAGGCGGTTTGATCTTCAGTTGGTGTATTGCTTGCCTTTAAAAGAGCCATGCAGTCGATAATGTTTGGCCCGCCATCTGATTGATATTTCTGGCTTGGCGGTACGGCAAGCGCTTGGCAAAAATCTTCTTGTGGAATGCGAATAAGTTTATCTGGCCCGAGCCACCGCCTGTCAAAGCGCTCAATAACAAGAGCTTTGATGTCATCAAATTTCTGGATGGCCACATCCGCAATTTTTAACCCCATGAATTCACAAAATTTCATGCAGAAAAATTCGTTTTCAACACTGTCTTGAAGATCAATACCGTTTGGCAACGTCCCAAGCTGTGTTTTCAATATATGGGTCGTTGGGGTCATCCCAACCGGGCGAAGCCATTTACTGTTATGCTTTAACAGTCCGGTTTTTTCCTGCGCCCCTGCTATTGATATGCGAAAATAGTCTTCGGCTTCCATGCCGAGAGGACTTGGTTTAAGATCCCGCAAAATTTGTGCAATATCCGTGTCGGATACATCTTTTCCTTCTATAGAGGTAAAAGTTTCATAGTGCTTATTTTCTGGTACAAATTGCAGAGCACCAACGCAGTCGCGACCAATTTCCTCAAGCATACTGAGCGCATCAAGCCCACGGGCACTTACTTTGATTGCAACACGCTCCCTTATCGCTGGGTTATCTGGCAAGAGGTTTTCCAGATATGAAATAACGGGTGCCCCTTGATGCGGCCTTTCAGAGAGAGGGAGTGACAATGAAATCGGAAACGCCCCGTCAAGCGCAAGCCATTCTGGACTGTATCCAAAACCAATTGCCCCTGAACGCGCCATATGAACAAATCCCACCTCACGCCCGTTGAGAAGAACGCGTAGAGCTGTTCTTTTGCTCATAGTATAAGATCTTCAAGCTTTATACTGGTTGCCTTATCGCGGGACAGAAGCTCGAATTCCAGCTCCAAAGCTTCGAGAACGCTGAAGATTGTTCGCATTTGCGTGCCCGGATCACCATTTTCCAGTGAAGAGATTGTTGCCGTGCGTAAGTTTGTTCTGGAACTGATATCCTTTTGCGTAAGCCCCTTTTTTTTACGCGCGCGCCTGATGGCTTCGCCAAGTTGTTTTGTATTTCGCGCAGTGAGCTTCATGGAGAACTCCTATATTTACGCTATAGCGTATCATGCTGAAAATTACGCTGCAAAGTAAATTTAACAAAATTACGCTATAGAGTATACTTAACATTCCAAAAGGCCATTTATTAACTCAAGAAAGCCATGGTTCTGTACCGCTAACGCCGGAGCAAACAACGTAACAAAACAAACCACGCAGCAACTAGAAATTGTTGAAATTAATTACAACTTCAAATAACCTCCATCAAGTCGCAATCTATGCACTTAAGCTAAACCAACGGGGGAACACATGGGATCAAAGATACAGTCGATTGGTGGAATTTTTGTTTCTCTAGCATTGGCTTTTTACATGGCCTATGCGGCGTTGCAGGATGGCCCCGTTCAGTCCCTCTCAAGCAAAGACAGATCTGTTTTCAACTTTTTGGCGGATATCATTAATATCGCCGTTGAGAACTTTGGCTCTATCCCGGCGGCCTGTTTGTTTGCTGGGCTTGGTCTTTTAAATACTTTTTGGATCTGGAAGAAAATGAAGCGGCAACCCGCCGTTGAGGCGTAAGGTAATGTCTAATCAAATTTCATTCGAAGAAAAAGAACTACAAAAGAAGTTACGCCATTATATTAAAACGAATGAAATAGAAATCACACCAGACAATAATGTGCTTGTTAATTGTGATTTTATTTGTCAGGAATTTCCTTGGAGAGGGGAGTATATCCAGTGGAAGGCTGTTCCAAACTCTGAATATTATCAGGTTAAAATTCCCTATAGACCAGAAGAAAGTCGGGATTTTACGACCCGGATTATTGAGAAAAATAATCTGCAAGGACAAGTTACTCTTTATGGAGACGTAATACTCCAGAATAATTATCGCATGGATATTTCATTACTCCCTTCTGTTCTTTGGGATTTCATGCCGATACCAATTTGCCTCTATGCTGTTAATCCTGAACAAAAATGGTGTTTCAGCTTTAATTCCTACGACGACCTCAATTTTGGCTATGCACTGGAAAAAGCCTCAACGAAATAGCCAAAGAGAGAATAAAATTCCCCACGTTATATCGTGATGAATTGTAACTCGGTGCTCAAGCTATGATCCTAATTATCTCACAACATTAGGATCATAAATGGCTCAGGTAATGGATCATGCCGAAAAATTATACGGCAAACCGAGAGTAATTCGTCAAAATAAACGACAGACAAATCGACAACTCTCACTTGAAGAGAATACACAAAATTTGTTTGGGCTTGAGCCTGGAATTAGAAGGGCGACGTTCATTCCCACCCCGGCTGGTGGTTTAGCGGGTGATAAAGGACCAATTGACTGGACGGATTGGAGAGCACCGGAAATACTTTATAGCGCTCTAAAAACCTTCACTCTTCCAGGGCATGCTCTTGAGGGCGGAAGCTTTACACGCCAAGATACTTTTGATGCCGCTTCCAATTTAACAGGTGGCGGTTTTCTATCTGGTGCCATTGTACCAAAAGCAGGCATCAAAGGCGCTGCCGTACTTGGTATGGGTGGAGCAAGAACTCCTTTTTATAAACGTTCAACATCTTCCGTAAAAGAAATTGCACGTGAAATTGCCACGGTTCTTGAAACAAAAACCTCATCAAAAGGCAAAGTATTTCGAGAAGACCTTGGCGTGATATCTATTGATTTTGGAAATTCTAAAAAAGGTCTAAAACATATTATCAAACAAAGAACTGAGAAAGATGGAATCAATGGCGAAGCATTTGTTAGAGAACGATTACCTGAAATATTATCAAAGGGTAAGCTCACTAAAATTGAAGGCGATTTTGATGGAAGAAGAGCAACAATAGAAACCAAAAATGAATTAGTTCGTTTAAGTTTGATGAGGTATGATAAAAAAGAAACTTGGTTAATTACAGCTTTCGAAAAACTTTAACTCTCTACTTATTTAAACCAAATCTTTGTTATTTATTGAGCATGAAATATGACATCCAATGACGAGTTTATTGCAAAAAGGCTCCACAAAAAGATTGCTCCCCACCTCAAAACTGGTGCCATAGAAATTGTTGATGAAAAAGATCAGCTTTCAATAGAACATCATTTTGAACAAATGGGATTTCCCAGAAGAGTAGAGGAAATTCATTGGGAGATCGTTCCGAATTCAGAGCACTATATGGTCAAAATTCCAACCCGCATGGAAGAAAGCCAGGATTTTACGGCCCGAATTATCGAGAAGTATAATCTAAGCGGCCCGGTCATTCTTTACGGCGATTATTTTCTTATGGAAAATCTGTCTCTTATACACATCTCCGAGCCCACGAGACCGAGGCTGATCTCGTA
>CAJXUS010000113.1 GCA_913060675.1 uncultured Rhodospirillales bacterium
TACGAGATCAGCCTCGGTCTCGTGGGCTCGGAGATGTGTATAAGAGACAGTATCATCGTTGATTAATGAGATGTTCTCTTTGTTTCGTTTTGTGGCTTTTATTATTATCTCTTCAGATCCATCGATTTGTTCGCTCTCAATGGCCGATGTGACCTCTGCCAACCGTGCAAACATCAAATTTGTATCCACCTGCATAGAAGAAGAAACCTGACTGCGCGTAACAGAAATCAATATCTCGATAAGCTGGTTCGTCACATCAGAGCTACCAAATGCTTCGTCAATCGTCGTCTCAACAGCGTTCCTTGCCACTTCTTGATAGGGTGTAACCACACTATCAAAATCACGTTTAATCGCTAAAAGTTCGGCCATCATTTCTGTCATACGTACATTGAGATTCAACTGAAAAGTTACAGAATTGTTTAACTCAGATAAATTTTCTTTGAGCGCCTTTGAAACTTGCACTAGACGATCACTGGTCGATTGATCAAAGTCACTTGTTCGAAGCGCTTCAGTTAACCTTTCCAGGCTTTGTTCTCGTTCTTGTAATGATTGGTACACATCATTTTTTTCTGCAATATTTTTTGCAGAAATAAGAGCTGGAGCAGTTGCCGCGATACTGGTTCCAATTTCTGAGAGTTCAAGTGCAATACTCATTTGGGGAATGCTTCGGTTCGATATCTGGTCGAAAGCTTTGCTCACGCCTTCAAAAGAAAGGAAACTCACTAGTCCTGCAAGTAGGGTGGTAGAAACAATGCTGCCAACGGCAAGGAGCAATTTCGTTTTGACTCGGACCCCCTGCTTTTCTGTAGGAGAGATGTCAGTATTGGACGGATCAATAGCATCGTCCTCGACCATTTGTGTGTTCACTTCGGTTTCAGACACAATCTTCTCCCACAGGATGCTTACCACAATAGCAATCAATTTTCGTTATTATTTGAAGTGAAACACTATATATATAGTGCCAATCCAATATAATGATGAGTCCAGTTGATTAGCGTGTTATGCTTTTTTAAAAGATGCCATAAATTAGCAAACAAATATTTAAGTCCGATAACCTTGAGGGGACACCCAGTTGGCAAGTGATATACTTTTCCATCTAGAAAAAAACAGTCGAGAGTCTCTCCAGAGCCAACTCCGTCGTGCCATTTTAAACGCGATCTTAAACAGTACCCTTCCAGCGGGCTTTAAGCTTCCCTCCAGCCGTAAGCTTGCCACCGATCTCAGCATATCTAGAAACACTGCAATTCTTGTATATCAAGGCCTTACGGACGACGGGTACCTCGTCACAAGGGAGAGAAGCGGTATTTTTGTAAACGAAGATTTTGTCGATGGTATCGAACAATCAAAACTTTCAACGGATAGTGCTCCTGCGCCTAAACCAGAGGATATCGAAAGCCCAGATTGGGATAACAGACTATATCTTCGCCCCTCAGAGCGTCATTATCTCAATCTCCCTAAGAATTGGAGAGAAATTCCCTATCCGTTCGTATATGGCCAACCAGATAAAAGACTATTTCCACTCACCGCTTGGCGTGAATGCAGTCGGTTAGCCCTGAGTACTCGGGACATGGCCGATTGGATTCATGATGATAAAATATATGATGACCCACAATTGGTCGAGCAAATCAGAACAAGATTATTGCCAGCACGCGGAATACATGTATCCAGCGATCAAATCCTTGTCACCCTTGGGGGGCAAAATGCTCTCTTTTTGCTTGCAGGACTTTTAGTTCGAAAACAAACACGCGTCGCAATTGAGAACCCTGGTTATCCTGACGCAAAAAACATCATGCAACTATTTACTGACAATCTTGCCGCTATCCCGGTCGACGAAAAAGGCATGGTTATAGATGAAAAATTAAACGGTTGTGACTACGCCTTCGTTACCCCCAGCCATCAATGCCCGACGACAATTACAATGCCGCTGACACGAAGACGTAAGCTTTTGGAAAAGGCCGAAGAACAAGATTTTATCATTATTGAAGACGACTATGAAAACGAGATTAACTATTTCAAGTCTGCCAGCCCAGCACTGAAAGCCCTCGATAATAATGACCGCGTGATTTATATCAGTAGTCTTTCCAAAACTTTATTTCCTGGCCTTCGTGTCGGCTATGTCGTTGCAGCACCAGAGTTAATTGCAGAATTGAAATATTATCGACGTTTGGTCGTTCGTTACACCCCAAGTAACAATCAACGCACGGTCGCCCTGTTTCTCTCGCTTGGATATTACGACAGTTTGATTTATAGCCTCAGAAGAAGGTGGCATAATAGGTGGAATGCCGTTCATAAGGCATTGCGCACCTATATACCTGAGTGCAGTTACTCTCACTCCTCTGGTGGAACCTCTTATTGGGTCAAAGTTCCCGAAGGGATAAGTGCAAACCGATTGGTCAAAGAGGCTTACAAGGATGGTGTCTTAATTGAATCAGGTATGCCATTTTTCATGGAAAGTCCTGCCCCTGATACACATATCCGTATAGGATTTACCTCAATCGAAAATGCTAAGATTGAACCCGGCATAAAACGTCTGGGTAAAACCATTGATCGGCTAATGGAAGAACCTCAAGAACGAGAAAATCATCCGATTCCCAGAAAAATATAAAATTCCCAACTCCATTTGGACCCATCGAATGGATCCAAATGGAGCTATAGTTAAAAGCCCATACAGATAAACAATTACCTCACACCACATTCTCTTTGAATGGCTTTATGTGTGCACTCAATTTTTAGAGAACCTCTATTGCTTTGGCGCACCTAAACCAACGACGAGAGATCCTTTTATTTGTGATCGAGGTATACGTTAATGTTGAGCCAGCACCCTATTGAATGCCCCAATGCGTTATTGGACAATGCTGCTCAATACTCTCCAGCCAGAACAGCCATAGTGAATGCGACCAGCTTAATCACAATGGAAAGTGCATACCTTGCAGCCGGTGCCAGCTTAATCGAGCCGGTTCTTGTTGGGGATCGAGGCATCATTACCAAACTCGCAGCAGAACTTGACTGGGACCTCACTCATATAGAAGTCCATAACGCGGATGACGAAGAAACTGCGGCCTATTTGTCAGTAAACCTTGCCAGAACCGGACAAGTTAGCGCCATCATGAAGGGGCAAATTCATACCGACACCTTTATGAGAGCTATCGTCAACCGAGAGGCGGGTTTGCGTACAGGGCGTAGGTTGTCCCATGCGTTCTATATGTCCGTACCCGGTTCTGACCGGGTTATGACGATTACGGACGCCGCAATTAATATCGCGCCCGATCTCGAAACGAAAAAAGCCATTATCCATAATTCTGTAGACATGATGCATGCGTTGGGAACAAAGACACCAAAGGTTGCTGTCCTTTCAGCTACAGAAGAAGAAAACCCACAAATTCCATCCAGTGTTGAGGCCGCAGAGCTGACCCGTTGGGCCGTTGAAGAAGTTAGCGAGGCCGACGTGTTTGGTCCCATGGCACTGGATAATGCGATCTCGCCAGAGGCGGCAAGAATTAAGGACATTCAAAATCCTGTTGCAGGGCAAGCCGATGTGTTGGTGGTGCCAAACATCGAAACTGGAAACGCCATGTTCAAACAATTGGTTTACTGCGATAGCGCTTGTGCTGCCGGGATTGTTCTTGGTGCCAGTGTACCGATTGTCCTAACCAGTCGTGCGGACCCACCAGCAGCCAGATTAGCGAGCATGGCAATTGCCACCATTGTGGCTCATTCTGCTTAAAAATCAGTATATTGAATAAAATATAACAACCTGTACTATCAAAAATAAAAATCAATAAAAATAATCAAGTTACATCAGGGTAGCGGTAAAATGGAGATGATGAATGGGCTTCTTTCCCACGTCCAAACAAGAGGACGTTGACACGTCCCCACATGTGTCGGACGAAGTTAAGACCACAACCTGCTATATGTGCGCTTGTCGCTGTGGCATCAAAGTGCACTTACGTGGCGATCAAATCCGTTACATTGAAGGCAACCCAGATCATCCGGTAAATAAAGGCGTTCTCTGTGCCAAGGGTTCTGCTGGTATCATGCAGCACAATTCTCCAGCGCGGTTACAAAAACCCCTTTTGCGAACAGGTGAACGTGGTTCCGGAGAGTTTAAAGAAATTGAGTGGGACGAAGCTCTTGAACTTGCCGGGGGATGGCTTGGTAAAATAAGGGCTAAAGATCCCTCTAAACTCGCGTTTTTTACCGGCCGCGATCAGTCTCAAAGTCTCACGGGTTGGTGGGCTGCAAAATTTGGCACTCGTAACTTTGCTGCTCATGGTGGATTTTGTTCGGTCAACATGGCCGCAGCTGGTCTCTATAGCGCCGGAGGATCATTCTGGGAATTTGGTGAGCCAGACTGGGATTTAACAAAATACCTATTGATGTTTGGTGTCGCAGAAGACCACGATTCAAATCCAATTAAAATCGGCCTTGGTAAATTAAAAGGCCGAAAAGGTACAAAACTTGTATCCGTTAATCCTGTACGAACCGGATATTCCGGTATTGCAGATGAATGGATTGGTATTCGCCCTGGAACAGATGGCTTATTTGTCTTTGCCCTCATCCACGAGCTACTCAAAGCCGAAAAAATAGATTGGGATTATCTATCCCGCTATACCAATGCTCCGTGGCTCATCATACAAGATCCTGGTGCCGCAGATGACGGCCTGTTTGTACGAGATGCACAAGACAATCCTCTTTGCTACGACGCTGATAAAAAAACACTAATATCTGCGAACAATCCAGACGCAAAGCCATCTTTGGCAGGCGAGTATACCCTTCCCGATGGCCGAAAAGCGGTACCCGCCTTTCATTTAATGGCAGAACGTTATCTCGATACTCAATATTCACCTGATGCCGTTGCTGAACAGATTGGGTATAGCGCAGATAATATTCGACGTATTGCAGCCGAGATCGCTCATGTTGCCTTTGAAGAACAGATCGAACTCGATATCGCCTGGACAGATTGGGCTGGCCGCAAACAAGACAAAATGATTGGTCGCCCGATTTCCATGCATGCCATGCGGGGGATATCAGCTCATTCCAACGGATTTCATACCTGTAGAGCAATTCATGTTTTACAGATGCTCTTAGGCTCCATTGATGTTCCTGGCGGGTTCCGCCATAAACCCCCTTTCCCACGCCCTTGTCCTCCTGGGCCCAAACCTGCAGGACATGAATCTATTGCCAATACGCCTCTGCCAGGTATGCCACTTGGGTTTCCAACCGGGCCAGAAGATCTTTTGGTAGAGCCCGACGGTACACCCAAACGTATCGATAAAGCCTACAGTTGGGAGTATCCCTTTTCGTCCCATGGCATGATGCACATGGTCATACACAACGCTTGGAAAGGGGATCCCTATCCTATTGATGTGCTTTTCATGTACATGGCCAATATGAGCTGGAATAGCTCAATGAACGTACAGAGCACCATCAAATACCTCACTGATAAGAATGAAGACGGCAGCTATAAAATACCAAAAATCATCTATTCGGATGCCTACAATTCCGAAATGGTGGCCTACGCAGATTTGATTTTACCGGACACGACGTATCTGGAACGTTGGGATGCAATCTCCCTATTGGATCGCCCAATATGTAGTGCCCATGGCCCAGCAGACTCAATTCGCCAACCCGTTATTAAACCTGACCGCGATGTTCGGCCTTTTCAGGACGTTCTCCTAGACCTTGGGGCTCGGTTAGGGTTACCGGGCATGGCCAATCAAGATGGCAGTCCAACCTACCCAGGTGGTTATTCTGATTACATTACAAATCATGAACGTACCCCGGGTGTTGGCCCTCTCGCAGGCTGGCGTGGTAAAGACGGTGATCAAAACGGCAAGGGAGATCCGAACCCGGATCAGCTTCAGCGCTACATCGATAACGGATGTTTCTGGTCGGATAAATTTACCCCTGAACAGTCTTATTACAAATTTGCCAATAGATCTTATTTGGATCGATCTCATGAAATGGGTTGGATACCTAAGGCTGAACGCATTGTTATGCATATCTACTCAGAACATATGCAGAAGTTCCGTCTGGCGGCGCAAGGACATGGTGAAAATCAACCTCCTGATGCTTTGCGTAGCCGTATTGAAGAGACCTTTGATCCGCTTCCTATCTGGTATATGCCATTGGAAGAGAAAGCTTATGATGGCAACGAATATCCTCTTCATGCCATCACCCAGCGCCCCATGCACATGTATCACTCTTGGGGATCTCAGAACGCTTGGCTTCGACAGATCACGGCACAAAACCGTCTCTTTATCAACGAAATTACCGCGCAAAAGCAGGGTATCTCAGACGACGATTGGATCTGGGTTATCTCTCCGCATGGCAAGGTGAAAACCCAAGTCAAACTGATGTCTGGGGTAAACCCTCATACTATCTGGACCTGGAACGCCATTGGGAAACGCAAAGGGGCCTGGGGGCTGGACGATAAAGCGCCTGAATCTAACAAAGGCTTCTTACTTAACCATATCATCTCGGAACTCTTGCCGCCGCGAGAAGATGGGTATCGTTATTCCAACTCTGACCCGGTAACCGGGCAAGCCGCTTGGTATGATCTCCGTGTTCGCATCGAGAAATGTGATGAGCTTGAAGAAGGTCTGACGGAACCAATGCTGGGTGCTGTTGCTGCTTTACCCAATGCACCGGAACAAATTGCGGTACTTCGCTACGGGGCAGACTTTTCGGAACCGAAAAATGCCCCATCTCAAACAACCAAAGTGGACGATAAAGCTCAGACACCGCTAACCACGAACGAAGATCTTTTGGGAGAGAAATCATGACTTGTCTCCCGACCACAAGCCCACAGAAAAAACTTGGCCTTGTCATTGATCTCGATATTTGTGTTGGTTGCCACGCTTGCGCGGTGAACTGTAAGGAGTGGAATACGGGTGGGCACTCTGCACCTCTCACCGATATGGACCCGTACGGCCAAGATCCAAACGGGGTATGGTTTAACCGGATACATAGTTTTGAAGTCGTCGATGAAGATAACGACAGTCGGACTGTACATTTTCCCAAAAGCTGTCTTCATTGTGATGATGCACCTTGCGTAACCGTCTGTCCTACCGGTGCATCTTACAAACGCGAAGAAGATGGTATTGTCTTGGTCGATGCAGATAAGTGTATTGGTTGTAAGCTTTGCTCTTGGGCCTGTGCTTATGGCGCCAGAGAATATGATGAAGACGCAGGGATCATGAAAAAATGCACTCTTTGTGTAGATCGTATCTATAACGAAAATCTGCCCGAGGCCTCTCGTGTTCCAGCCTGTGTTTCAACCTGCCCGGTTGGAGCCAGAAGCTTTGGAGATCTGAATGATCCCACTTCAGATGTCAGCCAACTGGTTGCAGATCGTGAAGGTTTCGACTTGATGGCAGAGTTGGATTACAAACCAACCAATAAATACCTGCCCCCGCGACCTAAACAGAACGAGCACACGGTTTCAGCTTCAAATAAACCTGTAGCCCTCACCCCCGTATCCACTGAAAAAGCCGGATTATTAGCCCAATGGGCTGACAAGGTTTTGTCACTTTAAGTTTGTAGGGAGTTACAAAATGCATCCGGCTAAATCAGTCATCCTATTTACAACAGCTTCTGGCGCAGGATACGGGTTGTTGTTTTTGTTAATCACAGGCCACATGTTCGGTGTTTTTCCAGCAGATAGCACCCTTGCCTATAGTGGATTTGGTACAGCTTTTATGATGATAATCATCGGCTTGCTCTCTTCCACCTTTCACCTCGGCAGACCGGAACGTGCCTGGCGTGCGCTAACGCAGTGGAAATCATCCTGGCTTAGCCGAGAGGGCATATTGGCCATTGTCACTTTTGGCCCAACAGGTATCTATGGCCTTTGCTGGATATTCGCCCCCAATACAACAATATCCCTACTTTTAATCATTGGCGTTACAGCACTTCTTCTCTGTGCAGCCACCGTTTATTGCACATCAATGATTTACGCCTGCCTCAAACCCGTTTCTGCTTGGCATAACCGCTTCGTTCCAGCAAGCTATCTTGCTCTATCCCTTTCCACAGGGGCGTTGCTTTTAAACGGAATCTTACACTTACAGGGTAAGAACACTCCCCTCTTCGATATGATTACCATCGCTCTTATTTTGGTCTCCGTTATCATTAAATATTATTACTGGAAATATATAGGAGAAACCAAGGGTATCAGTACGGTAGGGAGTGCAACGGGGCTTGGTTCAATGGGCAAAGTACGACTATTAGAAGCCGCCCATACTGAAGCCAACTATCTCATGAAAGAAATGGGATTTCAGATCGCCCGTAAACACGCAAAGAAATTACGGAACATTACCTTTATCTCAGGGTTTATTTTGCCAGTATTTCTGATCTCCCTTACGGGGATCACTGAAAGCGCTGGGATCAGTAACCTTTTGGTCTTCTGCTCTATCTTTTTTGGCGCAATAGGAATTGTCACGGAGCGTTGGCTCTTTTTTGCAGAAGCCAAACATACTGTCAGCCTCTACTACGGTGCTCAATCAGTATAATATTTGCGAGATAACAAAATACCCCTAAGCAGATGTCCTACTTCGGGGTATTTAGAAACAACTTAATCAAGCAACTTTTTTATCTTGTTTACCTTTTACAGTAGCTTTGGCAGCACTATTGATTTTCTCCTGAGCAATGAGATCCGCAATATCGCTCGTTGAGCCACTTTCTTTGTCCGCGCGCTCAAAGATGTCAATTAACACATCATAGATCGCGGCGACTTTGGTATCGACCCACTTGCGATCATAATTACCTTCAATTTCAGCGGCAACATTGATTATGCCTCCAGCATTGATGACATAATCCGGGGCGTAAAGAATATTTTGTGCTCTGAGTAGCGCGCCATCTGAAGCCTGAGCCAGCTGGTTATTCGCAGCCCCCGCAACAACGGAAGCTTTAAGCAAAGGAATACTATTCTCATTTAAAACAGCACCTAAAGCACAGGGAGCAACAACGTCGACATCACAATATAAAATTTGATCGCACGATACGGCAGTCGCACCAAATTCCTTTACGGCGTGTTGCACGACTTCATCATTTATATCTGCAACAACAAGGTCTGCGCCCGCATGGTGTAGCTCTTTACAAAGATGCCATCCTACATGCCCAAGCCCCTGAACGGCAACTTTTAAGCCACGAACGCCCTCTTTAACTAGTCGATATTTTACCGCAGCTCTTATACCGTTAAAAGTACCGCGAGCAGTAAAGGGAGAGGGATCACCACTCGCGGCAAGTCCAGAGTTTAACCCCGCTACATGAGGAGTTTCCTGGGAGACAACTTCCATGTCTGATACTGAGATACCAACATCTTCGGCGGTAATGTACTTTCCACCCAGGCTATCGACAAAACGGCCATAGGCGCGAAAAAGATCTTCGGATTTATCAGTCTTCGCATCACCAATGATAACGCCTTTACCACCGCCAAGATTTAATCCGGCCATGGCATTTTTATAACTCATGCCTTTCGATAGGCGAAGGGCATCACTGATTGCGAGGTCATCATCACTGTATGCCCACATCCGGCAGCCACCTGCCGCTGGACCCAACGCTGTTGAGTGAACGGCTATAATCGCTTTTAGGCCTGTTTTCTCGTCATTGCAGAAAACAACCTGCTCGTGGTCGGCAAAGGCCTCGTGATTAAAAACACCCATTATCATGTCCTCAGATCGGAAAACGATCATTTAAATTATTAATCTTGAAAACGACAGCTCAAAAACGGGGCCAGTAAGAAGGATTATTGTACCCCGGGCCTATCACCAAATGATGAAAGCGCGTTAAAACAATCATGTTAGGAAAAGAGATTCTCGCGGTTAAATTCGTAGCCCGAATATGACCCGTGCTCGCTTCTGTTTTCCAGAAACGCCCCTACTCGCCCTCTCCCAGAAAGCCTTATCTTCCCTTAATTTCATCGCCGCCGTTTTTTATTTTTATTTCAGCTGCAGACATTGTGGCAAAATAGCGGAGGAATATTCTTTCTATTTTCACATCTTTTCATTTATTATAGCAATCTGATTTCAATAATTTGAATTTTTAAGAAATTAACATGCCCATTACTATCGATAACATAGATAAAAAAATCCTTCTCCTGTTGCAAAAGGATTCAGATATCAGCAATGCAGACCTCGCAGATCAAGTCGGGCTTTCCGCTGCTCCCTGTTGGCGAAGGGTCAAACGGCTTGAAGAAAAGGGTATTATCAAACGGCGCGTAGCAATCATCGATCCCGATAGCCTTGGTCTTGAAATTGTTGTCTTCACCACGGTCAAGATATCCACTCAAGCGCAACATGGTTTGGAAGATTTTGAGCGGCGCGTGGTTCGCTTTGACGAAATTACAGAATGTTATACGGTCAGCGGAGGCATGGATTATATCTTACGCGTAGTGACTACAGATATGCGTGCCTACGAGCGCTTTTTACGAGATCACCTTCTTCAGCTCCCCAATATCGCAGAGGTCCATTCCCGGTTTGCTGTTTCGCAAGTTAAATACACCACAGGGTTACCCCTTGATTTAGTACAGATAAAAAACTCCTGAACTCTGTTTTATTATATTCTGGATTGTATTCTGAGTTTATTTATTCTAATGTTCGCGCAAGGTACACAGGGGTGCCTATCCGCCAAAAGTCATCACACCTTGTAGCGACGTTGCATATTTTTATGCTAGATCACCCAAAGAATTCTTCTGGATCGCATGGAGCGGAAAAGATCCGGTATTAGGAGAAACTCTATGGCTGATATTATCCATGAGCTAAAACACAAAGCCCGCATTCTTCACCGCAATGTCTCAACCGGTAAAAAGGAAAGTCTGGGCTTTGTCAAAAAACATCCCGAACTTAAGTCTTTTTCTGACGAGGCTATAATCTGTCTCTTATACACATCTCCGAGCCCACGAGACCGAGGCTG
>CAJXUS010000114.1 GCA_913060675.1 uncultured Rhodospirillales bacterium
AACAGTTAAAACAATTTGTTAAACAAAGAATGGGCTAGTTATCTGGTACAGCCCCTTAATTTGATCTTTTATCCGGCTCTCATTTAAGTCTAATTGAATAACGTCTATAAGAGTAATCGTAACAGTTTCACCCATTTCGGCGAGAGCTGGTTGTATAAAGAGGAAAAGAGTAGATGCAATTAAACGTGGTACAAGGCGCATTTAAAATCTCTAACTGAATAAATAAATTCTCTATAATATAAAGTTATTTCCCCTTATATTATAGATGCTTGTGGTTAATGAGATGTTGTATTTCGTCATTTAAAATAATTACCATCCTAGCTTTGAGTAAATTGTTGTCAATAAAGATTCAGGCATAAGTCGTAATGATGTAGGGATTGAGGTTGAAATATTCTTTATGATACTTTTTATCTTGGTTTGCTTACGTGTATTATTCCCTCGGACAAAAATGACTTTTCTAAGTAAGAGCCCTGCAATTTGCAGGGCTTTTTTGTTGAAAGGAATCTGGTGATGAAGGTGAAATCAAAGTCGAGTAAAAGAGGTGGTGCTTTGTATCGCCTTGCAAGGTTAGGGCGGTTCGGTGATACGGAACTTGCTCATGTGAATAAAGAAGAAGCAGCACTTCTTAAGGCGAGGGGAGGTAGTGGTTCGATTAACCCCCGAACTGGGTTGCGGGAGTATTTCTATGGTGGTAAGGGAGGACAACCAGATGGTGGAAAAGCTGGCCCGGAAACCTCTAATCCTGGCGATGGTGACCAGAAAGAAGATAGACCTAGTCCTAATAAAACTGGAGGCGCTGGCCCTGCGGATAGTGTTGCTGCCGATGCTGAAGCTAAAGCTGAGGAAAAGGCAAAAACAAAAGCTGCTGCGGATCGACATCGAGCGGCTCTTGAAGAGGAATATGCAGAAATAGGGGAAGAGGTGACAACCCCTTCAACTGAATCTCCTACTACAGGGTTAGCAGCTTTATTTGATAAGAATAATTGGCACGCGACACCTGATGCCCCTCCCGGTTATCATGGAAGTCGCGTTGGGTGGGCTGACCAATATCGTCAACAAAGCGGATTTTACAATGGGCCAACGTCTGAACTCGGTTTTCATGAAGTTCGTAAAAGGTCACAGATGAGCCCTGCGGCAGCACGGGCTTATTCTCGGAAAGTCGCGAGTATTAACCATCCTGCTTTGTCAAAAGTTAGCCGCGTTGGATCTTTCTTACTTCCCGGCATTGATACCTATTTGTCATATGATGAGTATGGCCAGTTAGGTTATGATAAGGGTTTCTCTCCGACAGAAATGGCTCTTGGATTTACCGGTAATTCTACCAGTGGCGTAGTAAAGGCATTAAATGGAGCGGTAAGTGTTGCGGAGAAAGCGGGTCTCTTTAGTCATAAAACCTATCGTAATTTTCAGACGGTAGCTGAAGCTAATCTTGAGAGAGCAAAAAATCAAAGGCAACGTGCTGCATTTGGAAAAGATGAAGTTTCCTCCAAGTCAAAAAATATCTACGAAACAGCAATACAAACGCTTTACCCGCAAGAAGAACAATATAGACCTTTGTTGGGTATGGGAGTGAAAACGGGAGCATCTGCTGTTCACAGGGCACCAAATTTGTCGACATTAAACGCCAAAAGAGCAAATTTTGGGAGGGTTCGGTAGGTGAGTTTATCTTTTTCAATAAGCGCAAGTAATCAAGCCTCGTCGGGCTCAAGTTCAAAACCGACTAGCCGGGAAGGTGCTTTCTCTACCGGTGTGGTTAATCGCCGTCCAACTCGTTCTCGAATTGGAAATGGTGGAAGTGTCGGTGGATTTTCGTTCAGTGCCACCAGCGGTAGTCCTTATCGATCTCCAACAGAAATTCTTTATCCGGCGGAAAAACCAATTCTCTCACCTTATACCAGTCTAGATCCATCGCCTGTGCGTCGCGTTCGGGGGCTGGCGACAGTGAATTTACGCAAGCCTGAATATAATAACACATTGTAATCAATAGATTAAAATATGATAAAAATATTTGATTATTTTCGTTATACTTTGTTTGTCCCTCTGGCTGACGGTATATTCGTTCTTGGGTACATAGGTCTGTAGAGCAAGTTTTCTTCTTAGAACTCACAGACGCATAAAAGTATTTCTTGATGCTTGAAGTATGAAGAATTTTAAAAACCCTCGCAATTATTCGCGGGGGTTTTTCTATATCTAAACTCCAACAAAATTGGAGCAACCTTGACTGGAGATCTTATGGAACTTGCTGAGAAGGTGATCAACCGCCAGAGCGCATTGCAGCAAGAGCGGCAGAAGTTTGAGAAGATCTGGAAGGAAACGGCCGAACGGTTAGATCCATTTGGGTCTATCCTCGAAGGCAAAATGGGCGATATGTCGAAGATGTATAGCTCTCGTCCTCTACAGGATTTGGCACGTTTTGCAGCTGCGATTGAGAGTTTGCTCATCCCACGGGGCTCTATCTGGCACGGTCTTATGCCAATGGATGATGAGTTAAAGGAAAATGACGAGGTTCAGGCCTGGGCCGAAGCGCGGGCAAAAAAGTTATTTTCTGTACGCTATATGGCGCAATCAGGGTTCGTCGCAAATACCCAGCGGATGTTCCGGTCTCTTGGTTGTTATGGCAACCAGGTTCTCATGACCGAAGAAGTTCTCAGTCGTGGCCCTGGTGGTGAAGACCTTCCGCCAATCCGATATCGGATGATCCCCATAATTGAGTGTTTTCTGGCGACAACAGCCTGGGGACAGGTGGATACTTTTTATCGGGTGTACAAGCTGACTTTGCGCCAGATCATTCAGGAGTTTGGCACCGAGAACTTGCCTGAATTCTTGCGGATGCGGATGGATCGACCAGATCAACTGGAAGAAAAGTTTGAGTTGATCCACGCGATTGATCCTGCACTAGCGAACGATACGACAACACAACTTCCCTGGCCGTCCGTGCATGTGCTTAAAGGGCATAACCACGTTCTTAGACAATCAGGCTATTACGAATTGCCGATCCATGCATCCTCTTTTGTCGAGAGTGACGGACAGGCCTATGGTTGGGGGCCGGGTATGATGGCGCTGCCGGATATCAAGCAGCTGAATATCATGAATAAGACCACGATTGCGGCAGCAGAACAGGCAGTGTCGCCTGCCTTTGCTACAGTTCAAAAGCTTAAACGGCGTTTAAACCTGAGTGCCAATGCAATCAATCCTGATTTGGTAACCGATGATGGACGGCTAAAAATACAACCTATTGTTACGGGGGCGCGTCCGGATATTGGTGAACAGCTGATTGCCAAAAAGCAGATGGATATCTCGGCTAATTTTTATGGCGATCTCTGGCAGATCCTCGTCAACAAACCAGATATGACTGCTTATGAGGCGGCGCTCAGGGCGCAAGAAAAGAATGAACTAATCGGTCCTCCCTTTGCCAAACAAGAGGAAATGTTGGCATCGATGGTGATGCGTGAAAATGCCATTTTAGAACGCCAAGCGGCCGATGGAATTATTGATTTGCCGCCGAGGCCTGAAGCCCTTCAAGGCCGTAAACTTTCGCTAAAGTTCACCAGCCCAATGGCAAAGCTCAGACGTGCGGCCGAAGACGTGGGGATACAGCGAACTTTGGAAACGGCTGCGCAACAAGCACAGTTTGATCCAACAATCATGGACAACTTTGATCATGACAAGATCATTCGGGCGCGCGCGGATATAAATGGTATGCCCGCAGACCTTATGCGCCCAGCAGAAGAGGTCCAAGCCAGTAGGCAAGCCAAGATAGAGGCTGAACAACAACAGGCGCTTGCTGCGCAACAGGCACAAGAGGTCGACACAGCCGGCAAAGCTTTGCCGATAATGGAAGCACTTGGTGCGGCAGGTATTGATCCCAATCAAATAGCAGGTGGTCAGATTGCTGAAGGTGGAGAGGAGCAATTTAATGCTTAAAGGTTGGTCCTTTTCGTTGAAGAAACAGCATGAACTGATAGATGCCTATGGTCGGCTTTTTGCCACGGCTGATGGACAGTTGGTCTTGGCTGATATCTTGGATCAGGCCGGAGCGTTTGAGGCGACAGTGCCCGGTGGACCCTCTATTTTTAACGATGGCAAGCGCGCCATCGTCTTTGACATTCTCCGCAAAGCTTCTGTCAGTGCTGACCTTCGGGCGGAATTGGCGAAAGCTGCTTATCTATTACAAGAGGAAGATATGCAAGAATGAGCGATACCCAAATTTCAGGCGACATCCCTTCATCAGGAGGGGCTAGTCTCGATTATTCATCTGGATCATTTGATCAGCCCGCATCGCAAGATAGCGGGCATTTTTATGAGCCGTCATCCGCGGGTAATAACGGATCTGGATCTGGGTCCGGTGAGCCACTTTCTCCTTCGCTTGATGGCAACGATGGCTCCTCAAATCTGGAAACAGGCCAAAATCTGGAAACAGGTACTGAGGACAGTCACTCTGATAATCGGGCTGATAATGCTGATAACCCTGACGGTTTTATCAAACTTCCGGGTGAGGGGGCTGGCGAAGATGAAATCGACGCCTTTTATGCTGCCCTCGGCGTACCTGATAGCCCTGAGGGTTATGAATTGGTTGTCCCCAAAGAAATGGGTGAAGACCAAACGGGCGGAGACTGGAAAGAATACACCAGTGCGATCAGTGAACTTTCTCACGCGCTTGGCCTCTCACCAGATCAGGCTCAGGCGCTGACAGAGTTAGATCTTCAGGCGAAATCCCAGTCGTATGAAACAATGGAGCGTGAACAACAACACTATCTGCAGCAACAAATAGAGGACACCACTTCGGCTCTGCGAGAAGAGTGGGGTCCGAACATGGATACCAATGTCAGAACGGCCAATCGTGCGCTTAAAGCCTTTGGCGGTTCTGAACTGGAAGGCGTGTTGAGCGAAGCGGGGGTCTTGAATGATCCGGTCGTTTTACGCGCCTTTCATAAAGCTGGCCTCTCCCTGGTAGAGGACAGCAGCCCCGGCGGAGCCGGTGCATCCCGACGCAATAGATCTGCAGCGGAAATTCTCTACCCATCATCTACTAAGGAAGGCTAATCATGGCTACACTTGGAAATACCTTTGTCGATCTGATCGACATCTATAAACAGACTGATCCAAACGGATCTACTGCAACTATTATTGAGCTTCTCAAGCAGCAAAATCCAATTTTGGATGATGCTATTGCAATGGAGTGTAACAAGGGCTCTGAGCATTTACATACCATTCGTACCGGCCTGCCATCTGTAAGTTGGGGGGCGCTTTATCAGGGCATTTCTCAGTCAAAAGCAAAACAACAGCAGGTTACAGATACGACAGGTTATCTTGAAGCACTGGCGACAATTGATGAGCGTGTGTTGCATTTGGCCAAAAATGAAGCTGGTGTTCGTTTAAATGAAGCCATGGCGTTCATGGAATCAATGAACCAGGAAGCAGCTTCCGGTCTTTTCTATCATGACACAGCGACAACCCCTGAAAAGTTCAAAGGCCTTTCCTCTCGCTTTAACACCATTGGTGGTGGCGGTTCAGGTGAGCAGGTCATTGATGCGGGTGGTGTTGGTTCTGACAACACATCGATCTGGTTTGTGACCTGGGGTGATCGCCATTGTCACTTGCTCTATCCACAAGGCACTAAAGCGGGCCTTCAACGCGATGACATGGGCCGTCAACGTGTACTGGATGAAAACAGTAACCCTTATTATGTGAAAGAAGAAAAGTTCACATGGCACCTTGGGTTGGCTGTTAAAGATTGGCGTTATGTTTCCCGTATTGCCAACATTGATGTGTCTGAAATGTCAGCTGGCAATGTGAAACTCTATGATTTCATGCGCAAGGCCTATTACAAGCTCCAGTCTCGTATTCGCCGCGGTGATGCGGCGGGTGGTCGTCAGGTTATTTACTGTAACCGCGACGTTCTGGAATCTTTGGATGCCTTGGCCACTAATGCAGGCGCGAGCGATAACTTCGTTCGGTTGAAAGACAGCGAACTCGAAGGTCAGGAAGTACTGACTTATCGCGGTATTCCTATTCGTGAAACTGATGCGTTGCTCAATTCCGAAGCACGCGTTCTGTCTGCTTAATAGAGAGAGGGATAAAACATGATCCACAGTAAACAACTCACGTTCTCTGATCAGCAGGCGATTACAGGTACTGCTTCGTCAACGAACATTCTGGACCTTGGCACAACGGGCACGGTTGTCGGAGCCTCTGTGGCACTGCCTTCTAACCCTGGTGATGGTAAGGCTGTACCATTGAACGTACAGGTAACTGAGGCTTTCAATAACCTGACATCGCTGAAAATTGCGATTGAGGTTGATGATAATTCCAGTTTCTCTTCTGCGCGTGAAGTTCTTTCACAATCTATTGTGCGGGCCGATCTGGTAGCAGGAAAACAGACGTCGTTCCACATCCTGCCAAAGGGTCTGGATGAGCGCTATATGCGTTTGCGTTATACCGTATCCGGGACCAATCCGAGTACAGGTAAAATCTCTGCTGCGGTTGTTGCCGGGGTACAGAGCTAATGGTGTTATCGGCAAAAGCTGGTCGAAAGACCGGAGCTGCCGGTAAGAAGCTAAAGCTCAAAGGCGGTAAGCCTGAAGGGAACTCTAAAGCAGTGCCTGAAGACATGCCAAAAGAAATGGCGGAAAAAAAAGTTCCTCAAAAAGCTAAGGCGGTTGCCCTAAAGGTCAGAGCAACTGCCCTAGGATATTACGGGGCTCAACTCCGTGAAGAAGGCGATGCCTTTGAGCTGCGTGATGAAGCACACTTTTCCTCTAGCTGGATGGAAAAAGCGTGACTGATAGCTGGAGGAGATTCCTTCTATAGCTAGAATTGAAGATGGGAGGTTTTGTCCTTGAGACGGCCTCCCATTTTAGTTGAATTTTCTTTTATAACTTTGGTCAGGAAGATAGATGAGCAGCAAGGTTGAAATCTGCCGGGATGCTTTGCAGATCCTGGGGGACAAGTCCATTGTCAGTCTGGAAGAAAGCAGCAAGGAAGCGCGGCAGTGTAAAATTGCCTATCCCCGAGCTGTCGAGACTGTCTTGCGTGCTTATCCCTGGAGCTGTGCCATCCGTAGGGTTAAATTGGCAGTATCTGCTGAGGTGCCTGCATTTGGCGACTGGAAACGCTATCGACGCCCGGTTGATGATATTCAGGCTCTTCCCATAACCTCAACTGGCGAGATGGATGGGCTGGCCGTCAAATATACACTCGAGGGCCGCTATGTGCTTTGCCATCTCGATGCGCCGCTTTATTATCGGTATATCAGCCGGGATATTGACCCATCGGATATGCCGCCGGACCTCCGTCGCGTTATTTCGGGGCAACTTGCGGTTCGTTTGGCAGAGGTTTTGACAGGGTCTCAATCCAAACTTAATACGGCACTTGGGCTCTACCGCAATGATCTCGCACAGGCAAAAGCCAGTGATATGATGGAAGATGGTACCAGTGAACTTGCGCCATCAAGCTGGTTGGAGGCGCGAAACTGATGCCACCTCGTACCCTTCAAGCAAGCTTTGTCCGCGGGGAAATTACCCCACGGCTCCATGGACGTGAAGACACCCAACTTTATCAAACAGGGCTAGCCCTGTGTGAAAACTGGATCGTGTTGCCTCATGGTGGCATGACCCGACGACCGGGAACCCGTTTTGTTACTATGGCAAAATTTCCTGATAAACAATGCCGCCTGATCCCTTTTGAGTACTCCACCGAAGACGCCTATACCATTGAAGTCGGTGATCTTTATATGCGGTTTTATCGCGATTTTGGACAGATTGAAAAAGACGCTGCCCCGTATGAAATCGTCACGCCCTATACTGAAGCACAGTTGTTCGAGTTGGTTTTTACCCAGACCGAAAACAGTCTTTGGATTGTGCACAAAGACCATCCGCCAAAAGAGTTAAAGCGGGAAGATCACGATAACTGGACGATAGCCGATATTTCTTTCACGGCAAAACCTGCGGAGTGGAAGGCTGAAAATTATCCAAGACGCTGTTCGTTTTATCAGCAGCGTTCCATTTTTGCCTCGCCCCCGGATCAGCCGCAAACAATCTGGACATCGAAAACATCCGATGAAAAGAACTTTACCCTGGGAACCAATGCGGATGATGCCTTTAAAGCCACCATCAAAGCGGGGCAGGTCAATCACATCCAGTGGATGGTAGAGGGGCGCGCCTTGATGATGGGGACATCCGGGGCAACAAGAACACTCAGCGGATCAAGCGCCAACGAAGCCCTGACGGTGACTTCTGTGATTAACCGAAGGCACACCACAGAAGGATCAGCCGCTATTCCGCCGATCCAAAAAGGGGAGGTTGCGCTGTTTCTCAGCCGGAACCGCAAGCGGTTGCACGAATTTGTCTTCTCCTTTGAACGCGACAGCTTTATCGCCCCAGACCAGACCTTCCTTTCCCAGCACATAACGGGCACGGGGATCAAAGATATGGATATGGTGAACGATCCTGATTCAATTATCTGGATGGTCAGGGATGACGGCCAGTTGATCGGTGTGACCTATGAAAAATCACAGGAGGTCGTTGCCTTTCATCGTCACAAACTTGGGGGATCAACCGATGATCACCCTTGGGGAGAGGTGGAAACCGTCGCTGTAACCTATGAAGCCAAACGCGAAGTGTTATGGCTATCGGTCAAACGCAAGGTAAACGGTGTCGTTGCCCGCCACATCGAGTTTATGGAAGCCGTATTTGATGACGGCGCTGACAAAAAAGATGCCTTCTTTGTCGATTGCGGCGGCACTTATGATGGCGTAGCAGCCGGGACGATCAATGGGTTTAATCACTTGATCGGTGAAGAAGTTGATATCCTGCACGATGGCAAGGTCTCACCAAGGACGACAGTTGCGGGGGATGGCACTGTGTCGTTGTTAAACAATCGCACCGGATTGAAAATCACCGCAGGGTTGCCTTACCAGTCGGTGGTGCAACCTCTCTCGCCCATTGTTGCCCTGCAAAACGGCACGGGTAGAGGCAAGAAAAAGCGTGTGGTGTCCATGGGCGTTGACGTCATGAACACAGGCACGATTGAAGCCGGGGATAGTTTAAACGATACGCAATCTCATATCTTTCGTGACGGATCGACACCGTTCGGACAATCCCCGGATCTCTACACAGGATACCTGGAGATCGATCCCGAAAATGGGTTTGACGACAAAGCGCAAATTTTCATACGGGCCCAACAGCCTCTACCAGCCACAATCAGATCACTGATTACAGAAGTTCAGTCAGAGGGATAAATTATGGGTTTTTTCAAAAAGTTATTTAAAGGCGTTGGCAAGGTTCTTGGCGTTGCTGCTCCTGCACTCGGATTAATTGGAGGGCTAGGAGCAACAGGATTAACGGCTGCTTCTGCATTGGGAATGGGTAGTTCACTCTTTAAAGGGTTTGCAGAGCAAAAACGCGCTAAGAAGCAGGCTAAACTTGCGCGACGTCAGGCAGCATTGGACGCCAAAGGCAGCCAAAGAAATACGCAAAGGTTGGCAGGTCAACAGCGTGCTAATTTTGCCGCGGCAGGCTTGAAAATTGAAGGCAGCCCGGCGTTGCTTATTGAAGAGACAGAGAAACTTGGTGCAGAAGAAGTAAGCAATATCCTCTATGCCGGAGATCAACAGGCAAAGGCCTATAAACGTGCTGGTCGTAATTCAGCAATAGGCGGGTTTCTTAATGCCGGGTCTAGTTATTTGAACGGGCTTAAGTGATGGGCATTTAATTGAAAGTTTGGAATTGAGTGGAAATTACTTACGATGGAATTTCTTGTTTAACAAGAGATATAAAGTGTGAGTATTATAATCTATAAGTTTCATAATCCTGAAGATGAGAAAATACATGATAAGAGCATTTTATGAATTGAATTGGTCGAATGTTATGAAGGTTTATATCATTTTTGCTCTCTCGATTTTTTCAACTTTTTTTATCAGTTATAGTCCGGTGTTTGGTGATGAAAATGCTAATTGGCAAAATTGTCCAGATATTGGTTCAAGTGATCCATTACATAATGCCGTGCGTGCAAGTGATGTTTCTTCCGTTAAATGCCTACTTGAAGGTGGTTTCGACCCCAATATTTTAGATAGTAATGGTTATGCTGCATTACCTCTGAGTATTGGAGGGGACGTAAAAATAACCAACTTGTTATTGGGACACAAAGCGGATGTAAATATTTCAAATGCCGCTGCTCTTGGAGATGTAATTCGCGCTTTGGGAGAATATATTAAGGTACGAAATTCAGGAGCTTATAGCTCTGATCATTTCGATACATATCCAGAGAACGCTACTCTTGTTGATAGAATTAACTGGAGTAAAGGAATACTTTATAAACTACTGGATTATGGAGCAGATTATAACTTGCTTTCGAATTCAAACCGATATGACAAAAATAATTCAACGTTGATTTCGTTCATTTTTAATTTATGTGAAATTGAGAATAAAAATTATTATAAGTATATGGATTTTAAAGATTATTTTTATAAAATCTCTTCGCATTCAAAACATGATATCAAATTTACAGATTATGATTTATCTGGCCTTAAACATTTGGAATCTCTGTCAAAGCTTGGGCTTTATAATGAAGAATGTTTGGACGCCTCTAGGACTGTCTCTTATACACATCTGACGCTGCCGACGAAGAGGATAGTGTAGATCTC
>CAJXUS010000115.1 GCA_913060675.1 uncultured Rhodospirillales bacterium
AAAACTGCAAAAAGACTATCTTAATTTAAGCTAATTTGAAATCGGGGGCAGGATAACGACTCCTATTGTTGGTTACGCCAATGAAGTTTTTGCCCTTGGCATCGATGCTAAGGCAATGGTTTATTATTTTGATGTCAGCTATCGATTAGGGTAGTGGGTTAAAGAGCATATCCAAAAATACAAACCTCAGGGTAAGATAAAGGTTGCCCTGGTTATGGGGCCGAAGACAGCTAGTTGGTCAGAGGATATGCTTGAGGGCTTTATCGCATCTCTCAACGATGATCCAACTTTACGAGATCGCCTTGAAGTAATTCCAGTGTTACACGGACACACGAAAGCAATTATGCAAGAGCGTTTGGTCCGCCTTGTTCTCGACCTTAATGATGACATAGATTATCTCTATGGGATTGCACCCGCAATAGAACGTGCGGCAGACCTTAAGGAAGAATACAGTGAAAAACATCCCAACCTCAATCTGATAGCTGCTTATTTTAACGCTGAACTTTTTCTTGCAGTACAAAGGGGGGGAAGTCTTAATTTCAGCAAGTGATGATATGATTTCCATTGGTAATATCGCTGTAAGTAATTTGTTACGTCTTATAAGAGGCGAGAAACCAAATTCTTCAGCGGGAACCTTCCCATATGTAGCTGGGCCAATGGCTCAATTGGTTACGGCAGAAAATGTTCACAAATATTCCTTTGAAGACCTATTTGGTCCTAAAGGCTTTTCTCCAGAGGTATCACATTAAGGTTTGAATAAGAGTGAATTCATTTTTTTACCCTGATATCATAAAATGAATAGCTGCATTGTTTAAAATGATAAAATAATTAGTTGACTTATTTTCAATCTGCCCTATATCTCCTTTCAGAAGCGTAGCATTTGTTTTGTGTTACTGGAATAACCGGTATCCCTGTTAAATTAGTTATCCCCTGACAGTGTGAGCTCTATAAAACGTATGTTGCACCGTGTAATTTACGAAATCTATACTCCTGTGAGAGGAATATTATTATGCCTAATGGTACAGTTAAGTGGTTCAATCCAACTAAAGGTTTTGGTTTCATCGAGCCTGACAATGGCGCGGACGATGCTTTTGTTCACATTTCAGCTGTTGAGCGTGCTGGTCTTAGCACACTAAACGAAGGTCAGAAGGTTTCTTTTGAACTTCAAGCTGGAAATAACGGAAAATCTTCCGCTGAGAACCTAACCATTATCGATTAATGGTTTATAACTCCGCCTCCAAATATTATTTGGAGGCGGATGTTACCTACAATATGTAAGTAAAACATATCGTCACTTCTGATAAAGTCTCTTCAAAGCTTTGCGCTTTAGAATGTTTTTATCTGGATAAATAGCCAACATCCCCCCCCAAATATCTGAATTTACATCTTAATAGATGAAATTATGGGCTGATTTATTTCTGAAACCAGCCATCTCCTTTTATGATCCCATCCATTTGCCTATATAATTGCCGGCATATGACCGGCATATGAAATGAAGACGATAAAAGTGATCCCGAAGTTTAGCCACTTCTGAGGCAAGATTTTCAGGCTCTTCCATTCTGAAGATTTTTGTGACTAGCCCTGGTTGTTTACAACACATCAGTTACACCAACACACCAACGGTAAGTAATTATCCTCAGGCCATTTAGGTCCCGTCTACTTGGAAAATAGGAAGTCCAACCCGACAGTCCAGAAAACTTGCCTAACGTAAATCTCTTGAATCCGCTTGTACTCCACCAAAATGAGCAACCCCAGTCAAAAAAAATAGTATGATTGATCGTCCCCTTTTCCTTGGCAAGTACTGAAATACCTTCGCGCCCCAGAGCCTGGGTAAAAGCTTTAGCGTCATCGACTATGGATTTAAGATAAGCTGTTCTATGTTCGTGCCAAACCTGCATAGTTAGGCGCAGTGCACCTAATTTGGCCCCATCAAACATGACTTTGGTTCCGGCTTCACCGGCAATATCGCGTACTTTACCTACGGAGTACGGGAAGAAAGTAAGGATTCTTTTAATCGTTAGGAGTTTGGGCTTTTCTACATCTTTGATGAGGCACGAACCTTCGGTTCGACGTTTTTTTTTAGTAGTGGGGAATAAGTAGAATCATTCAAGTGCAATCAAAATATTGGCTGATTTATAAGAATCGTTTGTAGATTCAGATGTATAGGCAAATTAGGTGAGGCGTAATAATCGCCCAATCGCCTGCGACAAAATAGCACACATTTTTTACCAGGTTTTAAATATTTCCCATTTATTTCAATATATTAATGACACCACCTAGCTGTAAAATTAATTTAAATTCTTAGTTTTAGATGTGTATTCAAGCCAGTAGCTCTAATTCATGAGATTTTTTCCTACCTCAGTGATCTTAACGGCAAGTTGTCTTGGTACAATAATGCCGCAGATGTTCTATAAAATGTACGTAAATTGTCTAGCATCAAACAAAAGAATCACATTATAACAAACCATAAAACTTAAACTCATTAGAGTTAGTTGGTGATTGGATAACAAAAACAGCTTGATAGACAATCAATTCCGTTAGGGAATGAGCTATATGCCACGCATTCTCATTTCATCTGAAAGTCTCTTGTGCTATTTATGCAGCTAACTTTTTTGAGATAACAATAAGCGCGGAAACATGAGTAAAAAAACCATTGTTTTAGCGGCAGACCACGCCGGATATGAACTAAAAGATTTACTAAAAGAAGATGTCATCGCCTTGGGATATGATGTTCTCGATTTGGGTACGAATAGCCCCGATCGTGTCGATTATCCTGATTTTGGAGCCGCTTTAGCAAAAGCAATTCAAAATGGTGAAGCTGACACTGGTATTCTTGTTTGTGGATCCGGTATCGGCATATCGATTGCTGCGAACAGGCATAGAGGAATCCGCGCTGCACTGTGTCACGACGAGACCTTGGCCCGTTTAGCTCGAGAGCATAACGATGCCAATGTTCTGGTACTAGGGTCCAGAACAACAGGTATTGAGGTAGCGAAAGCTTCCCTTAACACCTTCCTTAACACTGAGTTTGCCGGTGGCCGACATATCGGACGCATCGAAAAACTTAAATAATAATCACCTTTACCTGAGAGTGAAGTTGTCATGAGCTTAGATACAACGACCTTCTTTAACGCGCCTTTGGCCCAAACTGATCCTGAAGTTGCAACTGCAATTAATCAAGAACTGCACCGTCAACAAAATCAGATCGAACTTATCGCTTCTGAAAATATTGTATCCCTGTCTACGATGCAGGCATTGGGTACAGTGTTGACCAATAAATATGCTGAGGGCTATCCTGGCCGTCGCTATTACGGTGGTTGTGAATACGTTGATGTGATTGAAGACCTTGCAATTGAACGTGCTAAAAAACTGTTTGATTGTGCCTACGTCAACGTACAGCCCCACTCTGGTGCCCAGGCTAACCAGTGCGTTACTCTGGCTCTAATAAAGCCCGGCGACACCATCATGGGTCTTGATCTGGCTTCTGGTGGGCACCTTACCCACGGCTCACGTCCTAACCTGTCTGGTAAGTGGTTTAACGCTGTTTGTTACGGCGTGGATAAAGAAACTAGCCAGATTAACTATGACGAAGTTCGTGCTCTTGCTGTTGAGCACCAGCCAAAGATGATTATTGCTGGTGGTTCTGCTTACCCACGCGTTATAGATTTTGTTAAATTCCGCGAAATCGCAGATGAAGTCGGTGCTTATCTCCACGTTGATATGGCTCACTTTGCTGGCCTGGTTGCTGCAGGTATCCACCCAAGCCCACTTCCACACGCACATGTCGTAACAACAACGACACACAAAACATTGCGTGCTGGCCGTGGCGGTATGGTTTTGTCTAACGATCTTGATATCGGCAAAAAAATCAATTCTGCTGCATTCCCTGGTCTTCAGGGTGGCCCATTGATGCATTGTATTGCATCGAAAGCAGTTGCATTGAAAGAAGCTTTGGACCCAGATTTTAAAGTTTACGCGAAGCAAGTTGTTAGCAACGCTCAAACGCTGGCTGCGACACTCGTAGACAATGGGTTTGCCATCACAACGGGTGGTACTGATACACACCTCATGCTTGTTGATCTACGTCCAAAAGGACTTACTGGCAACATTGCAGAGGAAAGCCTCGATCGTGCAGGTCTTACCTGTAACAAAAACGGCATTCCATTTGATCCAGAAAAACCAATGGTTACTTCTGGTATCCGTCTTGGTACTCCTGCAGGTACAACACGCGGCTTTAAAGATGCTGAATTTAAGAAAGTTGGTGAACTAATCACTAAAGTCCTTGATGGACTGGCAGCAAACCGCGAAGATAACTCCAAAATCGAAGCGGAAGTTCGCAAAGAAGTCGAAGCACTTTGTGGCGAATTCCCGATTTATAAAGATTTGGAAATCTAGGTAAAGATCCGGGTTATGCCTTCCAAATAGTCATAACCCGGATCACCTTTCGGGGTGAATCAGTGAGGGAATATGCGCTGCCCGTTCTGTAGTAGTGAAGATACGCAAGTCAAAGACTCGCGTCCAACCGAAGACCACACGGCTATTCGCCGTCGACGTCAATGCGCCAGCTGTGGAGCTCGTTTCACAACTTTTGAACGTGTTCAGCTCCGTGAACTGACTGTCGTAAAAGGCAATGGTCACCGCGAGCCATTTGACCGGGAAAAAATCGCCCGCTCAATGAATATTGCCCTCCAAAAAAGAGATGTTGATCGTGACCGTGTCGAACGGGTTGTTAGTGGTATTGTTCGACGCCTGGAATCATCTGGCGAAAGCGAAATTGCCTCAGATTTAATCGGTGAATTGGTTATGGATGCGCTCGCCACCATTGATCAAATTGGCTATGTACGCTTTGCTTCTGTCTACAGAGACTTCAAGGAAGTAAGAGATTTTGAAGAATTTGTAGGTAAGCTTGGTGATGACCTTGATATTTTGGATCGTGAACCTTCTTAACGTTTTTGCTTAAACGCCGACCGTAGTTAAATAGAAAATTTGATATGTCTAGCGAACTTCGCAACGAGGACCTTCAACACATGGATGCGGCTCTGGGGTTGGCTGGGCGCGGGGTGGGCTCAACGTTTCCCAATCCAGCAGTTGGATGTGTAATTGTTAAAGATGGAGCTGTCGTTGGCCGTGGATTTACTCAACCAGGCGGACGTCCCCATGCTGAAACCGAAGCTCTCGCTCAAGCAGGTGATAATGCACGTGGTGCCACTGCCTATGTAACCCTTGAACCATGTTCCCATCATGGACTAACGCCTCCTTGTGCAGAATCTCTTATTAACGCAGGTATTAATCGCTGTGTTGTTGCAATGGAAGATACCGATACTCGCGTCCAGGGTCGTGGGCTGGAATTAATGAGAACAGCTGGTATCGACGTTGATCTTGGAATACGACGACACGAGGCTGAAGAACTCAATGCAGGTTTTTTAACCCGTATTAGGCACGGAAGACCCTTGGTTACCCTTAAGGTTGCAACAACGTTGGACGGTCGGATCGCGACTAAATCAGGACAAAGTAAATGGGTGACAGGTGAGGCGGCCCGTCGCGCAGGCCACATGTTGCGGGTCAGACACGACGCTATTCTTGTTGGGAGTGGTACAGCCGTCCTCGATAATCCGAGATTAGACGTTCGTCTTGCTGGACTCGAAAAGCATTCACCTGTGCGTGTTGTAATGGATGGGCGTCTCAGGCTACCGCTTACTCATTACCTCGTTGCGAGAGCAAAAGAATGTCAGACAATTTTAATGACATTTGGCGATAATGACCCTGCACGTTTAGATGCTTATAAAGAAGCAGGTGTGGACGTTGTTATCTTGCACAAAGATGAGTATGGATATATTAGTCCCGCCGCGGCTTTGAGGGAACTTGGAGAACGTGGAATCACACGTCTTTTAATTGAAGGTGGCGCTCATATTATTGGCTCTCTTCTAAAGGCAAATTTGGTTGATCGTATCGTTTGGTTTCGTGCAGCAAAGATTATTGGTGGCGATGGGGTTGCCGCTTCCGTTGGCTTTGGTCTTGAGCAACTTGAGTTAGCACCAAAATTTCATTTGACCTGTGTATCCAAACTGGGTGATGACATTATGGAAACGTACCGTCGGGATTTTTAAGATATACCCGAGAGAATAAACCCAGAAAACTGAACCTAGGGAAAAGCCTAAAGGCACAATAGAATGTTTACAGGAATTATTACTGATTTAGGCTCTGTTAAGGAGATTGAAGATAACGGCGACAAACGTTTTGTCTTCAACTGTTCTTATGACATGGAAACCGTCGATATTGGCGCATCAATAGCTTGTTCTGGTGCTTGTCTAACAGTAGTTGGCAAAGGACATGGTTGGTTTAGTGCCGATGTATCCGCCGAAACGCTATCAAAGACAACACTTGCAAATTGGTGTATTGATACCCCTGTAAATTTTGAGCGGGCATTGCGTCTAGGCGACGAACTTGGCGGGCATTTAGTTTCGGGTCACGTGGATGGCGTGGCTTTAGTAATCAGTATTATTCCCGAGGGCGATTCGCGTCGCTTTACTTTCGAAGCTCCAGAAGAATTATCAAAATACATAGCTCCGAAAGGCTCCATTGTTCTTGATGGTGCCTCCCTGACCGTAAATGAAGTAGATGGAAATCTATTTGGGGTTAACATTATTCCCCACACTGCTGAAATGACGACATTGGGTCAGTGGCAACCAGGAACATATAAAACTGGTGATTGTCAGGTAAACCTAGAGATTGATTTGCTGGCCCGTTACGTTGGTCAGTTGCTTGAAAGGCAAAAAAATGGCTGAAAGTGGAAATGAACAACGTGAAACGTTCAATGATATTCTTTCTTCGCCAGAAGAGATCATTGAAGCAGCTCGTAATGGCCATATGTTTATTCTCGTTGATGACGAGAGCCGAGAAAATGAAGGTGATCTTGTTATACCAGCTCAGATGGCAACACCTGAAGCAATCAACTTTATGGCAAAATACGGTAGAGGCTTAATCTGCCTTGCACTTGCCCGCCAAAGAGTGGAAGAGCTGGATCTTCCTTTGATGGCGCAAAAAAATGAAACCCGTCACGAAACGGCTTTTACAGTATCTATTGAAGCCAAAGAAGGCGTTACCACGGGTATTTCTGCTCCAGATAGAGCGCGTACAATTTCAGTTGCGATTGACCCTACATCTGAGGTTGGTGACATCGTTACTCCTGGACATGTTTTTCCACTGGTTGCGCGGGATGGTGGCGTCCTTGTGCGAACAGGACATACAGAAGCCGCTGTTGATATATCACGGCTAGCTGGTTTAAATCCATCTGGTGTTATTTGTGAAATAATGAACGATGACGGCACGATGGCCCGTCGCGATGATCTTATTGATTTTGCCCAAACACATAATTTAAAAATCTCAACCATTGCTGATCTTATTGCTTATCGTAGGAAACACGACCACCTGATAGAGCGGACACTTGAGAGTAAGCTCAACACCAGTATCGCTGGTGAATTTAACATGGCTGTCTTTGTAAATAACACAACATATGCAGAGCATGTTGCTCTATGGCGCGGTGAAATATCATCTGACAAACCAGTTATGGTTCGCATGCACGCTCTGAATGTGCTCGATGATGTCCTCGGTGATAATCACAGTGGAAAAGCAGGTGATTTACACAATTCGATGAAGATGATTGATCAAAATGGCGAAGGTGTCGTGGTTTTAATCAGAGAACCATCTCCACGTAGTCTCTCAGATACGATCAAGACCAGAATTGGAGAGCCCGTAGAAGTTAATCATGATCTCAGAGATTATGGTGTTGGCGCTCAAATCTTGCTTGATCTTGGTGTTCAGCAGATGATTCTTCTTACAAATTCCGAGAAACACATCGTAGGTCTTGACGGATACGGGCTTTCTGTTGTTGAACAGCGTCCAATCGTAGAGTAAATCATCCTACAGATATTTTGAGATGACGAACGATACAGCACCAACTTTATTGCAAGGTAACTGCGAATGACTGACAAACCTCACGTTTTAATCGTCGAAGCTCGGTTTTATAATGAAATCGCTGATGAAATGAAAAACGCAGCAATTGCCGAGCTGGAAAAAGACGACTGTACTTATGAAGTCGTGCAGGTTGCTGGTGCATTTGAACTACCAGCAGCAATCAAATTTGCCTCCATTCGAAAACAGGGTCAAAAATTTGATGGCTATGTTGCCCTTGGCTGTGTCATTAGAGGCGAAACGAGCCATTATGACTATGTCTGTGCAGAGAGTGCCCGAAAACTTCAAGACCTGGCTGTAGATTCAAACATGGCGATCGGGTATGGTGTACTGACTGTTGAGAACGAAGCTCAGGCTTGGGCGAGAGCACGCAAGTCAGAAAAAAATAAGGGTGGCGTCGTTACCCGCGCTTGCCTTGATATGATTGCATTAAAACGCCAATATGGCGTTGCATAAGGACTGTTATACCGTGACTGATGATAATTCGAAACCTACGAATGACAGCCTGAAAAAAAGTAAGGCCCGCCTTGCTTTAATTCAAATACTTTTTCAGATTGATTTTAACAAGGCGAGTGCCAAAACAGCACTCAATGAATTTTTGAGTGACCGTTTGGATGAAGAAATCGACGGCCTTAATATTGCAGATCTGGACCAAAAGCTCTTGATTGAACTTTACAAAGGTATCAATCAAGAACGTGAACTCCTAGACGATATGTTAATTTCTGTTCTGGATAAATCCTGGCCAATACACCGTCTGGATCCTATCCTTCGGTTGGTTATGGTTGCAGGTTCTTATGAAATCCAACAGCATGTAGATACCCCTGCTAAGGTCATTATTTCAGAATATGTTGATGTGGCTCATGCCTTCCTTGGTGACAAAGAAACCGCCATGGTAAACGGATGTTTGGATCGTTTGGCGCATAGTTTGCGTAAGGATGAGTTTGATAAATAATCCCGTTTGAAGGGGGTATTTTTGTGGACATAAGTGAATTTGATCTTATTGATAGCTGCTTTGCCCCACTTTCCATCGGATACGATGAAGCTTATGCGCTAAAGAACGACGCCGCTTTAATTTCTGAGCATCCAGATAGATCAACCGTTGTCACAATGGACACCTTAATCGCAGGTGTCCATTTTTTCATTACCGATCCAGCTGAAGATATTGCGCGTAAGTGCCTAAGGGTGAATCTTTCTGACTTGGCAGCTATGGGGGCTGAGGCCTTCGCCTACACTCTCTCCATGGCCTACAACGATAATATAGATAGACAGTGGGTAGAATCCTTCACCAGCGGACTGGCGGCCGATCAGAAGCTGTTTTCTGTACATTTAATCGGTGGAGATACGGTTAAAACCCCAGGTCCACTTACAATCACAGTTACCTGCTTTGGCCACGTTCCACGCCATCGTTGTCTAAAAAGAAACACAGCCTTACCCGGCCAAGACATCTGGGTCAGTGGTACCTTAGGAGACGCTGCAGCTGGATTAAAAATTTTGAAGGGCGAGGCTAGCTCAAGTATATCTGAATTCCGTCAAAATCTTATCAAGCGTTTTCGCGTCCCTCAGCCACGAACCGAACTTGGTTGCTACCTTCTTAAAGACAGTATTTCCAATACTGCCATGGATATTTCTGATGGGTTGCTTGCAGACTTAACTCATATAACCAAGGCTTCAAGGGTCGGAGCAAATATACAGGAAGAAGATCTTCCCTTTTCAAACGCCTTTAATGCTTTGATGAATCAAAATAAGGATTTGAAAACAAAACTCGCTGTCACGGGCGGCGATGATTACGAACTGCTTTTTACAGCAGACCGAAGCCAAAGAGAAAAAATTATCAAGCTCTCTAGTACTCTGGCGATTAAGCTATCGCGAATTGGAATCGTTGAAAAAGGGGATGAAGTGTCTTTGCTTCGTGAAAATGGGAGCCTATTTCAAATCACGAACTTGGGGTGGAAACATTTCTAGATTATGAGTTTAACCCAAATAACCCCTAATTAAACGTACCAACTTAAGTCTAAAACCTATCTTTTACCATAATTAAACTATATTCATCCTAATAGAATACTTTACGTTAGATGTATATTACTGGTGCCCTTTATGAAAAAACTCATTATTATATTCTTAATCCTTCTATTTTTAGGAGGAGGTGGTTTTGCTGGTTGGTGGTTTTTTCTTAAACCACCGGGTACAGAAGAAGAGACTGTTGAAGCTCCTCCTGAGATCCCATCAGCCTTTCTTGAATTCCCCCCAACAGTAATTCCTCTCATCAAAGAGGGGGTTGTTACCCACCATGTAACTGTAAAAATTACGCTCGAAGTTGCTGAAGGGGACGACTTGATCAATATAGAGAGATGGCAAATTCGACTTCAAAATGATTTTATTGCTGAACTGCATTCCCTTTATAACTACCGCTACTTTACTGCGGATGGCTATACGAGTGATAAAATCACCAAACGACTACAAAGTGCTGCTGATAAGGTAATGGGTAAGGGTGTCATTCGTGGTGTTGAACTAATCGTCGAAGGCATCGCCAAGCCGTCCAATAGTTAACACTTATTTTTTGTAAATTCTGATTTTCCCTCTTGGAATCTTTTAATCTGTCTCTTATACACATCTCCGAGCCCACGAGACCGAGGCTGATCTCGTA
>CAJXUS010000116.1 GCA_913060675.1 uncultured Rhodospirillales bacterium
CTTAGTACAAAACAAAACCCCGCCAAATATGACGGGGTTTGTCAGCGTTCTGAGATTTACAGAAATCCCCCCTCTTATCAAAACCTCCTAAAGATTCTCTAAGAGAACCTCGGCACTGGAACGCTCATATCCACCAGCTTCTTCGGTGTGTAGAGCTGATACGACTCCATCCTTAATAAGCATAGAAAAACGTGCAGATCGTTGTCCAAGCCCAGCACCAGATGCATCAATTGTAAGACCAAAGGCGGTAGCGAGCTCACAATCTGCGTCAGCAAGCATCATTATATCCCCTTCAGCATCAAGTAACTTCCCCCAGGCTTGCATCACAAACGGGTCGTTAACCGACATACAGGCGATAACATCAACACCCTTCGCTTTCAGATCTTGTGAGTGTAACTTAAAGCTCGGGAAATGCTTTTCCTGACAAGTTGGGGTAAAAGCGCCTGGTACAGAAAAAAGCGCGACCGTTTTACCTTTTAAAAAATCAACAACATCGAGTTTATTGATACCGTCATCATCTTTGGTCCAAACTGAAGCAGATGGAACCTTATCTCCAATAGCGATTACCACTATATAATTCCTCTAAGTAATTTATTGAAAAATACCCCTTAATCTTACTTAGAAGCAGCCTTATCAAAAGCCTTTTTTGTCTCATCAATAGAAAGTAATTCGGAGAGAACAATGCCCTCGGGCGCTCCTGGACCGTAAACGATATTGAACGGGATTCCGAAGCGATCGTATTGTTTAAGATAAGACGTTATTTTCTCACTCGGTAGCGTCCAGTCTGCAAGCATGGGAATAACGCCATCCTGATCCAGGCGAGACTGTATTTCATCCGTCTCGAGCACGAATTTTTTATTAACCTGACATGTAATACACCAGTCGGCGGTTACATCGACAAAAACCACTTTTCCAGAACCGACAAGTGTCGAGATCTGAGCCTGGTCAAAAGGGAGCCACAAATCAGAGCGAGCCGCCTGTTGAGGAGCTTCAGCTAATCCATAGGGAACAGCCATAGAAAGAAGTGCCAAAACGCCAACCAAGGATATCCTTTGCATAAGCGCAAATTTCTTTAAAGCGAGGACACCCATGCCTATCGCCAAAAGCACTCCTACCGCGACTGTCGCTACCGTGCCAACTTGGACAAAAAGAACACTAAGCAACCAAGCAGTTGTTCCCAACAACATCAAACCGAGGAATAATTTTAACCATACCATCCATTTGCCTGGCTTAGGCAAAATCCTCGCAAACTCTGGTCTAACCGCAACAAGTAAGTATGGGATCGACATCCCCAATCCTAAAACGGTAAAGATACCGAATATCTCAAGAGTACCCCTCGCCAAAGCAAAGCCAACTGCAGTACCGAGAAAAGGTGCTGAACAGGGTGTTGCCAAAAGAGTTGCAAACATTCCCTTAAGGAAGTCCCCTGAATTCCCCTTGCGATCAGTTACAGTGATCGCCTTATCTGTTAATCCAGCAGGGGCAAATACTTCAAACCAGCCAAAAAGATTAGCAGCAAAAAGAGTTACAATACCCCCCATACCAATCAGAAATAAGGGTTGTTGAAACTGAATTCCCCAGCCGACGGAAATGCCTGCCGTCTTAAGCCCAATAGCGAGACCAGCCAATAGCCAAAAGGATGTAATTATACCAAGGCTAATCGCTAAAAAGCTTCTCCGAAGCTCAGATCCATCTTTTCCTTCATGTTTGATTACCGAAAGTAACTTCAAAGATAAAACCGGTAAGACACAAGGCATAAGATTAAGGATAAAGCCGCCCAATAAGGCTATCGCGAGTATAGTAAGGAGTTCTGTAGGTGTAGAGGTACTAAAGCCTGTGATCGGCGTAAATTGAGCAAGCTTTTCAACTTCAAATCCTCTAACACCGTCGACCAGAGAGAGTGTTAACAGCTTCCCTTCCAATACGCCCTTGTTTTCTTTGGCGACAGAAACCGGAATAATAAATTCTGCTTTTAAAGAATTATCTAAAAGATTGACCTCTGGCTTTGAAAAGGAAAAGCCTGGAGGCCCTTCAACAATTATATCAGGAGAAACAAAAGGCTCACTCTTGGACAAGGCGGTAATTAAAAGCTCGCGTTTATCTCCTTCGCCACGAAGGACTAAGGTTTCAATATTCAAACCTGCTTCCGCACCAAGCCCGGGTACTTGATCGACATATTTAGAAACAATACTTTCCTCAAGTGAAGGAAAGGCTTCGCCTGCAGGAATGCGCACCTGAACTTCGGCGTCAAAAGGAATACATATTTCTTGGCAAAGTAGGTAACTAATCTGCCCTTTGATAGAAATATCCTTGGCAGGGTCTTTGGCTTTAACTCTAAAAGGGAAAACAACTTCCTTGCTATAACCAAAAGTCTCAAGCCCAAAGAGCGTGAACCGATGAGGAACAGGCCAGAAAAATTCCCAGGAAGCTAGATTATCACTGCCTTCTAATGTCAAAGATACAGGAAAACCAGCATCACCAGGTGTTCGCCAGTAAGTTTTCCACCCCTCCTCGAGCTCAAACTGCAAGCCCAGCATAACTTGGCCTTGCTCTCCGAGCGTCTCTTGACCAGAAACAACGCGTATCCGAGAAAAATCAGTTTCGACCCACGGAGAAGATGAAGCCAAAGCAACAGAAGAATTGACAAGCATACCTACGAGGAGCACGGAACAAAGAGCCATAACTCGAACAAAACGACTTATTAAAGTGCTGTATAATTCCACTGGTATTCCTATTGGTAATCCTACTGGCCTGGTTACCTTAACTTGATCCATCTCGGTATCGCGAACAATAGCGACTTCGACTTTTTTAACGAGGGTTTATAATTCTTAAAGTATAAACCTATATAGTATATATTAATTATAGCGATGCGACGGATTGCCCTGAGGTACTACGAAATCAACGCCTCCAGTAATATCTCCAACTTATCGCAAAAACATTATCTCCCTTATATCTGCTCAGGAGGTACAAAATTGCAATGACGAGCTTACAAAGTAACGGTTTTTTGACCGGAAAGTTACTTATCGCCATGCCTCAAATGACGGACCCTCGATTTGCCAGATCTGTGATTTACATTTGTGCGCACAACGAAGATGGTGCGATGGGTCTCGTTGTCAATCAACTCGTAGAAAGCTTCTCCTTTGTAGATCTTCTTGAACAACTCGGAATTAAAAAAACCGATAAGGCGTCAGAAATACGTGTTCATTTTGGAGGTCCAGTGGAATGTGGACGAGGCTTTGTGTTACATAGCAGCGAATACCAGCAAGACAGCACGATGTTAGTGGCAGGATCCATTGCGATGACAGCCACGTTAGATATCCTCAACGACATTGCCAACAATGAAGGACCCAACAAAAGCCTCTTAGCTCTTGGTTACGCGGGTTGGGGACCAGGGCAACTCAATGACGAATTACATCAGAACGGGTGGCTAATTGCGGAGCAAGATGACGATATCCTATTCGGATCCGACTTAAGAACTAAGTGGGATTTAGCCATGTCGAAAATTGGGATTGATCCCAATTGGCTATCATCTGAGTCAGGTCACGCTTGACCATAGAAACGTCGACAAAGCGTCTAGAGGTTCAGTGTTAGTTTTTACCCTCTATCCAGCCCTTACGAGACAACCGAGGGTCGTTTTGCAAGAGCGAAAAAGTAATGTGATCTTGCCACATACCATTAATTCTCAAATAACCCCGGGCACGCCCTTCTACCTGAAAACCAATCTTCTTTAAAACAGCTTTACTTGATTCGTTGTGCTCTATACAAGCCGCTTCCAAACGGTGAAGAGCCAGCTCATCAAAAGCATAATCTATAACCGAGGATAAAATTTCGGTCATATAGCCCTTACCTGAATGAATTTCCCCCATCCAATAGCCGATAGTCCCCATATGTGCGGCTCCTCGGCGAACGTTACCCAGCGTTATCCCGCCAAGCATTCGATCATCTTCACGGGAAAATGCATAAAACGAATAACTGACATCATGACGCCAATCCATCCGGTAAACTCGAAGTTTTTCTCTAAAAGAAGATTTACTGAGATTATCCTGAGACCACGTTGGCTCCCAAGGCGTTAAAAAACTTCTGCTCATACGGCGGAGTTCGGCCCACTCTTTAAAATCACCAGTTTGGGGTGCACGCAAATAGACCCGCTCGTTCATCAAGCGTAGTCTCCTCATATCCCAATATCCCATCCCGCTTAACAACATCAGGCAGAGAACCTTTTCTCCAATTTCTCTTGGCTTTCAAGGTTTTTCAAAGGCCCTATCGCTGCCATTGTCATCGGGCTTTTCAAAATTTCTTTCGCAAAATTTTGAACGGTACTGACGTCCACGGCATCAATCTTAGCAACGGTTTCTTCAACTGAGATAGAACGATCAAAAATCAAAAGTTGCTGTGCAAGTTGCTCACACCGAACCCCTGTGCTTTCACGTCCCATCAATATAGAGGCTTTTAATTGTGTACGGGCACGCACGACTTCGTCTTCGGTTATCGTGTCTGATAACTCAAGCATCATATCAGAAACAACCGGAACTAATTCCTCAATTTCCTTTTCGCCAGTCCCTGCGTAAATACCAAAAAGACCATTATCCATAAAACTGGAGGCAAAAGAATAAATCGTATAAACCAACCCGCGCTTTTCGCGGATTTCTTGGAATAATCGCGATGACATCCCACCGCCGAAAAGGGTGGAGAGAACATTAGCTGCATAATAATCTGGGTTAAGATAATCAGTGCCCTTAAAACCGAGTAGAAAGTGAACCTGTTCCAGGTCCCGTTCTTCACGAAAATCCCCACCAATATACGTTGAAGGCTCGAGCTCTTTTGGTCCGATCTTTTGAAGACCACTAAACTGATCTTCGGCCAATTTCACAAATGCTTTGTGCTCCACTTTCCCAGAGGCACAGACAACCATCGTATCACTGCCATAATTACCCGAGAGATAGTTTCTCAAGTCATCAGAGGAGAGTTTGCTGACAATCTCACTTCTACCCAGAACAGGTCGTCCAAGGGATTGCGAGCTATAAGCTGTTTCTTGAAAGTGATCAAAAATAATATCATCAGGCGTGTCGTTGGCTTGTCCTAACTCCTGAAGGACAACATGACGCTCTTTTTGTAACTCTGCATCATCAAACAAAGGCCTTTGCAGAATATCTGCAACAGTATCCAATGCGAGAGGAACATCATCAGATAAAACTTTTGCATAAAAGGCCGTGTTTTCCCTTGAAGTATAAGCGTTTAACTGTCCACCTACGGCTTCTATCTCTTCAGCAATATCATATGCGGACCGCTTTTCAGTACCTTTAAAAACCATATGCTCCAACAGGTGAGCGACCCCGTTGACATCGGCATGCTCATTTCTGGCACCAACACCAATCCAGGCTCCAAGAGAGACAGATTCGACAGATTCCTGTTTATCTGTAGCAACGCGTAAACCGTTAGATAACGTAGAGATTTCAATTGTCATAAGTTAACTGTTTCTCCGACCAGACAATACTAAGTCTTTTAATTTATTTAAATCATTGTCCATGACCGAATACTTCTCTTCTCTTTCAAAGAGGTCCGACATGTGCTCTGGAAGCTCCGGAGTAATACCAGAGGCTTTGTGAACTGCATCCGGGAACTTCGCTGGATGTGCCGTTGCCATGCAAACCATTGCAGGGACATCATCGCGAATTTTTGCTTCGGCAGCTGCAACTGCAATCACAGAATGTGGTTCAAATAATTCACCGGTTTGAGTGTGATACTTCTTAATTTCAGAAAGTGTTTGCTCATCATCCAAACGATACGCATCAAACAAACGCATCACACGCTGATGGCGTGCGGGCTCAAGATCAAAATTCCCATCTTCACGAAATGAGTTCAAAGCAGCTTCAACAGCCTGACCATCGCGATCCAAGAGATCAAAGAGCAATCGTTCAAAATTGCTCGAAACCTGAATATCCATCGAAGGCGATAAACTTGGCTCTACCGGGTTCATGGTCATGGACCCGGTCTCGAAGAACCGTGTCAAAATATCATTTCGGTTCGACCCAACCACGAGTTGGGAAACTGGCAGTCCCATACGTCCAGCAGCATAAGCTGCGAATACATTCCCAAAATTGCCTGTTGGAACAGAGAAACCAATAGGTCGATCTGGAGCACCAAGAGCAACACCCGCAGCAAAGTAATAAGCGATCTGGGACATGATCCGAGCCCAGTTGATCGAATTCACCGCAGATAAGTTCACCGTATCCCGAAAGCTCTGATCATTGAACATTGCCTTCACATGATCCTGGCAATCGTCAAAGGTTCCTTCCAAAGCGATATTTATCACATTATGGGAAGTTACCGTTGTCATCTGTCGGCGCTGAACCTCGGAAACGCGCCCGTGTGGATGCAGGATGTAGATATCGATCTGATCACGATCTCGGCAGGCTTCTATCGCTGCAGACCCAGTATCACCAGATGTGGCACCAACGATTGTGATCCGCTCACCCCGTTGCTTAAGTACATAGTCAAACAAACGACCCAGCATCTGAAGGGCAAAATCCTTAAACGCCAGTGTGGGGCCATGGAACAACTCCATAACCCAAATGCGTCCGTTTATCTGTTTTAGAGGAGCCACTGCAGTGTGACGAAAATCAGCATAGCTATCTTCGATGATTGCTTTGAGGTCAGTGTCAGGGATCACCCCATCAACAAATGGCTTAACGACCCTGAAAACGATCTCGGTATATGGCTTTCCCGCCATGTCCCTAATTTCTTCAGCTGAAAACTCTGGCCATGTTTCAGGAAGGTAAAGGCCGCCATCTCTGGCAAGACCAGCCAAGAGAACCTCATCGAAATTAAGGGCTTCTGCCCGCCCACGGGTACTAATGTATTTCATGATTTCCTAGTCCGTCACTCTTGTAACGAAATTCACAACTATCAACTCAAGTCAGCAACCTTACTGTGCCCCTTAACCAGCGGCAAGTAAGATGCAGTGTAGATAAAAAAGACTCGTTTAAGAATCCAAATAGCGGGCTTTTAGATGTGCCTTGAACACCTGTGGATCGAGAGGGTGACCCGTCACCCTTGTCAGCAACTCATCCGTAGAAAGGAATGATCCCCAGGCATGAACATTTTCATTGAGCCACCCCATTAACGGCGAGAAGTCACCGCGCCCAAGGGCCTCAGGAATTTCGGGAGCTGCCTTTTTTGCCGCAGAAAATAATTGCGCTGCAGACATTGCCCCTAGGGTATAGGTTGGGAAATATCCCCATGCCCCGTCATACCAGTGAATATCCTGCAAGCAACCCAGGGTGTCATTCGGTGGTCTAATTCCCAGTAATTTTTCGAGGCCATCGCCCCAGGCCTGAGGAAGATCATCAAGTTCCATGGAACCCTTGATTAATTCCTTTTCAAGCCGATATCTCAAAATGACATGCGCTGGATAGGTAACCTCGTCAGCATCCACCCGAATAAAGTCTGGCTTAACTTTATTGTAAATCCTCTGCATATTGTCCGGAGACCAAGTTGTTCCCTGCGCATTAAATGCAGCCTTAGCTTTACCAGCAATAAAAGATATAAACTCTTCACTGCGACTAGCCTGCATTTCAATAATCAAAGACTGGCTCTCATGCATCGTCATGCCACGCGCAGAACCAACAGGCTGTAAACGCCAATCTTTTGGCAAGTTACGCTCGTACATGGCGTGTCCGGTTTCATGGAGAACTCCCATAAGAGAGGTCATAAAATCGGTTTCATCATAACGGGTTGTAATTCGGACATCATCCGGCACGCCACCACAGAAAGGATGAAGGCTGACATCCAAACGGCCATGATGAAAATCAAAACCGACAGCTTTGATCATTTCACGTCCGAGTCTTTCCTGATCAGATATCGAAAAGGGTCCATCAGGCATTACGGCTTCTGGTTCAGACGCCTGTTTTTCTATAACCGCTTGGGTAAAATCAGGCAGAAAATTCGCGAGGTCATCAAATATGGCATCGATACGGACTGACTTTCCACCAGGCTCAAAATGATCAAGCAATGCATCGTAGGTGTCGCAACCAAATAATTCAGACTTAATCGCTGCTTCCTGGCGGGTAAGATTAAGCACTTCTTTCAGCGCCGGTAAAATTGATGCGAAATCATTATTAGGACGGGCTTCACGCCAAATCATTTCGCAACGTTTACCAGCCCTGGTTTGCGCTTCGACAAAATCACCTTCAAGGGCAGTTGCATGACGCCAAATTCGCTGCATCTCTCTCAAATTTGCAAGTTGCCAACTACCCAACTCACCTTTTTTATCAAGCGCTTTTCCAAAGAGCTCTTGCATCTCGTCACTTGTGAGAATTTCGTGCTGCACGCCACTTAAGGCTGCAAGCTGCTCCATACGGGCTTCTGCGCCACCAGAGGGCATTACTGTAGACATGTCCCAACCCAGGACACCGCTCGCTTCGCCAATGGCATTCATGCGACGGAATTTTTTCTCAAGAGCAAGATAAGATGACATCTCTAAATCCAAAAGTTGACGGCCTAAACTAAGCTTTATCTAATAATTGATTATTCGTCTTCAGTTTTTTCTACGGGGCGATAGTGAAAAATGAAATAAATCACGGCAAGAATCAATGCCATGGAATACCAAGTAATCACATAGGTCATATGGTTGTTGACCAATTCAATTCTGGTTTGGCCACCGAGCGGATATCCACCAGGATTAACCATCGGGCCTGCATCCATATAAACACTCTGTACAGGATTGCTTAACTTTGCAAAGCGATCCATTTCTTCTATATCAACGTAGAACCAAAAGTTTTTAATCGGATCATTTTCTGGTCGGACAAATTCATATCCTTTCCAGCCTCCAACCCTTAAAAGTCCTTCAATTCTCACTTGTCCGGTAATTTGGGCTTCTTTACGTGTACTCGGATCTTTAAATTCTGATAAAACAAATCCGCGGTTTATCAAGATTTCACGTCCATCGGTCATAAGAAAAGGTGTTACAACCTGCAATCCCAGCCGACGATCAAGTGAGCGTGCGCCCAAATAAAGTTCTTTATCGTGTTGAAACTCACCTTCGACCCAAACGTTTAGAAATTCATCTGCTTTGGGGTCCGCGACTTCACCCGGGTAACGTTCGATAAAAGAAAAAGGCTCGGCGGTAGATCGTTCAGTACGAAGTCTAATTTGATCTTCTTTCCACCCCATACGATAAATCTGCCAGGATCCGAGACACAAAGCCAAAATAATAACGAATAGAGAGAATACAGTGGGCCAAAGTGTTGGCTTAAATTGACGGGCTGGGCCTTTAATCATAATCGACAGATCCTGAGTCGCTTGCTTTATGGTGATATTGGAGCGCCACCATAAGCCCTTTCAAAGGCCTGAGCAAAGCGATTGATCCCCCGATAACAATTAATGGCCATATAATTAAATGAACCCAAATCGGAGGCTCTAGCGAAAACTCAACCCAGATCGCCATAGGGACAACTATGAAACCAAGAATAAAGACAATGAACACTGCAGGTCCATCACCACTATCCGATTTCGCCAGATCAAAGCCACACACAGGACATTCATCTGCAAGTTTTAACAGCCCTTTAAAAATACTGCCTTTGCCACACTTGGGGCACTTGCAAAGAAGGCCGGCCTTAACAGGCGAGGTTATAGAAACAATCTCGTCGTCAGGCAGGCCTACTCCATAATCTATTAACTCAGGGTTACCCCTGAGTTAGCGGGGCTTTATTAGCCACCCCACCAGTAAACCGCCACAAATAAGAACAGCCAAACAACATCCACAAAATGCCAGTACCAAGCCGCAGCTTCGAAGCCGACATGCGCTTCAGGTGTGAAGTGACCTTTCTTGGTGCGGATAAGGCAAACAAAAAGGAAAATAGTTCCAATGATCACGTGGAAGCCGTGGAAGCCGGTCGCCATGTAGAAAGTGGAAGAATAGATCCCATCCGTAAACCCAAACGCAGCATGGCTATATTCAAAAGCCTGTAGGCTGGTAAAAATCAAACCTAGTGCAACAGTAATGATCAGTGCATTAACGGCTTGTTTCTGTTCTTTCTTGATGATGGCATGATGCGCCCAAGTCACAGTACAACCGGACAAAAGCAGGATCAGCGTGTTCAAGAATGGTAGATCAAAAGCATCAAATGTCTCCACATCTGCTGGCGGCCAAACGCCACCAATGACATCACTTGGGTAAAATGCTGCGTTGAAATACGCCCAGAAGAACGCCACAAAGAACATGACTTCAGAGGCGATAAACAACACCATCCCATAACGCAACCCAATGCGGACAACCGGGGTATGCAGATCGCGTACAACGGCTTCGTTAACCACATCACGCCACCAGGCTGCCGCACTAACTACGACCGCGACAATACCTACATACAACACATAGTTTGTATAATCATGCATCATCATAACCAGGCCTGTGAACATAAGCCCTGCGGCAAATGCTGTGATCAAAGGCCATGGGCTTGGATCTGTCTCTTATACACATCTCCGAGCCCACGAGACCGAGGCTGATCTCGT
>CAJXUS010000117.1 GCA_913060675.1 uncultured Rhodospirillales bacterium
CTTAGTACAAAACAAAACCCCGCCAAATATGACGGGGTTTGTCAGCGTTCTGAAGTAACTGAGTTACTAAGTTGTTTGTTTAGCCAAAAAAATCGACGTTTCTATTATCTACAACAAAACGACAGAGTTAATTAATTACTGTTTCATCTGTTAGGTTAATTAAATTTTCAGGCCCGTAAATGTTGCTGTAGTCCTCAGTTGTCATGATTTGTTCAATTGCTCTGTTCAATGCCGTAAGCGTAGATTTTTTGACGGACTTACTTAACAAAAAATGTACCTTATTGCGGAATACGGGAAACTTAAGGAACACATAATCATCGAAATCAGCGTTCTCTGAAAAATATCTGAGAACGCCTGTATCACTAACAATACCGTCAATTCGATGATTACGAATAAGGGTTACAGCCTGATTGTAATCTGTAATTTCTCGGACAAATTTTTGACCAGGCCCCTGCTCAAAAATTTCCTTGAACTCTTCTCCGTGATAGGTGCCACGCACACTGCCAATGAGAAAACTCTCATCAACAAGAGAAGCCATAGATGTGAGGCGGTCAATCGCAGGAAAATTTTTCCGGGCAGAAATCAATTGAGTTTCCCAGCGATAAGGCCTGGTGTATTGACCAAACTCAGTCCGTTTCTTTCGCCAGGAAGCCATTATAATGACGTCAATCTTGTCTCTTTGTAATAATTTCAGCCCCCTTTTCCAGGGTATGGGTTTGAAAATTAACTTACAGCCTGAAACCTCGGATACTTTTTTCAGTAGTTGAACATCCTGCCCATTAAAGTCGGTATCATTCACATGGATGGAATAGGGGGGGATATCAGGTAAGGCGACTGTAAGGGTTTGGCTACAGCCCTCTTGTGATTGTGCTGGGCCAAAAGCCATCAGGATGGGTAAAAGAAGGACCCATGTAAGTTGTCGAAAACGTGAAACCCGAAAAACCAACAAAACGATTTCCTAACATTTCAGTGGCTTTATATAAAATACGAGTAAGGAGTTAAATATTTAGTAATCACCCACCCTGGTCTTTATGAATAAGGCACAGCCTCGAAAACTCTTCCCTGATGAAAACCACAATGGTGATGGTCGTCATGTAGCTTATCTGGAAGATTCTGGTCAGTGTCGAGGCTATGACCCAGCTTTATTTGATATTCTTAAGCAGATTGTTGATCGCGACGAGCGCAAAGTCTCCGCTGTTGAGCGCGGTTAAATTCTCCAGTGAAAAATTATTCACGCCAGAACTCACACCTGCCAAGCGACGTATTTGGCGGGGGGTGTGGTTTGAGGGTATTTTAACATCCTTACATGGATGTAATATCGTTTTCGCTGATCCTGATAATGGGCTTTGTTAAGATAACAAATTCAATTCTGGGAAAGTGAAAGACTGGAAGCGGATACCGTTGCAAGAGGTAAAGGCTCTCGCACAAGGACGCACCGCCGTCATCTATCACCACAACACGCGTCGGCTAGGAGGGCACGAAAAAGAAATAGCCTACTAGGATAGATCTGCTAGGCGAAGGAACGCTTGCACTTTGATGGCGTGCCTTCAGTAGCCGAACATTCTTTGTTGTTAACCCAACCCAAGGAATGTTGGAATGCCTTGAGGGCTTCTCCCATGAGTGGGGTGCAAAATCTGAACTCCATGGATTAAGTTCTTAAAGGCTCGTTCCTGCGAGGAAAACTTCCTCTCAATTCAAACTGTCAGATTATTTTGGCTATGTAAATCAAAGCCGACATCTCGTTATTTGAGTGCAATTCAGACAACCTAAGGTTACTTTTCCAGAAAACAAACTCAATTATTCTCTTCCCCGAGACATGAAATATTGTTAACTTATTCCAAAAGGTTTAACGGGGGAAATATGTTACATTTCATGATTAGATTGTTTTGTGCCACAGGAATAGTATTTGCCTCCTTTGGCTTATTTTATCCAAGTATTGCTACAGAAGTCGTTCCACATATCGGCAATAAGGGACAAAATCACTACAATGGCAAATACAAAAATTCTCAAAACCACAAAGCCTTCGTAATTGCCCCTGGAGGACGCTGGCAGTGGAAAAGTAAAAAACAGTCCGCAGACAAGGCACTTAAAGATGCCTTAGCTAAATGCGCCAAACAAAGTGATTATTGCATACCATACAATGTAGATGGAGAGCTGGTATTTAATAAAGAGAGTTGGGCATCAGTTTTAGCTCCTTACCCTACAATAGCTGAAATGGAGAGCGCGGCAACCGGTGCAAAAACTGGAAATGTTTTCCCCGACCTATCATTTACCTCCAAGAGCGGCGAAGAAAATTTTATATCAGACTATAAGGGGAAATTTGTTATCGTTAATATTTGGGCTTCTTGGTGCCCAGGCTGTTTAACCGAAATGCCTTCACTTCAAAAACTCTATGATGAATACAAAGATAATCCGGATGTACAATTCATAACAATTGCCACCATGGAAGCATCTTCCAAATCCTATAAATTTGTAGAAGGGAAGGGTTTTAGTTTTCCAGTGTTCCATACGGGAATCACTTCGAAGAAAAATCGAACATTGCCATTAAAAAGCGGTGAAGAAACAAGTTTAGACAAACTTGGAAAGTATGTCCCTAACACCATTATCCTCAACAAAAGAGGACAGGTGATTTTTCATAGAATTGGTGAGTTTAACTATTGGGATCAGTTCACACCTCAGATGGAACATATTCTAAAAAACGCTGGTTAGTCTGTAAAGCAAGATGGAAAAAGTTGATGCCATTGAAGAAATTTAACTTGGGCTTAGCACCCACTTTCTAAGGCTCTGTTGCAAAAAAAATGTCGGTCTGCCTCGTACGGCTTGGTACCAGGCAGACATGACCATAGCTGATTTCTAATTTCTATAAAATATGGCTGATAATTGGAATGCGACTAGTCAGGACCCAATCTATCTAAGGCTTCGATGGCCATAGCGACACGCTGTTGATCTGCGGGGCTTAAAGGCAGGATTGGCAGGTGGGGTGATGCATCTGAGAGTGATAAAATATTGGCTGCAGCATAGACGATCCTCACGCTCCCAAACTCCTTGAATAGGGTCCAGAGCGGTTGGAAGAAACTATCAATGCGTTTGACTTCGTCTGTATCGCCAGCTTGGGCGGCTTTGGTAAGTTTCATGGCTTGAACAGGGAACAAGCCTCCGACCACGCTGTACCAAGTGCTTGCACCCGCAATAAGGCCTGCAGCGCAGCCCCAGTCACCACTGTATCCGATGGCAAAACCATCTGGTGTATTTTGGCGGAGCTGCGCCAGATCAGCATCAAAGGCATCATCTTTGGGTAAAGGCATCTTGACTGCTGCAATGTTCTCTACCTGCGAGAGGCGTTCCAAAAGTTCTAGAGAGAATGTGAAATGGGTCGTGCCTGGGTTATTGTAGATACAAAGCGGCAAGCCTGTTGTCTCTGCGACCGCAACAAAATGCTGATACACTTCCTCTTCCGTTAAGGGGGTGTAAGAAACGGGCGCCAACAACAAGCCATCAGCGCCAGCATCTCGGGCATCTCTAGCCAAATACTGCGCTTCATCCGTTCTAAGCGCACCGACGCCAACAATTAAAGGTATCCGCCCGCCCAGGAAATCAGCAGCAGCTGCTATTGCGCGCTGTCTCTCTGTTCGTGTCAGGTAGGCATAGCCACCTGTGCTGCCCAGGAGCCCAACTGAGTTGACCTCGGCCTTTACGAGCCGGTCCAGAAGGCGACAAAGTGTGTTCGTATCTACCCGACCATCTGTGTCGGTCGGGGTGATTGGGAAGGCGGAGAGCCCGTCAAAGAGCGTCATAGTGATTTCCTAACTGGTGGGTGGTGCACGCGGACTATGGCACCGAGTGATTTATCAAAATGTCTCGTTGTCTTACGTGCTTTTTTTTCCTTGGCATAGAGCCATTAAATTTCCTGGAATAGAGCCATTGGGGTGATTTGGGATATGGCATTGGACTTTATGTCTAAAAGGGTTTGATCATGATCCAGGTTGAGGGTTCTTGTTTGTAATATTGACACTATATTTGTAAACATGTATATAAAATGTATGTTTGAAAATATAATTATGAAGTACTTGATGTCTAGGTATTGAAATACTGAGGAAATTTAACAAAAACCGTGCGTTTAAACCTGAGCCAACATGAGCAGATCGTTGTCAGCTTTACAATGAATCTGCCCCAAAATGAAATAAAGGTCAGGGTTGTATAATGAATATGCGCCATACAATGATCATAGCTCTGAGCTTTCTGTGGGCAGGGTTATCTTTGGGCGGGAATTTGATCTCGGCACCCGCCAAATTTCAAGTGGCGACCCTTCCTGTGAGCGCTTTGCTCCAGGTTGGCCAGGCACAATTTAATTGGTTGGGGACGTCGCAATGGGTCTTCGTTGTTTTGATTGTATTGCTCGTGGCTATGTCGGGAAGGTCCTTGTTTTTAATCCTTAGTATTCCTGTGATGATCTTTATGGTGCAGGAGTGGTTATTGATGCCAGCCCTTGATACCAGGACAGTCAAAGTCATTGCGGGACAAATGATTTCCGCCAATCCTCTGCTCCATTTTGGTTTTGTCGGGGCCGAGATAATCAAATGCCTATCCCTTATATTCGGAAGTTTAATTCTTCTTCATAAAAATGTCGCGAGGTCCCAAAAACCATGTTGAACACATTCCCAAATAATCTCGTCAGATACAGTGAAACATCTGTTTTTAATGAAGACACCGTGTCTGAAGGCTTACAGAGAAATCACAAAACCAAGCCGGGTGTCTGGGCAAAGGCTGTCGTGAGTAGTGGTTCCATAGATTACATTCTGGAAGACACGCCCGAAGACGTCCTCAGAGTTGACGCGGAAAATTTCGCACTGATCGAGCCAGAGGTTCCCCATCATGTGCGGGTAACTGGAAAAGTCACCTTTCAGTTGGAATTCTACCGGACCCGGAATGAGGAATAGAGGTGAGCACGCCCCGGCTGTTCGGATGATGAGAGCGGGTAATCTAGAAAACTCTCTTCAACCGAAGCCGTGTAGGCGAACCCAGAAATCAAAGTTCAAGGAATAGCAAAATATCTCTCTAACCTGATCCCACGGTAATTGTCGGCGTGTTGTGCTGCTTTATTGGGATAGGGGTGGCGCGTATCAAGGCTAATGAAAGTATATATAGGATACTCGAAATGAACGACGACCCATTGGTAATTTTCACACCTTCAGGTAAGCGTGGGCATTTCAAAATCGGGACATCATTACTTGCGGCTGCTCAACATCTTGCTGTTGATCTCGATAGTGTTTGTGGCGGCCGAGGTGTCTGTTCTAAGTGTCAGGTAACGCCGTCTTATGGAGAGTTCCCCAAACATGGCATATTTGTAAATGATAGTGCGCTGTCTGAATGGAATGCCATAGAGCAACGTTATAAAGATAAGCGCGGTATGTTGGATGGGCGACGCCTGGGATGCCAATCTTTAGTTGCTGGCGATGTGGTTGTTGATGTGCCGCCTGAAAGTCAAACCCACAAACAAGTCGTGCGTAAACGTGCTGAAGCGCGTGATATTGAGATAAACCCCGCCACAAAACTCTTTTATGTAATTGTCGACGAACCTGATATGCACGACCCCTCAGGGGACTTGGAAAGGCTTTTGGAGGCCTTACGAGATCAATGGCAAATTGAAAACATACAGACGGATCTCTTTTTACTTAGAATTTTGCAACCTGCCCTGCGTAAGGGGGAATGGAAGGTAACTTGCGCCATTCGATTGGCCACGAGCAATCAACCGGCCAGACTTGTCCATGTTTGGCCAGGCCTCTATGACAAAGATCTATTTGGTATCGCTATTGATCTAGGGTCTACGACCATTGCTGCGCACCTTTGTAACCTCGCGACCGGAGATATTCTCGCTTCTTCAGGGATAATGAACCCTCAAATCAGGTATGGAGAAGACCTGATGAGCCGCGTGAGTTATTCGATGATGAACAAAGGAGGGGATATGGAGATGAGCGAGGCGGCAAAGCTTGGCGTTAACGCTCTTTTAGGCGGAATCTCAGAGGAAGCAAAAATAGATCCGCAACAGGTGATCGAGGTCGTCTTTGTATGTAATCCAGTTATGCACCACCTTTATTTGGGCATTGACCCGTTCGAGTTAGGGCAGGCGCCATTTGCTCTGGCAAGCTCAAGAGCAGTAAATCTGTTGGCTAAGGATCTGGATTTGCCAATTCATCCTCTGGCAGGTGTTTACATCCTGCCTAACATTGCGAGCCATGTTGGTGCCGATGCTGCGGCGGTTTTGTTATCAGAAGCACCAGAGAAGTCTTCTCAGCTCACTTTGGTGGTTGATGTGGGGACGAATGCCGAAATTATATTAGGCAACAAAGATAAAGTTTTAGCCTGTTCAGCACCTACCGGACCAGCCTTCGAAGGGGCTCAGGTTTCTTGTGGGCAGCGTGCTGCACCAGGGGCAATAGAGCGTGTCCGAATTGATCCGATTACAAAAGAGCCAAAATTTAGTGTTGTTGGGTCTGATATCTGGTCTGATGAAGACGGTTTTGAAGACGTCATTTCATCCACGGGCATAACCGGCATTTGTGGGTCGGGTATTATTGAAATGGTTGCTGAGATGCGTTTGGCAGGGATTGTCGATGGCGGCGGTCTAATTGGTTCCCCACAGCAAGTGGGCACGGAGCGTTGTTATCAAGAAGGCCGTACTTTTTCTTACCATGTGTGGGGCGATTTATTGAAAAAAGATGATCGTCGGATTACTATAACCAATCAAGATATCCGTGAAATTCAAATGGCTAAGGCGGCGCTGTTCTCAAGTATTCGCCTGCTTATGGATAAGTTTAAGGTCGATAGTGTGGACCGTATTGTTCTTGCTGGAGCCTTTGGAGCTCACATTTCCCCACGGCATGCGATGCTTCTTGGAATGATCCCTAATTGTGAGTTGGATAAAATAGTATCTGCTGGTAACGCTGCCGGTACAGGGGCGCGTATTGCGCTTTTAAATGTACTATCCCGATACGAAATTGAAACCTCAGTCCATACTATTGAAAAGGTTGAAACCGCTATCGAGCCGAGGTTTCAGGAGCACTTTGCAAATGCATCTAATATCCCTAACGCTGTCGAAATTTTCCCGGTACTCAATGTTAGCTACACTTTTCCGGACGTGAATTATAACCGAAGGAATAAGGGAAATCGGTTGAAAAGAGCATGAGGTTTAGAAAGGTCAGGCAGAGTTTGGAGACTTCGACACGGTGGTCTTTTCGTGCCACAAATCACGGATGGCTAGTGATACCTAACGTAATATCAGGATAATAGCCTATTCAAAAAATATAAAGCTATTATAGGCTGGATCAAATTTATAGATTAAGTAAGATCTTTTGGGTATTTTATGTAAAAACCTACATAAATATTAAAAGTTGGAAGTCGATTAAGTGAAAAAAATCATCCTCTCTTTGTGTGTTTGGTTTATTGCAACATCCTCTTCGTTGGCTCAGTCACTACCACATTTTCAAATTATGACTGAAGACTGGTTCCCCTATCAGTTTTACGAGGGAACTGAATTGCGTGGTATCTCTGTTGATCTGATGGATGAAATGTTGAAGCGCGTTGGCTCTTCTCAAACCCGAAGCGACATCCAATTGTTTCCTTGGGCCAGAGCTTATCATTTGGTGAGGAAGAAAGAGCACACGGTACTCTTTTCAATGACCAGAACGACAGAGCGGGAAAAGCAATTTCGCTGGGTGGGGCCCATCTTTCAAAACACGACCTATCTTATAACGCTCAAGAAAAAGAACATTAAAATCAGTTCCTCTAAAGATCTCGAGCATTACAGATTTGGTACTATTCGCGATGACGCGAGCGAAATTTTCCTCTCTCGGTTAGGTGTCAATCAAAACCGGTTTTACCGTAATTCAACAACCAAATCTAACTTGAGGCTACTTCATTCTGGCCGGATTGATTTCATTGTTTCTGGGCAGGATGCTTTTGAATCAGATATCAAATTAACGGGCTTAAACCCGGACGATTTTGAAGCCGTATTTATCGCTGATGTCTCTAAAATATGGATTGCCTTTTATCGTGACACAGAAGATTGGATCATACAAAAATTCCAAAAATCGCTGGACGATATCAAGGACGAGGGAGTGTACGATCAGATTTTTATGAAATACGGTGAAGAGGCAAAAAATCCTGAAGCCCTCATGATTAATTGAAGCTGTTAAGCCACTCGCCTTAATAGAAAATCTTTAGATACCAACGCTCCCATCAAATAAAACTACCCCTTCTTCCGGCTCTTAGCACTCTTGCGTTGCTTATCCATATAACGCTTTAGGCGTTGTTTTATGATTACGATGCGGAGGTCTTCTAATATTGGCCTTACGTGCTGGCAAAATGCATGCTTAAATTCTTCAGAGTGATGTTTTTCAAATTCTGACTTTTCTGAGTGTTTAATCTGAGAGTAGCTTTACGACGTATAAATTACGGTCAGCGGGAAATTGTGCTTTGTAATTACAACCTTAATTTACTTAAATGCCTCGCTTTTCTAACTTTAGGGGTGTACCCTGATTATATATTTAAGACGTATTTAAATATATCCACTGCGCATTTTAAAACACACAATTTAAAAATCGTGGCAGATCCTCTCAAATATCATTAGATGACTGAAGGGAAAGACTGTTATGTCTTCCATGTCGAGAAAAGAGGAAGATCTGCTTTTCATGCCAGATTTACTCGCTGCTGAGTATCGTAAAGGGCGTAATATTGCCTATATTTTGACGTTTATGGCTGTTCTATTTTTTTTGGTTTTTGGTTTTTGGGCAGCTTTGACCGAGCTCGATGAAGTCACACGAGGAGAAGGAACGTTTACCCCGGCCCAGAAAACCCAGATTATTCAAAACCTGGAGGGAGGAATTATCTCCGAAATCCTGGTGAAAGAAGGCGATGTTGTTGAAAAAGGGGATGTTCTTGTCCGAATTAACAACTCATCGGCAAAAGCGAGCGCGGATGATTTGGAAAGCCAAAGAAAAACGCTTTCAATATCAGTTATACGAATGACCGCAGAGTTAAACAACACTCCGCTGGAATATACTAAGGAAGAAATTGAAGCATCTCCTGATGAAGTGGGGGATCAAATAGCGCTCTATACAGCACGCAATAATCAACACTCTTCTCAAATTCAAGTTATCGAAAATCAGACAGGACAACGCAAACAGGAAATTTCAGAAGTCAACAGTCGTATTGGACAACTTAAAAACTCACTTGGTCTTGCCAAACAAGAATATAACATCACCAAGCCTTTGGTTGATAAAGGCGTTTTGCCCCGTCTTCAACTTATTCGTATTAACCGGGAAATTGTCGATCTCGAAGGGGAAATCAAAACACTTGGCGTTAGCCTGCCCCGATTACGGAACGCGGTTTTAGAATCAAAACTACGCATTGAGGAAATGATCCTCACGACCAAAGCAGAACTATCTGATCAATTAAACAGAGGGCGGTCAGAACTGAAATCCATCACTGAAGGCATGGAAGCGGGTGCTGATACAGTGAGGCGTACTGATGTTAAATCACCAGTGCGCGGTACAATTAAAGAGCTTAAACGAAACACTCTGGGTGGCGTGATCCGTGGAGGCGAAGATATAATTGAAATCGTTCCCTTGGATGATACGCTGATTGTCGAAGCCAAGATCCGTCCCTCAGATAGAGCGTTTCTCCTTAAAGGCCAAGAAGCGACAATCAAGGTGTCAGCCTATGATTTCTCTATCTACGGTGGGTTAAAGGCAAAATTAGAGAGAATATCGGCCAGTACGATAAAGGATGACGAAGGCGAGAGCTTTTATCGGATTTACCTTCGCACGGACGATAATAAAATTATCAGCAAGGGTAAAACCCTGGAAATTATCCCCGGGATGACAGCCACTGTCGAAATTCTGACCGGTCATAAAACAATTCTAGATTATCTCTTGAAGCCAATTTTTAAAGCAAAAAAATCAGAAGAAATAGAAAAAACAGAGAAAGTAGAGGAATGACTTTGAGGTAATTTAAGCCAAGGGGGTATTTTGGCTTTTTTTGATTAATTTTTTATCCAATATTTTGGAATTTTTCAAATTCGACACTCGTAATGTTTGTTGGCCAGTCCTCACCATAAGCAAAACCCTCAAGTGCCGTTATATAGCCATGTTCCACGTATACTATAAATCCACAGGGTAATGAATTAATTAGTATGGCATTTAAACTGTCTCTTATACACATCTCCGAGCCCACGAGACCGAGGCTGATCTCGTAT
>CAJXUS010000118.1 GCA_913060675.1 uncultured Rhodospirillales bacterium
TACGAGATCAGCCTCGGTCTCGTGGGCTCGGAGATGTGTATAAGAGACAGGTCTTCTCCTTCTGGGGCAGGGAAGACGACTATTTCACGAATTTTACTGGATAAAGAAAAGGATCTGACCTTATCTGTATCTGCCACCACACGAAAAAAACGCCCTGGTGAAGTTCACGGAAAAGATTATTTCTTCGTTAGCATAAAAGAGTTCGACGAAATGGTTGAGCGGGGAGATATGCTTGAATATGCAACAGTATTTGATAATAAATATGGTACTCCACGAGAGCCTGTAGAAAATGGCTTGAATAGTAGTCAGGACGTTTTGTTTGATATCGACTGGCAGGGTACACAGCAGGTCGCAGCCAGAGCTGCTAATGATATTGTACGTGTATTTATTCTTCCGCCTTCTTTAAAAGAGCTTGAGCGTCGCCTTTATGCCAGAGCCCAAGATAGTGAAGAAGTTGTCAAAGGCCGAATGTCTAAAGCAGCCGACGAAATGAGCCATTGGGCTGAATATGACTATATCATCATAAACGAGAATATTGAAAAATCTGTTGCAGACGTCCAAGCGATACTGCGCTCTGAACGTCTGAAGCGTGATCGGCGACCAGGGCTTGATGATTTTGTTCGAAACTTAAGGCAAGCCTAGTTTCTTTAACTTTCATCATTAGTCAGGGCTTGGGTTTCAGTCCCCGATATGATCTTGCGATGGCACAAAACTCTTTAATAGAGAGCTCCTCTGCTCGAGCCGTTTCCTTAATCTCAGCCTCAAGAATAAGCTGTGCTGTGTCGACACCTAGTGATTTCAAACTTTGCCGTAGCATTTTACGTCTCTGCCCAAACGCAGCTTCAGTTACCTTTTCTAAGTCGTAAAAATCAGCTTCTGCAAGAGGGCGAGAGCGAGGTTCTAATCGGGCAACAGTTGAGGTTATCTTGGGTGGCGGAATGAATGCACGGGGCGGAATATCGAATAGGGCCGATATATTACATAACCATTGTGTCATGATGGTTAATCTGCCGTAACTCTTTGTCCTCGGTTTAGCGGTGAGCCGATCAACAACCTCTTTTTGAAACATTAAAGTCAAACTTGCAAAGGCTGTGGGATCTGCTGCGAGTTGTTTTAACCAATGTATAAGCAAAACAGTAGAAATGTTATAGGGCAAATTAGCAACAACGCGTCTGGGAGCTGTCCCAAGTTGCGTTAAATCGACTTTGAGGGCGTCTTTATCTAGAACTTCTAACTTACCATTATATGCTCTGGTAACGTCTTCTAAAGCCTTGATACACCTTTGATCCTTTTCAATCGCGATAACACTATTGGCACCTTCCATCAAAAGGCCACGTGTTAGTCCTCCTGGGCCGGGACCAATCTCGAAAACAGTCCCTTTATCAAGAGGACCTCCATTGCGAGCAATACGCGATGTCAGGTTTAGGTCGAGCAGAAAGTTTTGGCCAAGTGATTTTTTGGCTGCTAGATCGTATTGTGAGATCACTTCGCGTAAGGGAGGAAGACCGTCAGGTGAATTTGTCATTTGGTTCTATTGCTTAAGTGTTCGTTTGGTTGCCATATCAGAAGCCATATCAATGGCAGCTAAAAAGCTGCTGGGATTGGCGATACCTTTGCCTGCGATATTAAAGGCGGTGCCATGATCCGGTGAGGTTCTGATAAAGGGAAGACCTAGCGTTATATTGACTCCACCGTCAAAATCTAATGTCTTAATGGGGATCAAAGCTTGATCGTGATACATGCATACGGCCACATCGTATTCTTCACGGGCTCTTGCATGGAACATTGTATCAGCAGGAAGTACTTCTGTTAGGTTTATGCCTTCTTGGCGTAATTTATCCAGAGCAGGGGTAATCAAGTCGATTTCTTCCCGACCCATTGATCCGCTTTCTCCCGCGTGCGGATTGAGACCCGCTACAGCAATCCGAGGGTTTTCTATACCAAAATCTTGTTTTAATGCCGAATTTGTCGTGCGTAGCGTGTGCAAAATCAAACTCTCATCCAAAGCCTTTATTGCTTCTTTGAGTGAGAGGTGAATGGTTACAGGAACGACACGGAGTTGTTTGCAGGCGAGCATCATTACAGAAGCAGTATTGCTGCCTGCAAGTTCGGCTAAATATTCCGTATGGCCGGGGTGCTTAAATCCTGCCTTGTAAAGAACCGATTTGTTTATTGGGTTCGTGACAATAGCGGAAGCTTGCCCAGATTGTACAAAAGAGACAGATCGTTCAATCGACGCCAAAACGGAGGCTCCATTTAAGCTATTTGATTGCCCAGGAGTAACGTCTTCAACAAGTTTTTGTTCGATGATGGGCAAAGCGTGTCTGAAACAAGCCCCGGCCTCAGAGGGTGACGTAATGCATTCGACGGGTACATTTAGTGATAGTCTGGTTGAAAGGTTTTTCAAACGTTTGGAATCATCTATGACAAAGAAAGGCACCAGTTCTTTGTGTCGCAGTGACCATGATTTTAAAGATAATTCCCCACCTATACCCGCAGGTTCCCCCATTGTGATCGCAAGCGGAAGAGCTGGAGTACTAGAATTCATCACAGACGGATGTCCACGTTTGAACTACGTCTAAGGTCGAGCAAATAACGGCGCGCTAAAGTGTCCAGGCGATCATCTGTTAATTTCTGCTCTATTGCCAACTTATCTACGCCGCCACTTTCCTGTCGATCACATACGGCAATAACAGCTATGCCGCCAGACACCAGAATTGCCTGTGTTGTATTGCCTACCTTTACCTGGCTGATCGCATCACGGGTGGCTGGTGGTAAGTCCTTGGTGTTAATTGTACCAAGGTCTCCAGAGCCTTCATCACCGAGCTTATCTGCAAGTTGGTCCATGGTAATACAGCCATTGAATTTACGTTTTGCGTCTGCTGCTCTCGATTGTACTTTTTGAGATTGCTCAAAGTTCGGGTTCGTTGGTAGTGAAAAAAGAAACTGCTTTAAGTGCACTTTCTGTTCACTCTTTGCAGATCGTTCATCTTGAATAAGAAGGATGTAATACCCCCGAGTTGTTCGGATCGGGCCAACAATACTCCCCACAGAGGCATTTACTACAACCGATTGTAGTTCGGGTGACAATTGTCCAGTTTGTAGCCAACCAAGATCCCCGCCAAGACCAGCACTATTGGATTGAGAAACTTGTCGCGCAATAGCGGAAAAGCGCCCGCCGTTTTTAATCGTGGCGACGACATCTGCTGCTTGTTGCTTTATCTTGGCTTCTTCAGAAGCAGTATCAACACCAAGGAAAATTTCAAATATTCTCTTTTGAGTGCTAGATCCCTCTGAATTAATTTTAGCGGCAACTTCTTCTATTTCAGCATCTGAGATATTTACAGAGGAACGAAGGCTTCTATTTACAACGGCACGCCATGCCAAGTCTGCCTTAAACTGATCAAACAAAGTATTAGGTAAGATGCCTTTTTTCCTAAGTCCTTCCAGTAGTTTTTCCGGAGACATTTTGTTCTGGCTAGCTACACCTGCCAAAGCAGCTTGAACTTGTTCGTCAGAAATATTGATATTGAGCCGTTCCGCTTCTTGAATTTTGAGCCTTTCATCAATCAAGGTGCGGACTACTTGGCGTAACATACGTTGCCTGATTTCGGGTGTATTTTTTCTTTGGGCGGAAATAATGGCTAATTGAGTACGCTGAGTAACATCAAGCAATGAGATAATATCATCATTAACAACAGCAGCTGGTCGTAAAACATCTTGCGCGTGAGACGGCACGCCCAAAAGCAATGTGACACTCAGAAGAGGGATAATCAGCAAGCGTTTCATTTAAGTATCTATTTCCTTATCCAGTTAAGGCATTACAACTGTAGCCACAGATTTAGGTCTGATTACTATAATTTATAGAGCTAGAAGGTTTGAATTGTTCCAAGATGTTTGAAAGTCAGCTCAAGTGTTATTCTATCATCAGGCTCAATTTCTCTATCCTGATACCACGTGCGAGAGTATTGAGTGTCTATAATAATACATTCATCATGATATATCAGTCCTAAACCGGCTTCCCGAGATTCTTCGGTATCCAAGTCTCTGGTGTAACTGGAATTAAGGCTCCAGTATTTAGAGAGTTGGCTATTAATTCCGATTTCTAGTTCTTCTCGATCAGAAGTTACACCGTCAACGTTATCATCTTTCAAGAAGACGTAATCTAAACTTAGGTTTAAGGCTTTAGGGCCAACATTTAATTCAATCTCATTTCGGTTTGATCCCAGATCATCTGGGTCAAATCTAAAGCGATATAAGGCAGAAAAATCATCGATGGTATAGACGCCGACATGACCTACGATGTCAGAGGCAGTATTCCTTAATCCAGAGTTGGCTTCATAAAGATCGTTTTCCCCATTAAAACGATAACTCTGTCCAAGGAGGAAATCGGCTCGATTTCCACTCGTTGTACTCGCGGTCCACTTCAGTCCGTAACTCACCCGGCTGCCTGAATCTACCCGATCGGTTCCTGCAAACCGATTTAGATCAAACAGAGAAGCATCATCAAATTCGAAATCACGGCTGTCATCATTTGGAATTTCCCCTGGGTTCGAGCCGTTTGGTGCTAGGATACCTTGTACGATAGGTTCAATCGTTTGGGTGAAATTCCCGCGATAGCTTGCAAAAGGATAGCGCCATTCTAAAGCGAGTTGAGGGAATACACGACCTGTAACACCGCTGTAAGCATCCCCATCTTTACGTATAGAATCATTCTCCTGATTAACACCATTTACCCAATAACCATCGGCTTGGACCTGGGTGGTTAATTTATATTGGTCTCCCCATGATCCGGTATAAGGCAGATCCCAACCTCCGATAAGAGATACTCTCCGGCTATCTCGTCCTTCTCTCCGGGCTAATGCTTGAGCGTTTGCATCCAGGCGATAGGTCGCACCAGTTATACCTGGCTGGGACTGAAAATTGTATTGTGCGCGGGGAAGGACATAAGGGTTTTCAGAATCGTCCACATCGCTTCGTAGGCTCTGAAATCTGTAACTGTCCAGTTTTGCATAATTGCGGCCTCGGAAGCCTTCAATAAAGGCACTTGTTTCTAGTTCCGAATCTGTATTGAAACCGTAGACACGCCCATAGGTATCATCAGATGCGTGCTCGGCGTTGAAACCCCAGCGCCAAGTTTTGTCGAGATCGAAACGTCCTTCACTTATGATTTGGCCGCGAAATTTATCCTGTTTCGTATTGCCAGTATTGTCATCAAGGTCTGCAATTGTACCACTTGCCTCGATAGATAAGTCGCCGGTATTAAATTTCTTTTCGTATTCACCTGCAAGAACAACGCCCTGTTTAGTCGTCACAACAGGGGCGAAAAGTAATTCAGATGACTCATCAATTGCCCAGTAATAAGGGATTTGGAGGGTGATACCAAGTTGGGTCGATGATCCGTAACTTGGCAAAAGAAAACCGCTGCGCCTTTTAACGGTTGGGTCTGGATGGGCTAAATAGGGGGTGTAAATTACGGGGACACCAAAAATCTCCATCCACGCATGGTCGTACTTGATGGTTTGAGATTCTTTGTTATGGACAATTTTTTTGGCTTTTAGCTGCCATATTGGGGCTTTACTGGGGTCTTCTTTACAAAGCTCACAGGGGCTAAAAACACCGTTGTTGAAAACAGATGTATTACCGCTTGTTAGCTGCCCACTAGTTGCGGCTAATCGGCTTCGATCTGTTAACAAAACACGAATATCACGAATAAACCCTTCTTTGAGGTTGTCCGTTAATTCAACATGTTCGGCGAAAACAATGTCCCCACTCGGCTCCAGAAGGCTAATATTTCCTGTCGCCGTTACAACATTGTTATTCATGTTATAAGAAATACTGTCTGCTAAAACAGTGCGCTCACCTTGTGAAATTTCAACATTTCCAGCTGCCGTAACGATACCGAGACCTTCATCATAGACGACTTCATCCGCAGTTATGAGAGCAGGTATCTCGTTGTTAATCCCCTCTACCGACTGAGCAAGGCTCTGAGTGCTTATGGTAAAGTTAAGAGCAAGAGATATTGCCGCAATGGATACGCTGTTTGTAAGTAATGTTTTTACCCCCCTAAAAGACATAAATTTACCCGTCTTCCAGATGTAATAGCATTGTGACACCTAACAATAATGAAACCCCCGCTGGTGACCAGGCAGCCAAAGCTATTGGAACTTTGGTTGATTGACCCAACGCAAAAACAAAGTTGGAAAGGAAATAAAGCAGAAATCCAGTAAGAATGCCAGAAAGTATCATCAAACCAACTTTGCCGCGCCGATGTTGTTGCATGGAAAAGGTTGCTGCAAGTAAAACCATAGCCAAAAACAAAAATGGTTTTGATAATAGCTTATGAAATTGAAGTTTTAGCTTTACGGCTGAAAAACCGGCATTCTCTAATAAATTTATAAAGTAGGGGAGCTCCCAAAAAGAGATAGACTTTGGGCTGGCAAAACTATCTTGTACTTTTTCCATCGTCAGTTCTGTAGGGATTAATACTTCTTCAAAATAGGAAGGCTTTTTACCCGGGAATGAGTGCCAGGTTTCTTTTAGAACCCAATTACCGTCAGCTAAACGGGCAGTTGATGAATCGTAACGGGAGAGAAATTCTCCTTCGTTGGTGAGATTAAATATTATGACTTCGTTCAATGATAAATCTTTATTTACGGAACCGGCATGAATTACGGACAGACCCGTCGTATCAGGTTGCCTTAGCCACAAGCCCGTTTCAGATACTTTGAAAATGGCTTGATCTTTTTTCTTATAAGTTCTGCTAATTTCTTTGTTCTTAGCAAAGAGAGCTGAGGATATTGGATTTATAATTGAAAAGGAGAGTACACCAAGCATTAAAGAGCAAAATGCAAAAGGAAATATGATTCCCCAGATTGATACGCCAGCCGACCTTATTATGACAAGTTCATTTGCGCGGGTAAGTTTCCAAAAAGTAGCCATGGCAGCAAAGAGGATCATAAAGGGCATAATCTCCTCACTTAATTGTGGCATACGATAGAGGACAATTTTCACGATTTGCAAAAAGGGAACCGCTTTATCTTCGAGATCGTCGGATACTTCTACAAGAGAGATCAAGAAGACCACTCCCATTAGGACGAAGAAAAAGCTCAAAAAGTTGATAAGATAATTTTTTGAGGCGTAACGAAAGAGAGTCCAAGATACAAAGGAGGCTTTGACCGTCTTTTTACCTGTGATAGCTGTCATTAAATCGTCCGTTTCTTTGCTTTATCACGAGGTAATGCATCTGGATCAGATATGTCGGGCTGGCTACGAGTTTCTGATTTTCGTTTCTTTTTTTTGTTTATAAAGAATATTGAAACGAGTATGACAAAAAGAGGCCAAATATATAGTAAGGAGATAAGGTTTTTACTTTTCTCAGCCACATCTTTTAATAAGAACATGGTAAGCATCATTATGCCCATGATCACAATCGCGACCATTATCCGACCGAGATAACCTCTACGACTAAATTCACCGGAGAGTAAGCAAGCAAGAGCGACAAAGGCCATCGCAAGGGTAAAAAGAGGACTGGCAATCCGGTAGTGTCCAGCGGCGACTAGCTTATCGTAGTTTGATACGTCTCTTTGATCGTTTAAATCGGGGAAAAGAAGTTCATTTAAAAACCGCTCTCGGGGTTTTAGCCAACGATCACGTTCTTCTTGGCCGATATCTCCGAATTTGAGCACGTATTTATCAGAGTAAGCTATGGATAAGCGACCCGTTTGCGGATCGACTTCTTGTCGGCTTGCATTCCAAAGTACAGCTCTGAAGTCATCTTTGTCTTTTAATAATGCCCCGGTATCGGCGATATATGTAACCTTTGTGCCAGGTGTACTGCTATCGTGAACAAGTAGCCCCTTAAGCTCGCCTGCCGGTGTCTTCTCTTTGAAATAGATCGTATATTCGTTATTTATTGTGTTGAATTTTCCCGCCTTCAATAAGACGGGTGAAAGATTATCTCTGAAGTAATGTTGTAACTCTCTAAACTCGCGGTAGGAAACAGGCAGGAAGTACAAATTGATGGCAACAACTGTAAGCATTGAGAGCGCACCAAGGAGAATTCCTGGTTTTGCGAGTTGGAACTGAGAGAACCCGGCAGCTTTCAATACGACCAATTCACTATCGGTGTTCATTTTATTATATATAAAAAGTACCGAGCAAAAAGTTGCAACAGGTATCACAATGACGAGGAAGTAGGGCATCAACAGGATAACAAAATAAAAAAATGTTGAAGCCGGCAAACCATCGTTCACGATCATATCAACGAATCGCAGTGATTGTGCCAGCCATACTGCCACAGCCAGTGAAACGGCTACAGAAATGGCGAACAAAATTAGCTGCACCAACATATAACGTGAAATCGTCTGCATCGAACCCATTGTTTATTTACAAAAATAACTGAGTAGAAATAGCCAGAACAGGCTTGCCACGTCCAGTTAATTCGTGGATTTTTCCTACATGGTCTAAGAGATTTGAGTCATCGTACGCAAAGTTCTATGATTGCGGCTGCGTTTTGTTACACCATGTATGTAAAAGCACTGTGTTTTATTTATTCATTTTATAAGAGGACGGCATGAATTTTTCCTTTGTTTCTGACGAAATTTCAACTTCGGGAGCTCTAGTTGTAACAGTATTTGAGGGAAGCGAGTTTTCCAGCACTGCCGAACGTCTAGATAAATCGACTGGTGGGGCCCTTCGTCGCGGTGTCGAGAGTAACCGTTTTAAAGGTAAGAGCGGTGATTTATTGGAAATTTTAGCACCGAGTGGTCTCAGTAACACCCGGGTTATTCTCGCTGGATTAGGTAAACTTTCTGAATTGAAAATTACTGATATCGAAAACCTTGGAGGTAAGGTTTATAAAGACCTCGCTGCTAAGGGCGAGAAAGAGGTCAGCGTGATCATGGATGGCTTGAAGGTCGGAAGTTCTGATGATTCTACCCTAGCCTCACATGTCTCCTTTGGTGCGTTACTGCGTACCTATAAGTTCGATACTTATAAAACAGCCAAGAAATCTGATAACGCCTCCAAACTCGAAAGCTTTACGGTGAATTGTACAGACGCCGTATCAGCCAAGGCGTGCTTTGAGGACTTGGAAAAAGTATCTGACGGCGTCTTCTTTACGCGTCAGTTGGTTTCTGAGCCGCCTAATCGACTTTACCCTGAGACCTTTGCCGCTCAAGCAAAAGAACTTGAAGCTCTCGGAGTCAAGGTGACTGTCCTGAACGAGAAGGAAATTACAGATCTCGGAATGAATGCTCTTTACGCAGTCGGCATGGGATCAGATAAAGAATCAAAAGTCGTTATTATGGAGTGGAATGGTGCTCCTGGCGGGGCAGAAGAAAAGCCATTGGCTTTTGTTGGTAAAGGCGTGACTTTCGATACAGGCGGGATCTCCCTAAAGCCTGCTGCTGGCATGGAAGATATGAAGTTCGACATGGGAGGAGCCGGTACTGTATTCGGCCTGATGAAAGCTTTGGCTGGTCGTAAAGCTAAGGTCAATGTTGTCGGGGCATGTGGCCTTGCGGAAAATATGCCCGCAGGCAACGCACAACGCCCTGGGGATATCGTCACTTCCTACTCAGGAAAGACAATTGAGGTTTTGAATACAGATGCAGAAGGACGTTTGGTTCTTGCAGATGTGCTTTCCTACACACAGGAAAAATTCAAACCTCGCCTCGTTATTGACTTGGCGACACTTACTGGAGCGATAATTGTGGCTCTGGGGAATGATATCGCTGGGATATTCTCAAACAACGATAAGATTTCTGATCAATTAACTGCTGCGGGCAATGCTGTTGATGAGAGAGTATGGCGGCTGCCTTTAGCAGATTGTTATGACAAATTGTTGGACTGTGATGCTGCCGATATGAAAAATATTGGTGGCCGTGCGGCGGGTTCCATTACCGCGGCTCAATTTTTACAACGATTTATCGAAAACGGAACGCCTTGGGTTCATATCGATATTGCCGGTGTTGCTTGGTCAACCAAAGATAAGCCAACAGCTGCCAAGGGGGCAACAGGGTTTGGTGTTCGGTTATTAGATCGTTTTGTTGCCGATAATTACGAAGCCTGATTTTCTAAAAAAGCGGGAGAGAAATATTCTTTCCCGCTTTTTGTACTTTATCTGTCTCTTATACACATCTCCGAGCCCACG
>CAJXUS010000119.1 GCA_913060675.1 uncultured Rhodospirillales bacterium
TCAGCCTCGGTCTCGTGGGCTCGGAGATGTGTATAAGAGACAGATTTCATAGTCTTGAACCATATCATAAGTTCTCAACTAGTCATGACCCTAATTATAATATGTAACGTGTTATAAGAAAGGCCAGAAGGGTAAAAATTACCCTTCTGGCCTTTCTGAATTTTCACTCAAATCAGCTTTAAGACAAATAGGATTTCAAGTATTCGCCTGTGTAGCTGCCTTTTGTTTTTGCAACCTTTTCAGGTGTTCCGGTGGCTACAACTTTGCCTCCCTTGTCGCCGCCCTCAGGGCCCATATCGATAATCCAGTCCGCAATTTTTATGACTTCGAGATTGTGTTCGATACAAAGAATAGTATTTCCCTGATCCACAAGTGTTTGGAGTACTTCTAGCAGTTTCTTAACATCATCAAAATGCAGACCGGTTGTGGGCTCATCCAGGATATAGAGCGTTTTCCCGGTTGCTTTACGAGATAGTTCTTTGGCAAGTTTCACGCGCTGTGCTTCACCACCGGACAGGGTGGTGGCCGATTGCCCCACTTGAACATAACCAAGGCCAACCCTTTGAAGGGTTTCGAGCTTATTGCGGATGGAGGGGACGGCTTTGAAAAACTCCAAGCCATCGTCAACGTTCATGTGGAGAACGTCGGAAATGGATTTACCTTTAAAGAGGATTTCCAATGTCTCGCGGTTATAGCGTTTGCCTTTACAGACATCACATTCAACATAGACATCTGGTAGAAAGTGCATCTCGATTTTGATGACACCATCACCCTGACAAGCCTCGCAACGTCCGCCTTTGACATTAAAGGAAAAGCGGCCGGGTTTGTATCCACGGGTTTTTGCTTCGGGTAGTCCTGCAAACCACTCGCGAATTGGGGAAAATGCACCTGTGTAGGTCGCCGGGTTTGATCTTGGTGTGCGACCAATTGGGGATTGATCTATATCGATTACCTTGTCGATGAACTCAAGCCCTTCAATTGAATCATGGCTTCCAGGGTGTCCCTTGGCATTGTGAAGTTTTCGAGACACTGCTTTATAGAGCGTTTCAAGAATAAGGGTGGATTTCCCGCTACCCGAAACGCCTGTGATACACGTAAATGTACCAAGGGGAACTTCTATTGATACATTTTGGAGGTTATTTTCATTCGCATTCAGGACTTTTATTTTCTGTCCCTTATGGCCTTTGCGGCGTTTATCGGGAAGGGCTATTGCAACTTCACCCGTTAGATACTTGGCAGTTAAACTTGCCTCCGTGGCCATGACTTCATCTGGCGTCCCACAAGCAACAACTTGTCCCCCGTGCTTTCCAGCCCTTGGCCCCATATCAACAAGGTAATCAGCTGTCCGGATCGCATCTTCATCATGTTCAACAACGATGACTGTATTACCAAGATCGCGTAACCGTCTCAAAGTTTCAAGTAAACGCGCATTGTCACGCTGGTGCAGGCCGATAGAGGGTTCATCCAAAACATAGAGAACACCGGTCAAACCTGATCCAATTTGCGAGGCCAGTCTGATACGCTGGCTCTCACCGCCTGATAAAGTTGCGGAAGATCGTGACAGGGTCAGGTATTCAAGACCGACGTTAACGAGGAAGTAGAGGCGTTCATTAATTTCTTTGAGAATACGGACCGCAATTTCATTTTCTTTCGTGGAAAGTATCTCGGGGATTTCCGTGAACCAATTAGCAGCCTCAGAAATAGAGAGTTGGGCGATTTCACCGGCATGTTTGCCACCAATTTTAACCGCCAGTGCTTCTGGCTTTAATCTGTGTCCCTTGCAAACTGTACAAGGTTGTTTGGCTTGGTATTTGGATAGTTCCTCACGGACCCAGTCACTATCGGTCTCCCGAAAGCGACGCTCCATATTTGGGATGATACCCTCAAAAGGTTTTTTGGTCTGATAGCTTCTATTGCCATCAGTATAGGTCATATCAATGGTTTCTTTGCCTGAGCCCATAAGCAGGAGCTTTTGAACTTTTTCAGGAAGCTCGTTCCACGAACAATCAAGCTCAAAGCCAAAGTGTTCGGCCAGACTTTTCAGGGTCTGAAGATAATATTTTGAAGTTGAGTTTGCCCAAGGAGCAATCGCGCCTTCTTTTAAGGCAACTCTTGGGTCTGGGACGATAAGTTCCCCATCAAAAATCAGAGTTTTTCCAAGACCATCGCATGTAGGGCAGGCACCAAAAGGATTATTAAAAGAAAATAAACGTGGTTCTATTTCGTCGATTGTAAAACCCGAAACAGGACAGGCATAACGGGCTGAAAATATTGTGCGTTCACCTGTCTTTGCATCTTCGGCGAAAGCAATACCATCTGCTAGCCCCAACGCGGTTTCAAAGCTGTCGGCCAAGCGGGTTTTCATGTCTCCTTTGACGACAACGCGATCAACAACGACTTCAATATCGTGCTTTTTCTTCTTGTCCAGTGCAGGCACATCCGCAATTTCATAAAGCTCACCATCTACTTTCACCCTTTGGAAGCCTTTAACCTGAAGGTCCATGAGCTCTTTTCTGTATTCTCCTTTGCGGCCACGAACAATCGGCGCAAGAAGATACAATCTGGTGCCCTGTCCCATTTCCATTACTCTATCGACCATTTGGCTGACAGATTGGCTTTGGATGGGGAGGCCTGTTGCCGGGGAATAGGGGATACCAACACGTGCAAACAAAAGTCTGAGGTAATCGTAAATTTCGGTAACGGTACCGACAGTTGATCTCGGATTCTTCGATGTTGTTTTTTGTTCGATAGAAATCGCGGGTGATAATCCTTCGATAGAATCGACATCCGGCTTTTGCATTAGCTCCAAAAACTGGCGTGCATAAGCAGAAAGGGATTCGACATAACGACGTTGTCCCTCTGCATAAATTGTATCAAAAGCAAGAGAAGATTTCCCGGATCCACTGAGCCCGGTAATGACAACCAGTTGATTTCTTGGCAAATCAACACTGACATTTTTCAGGTTATGCTCTCTCGCACCACGTACGGAAATAGTGCGGGATTCCTGTATCGAACTCATTTTTATACCTGTAGATGTTTTGCAAATGTTCTCATTCGAATATATATGGACGAACAGTGAACAAAATGCATCTTTTTTCTAATTGCTTTTACACATCTTGCGGAAAAGTGAACGATCTTTTATTAGACGTTGGCTCTGAGCACCCTGACTGATAGGGTTCCAGATTAAATTTTTAGATTCTTATAGATCAAGGAAAGAGGCCATGGCTGGTAGTGTTAACAAGGTGATCCTGGTTGGTAATTTGGGACGTGATCCTGAGATCCGTTCAATGCAGTCTGGACAGCGTGTGGCCAATTTAAATATTGCGACATCCGAAAGCTGGAAAGATAAATCATCTGGCGAGCGCCGTGACAAAACGGAATGGCACCGCGTTGTTATTTTTAATGATCGTTTGTGTGATGTTGCAGAAAAATTCTTAAAAAAAGGCTCAAAAGTTTATCTTGAAGGCCAACTGCAGACACGTAAGTGGACAGACAATTCTGGGGTAGAAAAATACACAACAGAAATCGTTCTGCAAAACTTCCGTGGTGAGCTCACCATGCTCGACGGTAGAAATGATGGTCAGCAAGGCGGCGGCTTTGGCGATTCTTCTGGTGGTGATGCTGGTGGCTTTGGTGGTAGCGGCAGCAGTGGCGGCGGTTATGGCGGCGGCTTTGGCGGCGGTTCGTCGCAGTCAAGTGGCTCTTCCGGTGGTAGTGCTCCTGTTGATGATCTCGACGATGAAATCCCGTTCTAAGGAACTGGTGACTTTCGAAGGAAGCGGCCCACTGGGCCGCTTTTCTTTTTTTTGGCTGTCTTGAAACGTGTTAAATCAGTTCCCCAACAAAACAGCAGGCATTAAATGTCTTACCAATTAAGTCTTCTGCATTTTGAGCAACTCTCAAAAGAACAGCTTTATGATGTTTTGCAATTGCGTGCAGATGTATTCGTATTAGAGCAAAAGTCTCTGTACCGAGATATAGATGGGCAGGACAAGGATGCTTGGCATATTCTGGCCTATGATCACAAACATCAACTCATTGGTGTTGTTCGCCTGCTTAAAGATCCGAAAGATCCTTCTTGTTATACGATTGGACGTGTTGGGGTCTCTAAGTCGGGGAGAGGTCAAGGATTGGCGAAGGAGTTGATGGAGCGGGCGCATGAGTTTATTGCCAAGCAAGAGAAGGCCGAACGCATAGAGCTTTCAGCTCAAGAATACCTTGCTGAATTTTACAAAACACTTGGATATGTTTTGGTTTCTGACCAGCCCTATGATGACGCTGGTGTTATGCATGTTGATATGATCAGAGCTGTCTAAAGGCCGCTTATCGACCATTATTATTTGTCTTGACAAGTTAGAAATATTTTGAATTTTTCATGAATATCGGGTTGTTGAAAAATTATTTAATTTCAAACCGATAGAACAGACTTTTTCCTTAGCTTTTTGTGCAGATTTTGTTGTGGCTGCGCTATGAATTTGTTACATTTTCCCTGAAATTTATGACGCTTAAAGTTATTCGCTCTGCGGCAATCTGCCAAAGACGATATTTTGGGCCTTTCTGTGCAACAGAAACAGGATAATTACGTGACCTCGAATTCTGATACCTCCTCTGATCACATGGATATCTTTCCGGTAACCATTGAAGATGAAATGAAGCGCTCTTACCTCGATTACGCCATGAGCGTTATCGTCTCACGTGCGCTTCCTGACGTTCGAGATGGCTTGAAACCGGTTCACCGTCGCATTCTCTATGCTATGAAAGAGTCTGGGTACGATTGGAACCGGGCTTATCGTAAGTCTGCGCGTATTGTCGGTGATGTGATGGGGCAATATCACCCTCATGGTGATAGTGCGATCTACGATGCCATGGTTCGTATGGCGCAAACTTTCTCTATGCGTCTGCCGTTGATTGATGGCCAGGGTAACTTCGGCTCCATGGATGGCGATCCTCCCGCTGCGATGCGTTATACCGAAGCCCGGCTTCAACGTGTTGCTTCCGAGGCGCTTCTTGAGGATATCGATCGGGATACAGTCGATTTTCAAGACAACTATGACGAATCAACTAAAGAGCCAATGGTTCTTCCTGCGCGCTATCCTAACCTGCTGGTAAACGGTGCCGGTGGTATCGCTGTTGGTATGGCGACGAACATTCCCCCGCATAACCTTGGGGAGGTATTGGATGGTTGCCAAGCGTATATTGACGACCCCGAAATCTCAATTGATCAGTTAAATGAGCTTATTCCAGGACCAGATTTTCCAACAGGCGGTCTCATCCTTGGCCGGACGACAATCCGGGATGCCTATCATACCGGGCGTGGCTCAATCGTCATGCGAGGCAGGGCTGAGGTCCAAGAAGTCCGTAAGGACAAGATGGCGATCATCATCACCGAAGTGCCTTTCCAGGTTAATAAGGCCCGGATGCTTGAAAAAATCGCTGAAATTGCACGCGAGAAAACAATTGAAGGCATCACAGATATCCGCGATGAAAGCGACAGACACGGTGTCCGTGTCGTTGTTGAGTTGCGTCGCGATGTCGAACCAGAAGTAATTCTCAATCAGCTCTATCGTTATTCTCCACTTCAGACTTCTTTTGGCGCCAATATGTTGGCGTTGAATTCTGGACGTCCTGAACTTCTTGATCTTAAATCAATTATTTCTGCATTTATCGCATTCCGCGAAGAAGTCATTACTCGCAGAACGATTTATGAACTCAATAAAGCACGTGATCGTGCCCATGTGCTTGCTGGTTTAGCGATAGCTGTTGCGAATATTGACGAGGTTATCATTCTTATTCGTGCGGCATCTGACCCAGTGCTTGCGCGCCAACAATTGATGACCCAGGCGTGGCCAGCCAAAGATGTTGAGCCTTTGATCAAATTGATTGATGAGCCTGGTCGTAACGTTGATGAAGACGGAAATTACTATCTTTCAGAAGTTCAAGCCCGCGCTATTTTGGAACTACGGTTACAAAGATTAACAGGTCTTGAGAGAGATAAAATTGCCAATGAATTGGAAGAGATTGCTTCTCAAATTCGTTACTATCTCGAAATCCTGGCCTCTCGTGAAAAGCTGCTTGATATACTTCGCAACGAACTCGTTGAGATGAAGGAAAAATACGCGACACCAAGGAGAACTGAAATTCTGGATGGTGTCTTTGGTTACGATGATGAAGACCTTATTCAGCGTGAAGATATGGTCGTAACGGTTAGTCATACTGGCTATATCAAGCGTGTGCCGTTAAGTACTTACCGCGCGCAACGCCGTGGTGGTAAGGGGCGTTCGGGTATGGCGACAAAAGAGGAAGATTTTGTTTCTCAGATCTTTGTCTGTAATACCCATACACCAGTTCTGTTCTTCTCTTCCCGTGGCATGGTCTACAAGATGAAAGTCTATAGACTACCTCCAGGTAGTCCGACGTCAAAGGGTAAGGCGCTTATTAACATGCTTCCTTTGCAGCAGGGTGAAACCATCTCAACTATGATGCCTCTACCAGAGGACGAGGATACGTGGTCAAACATGTATGTGATGTTCGCCACATCGACTGGGGGGATTCGCAGAAACAAATTATCTGATTTCACCCGTGTTATGGCGAATGGTAAAATAGCCATGAAATTGGAGGGTGAAGACAGCCGTTTAATTGGTGTTCAAACTTGTAGCGAACACGATGATATTATGCTTGCAACTGATCGTGGTAAATGTATCCGTTTCCCTGTGAGTGGTGTCCGAGTATTCTCTGGGCGTACATCTACGGGGGTTCGTGGTATTTCCTTGGCTGAAGGTGATACTGTTATCTCTATGGCAATCATCAACCACATGGATGCTGATTCGGATACACGTGAACAGTATCTCCGTTACGCGAGTGCAAAAAGACGGAGTGAGAATGTAGATGAAGGTGAGTTTGATCCTACCGCTCTAGAGACAACATTATCCCAAGACCTTCTCGATAGCATGGCTGCGACGGAACAATTTATTCTCTCTATTTCAAAAGATGGGTTGGGTAAACGTTCTTCCTCTTATGAATACCGAGTAACCAGTCGTGGCGGTAAGGGGATTGGAAACCTAGATCTTTCTCGTCCTAAAGGAAAAACCACAACGGTTATTTCAGTTTTCCCAATCGACGAAACCGACCACATAATGTTGGTTACAGATGCCGGGAAGCTGATCCGTTGTCCTGTCCATGATGTCAGAATTGCTGGTCGCTCTACACGTGGTGTTAATCTCTTCAATGTCGCAGACGACGAAAAAATTGTTTCTGTATCCCGCCTTGAGGATGATGGAGAAGATGAAGAGAATGATGACATCGAGGGTGTTGATGAGAATTCTGTAGATTCTTCTGACGCGTCAGACACAAATACTGACGAAAATCCGAGTGAAACTCAACAGGTAGAAGGAGAGGGTGGGGAGTAATCCCCGCCTCTTCGGCGAAGAGAGAAAGATAGACTCCATGACGACAAAACACGTCGGACTCTACCCAGGTACCTTTGACCCTATTACCAAAGGCCATATAGATATCATTACGCGTGGGTGTCGCGTGGTTGACAAGCTGATCATCGCTGTCGCACGTAATGACCGTAAGGGGCCGCTTTTCAACACAGATGAACGTGTTGAGATGGTTCTGCATGATACGGAGCCCTTGAGGAAAAAGGGTTTTCAAATCGAAGTTCTTCCCTTTGACAACCTGCTGGTTAAGTTCGCCCGTGATGTCGGCGCAAGTGTTATTTTGCGCGGACTAAGGGCGGTGTCAGATTTTGAATATGAATTTCAAATGACGGGTATGAATGCCAGGTTGGATGCAGAGATAGAAACCGTCTTTCTTATGGCGTCAGAAAAACAACAATTTGTTTCTTCTAGATTCGTTAAAGAAATTGGTTATTTAGGCGGTGATATTGCTTCATTTGTCAGTGCAGATACAAAGCTAAAGTTAGAAGATAAATTCAAATTAATGCGTTTGAACGAAGAATAAATCTACTTTTGAATAACGTCTTACAAAGAAGAATTAAAATTATTCATTTTTTTCTCCTTTATGACAAAAAGGCTGTTGACCGAATCAATAAGTGGTTCTATCTTCCGCCTCGCTTACCGCATTACAGTTTGATGTTGGAAAGCAAATGAGAATGGGCCCGTAGCTCAGTTGGTAGAGCGTCCGACTTTTAATCGGCAGGTCACTGGTTCGAGCCCAGTCGGGCCCACCAATCTGCACAAACAACCCCGCTTAAAAGCGGGGTTTTGTTTATCTGATCCCCGCCACCTTATCTTCACATGTGAAATATAAAACGGCTTTCTTTCTTCACTTGCAGAATGAATAATGTCGGTCTGTCGGGATAATTTGGAAGTCCATCTAAAACTAAGGAATTTCCAAAATCGGCCTCAAATGTATTTAGATTATTAGAACGTATCTTTTTTGTTAGGATAATAACGTGTCTCAAAAGCCACTGGGTCTTATTTGCGCCATTCCAAATGAAATTCAACATTTTGGATCAGCTTTCATAAAAAATTCTGAACAGGTCATCGCTGGATTCTCTTTTTATTCCGGAAAGTTAGACGGTGTAGAGACTATCCTTGTCGAGGCTGGGATGGGTAAGGTGAATGCCGCAGTCGTTACGACTTTGCTTATGGAGCATTATAACTGCAGAGCAATCCTGTTCTCTGGTGTTGCTGGTGGTTTAGATCCTGAACTTGGTGTCGGCGATGTTATTATTGGTAGTAAGTTAATCCAACACGATTATGGGATGACTGTTCAGGAAAAGCTGACAACTTATCAGCCAGGTCATCTTCCGATACATATGCCAACTGGAAAGCTTGGGTATGATGCTGAACCTACTTTTATAGAAAAAATAATGAATGAATTGGCGGAATTCAAATTGCCGGAAATCTCGGCAGAAGCTGCTGGTGGTCATAAACGGCAACCCATTATAACTTCTGGCACTATTCTAACTGGGGATCAGTTTGTTGGGTGCACCGTTGTTCGAGATAAATTGCACAACGATCTGTCTGGGATGGCCGTCGAAATGGAAGGGGCTGCAATTGCTCAAGTCGCTGATCGTTATCAGGTGCCTTTTGTTATTATCCGATCCCTCAGCGATTTGGCGGGTGAAGAAAGTACTATGGACTTCGTTAAGTTCCTTGAGGAGACTGCTGGGGGCGCAGCTTTGGTTCTAAGGCGTATTATCAACATTCTTTAAGGCAAAGGCATGCACAGGGTATTTCTCGGGATTTGTGTTGGGGGAGCACTATTTTTAACAAATATGCTCGTGAGAGCAGATGAGCTTAATCCACCGAAGTTTGATATTCCACTACAATGTGAAGTTCCTGCTCAATGTGTTGTCCAAAACTATATGGATGTTAGGCCCGGCCCCGGAGTTCGTGATTTTAATTGTGGAACTCTTAGTTATGAAAGACACAAAGGAACTGATTTTAGAGTTCTAAGTCTGTCTCTTATACACATCTGACGCTGCCGACGAAGAGGATAG
>CAJXUS010000120.1 GCA_913060675.1 uncultured Rhodospirillales bacterium
GTTAAAACGCGCTGCCTATCCCAATAATGGTACGACCCTCTTTGTAAACAGTGGTATCAATCCAAGCCGCCCGCTTGAAACGCAAAAAGATAGTTTCTGGTGGGCAAATAAAGGCTTTATGCGGTTGAGGGAAAACTTTGGCCCCTTCACCCGGTTGTTTCGGGGGTATGACCCAAATCACGAGGGTGTTGCCTATACCAAACATTCTGTAACTCTAGACGGTGGTTGCGGTTTTGATGGGAAGCTGGTTGCGGCCTGCGTTGCATTGGACGGTCAAGTCATTGAGCTTTTGGAAAGTTAATGCGTCGGGCTGACCGATTATTCCGCCTGGTTCAAATACTCAGACGGGGTCGTTTAATTACCGCTGCCAAGCTGGCGGAAGAATTGGAAATCTCGACACGGACTGTTTATCGAGACATTAAGGATTTAATCGGCTCTGGCGTCCCTGTCGAAGGAGAAGCTGGCGTTGGGTATCTGCTCTACGAAGGCTATGATCTGCCTCCCCTTATGTTTGATCCTGAAGAGCTTGAAGCGCTTGCCTTTGGCATGACTATGGTTCAGGCGTGGGCTGATCCCAAGTTGGCACGAGCTGCAACAGATGTTTTGCAAAAAATTGAGAGTGTTCTCCCTGACCCCTTACGTCCCCGCTTGGCAAAGCCAAGTCTCGTTGCACATGGCGACGCTTTGCCTGAGCCCATCATTATTGATGTTGGAGATCTAAGGCATGCGATCCGCGGCCAAGCTAAGGTCTTGATTAATTACCGGGACGGCAAAGGCGATAAAAGTCAGCGCATTCTCTGGCCCCTCGGTCTGCAGCTATACCGCGCGATATGGATGCTTGGGGCGTGGTGTGAGTTGCGACAAGGCTTTCGCGTTTTCAGGCTGGACCGGATAGAACAAATGATTGTTCTCGAAGAAGAGTTTCCGAGAGAACGCGGGAAAACACATGATGATTTCTTACGCCATTTGGAACGTGAAAGCTCTGAGTACTAACAGAGAACATGGGAAAGTTTCATGTGGGGATACAATATTTACGGATTGGATAAGAAAATCCGTTAATTAAGGGCGAAATATTTGCGCTGGATTTCATCAAAATGGCCGTTATCTTTTATAGCCTGAAGCCCCGTTCTGAAGCTGTTGATCAGTTCAGGGTCCGTATCTTTATTGAAAGCCATATAGAGAGAGCCTGATAGTTCTGATAACGATATTACTTTCTCAAATTTAAGCAAATCCAGTCCCATTGACCGGACGATATAAACAAAAGAAGCGTCATCATAGGCAATTAAATCTATCCTGCCTGATAACAGCTTTTTTATGTTTAATGAATCGTGGTTTGAAATCTCAAAAGAGATAAAGCCCTCACGTCTTAAATAGGTGGTGATCACGTCTTCACGAGAAACGCCCACCAGATATTTTTTTGCATCGCTAAGAGAATCAACAATTATTTCTGAGTTCGCTTTCAGTTTGTATAAGGAGGTGCTGTAGGGGGCGATCATTCCAACCCATTGAAATTGTTTCTCTCTTTCTGGAATTCTTACGATCGAATAAATGAGATGATTTTTTTCCTGTTGAGCGATTTTATAAGCCCTTGCCCAGGGGTAAAACTTGAATACGGCCTGGGTATCGATCTCCTTTAAAACGGCTTGAATGACTTCCGTTGAAAGCCCTTTTGGGATTGAATTTTCCTGATAATTGTACGGTGGAAAATCTTCTGTAACGATGATTACAGGATCAGCTACAGCGGTTCTGGCGAACAGCATACACAAGGTTATGAATAATAATAATCGCATGTCTCACAATCTGGATGTCGATGTATTCATGCCTGTGTTCTAAGTGTTTCATAAAGAGTTTAACAAAGATGAAAAATGGAGCCTTACGTTACGATTAGAGGTCTTTACCTGGATTTGTGAGTTCGTAGACCTCAGTCGTGTTCTCTCTGCCTCTCAAGGCAAAGTCACCTTTCAGTCGCGTCCTCATATGCGGTTCATCTTTGATGTGGTCTTGAGTGGTCGCAGAAATAAGTGTTTTTGCTGTATGTATACTGTCGGTGAGGGCTTCTTTTCCAAGTCCTTCCAGCCGTTGGGCTGTGTTGACGGTATCACCGATCAAAGTGTAATTCACACGACCTTTGGCCCCGATATTACCGGCGACGGCAAGCCCACTGTGAATACCAATTCTGATATTGATTGGGGGTAAACCGGCCTCTTGCCGTAACCTGTTGTCTTCGGTGAGGGTTTTTTCGATTGCAAGTGCCGCGCGACAGGCACGTTGCGCGTGGTCCTCTTGTATTGAGGGAGCTCCCCAAAATGCCATGATGGAATCACCGATGTATTTATCAATCGTGCCGTCTTCCTCTTCAATTTTTACACCCAAGAGATCAAAGTGGTGGTTAAGGAGATCGGCCAGTTCGCTGGCGGGCATACTTTCACTCAGGCTTGTGAAGCTAACGATGTCGGTGAACATGACGGTGATCTCGCGCTCTTCAGACACAATGCCTTCACCGTCGGTATCCATGAGTTGTTTGACCAGTTTTTTCGGGACGTAGTTTTCAAACCATTTCAGTCCGCCGAGCATGGAGTTATAGGCATTGGCTGCAGTATCAAGTTCTCTGAATATAGATCCAGGAAGACGCTCAGCGTGAGCAAGATCCAGCTGCCCAACTTGTTGAGAAGCACGAGAGAGCCGCTGTAAAGGGCGTGCAATGAGTTTGCCTGAAAGGAAAATGGTGACGACTGTAATAAGGGCAATGACTAAAGCCAGTATACCCGTGAACCAAAGGCGCTCGTAATAACCTTCGAGCTCACCTTCCATAAAGTAAATCCCAAGAGTGAGGTCATCAAAACCATAATCAGAAAAACTGGTATGTAAAAAAGTCAGCTCACCAGCAAAGGAATCAACGGCGTGGCCTTTGATGTTGCCTTTGCCAAGAACCTCGTTGAATTCATAAAGCGGTTCATCCCAAATGCGGCGCAAGTTTCCGTCAATGACCTGGTTTAGTGTCGGCAGTGGATTTTCAGCTGTCAGTCCTGATCTGCTCATGTCAATCAGAGAGGGGTGGGCCAGGACCTTGTTGCGGTCCATCAGGAGATAAGTATGATTTCCTGTTTCTGTATCCAGTTTATTGAGGTATTCGGACAGGGAGCTTATGGAAATAATAGCGCCCATAGCGCCGATGTACACGTCGTCTTTATAAACCGGATGGAAGACCGTAATGTGGGGTTCCTGTACTTCTTCAATCCAGATAATGCCACCCCAATAAATTCCGTCTACTTCTCTAAGTTCCTGGAGAAGCGCGGCAAAGCGATATTCATTGTCGCCTTTTTTGTTCCGGCTGAAAAATGAAGTATCGTCAAGCCACCCTGCCTGTATGGAGGAACCATCCACCCGCATGAGGGTCATGCCGCGAACTTGTGGTGTTGCTGCCAACGCCCCCTTAATCGTTTGCGTGATCGACTTCTCATCGTCGGGGTCAAGTAAGCCTTGCTCGACCAGATCTGCCATATAAGTCACTTGGCGGGCTGCGGCAGTTAGCTTGTTATCAATGTGAGAGCGGATCGACCCGAAACTGATTTCGGTGACTTCCTGAGTGAGGGCAAAGGTATTGTCTTTAGCGGTATCAAAAGAAAGCCAGATCACAATAGCAAGAGCCACCATGGTCATGCCGCCAAAGCCAAAGGACAGCGCCATGGCCAATGACGGGCGCCAGTGTTGCTTCACGGTGCAATCTGTTCTACTTGGAAACTTAGAAGAGGAGGTTTCCTCGGTAACTTTAGCCAATATCAGATCCTATTTATTCGGTAACAAATCACACGGTCGCAAGTTACTGGGTCACAAGTTACTGGGTCACAAGTAGCGGGGTACAAGTCACTCGATAACACTTTACTCGGTCACAAGTTTGACTTTTTGGCCGCGCAGCAACGGGCTGTTTTTTTGGAGGCCGTTCAACACCAATAATCTTTCGAGTTTGTAATCTGTAAAAGGCATTTTTTTTGCCAAACTTGTCAGAGTATCCCCAGAACGAACGGTATGAATTTTAATGCGGTAGGGCTTTAGCTTCACGGTTTCAGAATTGGAGAGCTTCTTGAAAGAATATGTTGTGCGCCTGAAGTCTTCTGACAAGCTATTTGTTTGATTTGGATTGGTAATAAAGGTAAAGCGATAAACCTTGTTGCCGTTAAACCGGATCGCGATCAAGCGAAAGTCGCGCTGGCCATTTCTGCCGTTAATGCTGATACTGCCGGTGACGGCTTCCATGCCATTGACGGTAATTTTCTCAACATTTTTGATATCGGCTTTTTCCGCCCAGGTATTCACAATATAGTTTTTCAGGCTGCCGGTAACGTCGCCCTTAGCGCTGTCAAAAATGATCACGGAATCATCGGGACCGACTGCCGCGACTTTGGTTTTAGAATTAATAAGGCGAAAGCCCTTGGGCGCAGTGAAGGTAAGCTTGAGCTCAGGGTGGGAGAATCTTTGCCCTCGGATAAAGCCCTGACTTGGATCATCTCCGTATAGCATGCCATCAATCTTCTTCAGATAGACATCTCGGCCGACGATGGGGTTTTTAACCGTCGTGGTTCCGGCCTGCTTAATCGCACGATCAATCCGATCAGCGGTACGGGGGTGGGTTTGCATGATGTTGAATTTATCGGCGCGATCGGGATCGCCGGCAATGGTGGCATCAAGACGACTGCTGGCCTGGAGCTGGGTCAGGAACTCGCCCATGCCATTAGGATCAAAGCCGCCACGGGTCAGATATCGCACGCCAAGAAGGTCGGCTTCGAACTCCTGTTCGCGAGAAAACCCGGTAACCGCTAGATTGCCCACGGTGCTTACCGCTCGCGCTGCCTCACCACTGCCAGTGAGAATACCAACCCCGGCGGCCAGAATATTTGCTGTCAATGTGGAGCCATACCGCTCTGCAGAATGCTTTGCAGTAACATGGCCGATTTCGTGCGCGATCACCCCGGCAAGTTCAGCTTCGTCATTAGCGAGCGCGAGCAGGCCGCGGGTGGTGTATACGTAGCCACCGGGCAGGGCAAAGGCATTGACCACCGGGCTGTCGAGCAGAGTGAAGGTGAAATTCTGGTTCGGGGTTTCCGATGTTTTACCCAGGAAGGTGCCAAGCTTGGTAATGTATTTGGTCAGCGCCGGATCTTCGTCGTAAACCCCGCCAAATTCTTTGACGATCTTGACGTGTTCGGTGCGTCCTACTTCCTGTTCTTGTTCTGGAGACATGCCGCCATTAAAAAACGTCCGCCCGGTCGCCTCCGATGTTGAACAGGCCGAGAGCAGCGGCCCGATTGCAATAAGAGCAAGGGCGAGCAGGGGTTTTCTAAAGGGGGACAATTTTGAATAAGTCATCGGTCTCTGGCGTTAAAATGGGGTTGGCAGAACTTATGTCATATCGCTTAGGCGATTGAGGAGAATTTAATAGAGAATTATGGCTTTTCTTCGACCTCAAGGCCACATTCTTTCCAGGCACCAAAACCGCCATTCATGTGGCTGACCCTTTGCAGCCCCATATCCTGCAAGGTCTTGGCGGCGAGGGCCGAACGCCAGCCCGAGGCACAGTGCAAGATGAAATGATGATCTGGCGACAGGGCTTCTTTGTAATAGGGGCTGTCGGGGGCTATCCAGAATTCCAGCATTCCACGTGGACAGTGATAACTGCCGGGAATTTTGCCTTCACGGCCAAGCTCGCGCACGTCTCTGATATCAAGCAACAACACGTCATCTTGTAACAGTAGTTCCTTGATCTCAGCGGGCGTATGCTCTGTGATTTCCGCACAGGCGACCTCTAACAAGGCCTTCAGGCTGACCTCAGAAGAGGGCTTCTGGTTTTGCGACATCTTTCCCGATCCCTTATTTATATCTCTTATTGTGGCCCTTATTACGACCGGCAATACTTTTGAGATTTATTCTTATGAGTCTTGTTCTGGGGCTAAAATTTCCAGTTGCTCTGGATTGTGCAGAGATATCATAGGGCCGTTTTCCCAGAACAACCAGCCCCGGATGCGGATTGGGTGGCCTTTTAGGTTAAGCAGGGATTGCCCCTTGTCGGAAAATTTGTGGCGCATATCCTTGGCGAGTTTTATGGTGAAGTCATCGCGCCAGTTGTCACCAAAATTTAGATAAATTACGCCCCTGACCTCGGCGGTTTTATGGATGATGCCTTCGATAATCTGAAAGCGGTCCATCTTGTTCTTGGGGATATCTGTAGACAACGGCTTAAAAGCTTTGAGCGACCATAGACCTTTTTCCTGCTGACGAGCAGAGGCTTCGATGCCAAGCAAAAGCGGCGTTGTGATCGCAGTGCTTTCCACCGCTTCTACCCGGGCGAGGCCTTGGCGCAATAAAGCATGCTGTAACCAGGTACCTTCAAGGCTCTGGATATGGGCGTGTAACCTGTTGTAACGGTCATAAAACGAGGTTTGCTTGTCGATATAAACCCGTTTTCCCACCAGGTTTAAATCGTGGTACGCGCGAATTTTACTGACGATATCACAGGCACTTGGAAGGCGTTCACAATCCCCTGCGTTTGGCAGGGTAAGCTCTGCAGGTCGGAGGATGTTTCCAGTTTTTAAGATAAAGTCACCATCTTCATTGATCGCCATGATCTTGACCGGTTGGTCAAAGCTCAAGGTCCGATCAATGCCCAAGGTTTCTTGCGCACCCACAGTTTCAGAAGTTATCCCAGCCAAAGATAAAGCCAAAAATAATATCGGAACGGAAGGGAAAAGCGTAAACTGGATCAGGACTTTTAAAGAAGACATAGTCCCGTCATAGTGTGAGGCGTAACAGGTTGCAACCACTAATGGAATTTTCTGATGAGCCGCCACGACCTCTTTCCTGAGATTGAACCCTATGACTTCGGCTTTCTCTCGGTCGGTGATGATCATGAAATCTATTGGGAAACTTCTGGAAACCCAGACGGCAGGCCGGTTGTCTTTGTTCACGGCGGCCCCGGAGGCGGAACAGCTCCAAAACAGCGCCAGTTTTTTGACCCCGACCACTATCGCATCGTGTTGTTTGATCAGCGTGGGTGTGGCAAGTCGATCCCGTTGGGATCTCTGGTCAATAACGATACCCAGCACCTGATTTCAGATATGGAAGAATTGCGCACCCAACTTGCCATCGAGAGTTGGCTCGTGTTTGGTGGGTCTTGGGGCAGCACCCTGTCTCTGGCTTACGCACAGGCCCATCCTGAACGGACAGAGGCCTTGATTCTGAGGGGGATATTCCTTTCGAGACAGAAGGAACTGGATTGGTTTATGTCCAAGGACGGCATGGGCGCTATCTTTCCAGAGGCCTATGACGATTTTATCGCGAGCCTGCCCAAAGACGAACACGACGATATTTTCAACTCCTTCTACGCTCGGTTGACTGACCCGGATCCTGCCATTCACATGCCAGTAGCAAAGGCGTGGAGTGGATATGAGGGATCGTGCGTCAGTCTATTGCCAAACCCTGAAATTGTCGCAGCGTCACTGCTGGATAACAAAGCTCTAAGCACTGCCCGGATCGAAGCCCACTATTTCAAACACAGAAGCTTCCTGCCCGAAGAGGGGCTGTTGGGGCATATGGATAAGATCAGGCATATCCCGGCTGTTATCGTCCACGGGCGTTATGATATCGTCTGCCCGATTACCACGGCTTACGAGCTTTCAAAAGCTTGGCCTGAGGCTGAATTCCGCGTGATCGACGATGCCGGACACTCCGCCAGTGAACCGGGTATCTGCATGGCTTTGGTCGAAGCGATGGAAAAGTTTAAGACATTGCTTTAACTCGGGCCTTAACCCGTTATCTTTTCCAAGTACCCGGTTATCTAATCACCCCCAAGCTTGGATGGCTTGTCTTTGCCTTGTAATATTTTAAGGGCTGAAATGTGATGACTTCGAGGCGAGGTCATCTTGTTTAAGCCACAGACATTGCTTGTTTTTTTCACAACCTTTTTGATTTGATTCAAGTCATGGTTTGCACCTTAGAAACCCGAAAGGATAAACCTAATGGCAAACCCGAGTGACTTGGAACAATATCAACTCGAACTGATAAACAGTGCGCGCCTTGATCCCGAAGCCGAAGCCGCCAGGTTGGGCATCAATCTCAATCAGGGCTTACAGCCGGGGCAGATTTCTGGCGACAGTAAACAGCCTCTGGTTTTCAATGAACAACTCATTGATTCTGCGCGAGAGCATTCTGACTGGATGTTATCCACCAATACCTTTAGCCACACCGGAAACGGTGGAAGTGATCCGGGAGAACGGATGCGTGCGGCGGGCTATAGCACACGTAATTGGGGCGAGAACATCGCATGGCAGGGATCGACAGGACAGATTGATCAGGCCGCGACAACTCTGAGCGAGCACGACGGACTATTTAAAAGTTCCGGTCATCGCACGAATTTGATGAGCGATAATTTCACCGAAGTTGGCCTTGGCGTCCGTGATGGCGAGTTTACCGCTGGTAATGGCGTTTCATACAACGCTTTGATGACCACCCAGAATTTCTCTGATCAAGGAGGTGATAATTTTCTGACTGGTGTTGCTTATAACGATATTGATGGAGATGGGTTCTATTCCGTTGGTGAGGGACGCGATGGCATTACTGTCAGCGCAACACCAACTGGCGGCCAAGCAAACACAACGGCAAAGACGACTGATAGCTATGAAAGCGGCGGTTATCAAAAGCAACTGGCAAATGGTGATTACGATGTTCGTTTCTCAGGTGGTGATCTTTCCAAGCCTGTTGCTGTTGCCATTGCTTTGGCGGGTGAAAATGCCAAGGTCGATCTGATTGGGTCGGATGTTGTGGAAACATCTGTCACAGCAACAGCAGGTGAAAATCTGATGGGTATCAGCCTGCTGGGCCTTGATAACATTAATGCAACCGGGAACGAGTTGGATAATGTTCTTGCTGGAAATAAGGGCGATAACACCCTTATCGGTCTGGCTGGGGCCGATACGCTGACAGGCGGTGCCGGGAATGACATGCTTGATGGTGGTGACGGCGGCGACGTTGCGGTTTACGATGGTAATGCCAGCGATTTTGAAATCACTGAAACTGCTGATGGTCACCAGATCCGCGATCTACGTGGTACAGAGGGAACGGATACACTAACCAATATTGAGTCGGTGAAATTCAACGACCAAACTGTTCAGTTGTCCCAAACCACACCTACGCCAACTCCGATACCCGAGCCCACTCCGGAACCAACCCCGGAACCAACCCCGGAACCAACCCCGGAACCAACCC
>CAJXUS010000121.1 GCA_913060675.1 uncultured Rhodospirillales bacterium
ATACGAGATCAGCCTCGGTCTCGTGGGCTCGGAGATGTGTATAAGAGACAGACTAATGACAGAAGAACTCAGCCGAACTTCGACCCTTGCCGCACGCCACATCGCTCTTGGGTCGGGACTTGAAGACTGGAATGGCATGGGCACGGCCTGGAACTATAACAGCAACCCAAATGATGAACATGATGCCGTGCGTGAACGGGCAGGTATGTTCGATATGTCGCCCTTAAAGAAGGTCTTTGTTCGCGGCCCAAATGCTGCGGCTGTACTCGATCACCTGACCACACGCGACATATCTAAAATTGCGCCAGGACAATCTGCTTATCTCTGTGTCTTAACCGAAAACGGCACCGTCGCAGACGATGCCATCGTGTCGAATTATGGTGCGGATGAATGGCTTATTGTCCACGGATCCGGTGACACAATGGCATTATTGCAAGCTTCAGCCCAAGACAAAGATGTAACACTCCAGTTTACCGACGATCTGCATGACATTTCAGTACAAGGCCCCCTCGCCTTAAATACCCTTAATTCTAATTGTGATGTCGATCTAGAGCAGCTGAATTATTTCCACCACACACCCGCCACTCTTTTTGGCAAAGCTTGCCGCATTTCACGTACGGGTTATTCTGGAGAACGCGGCTACGAGATATTTGCAGATGCCTCCGTTATTGTGGAGCTTTGGGACAGTCTGGTAGAGGCAGGCGTGACGCCGTGCTCTTTCACTGCTCTCGACAAGGTACGGATTGAAGCTGGGCTGCTGTTTTACGGTTATGACATGACAACTGAACACACCCCGTGGGAAGTCGGGCTTGGATTTACTATAAATACAGACAAAGGTGACTTTCGCGGTAAAGCGGCTTTACTGGCATCGAAAGGACAAGAAAAACTGCGCAATGTCGGCCTTATCATCGACCATAATGACATGGTGGAAGGTGGCGAAACTCTGTCACTAAATCATCAGACAATTGGTACCGTCAACAGCCCGTGTTATTCGCATCGATTGGGACAATCATTGGCTCTGGGCCACGTAGACACGACCATTGAAATTGGAACTCAGGTAAAGCTATCCAGCGAAACCTTTGAAACCACGGCAATGATTGTATCTCTACCGTTTTACGATCCCAAGAAGTCCCGTACGCACGCGTAGTAAAATTTATAAGATCGCCAGTGAGCAATTCAGTTCACTGGCCCATCACCTACTACTGAAAGTTATTCTACGACAGCCTGGAAAGTTTACGCATCTTGCCATTTTCAAGGACTTTATCTGCACCACCAACTAACCCGGTACTCACCATGACCTTTGCCAGATCAGGTGCATCTATCCCAAGAAAAGGCAGAACCTTGTAAATTGGCTCAAACAACCGTGTCGATAACGTTTGTTTCGACGCCACTTTACCTGGCGCAATAATACCGGGACGGAAGATATATTTTCCCTTTAAGGAACTCGCACTCAACTTTGCTTCCGCTCTGCCCTTTGCATTGGGATACATCATCGGCGATCTTTCAAAAGGGCTGGCTCCGCGCCCACTAAACAAACAAAAGCGAATATCTGGGTTGACCTTCTCCAAGCTCCCCAACAGTGCCTCCAGATATCCAACTGTAATTTGCCAAAACATCTCTTTGGTCACTTGCCCCTGATACACACCTAGGCAGTAATAGCAGATATCCGCATCAACCAGCTCTTTCTCCATTACTGTGAAGTCCAGAAAACCCTGATGCTCAATTTCCTTTAGCTTTGGATGAGAAAGGCCAGTTAAGTGGCGGCCAATCGTTACAACTTGAGTAATCTCGGGGGCATCCAAGCAAAGCTGTAAGACTTCACTGCCCACCATTCCAGTCCCACCAAATACAATCGCCTTCATTTTGTTCGCCCCTCAAAGCTCAGACCGTTATTTGACATTACCAAAATTACATCAGCACTAGGGTCCCGACCCTAACTTTAGTATTAACATTTTTACTTGCGCTGGGCCGATCAAAAACTTCGAAGGTTAAAACAAACCGTAGGCATTCAGGATTTCCTGATAACGCCCACTTTGTTCAAGGCGCTCTACCCCGCGATTAAAAGCCTCACAAATAACGGGATCACGAAAGAGCAAATATTTCGGGCTGGGTTCAAAAATAGGATGAACAGCAATGGACTGGGAACTGTCCACAGGGTTGGGAAGCTCCGTGTTTTCAACCATCCAATTAAAAATATTGATGTCTCCAACCACGAGGTCTGTTTGCCCGTTAAAAAGCCGAACGTTTTGCTCTCGTACTTCTAAAACTTCATCAAACCCTTTAATATCAGACAGTATATTAGTGAAATTAACACCCAAAGTTTCAGCGGCAGAAGATGTTCCAATTACCCGCTGGCCCCGCAGATCTCCAATACCATCAACAATCAAACGCCTGGATGAGAGGGAAATCGCCACATTGCGATAAAAGATATAAGGCTTGGAGTAACATCCCCCAAGTTCGTTACCGCTGGACACGACCCTCATCACATCATGTTTGGCGGTCTCCCTTAATGCTAATGTTATACGGTAGCCTTCAAAGGCCAGAGCTTCGCGTATGATATCAAGCTCTGCACCACTATTTCCTTTATTAATAACATAAGGCGGCAAAGCAATACCGACCTGCAATCGAACCACTTTATGCGCCATTTTATTATGAGCGATCTCTTGAGCAATCTCCTGTGCCACAACAGGCATTGTAAATAAAAAGGCAAAGACACAGCCCAGTTCCAGAATACTTGTAAGTGCTTTATTTTTAAGGCTCCGAGGTAACATGTGCCCAACCAGATCAGAGAAAGGATGTAATACTACCTTGAGGGGATAAATTAAATCCTAACAAAGCTTATAATTTAACAAATAATTCTCTTGCATCCCTGGCGTGGAAACTTACATTAAGGTCGAGATTATCCATAAAAATAATAACTTCAGTAACGGACCTCCCATGAAAAGATCGAAGAGCCTGAAACTAGCCCTGATGGGGGCAAGTGCCCTTGCCTTGACTGCTTGCGAAGAACCACAGGATGTCGCGATCTTTGAAAATGTGGATCAATGTACGCAGCAAGACGGTTTTGACCGTTCAACTTGCGAAGAAAACTTGAAACTAGCCGAGGCTGAACATATACGCGTTTCACCCAAATACACTTCGGTAGAAGATTGCGAAGTCGATTTCGGGGCAACACAATGTGAAATTGCACCGATGCAGACCTCCGGTGGCGGTTCCGTCTTTATGCCTTTGATGATGGGCTATATGATGGGCAACATGCTCGGGGGAAACTCCAGAGTGGCAACACAGCCGCTTTATCGTTCAGCTGACGATTCTAAGAACTTCCGTACTGGTGACAATCAAAAGGTAGCAGGTAAAACCGGTATTTCCAAAGTCCCGGGAAACGTTGCTAAAGCCCCGACAACAAAAACCAACACAGTAAAACGTGGTGGTTTTGGGGCTAGCGCCCCACGCACAACAAGCAGATCCCGAAGTTTTGGTGGTTAAGGCGGATTTTCTCTAACCTTACATCTCAATCAAAACGACAATACCTTCTATTAAGGTCTTGATTTCACAAGAGTACAACGATGCAACGGATCTCTCTCGAGGAACGCGACGACTGGAAAGAACAAGCCGAAAAGATGGGCTTTCATTTCCATACCATAGACGATGCCCCCTATTGGGATGAGACCGCCTGTTATCGCTTCAGTCTTGAGCAGATCGAAAATGACATTGAGGATCCCAGCGAGGCCATTGAAGGCCTTTGCTTTGAAGTCGTCGAGCGCGCGATTAATTCCGAAGAGGTTATGTCCAAGCTGGCGATCCCTGAAGATTTCTGGGATTACATCCGCTCAAGCTGGCTCAACAAAGAAAAAAACCTCTATGGCCGGTTAGATTTTTCTTATGATGGAAATGGTCCCGCCAAGCTCCTTGAATATAACGCTGACACGCCGACTTCGCTTTATGAAAGCGGCGCTTTTCAATGGCTCTGGCTTGAACAGGCCATGGAGCGCGATATCATTCCAAAGGGCTGTGATCAGTTCAATTCTGTCCACGAACGTCTGGTCGAAGCTTTCCAGAACATGGACATTGACGGTCGCTTACACCTCGCGTCTTGCCAAGGCAGCCCTGAAGATGAAGGAACAGTTCGCTATATCCAGGACTGTGCTATTCAAGCTGGTGTAGATACAAACTTCCTGCACATCGAAGATATCGGTATTGACGACAATGGACACTTTACCGATCAAGACGACATGGGCATCCGTACCCTTTTCAAGCTTTACCCGTGGGAATGGATAATGACCGATGAGTTCGGCAAATCTGTCCCCAAAAGTGGTGTGAGCTTTATGGAGCCCGCATGGAAAGCCATCCTGTCAAACAAGGGGCTGTTACCCTTGTTGTGGGAAATGTTCGAAGGCCATCCTAACCTTTTACCCGCTTATTTTGCCAACGACCCCCGGATTTCAAACATAGAGGGCGGTTATGTCAAAAAACCGCTGTTCTCTCGCGAGGGTGCCAACATAGAAATCATTCGCCCTGGCGAAGCTCCGATAAGTGTTGATGGCCCCTATGGTAGCGAAGGTTTCGTCGTACAAGCACTTCACGCTCTCCCCGTGTTTGAAGGCAACCACACCGTGATCGGTTCCTGGCTTGTGGCCAGCCAACCCTGTGGCATGGGCATCCGCGAAGACAATTCGCCCATCACCAAGGACAGTTCGCGCTTTGTACCGCATGTAATTTATTAATGGGTAAAATTGGGCGTATGAAAAGAGCCGACATTTGGTCTTTCTTCTAAACCAGAGGCTGGAAATACTGCCGTCACGGCTGTCCCTACCCCCAATTCACTAGAGATAACCAACTCACCATCATGGGTTTCCATAAGAGATTTAACAATTGACAGGCCGAGGCCAGTTCCGTCTTGAGCTTCATAAGGATTTTTTACGCCTTGTGAGAAAGGCTCTGTAACTCTCCCAAGGCGGTCAGGGTCTATCCCGACACCCGTGTCCTTGACCGCAATTTCAATTGCCTCCTTACCGGAGTTTACAGATATAACAATGGAGCCGTTTTGCTTGGTAAATTTAATAGCATTAGAGAGAAGGTTGAGAAGAACCTGGATAAAAGACCGCTTATCAGCATAGAGAAATGGTACCTCGTCTGGTAGTTCTACGGATAATTCTATACACTTATCCTCAACTTGTTTACGAATAGTTCGAACGCAATCCTTGATAATCTCATCAATATCGACCGCCTCTTTGGTGATAATACGCCTACCTGATTCAATTTCTGAAATGTCCAAAATATCGTTTACCAGTAACAACATATGATTGCCGCTATGGTGTATGTCATCAGCATATTCAGCGTATTTTTCGGCACCAAGTTTATCAGCGCCCAAGGGACCAAAAACTTGAGAACAAATCATTTCGCTAAAACCAAGTATAGCATTTAGAGGCGTTCGAAATTCATGGCTCATTGTCGCAAGGAACCGAGATTTTGCCTCGTTGGCTTTTTCAGCATCTTCTTTGGCTTCTAACAGTAATTCTTCTGCCTTTTTACCTTCGACTATTTTGATTTCCAGTTCGGCATTAAGTTCTTCAAGAGTACTTTCGCGTTCAAGGATCGTGGCATAACTTTTAGATAGCTCTTGATTGGATTTGTTTAAATTATCTCGTGCCTGTTTGAGGGAAGCGTGGCTTTCTCTTACCCCCTCTATCGCTATAGCTAAAGTTGTGAGTTCATTAACAGGAGAACTTGCGGATCCCTCTTGTTTTTTCTGGCTGGAAACCAGATCGCCCAGCTTCTTAATCACCCGTTGCAGGTCACGTGATAAAACAGACGACAAAATCCCGCTAAGTAGCAACACAAAGATAATGGTTGATACAAACAACCCAGAAAACAAACCGGCCTTCTGCTCAACAGCGTCCTGATGACTGGCCAATCGCTGATTGAGCCGTTGCTGGATTGATTGATTGAAAGCCAAAAACTTGGCATTGAGGAGGTTAAACTGTTTAGTCGAGTTACTCATAACACTTTGTGCCAAGGCCAGATCGACGGTCGCCATCAACATAGCATTAGTCGTGTTGACCCGATAATCAGAAATATGCTTCAACAAACTCTCAAATAATTCGATTTCACTTTTACTTAGGCTCGCGCTATCGGGACCTTGCTCGATCTGTTCTTCAATCTGGGTTTCAATACTAAATATGTTATAGAGATAGCGCTTTCCTTCGTCATAGAATTCGCCCTCATCGGTGACAGTTTCTGCTGTCTGTAACAATTCATAGATCTGAGTGTGATTGGTCGCCATATGATTGCTGAGTTGCATCAATTTCTGAGCCCGCTCAAAATCAACATTTTGCAAACGTGTCAGCAGTTTTCCCTGTTCTTGTGTCTGATAATTGAAAACTCCAGCCAAGACACTCATCATCAGAATTCCGATAACGGGCGCTAACATGAATTTCCACCGTAGAGACAGGTTTTGGGGCCACTTCATTATATAGATCAGTCGTGCTGGTTAATTAATGCCAGCGAGTGGTGCCCACTCAACTGGTGTTATTCGCCCGAGATGTTCGTATCCCCCCTCACCAAGCGGTTTAAAAACATGGACCACTCCCTCGGGTTTGGGCCAAACTTGGGTGACATCTCGTAAATTTGCGGTATGTCCAACCAAAACCGTATTAAAACCCGCTTTTGGCTTTTTTGTTAATTCGGATTTGAGATAATCTCCAAGATGCGTTGTTTCCGCTTCGTTGGTATAAAAAGTCGCCCTCATATCCTCGACGATATCATAGCGGTCAAAGGCGATTTTTGCCGTATCGACACAGCGACAATAAGGGCTCGTAATGACTTTTTCTACTTTAATTTCCAGCTTGGCGAGTGCCATAGCCATAATTTTCGTTTCCTCTTTACCTTGTGCAGAGAGGTTACGCTGTAATTCACACTTGCTAAGGTCGGTTAGATCTTTATCTGCCTGGGAATGGTCGGTTGCTGCGTGGCGAATATAAAGAATGTATCCGCCCTGTTTCATCTTCTCAACGAGTTGTTCAGGCGTATCTGTGCCTGCTTGTTGAGCATTCACACTCGTCAGTGTCATAAGGGTAAAGATACTAAGGATTACAAGGCTGAGAACGACAGACCATATTCTACCAAATGGGATAATTCGTAAGACCTCAGTACAAATAGGGGATTGATGGACTGTCCACAGACTCGTTCTCATAAAGCATTCTCCTCAAAGAAAATGCGAGCTATAACCGTTTACGACACCACGACTTCCGTATAATCAGTATCCCTATGCGAACAATCCAGGTTGGTACAAATCGCAAGTGGAACCCATACATTAAGCCACAGTCTAACAATACTCCCTTAAGAAACGATTTATGGTACAATACTCAGTGGGTTTCGAAAGAAATGCATTATGTTGAATGTTCTATTCATTTGCAGTGAGAACAGATTGCGCAGCCGAACGGCCGAGACACTTTGGAGCAAAGACCCCGGCCTCTCGGTTCGCTCGGCTGGCACAAATGACAGTGCTGTAAGAACCGTCAAGGCAGAAGACATCAAGTGGGCCGATATCACCTTTGTCATGGAGCCAGTACATCAAACCATACTGGTATCCAATTTCCCCGATCTTCATAGCGAGACATCACTTCACGTATTGAATATACCAGACATCTATCCCTATATGGACCGTGTACTTGTGCAAATCCTGGACGCAATTGTTCCCAGTTACCTCAAACAATAGCGTTTAACGAACCGTCATCACTTGACGTGTTAACCCCAATTTTCCAAGTTACACAGCCTTTCGATTTCAGATAATTATCAATCCAACCGACCATAAAAGGTCATCCGAGCTGATTCTGAAAGAGCGATATCAGGTTTTGAATTATACGCTAGGACAACTAGCATCCGGGTTCGGCTTCCTTCAACTGGTGCCACGCGATGGATCGCGTTTCGACCTCGAAAAAGTACCAGTGCTCCAGCACCCATCGAGAGGCTTTTGACGGGTTGTTCGCCCTTTAAAACTTGTGCAACACCTTCAAAATTCATTTCGTTGTTATCCGCATCTCTCAGTCCGCCGACGTACTCAAAGGCACCGCCCGCTTCGGGCTGCTGGATCATCAGAGTTGTGGCGAAAGAAGAGTTATCAAAATGCCAACCAAGTTCTTGGCCTGGATTAGCATAGTGTAGATTTATGGAAGACAGTGGATCGGCATAATTATAAAGCGCATCTTCGCCTAAAACAGCGCATAAAAAGGACCGAAAGTCCTCTGCATCATATAACACCCGCAACGGCGAGCCCGCCGGAATGAGATCATCCGTAATACAGCCCTTAGAGGATATCACCTTCTGGTTTCGGGGGTGATCTTCGGAATACGCTGGATCAGAGGGCGTCAGATATACATTGTGTTCTTGTGTGCAGAAATAGGCTTGATCTTTATGATCCTCGCCCTCTTTTTGAACAAGCGCGACCGCATCCGGTAAAAGAAAGTTCTCAAGAACGAGAACACCCGTTTCATCCACAGTCTGCCGACAACGGTCTTGAAAGCCCCTATCTGTTAAAGGGTATTTATTAAGATCGATAAAATCTTCCATAACCATTGTGATCTTCTCCTGGATTGAATTCTGAAGAAGACATTACAACACTTCTAACATTGATAAAAACTTGTATTATATTACCAAAGGATAAGAAAAATATGGTTAGATTTACTCTCAAACAATGTACCTACTTTATCGCCGTTGCCGAACACGGCGGCATAGCTCAAGCGGCGCGGGTCATGAATATCTCCCAGCCTGCCATTGCCCAGGCAATTGATAAGCTTGAAGATATAACAAGTTTACAGCTCTTTGATCGCCAACACGCTCGCGGTATGGACCTCACCGTTCAAGGACGCGCCTTTTATATCGAAGCACAAAAGATCGTCCGTACTGCCCTGACAGTTGAACGCAATGTCTTTGACATTTCAGCCAACCTCAAGGGGACAGTTAGACTTGGTTGCTTTCAATCCATAGCTGTTTAGTCCCGGCGTTTGCTGGATGGGGTTGATTTTGAATCTGTCTGGTT
>CAJXUS010000122.1 GCA_913060675.1 uncultured Rhodospirillales bacterium
CAAAACATAAACACAACTAACTTATAAATGAGTACACATTGGGGAGCAGGTCAATGCCTCCATCGCGGCATATGAAAATGTTTCCCAGGTATCGGCGAGCTGGGGAATAAGGAGTGCAATTTTGTATTTTTCTTTGGCGGATTCTAGCCAGGTAAAGTCCAAATGAGAAGGTCCTTCCAGGCTTAAACGTCCAGCCGTTCCCCCAATCTTATTTTCACTTACCAGATAATAGCCCGTAATACTTTGCGGTAAACGCACTATTGTCTACAGCAAATGAAACAGAGAGGAATAACGACAAAATTCCTCCTAACACCCACTTCATTCTCGCGCCCCTCTACATAAATAGATGTGTAAGAGTATTCTACTACATGTTCAGATCAAACGATAATTCCACGTTTGTTTGGCTTTTCAGTACTTGGTTTATCTGAACTTTGGTTTTGCGACTTATTGAGGACGTATCTAAGTTTATTGAGAACAGTTTGTTTCAATTTTTCCTCGGTTTCGCGGGGATCACCCACAATAGATACTTCCGTCATCGTAGGCTCGTGGAATGCACTGACTTTGACGTATGCACCTACTTGTGAGAACTCAATAATGACACCTTTTCCAACTTTGTTCATAACTTATTACCAATAATAAAACAAAAAGACCCCTGCAAAATAGCAGAGGCCTTAATATTCTCAATACGTATTTTGTACCAAAGAAATGCTATTGTGCAGCAGGGTTAATGCCTCCCATCGGCATTGGCGAAGCCCAGAAAAGCTGTAAGCGATGCAAAGTTGCAGTTGTTACTCTGAGATCTTCGTCGGTAACAACCCCACCACTGATCAGTGCAGCATGGGCATCAAAAAGCGTGGAGATCGCCTTGAATATCTCTAAGCCACTTTCTGATGCGCGTACATGAAAAGACCTGCGATCATGCGGGGAACGCTCCTGATTGAGATAACCGTTCTCAACCATCTTCTTCACATTATATGAAACGTTAGATCCTAAATAATATCCACGATGGGTCAACTCGCCGACGGAGAGTTCTTCATCACCAATATTATATAAGATTAGAGCCTGAATGTTGTTCAGGTCACGGATGCCGCGGCGATCTAGTTCAGCCTTAACGACCTCTAGACACTGACGATGCAAGCGCTCCACTAGAGAAATAGTTTGCAGATATGCAGCCTTCACGATGTCCTCACATTAACAAAAACTTTTAAGTAAATTCGCCCTTATTCTATGCAAGATGCGTTAACGGCGGATTAACCGAGAATCTAGTTATCCATAAAATATTGAACAAATACGTTGAAATTGTACGATATTTTTGAACAAAAAGATGAAAGGGCCTTCATTTCTACTTGCTCAGATTGTATACCGCTCCTAAAGTGAGGGTATTCAGCGCTGATTTGTTACTCAAATTGCGGGCGCTTAAAAAATGCAGCTAAATAGAGGGGAATCGCCCAACTATGCTGCGGCGTTTTTTTTATGCCCGTTCAATTCAGTCGAAAACGACGTAATTCGAATATCTTTCCCAAGAGGGAACCACATTTAAACGGGTGAAGCCATGACAATTGAGACAAAAAATCCTGAAACTCTCGTCTTGCACGCAGGTTATCGAAACGACCCTCAAACAGGTGCTGTTGCTGTTCCTATCTACCAGACGACTTCTTATCAGTTTGATAGTGCTGAACATGCTGCAAACCTTTTTGCTCTCAAAGAATTTGGCAATATATATACCCGGATAATGAACCCGACGACTGCCGTATTGGAAGATCGGATTACAGCTCTTGAAGGTGGGGCTGCCTCTTTGGCGGTAAGTTCCGGGCAAGCGGCAAGTACACTTGCAATTCAAAATGTAGCAAAAGCGGGTGATAACATCGTAAGTTCCACAGAACTTTATGGTGGCACATACAATCTCTTTGCCAACACACTTCCCAACATGGGGATAGAGGTTCGTTTTGTCGATCCATCTGATCCAGAGAATTTCCGTCACGCTACTGACGAAAATACAAAAGCTTATTACGCTGAAACCCTGCCAAACCCGCGTCTTCGTGTTTTCCCAATAAAAGAAGTCGCTGATATTGGTAACGAGGTTGGCGTGCCTTTGATTATGGATAATACAGCGGCCCCCATTTTGTGTCGCCCAATCGCCCATGGAGCTCATGTTGTTGTATATTCTACAACCAAATACATTGGTGGTCATGGCACATCAATCGGCGGCATGATCGTAGATGGTGGTAACTTTGATTGGGAAGCTAATGCGGAGCGTTTTCCCCTTCTTACGCAACCAGATCCAAGCTATCACGGAGCAGTTTGGACCGAAGCCGTTAAGCCGCTTGGCCCCATTGCCTATATCATTCGCGCCCGTGTTGTTTTATTGCGTGATCTTGGTTCCGCAATGTCCCCAATGAACGCGTTCCAGTTCATTCAAGGCATGGAAACACTGCCTCTGCGTATGAGAGAACATTGTCGAAATGCAACAGCCGTGGCTGAATTTTTAAGTAAACACTCGTCTGTAGAAACAGTTACCCACCCAAGTCTTGCCGTTGGAAGAGAGCGCGAACTTGCCGATACCTATCTAAAGGACGGTTATGGCGGCCTACTTGGCTTTGAGCTTAAGGGTGGTTTGGATGCAGGTCGTAAATTCATTAATAGCTTGAAAATGTTCTACCATGTGGCAAACATTGGTGATGCGCGTAGCCTGGCAATCCACCCTGCCTCGACAACACACTCCCAGCTTAACGCTGAGGAACAAGCATTGACCGGAATCTCAGACAGTTATGTCCGACTTTCAATTGGCATCGAACACATCGATGATATCCTTGCAGATCTCAGCCAAGCCCTCGAAGCATCTAACGGTTAGCCGAACTGATAAAGCCTCCAATATTCTCGGAGGCTTTATCCAAAACACTGACAAACCCCGTCATAAATGGCGGGGTTTTGTTTTGCCTTTAGAGTTCAACCATTGTTCGATTTTTTGCTAAAGGGGTATTAATAATATCCCCAACTAATCTGCTAACTTTGACACGGGCTTTTTTGTTGGATGTCCAACACAAAAACTTAATCCATGCCGGAGCGACAAGCAAACATTGCACTTTTACCTTAGGGTCACTGCGAAGTCGAGCGCCGTTATGCCTGTGTGACTATTACTCCGCTGCTCCACCGTTTCTTTTCTCTATTTGTATCAGGCCTTATCTTATAAGGTCAGACTGATTTTGATCAGCCAAGTCTTATCCTACCAAGACATAACGGGGCACGACCTTTACATGATTAGTAGCATTCCTAAGAAGCATAATTTTCTACGGCATAACTAAATCAACCTAAAAGTCATAAATTCACCGCCCGCCGAAATAAGCTGCAGGCGGTTTGCCTAGGGTGCGTTTGAACATGGCGATGAATGCGCTGGGGCTGTCGTAACCCAGATCTATTGCCACGGTGGTGACGGGCTCGTCGAGGGCCAACCTTTCCATAGAGGCCATCAGGCGGCATTGGCTGCGCCATTGGCGGAAAGTCATTCCTAGCTCCTTGGAAAATAACCGTGCCAGTGTACGGCTACTTGCGCCCGCCTCGCCTGCGAGTTCCTCCAAACCACGAGGCTCGGAAGGATCGTTGATCAGACATTCGGTGATCCGGCGTAACCTGGCGTCCAGGGGCATTGGAAGATGCAAGGGCACGGTTCTGGCCGATCGGATTTGATCCATCAAGACCTGCATCAACCTCCCATCTGCGCCCTCTTCATCATATTCGACAGGCATGGTCGCGGCGTGGACCAGCATTTCCTTTAATAAGGTTGAAACAGAGATCACACAACAGGTATCGGGCATGCTGTGGGCAAATTCATTATCCAGATGTACCGCACGCCATTTTGAGCCGTGTGGAGAGTATACTTCATGTGTGGTACCGTGAGGGATCCAAACCGCGCGTTGCGGCGGTACCACCCAACTGCCTTGATCTGTATAGATTGCCAGTACCCCTTCGGAGGCATAGGCCAACTGGCACCATTCATGGCTGTGTGGTAACACCCGGCGACCGGGACGCATGTTAGCCGCACGTACCATTACAGGGCGTAGAAGCAGTTCTGGCGTATCGCGTGGCAGTGAGATCAGTGGCTGGCCTGGGCCGGGTTCAATCCTCATGGCATCTTCTTCGGGTTAATTTTGTCCGTTTGACGATATCTTATGGCATGGTAGCGCAAGACAACCGTTATTCATATCGCTATTGTGGGCGCAATCAAAAAATCTAAAGGGAATTTACGCCGTAATGAAGCCGCTTAGTCATTATCTCAAACCTGAAGTCTGGCGTACGCCGGAAGGTTGTCTCATCATCCTCTCAGCCGCGATGCCCTTGGCTTTCGCCACCTGGATGAGCCTTTTGAATAACTTCGTCGTGGAAAAGGCGGATTTTGGCTTGGCCGAGATTGGTATCTTGCAGTCTGTACGCGAAATTCCCGGCCTCCTGGTTGTTACCGCACTTTTGTTCCTGCTCGTCATCAAAGAACGTACTTTCGGATTGATGTCTCTGATCCTGCTTGGGGTTGGTGTTGCCGTAACCGGGTTTTACCCCAGTGCTTTTGGGCTTTATGTCACCACGGTGATCATGTCAGTGGGTTTCCATTATTACGAAACCGTGCAGATGTCCCTGACCTTGCAATGGGTGGATAAATCACGCGCCCCCTTATCCATGGGTCGACAGCTTTCCGCGCGTTCCATCGCATCGATCACGGCCTATGGCATGATCTGGGTGATCTTCACGTTCTTTGGCCTTGATTATAAGTGGGTTTATTTGGCTGGTGGCACCATGACCATCATAATGGTGCTGTTTGTTGTGTTAGCCTTTCCGTCCTATCAACCGAAAGAAGTGCAACACAAAAAAATGCTGTTGCGTAAACGCTATTGGTTGTTCTATGCCCTGACCTTCATGGGGGGCGCCCGGCGTCAGATCTTTGTGGCCTTTGCCAGCTTTATGATGGTGGTTAAGTTCGATTTTTCTGTGGCAGAGATCACCATGCTCTATCTTGTCAATCAGGCGATCAATTTCTGGCTGGCACCCAAGATCGGAAAATTCATTACAAACTGGGGCGAACGTCGCGCGCTGATTTGTGAATATATTGGCCTGATCCTAGTGTTTTCCGGTTATGCGCTCGTGGTGGATGCCAGTATAGCTGCTGTGCTCTATGTGCTCGACCATCTGTTCTTTTCCTTTGCCATCGCTCAGAAAAGCTATCTGCAGAAAATTGCTGACCCCAAGGATATTGCTTCCACGTCAGGGGTTAGTTTCTCGATCAATCATATCCCTGCGGTATTCATACCCGTGCTGTTTGGTCATGCTTTCCCGGATGAAAACATGTGGATGGTGTTTGTCGCCGGAGCCGGTATGGCAGTGATATCACTTATCCTGGCCTTTAATGTACCAAGAAATCCAAGGCCGGGTAATGAAGTCGTGTTTGGCGCAAAAGCGTTGCCTCAACCTGCGGAATAACCGTATTTATCTAAGCAGTAAAAAGCCGTTACTGTTAACAGTAACGGCTTTTTCGTTGTCTATGGAAGAGCGCCCGAGATCTGCCTAAAATATTGTATCTTTATATTGATCTAATAACCTGTCTGGCAATATCAAAGGACTTAAGTCGGCTTTCAGGGTTGTGAATAGGACTATTGAAAATCACCTCATCCGGCTTATGCTTGGTAATTAGTTTTGAAAGTTCTGTATGGATACGCTCTGGGCCACCAGTAGCAGCAAAACGCAACGCATGATTGACAGAGGCAAGTAACCCTGGTTCGAGCTTGGACGTAATATCTTCAACAGGTTTCGGTAAGAAGTTGGGCTTGCCAGTGATGATATTGGCAAAACCTTGTTGATGCGACGCCTTGATGAATGTTGCTTCCTCATCTGTATCGCCCGCGAAAATATTGATAGAACACGCAAAATACGGTTTCTCAAGCTGTCTTGAGGGCTTGAATGTAGTTTGATAGATTTCAACGGCCTGCTCAAGACTGTCAGGCGCGAAATGAGAGGCAAACGCAAAAGGCAGACCTAAATAGGCCGCCAGTTGCGCCCCATAAAGGCTTGACCCCAAAATCCACACAGGTACCTCCGTGCCTTCGCCAGGAACGGCCCTAACCGAATTTCCCGAAGCTTGTGCTAGATAGCCCATCAATTCCACCACATCATTGGGGAACTGATCGCTTTGTTTGTCCATGCTGCGCCGCAAAGCCCGTGCGGTGAGTGGATCTGTACCGGGCGCACGCCCTAGGCCTAAATCGATCCGACCATTATATATTTGTTTCCAACGTGCCGAACTGCTCGGCAACGACCAGTGGTGCGTGATTTGGTAGCATGATTCCGCCGGACCCAACCCGAATTCTATTGGTGGCCGCCGCTATGTGACCAATTAAAACCGCCGTCGCAGAACTGGCTACCCCTCGCATGTTGTGATGTTCGGCCAGCCAGTATCGGGTAAATCCTGAGTGATCAGCGTATTGAGCAAGCTTTACTGAGTTTTGGATTGCCGTTTGCGCGGTTGAGCCTTCAGAGATTGGGATAAGATCTAAGATCGAATAATTTGTCACTTTTTCTCTTTCAAGTTAAAGGCCTATTAGATGTTGGGGGGTTTGGTTGCTGGGAGTATTAACTGCTGGGATATCGTGTGTTCTAATTTTTGAAAATAACCATCACAAGCGTGAGGGAATTGGCTCAAGCTTGAAACCAATTCCCTCACGCTTGTTGGAGACAAACTTACATTATGCCCAGTTGCTTGTAAAAGCTCAGAGCATCGTAATAATCTGATTGGCTCGCAACACTGTCACCTTCAATCGTGAACGCCGACATACCAAAAATGCGAAAGGTTTCGCCCGTTGCCGGAGTTCCATCTGCCCATGCGCCAGTATTGGTACCACTTAAGACCCATTCAAAGGAAACATGCTGCCCTGATACCACGGGAGATCCTACGAGATTCCAATAAATATTGGGCACTGCATTCATGAAAGAATCAATAACCTGAGCCTTTGCCTCTGCACGACCCTGGACAGTTTCTCCAAGCGCGGAATCATAGTAGCGTGCATCTTCGGCAAGTATGCTCGCGGCAGCCGTTACATTTTGTGCGTTCCAAGCAACAAGATAATTGTCAACAACAGTCATTGCATCTTGTGCTAATGCAGCGTTACTGCTCAAAGCTATAACTGCCATCGTCAAAATAATTCGGGCTGTTATCATTCCAAATCTATACATATTTTGAGTTCCTTAATCTAAAACATATGCTCAGTCGCCATCGCATGTCCTAATTCCCTAAAAATCTCAGACAGCCAGTTCACTGGCTGAGAGTGTTCCGTGAAGTTAGTTCGCGTAAGATACAAATGGAAACAGACATTGCTTGTTTGTGATACAAGTGAACTGCGAGGTAACCTAGTGGTTTTGTGGCAGCGCATAAACATAAAATTGTTTAACTGCATAATAGTTGCGACAATTACTCTCAGTGCTTTTCAATCTTGAAAAGGATAAAATCCTGGCTCTGAAATTCTTAATGATCTTAATAAATAGTCTCGTACAAAACCAAGGATATATTCTATGAAAGTTATCATCGCAGGTTCCCGTACAATTGATGATTACGAAGCTCTGGTAACCTTTGTTGAAAGCATTGGCTGGCCTATTGAAGAAGTTGTTTCTGGTGGCTGTCGTGGTGTTGATGAACTTGGTGAGCGCTGGGCGGACAACAAAAATATCCCTAAAAAAGTATTACACGCAGATTGGGCTAAATATGGCCGGGAGGCTGGTGAGCTTAGAAATCGCGATATGGCCACCTATGCCGAAGGGTTGATCCTGCTGTGGGATGGAAAAAGCCCCGGAGCAAGTTGTATGCTGAGAGAATCAGCCAGAGCCGGGATTGTAATTCACCACCAGATCTACGGTTTGGACTGGAAAGAAATAGAGCAATCAGAAAAAGATATTTTGGACTATTACTGGGCGGGTAAAGGCCGCCTCGTCTTTCAGCATAACCATTGGGAATGGGAAGTTGTTGACCCCAAAGCACCTGTAATCCCTCAAGAAGCCATTCATGGTCTGATCGAGAGAGGCTTTCTTGAGGAGGAAACCATTACGGTCTTGCGATCAACTCGCGAAGGTCATCACAGTAAATTTGCTTAAAGAGCGCTCTCTCCTTTAAATTCTATCAACTACTGCGATCTCAATATCAACCTGTCACTTTTAAATTCAAAGCTTTTGAATTGCTCTAGGAAGGACATGCCTAGAAGTGATGTCGACATAGGTGTCTGATTGATTGAGACGCGTATGTCACGGAATTCTCTCTCTCCGACAACCAAACTATAGAGCTGAGATTTAGCACCGCGTCCCGTGCCGTTTGCGGTTTCAAAGATTTGGGTAAAGCTCAACTTGTCGAAATCAAAACCCAACCTTTTTGCGTCATCCGGACTTAAGACAATAGAACTTGCACCTGTATCAACCAGGAATTTAATTCGTTGGTTATCGGCAAAGGCTTCAACATAAAAGTGTCCATCACTTGCACGGGAAAAGACGGTATCCCCGGTGGGTGACGTTGTTGCTTGGGCTGGTAAAAGGTTGCTTGATACGCGTTGGCCAAGGTCTTCAAACAAATCCCGATAGCTGTAGCCGACAAATAACACGGCAAATATTAGGACCCAAATTCCAATATCTCGGATATGCCTGGGAAGGGCTGTTTTTTTTATCCTGCGTAAACCAAAAGCTGAAGACATCACCAAAAGGAGTATTGCGAGTAAACGAACAAGGTGGATTTGGTCATCATCGTCAGCAAGAGCACCGGGGAAGCGCTCCGCAAGGAAGTAAACGCCAAGAGCTGTCAGGATC
>CAJXUS010000123.1 GCA_913060675.1 uncultured Rhodospirillales bacterium
CGAGATCAGCCTCGGTCTCGTGGGCTCGGAGATGTGTATAAGAGACAGGTATCAAAGCTGAGGTTCCCAGCATGGCGCACGGTTGCTTCCACAGAGTTGTTGGTGATCACTCCCATGATAACGAGCTTCTCTATACCTTTTGTCCGCAATTGGTCTTCCAGATCTGTGCCGATGAAGGCGGAATTGACGGTCTTTCCAATGACCACCTCCCCCGCTAAGGGAGCGACTTCAACTTTAAAGGCATGGGTTTTAGCCCCTACATAGTATGTGCCGCCTTCACTCTGACCGTCATGCCTGATATGGAATAGGGTTCGCCCCTTTTCTCGCCAATGTTTGAGTATCCCAGCCATAACCACTTCCGCATTCGGGTTATTCCGGGGACCATGTTCCAACCAGAAAGGCTGATCAATGGCTTGCTGCACATCAATAATGATGAGGGCAGTGTTTTCATCTAAAAACTCTGACATAGAGTTATGTGTCCTTTTGTTTCGTTTAGACGCCACTGAGGCTTACCTCGCATAACCTCGGGCGCGTGGTCACGCTTGCCATATTGAACAATCAATTTGGAGGCTTATAAACCAAGACGAAGTCTTTACTTCTTACCGACATTGCCACCAATTACTTCAATGTCATTGATATCAACCAGATCCCATGCGCGGTCTTTTGTGCGGTAGATGCGTTTGTTCTGGTTTGGATAATCGCCGATATCAAAATCCAACCGTTGGCCAACCACGATGCATTTTAAAGTCTCATCCCCCGTGTTGGTCAGGCTGTGAGCTTTGCCGCCTGCGCGGTAGCCGATGAAATCACCAGCAGCAACTTCGTGTTCTTCACCCCCAATAAAGGCGAGACCCCGCCCCTCAAGGACATAAACGCATTCATCTTCGTGGTAATGCACGTGACATTCAGTGGATTCCCGACCCGGTTCAACTTCGATAATATGAAAGCCAAATCCTGTAAGGCCCGTGAGATCACCCAGAGACTTATTTGTACGCCGCGCGTTTGAGTTCAGGAAATGCTCCTTCGCTGTGCCTTCCATAGCGTCGATTTCAGATTTTGGTATCAAGTATTTATCCATTTTTTCTCCCCCAAATTTATCTCTTAAAATAGATTAACGCTCTATAGAACCACGCAGTATTCGCCATCGAGAGTAGCCCATGATGTAAACTCGGGCGCCCATAATTTTTGGGTCACTCTTGCCAAATTGAGGAACAATTTGGGGACAACTTACTCAAATTAGATCGGGACAATCGTCCCTAGATGAAATTATTCTCTGGGAGGTTGAATTTTTCAACCATAAAGTCGACGAAGACTCTTACCTTTGGGGAGAGATGGCGCCCGGGAGGGTAGATAGCGTAGATCGCGCTGTCGGGAACGTGGTAATCGGGCAGGATTTCAGAGACCTTACCAGCCTTGATTGCGGGGCCTACCAACCAGAGCGGCAGAAGTCCGATGCCCATATCTTTCCCAATGAGATCCATGATGACTTCGGGGTTATTGGTCTCAACCGTACCTGTGACATGAACGGTTTCTTCGCCGTCGGGCCCATCAAAGCGCCAGTCGTTACGAAAGGCGCGAGAGGCATAGATCAGACAATCATGATTTTCTAAATCGGTCGGTTTTTTCGGGCTGCCGTGTGTTGCCAGATAGGCCGGTGACGCACAGACCACCCGACGGTTGGCGGCCAGCTTGCGCGCGATCAAACTGGAATCTTCCAGATCGCCAATGCGCACCGCGAGGTCATAACCTTCGCTAAGCAAATCAACAAAACGGTCATGAAGATTGAGGTCCAGTTTAATCTCCGGATAGCGCTGCATAAACTCGGGGATCAACCCGGTAATCCACAACCGTCCAAAAGCCACGGGCACATTGAGCTTTAAGGTTCCGCGCGGCGCGGCATGGAGGTTTGCCACCGCATCTTCTGCCTCTTCCACATCCACCAGGATCTGGCAGCAGCGATCATAAAATCCCCTCCCCACTTCGGTCAGGGAAAGGTGGCGGGTGGTACGATTAAACAATCGCGCCCCAAGACGATCTTCGAGACGCCCTACCTGCTTGCTTACCGCCGATGGTGTGAGTCCGGAAGCCCGTGCCGCCGCCGAAAAGCTGCCCTCGTTCACCACCTTCACAAAAATGCCCATCGCAGAAAGATTGTCCATTTGTTTGCCTAGAGTCTGAATTATTTATGACATAGAGGAACAAATAACAGGATTAAGTTGATATGTAACGTATTTTCAGGAATTAATTGAGATAATTTGAGAATAAATTAAAGTACCTTATTATTTTTGTTTTAGGTCCAAACTTCAGGCTAATTATTCTTCGTAATATGCATCATCTTCATAGACATTTACAAATCCCAGATTAAATCGAAACCATGGATTCAATCTTTCAACACTATCAACATCGACACTAAAGAACTTTTCCCTACCTTCAACACCTTCAAGATTCGCAGCAAAAACAATATTCATCTCAAAGCCTTTATCAACTGTAAATGTTCGAGAATTTAAATGCACGTAATCGTTATCTATTGTGCTTGCTGCCATGAAATCTATTGCGACATCCAAAATTATGTCGATCGGTACAGACATTGAAGCAAACAGCTTATTATTCTCACCGTCAAAATCTAATACCCTTAAGCTTTCTAATCCTTTTTTTAAATCAATACCTTCATAATCATAGCTCTGTACTTCTAATTCATATTCAGTTTCTGAATCCAGTAATACATCCATATCTAATTCAGAAATAGTTCGTATTATCCCCATCTCAAGATCAGTAATAAATTCTCCCTCATCATTATCGGCTAACTCCTTTGAAAAATATTGTATAAACTCAGAATCAAGTGTTTGAAAAAGCTAAAGTGCCGTTTCCAGGTTGTCTATGAAATAGAGCCGCTCTGAATTCTCACAGTATTTTTTCCAATCACTATCCGTTGAAGTAATAAGGATTTTAATATTGTTTGTTTCAGCATAATTTTCTAAGGAACTTAATGCGAATGCATCCGGAAATTCACTTTTCTTTTTCCCTGCCCCGAAAGGCGGGTCACCTTCAAAGTACGCTGAAAAAATGCTTTTCGCGTTTGCATGTTGCATATCATCAATGACTATACAGCCTGTAAGTGCGCAAAATTCACTTACTTTCGTTTCTGCCGATTGTCCAACAGAAACATCACCAAAGATTTGAGCGACGATATCTTCTCGCTTGATACCTTCAATTTTCCAGATGTGTAGAGCAGAACGAATAGATTTATTAACAGAGGTATAAGCTTCTTCTAAATCACGCCGGAGATGTGAACATACTTCTTTATGAATAGTTTCACTTAGAATAAAATCAAAATCATTATCTAGAAATTGTTGCATTCTTCCGAGAACTCCACCTCGAAGATTATTTCTTTTTTGATCGAATATACTTGTATCAATTGATATTGCTGAAATCTGTTTAGTAACAATCAACTCTTTTAAATTAGCTTCTTCTACAATCGGCATAAGCCACCTGCCATAATTACAGTTATCCAAATCCATTTGAACGTATGTTAATCATTCATCAGCAAGTTCGCTGATTTTTTCCCTAACCTCATCACTTAAATAGTTTTCATTAATTGTCTTAAGGTAATTCAATGCCTCAGTGTCATTTGCTTGGTACTCCAAACGGCGCCTATAAAATGTTAACCGACCTTCAGCTTCGGTTATTATTTGCCCCCACGTTTTAGCCCAAACACGGATTTTGAGATCATCATACTCTGCAACTAAACCTATAGGTCGGCCAACTTGTCGGGCCTCAAGTTCTGCATCAGGAGTAAAGCTATTTGATATGGCGAGAAAATCCCACTCCACATTACAAGCTCTAAATCGAGAATCTTTTGCAACGGCTTTCGCATACTTTTTTATTTGGGAAATAACGTCTTCGTTAATGGGCTGACTTGGTCGTTTTAACTCTACAACCAAGTGTTTTCGTTCTTCATCAGTTGGTGTAGGTACTCTCTTTGAAAGTAAAAGGTCCACAATGGCAACTTTACCACTAGCATCAAGTACAGGAGCAACTTGTGCTATTTCTTTTCGATCACGATCTAGACTACTCAAATGACTCTTTAACACGGATGTTAAATCTTCATCATCATTCATTAAATTAAATTGCTCACCAAAGATCCATGTTTCTTGAGCAATTATCCGATGCAATTGGGAACGTTCTAAGAGCTGCTTTTTAGATACAGGATCAAAAATCAAAATTTGAAGAGCTTTTAGAAAATCCAACCGATCTGTAACAGATTTTGCAGCATTTATAACTGCAGTCAAAGTTGTCTTTCTTAATAATTCGGCTAATTCTTCTTGCTTATTCTTTGGCAGGCCTATGACCTTTTCGAGAATATTAGGAAGACTAGTACCACCAGTTTCAACCGCGGTTTTTATTAGTTGTAATATAAGTTTTTGTGTCTTAATTGGAGTCTTTTCAAATTCGGAACTGTAGTCAGCTAGGTTTAACGCGACAACATCAAATACTTGCCGTTCATTCCTTTCAATAGGATCGGATGTAATTCCTTCATATGGATAAATTCTGGCATCTTTCCATTCTTGAATTTTGCCCCGAGAAAGCTCGACTTCTCTTTTTCTAAAATACTCACGGAGTTTGTCTTTAGCAGATTCAATTAAAGCATTAGCAACAGGATCCAACTCCACTAAACTCTCGGTATTACTATCCGCCAGTTTTTGGTAATATTTAGATGTTAAATAAGCAGTAAAATCGAAACCTCTTGCCTGAATTCCCGGGGCCATTTCATAAAAACTAAAACGCCCAGGTAAGCAAAGCATTAACTTTCGCTCAACTTTTTTATTCCATTCAACAATTTCCAAGACACCCGAAATCTCTGTCCCATCTTCTTGTTTAATAGAAAGGTCAATAGTTGAAACTTCACGAATCGCATCACGAGCATCAATTTCGATTCCGTCATATATTATTTGAAAATTTCGATCTTCATATAATTGAAGAGCAAAAATATCCCTAATGGCCTCATCAGCTCCATGCTCTGCTCGAATTTGGTAATCTTTAGGTATGTTGGAAATTTCAACTTCGCATCCAGTTTCTTTACAAGAATCGATATCCAACATAGGAAAATTCTTTAAATCGGATAATTTTCCATTAATAGAAAACTTCTTGCCATTTGCTCTTGATATCCACTTAACGCTTTCTCCTAGCGAAAAAGCTTTAAATCTTCCTTGCCCCTTCTCTCCATGGATGAAACGTCCGCCAGACGTGTGCAACGTTCCATTTTTCCATGACCCGCCAAGAAATTTAAAGAGAGATTCCGCTCTGTTCGGATCAATTCCGATGCCATCATCAGTGACCAATATTTTCCCTAGCTTTGAGATAGGTCCTTCTTCAAAAGTTATAATAACCTTCTTTGCATCAGCATCATACGCGTTCCAAATCAACTCAGCCAAAGCAGCAATTGGCTTTGCACTTGTAATACGTTCTATATGATCTTTTTGAACTTCAACTTGAATATTTTGCATGGATGCAGCCTGATGAATTAAACAGAGATAATTACTCAAATACTGAATTTAATATCACATATATAATTCATTTAGACGATAGGAAAATTCTATCTATGATTGTCAATTTTACTTTTATCACCCCCAGTCCAAAATCACTTTGCCTGAATTACCAGAACGCATAACATCAAAACCTTCTTGGAAGTCGTCGATGTTGTAGTGGTGAGTGATAATGGGAGTAAGGTCGAGGCCGCCTTGAATCAGGGCGGACATTTTGTACCAGGTTTCGAACATTTCGCGGCCGTAGATGCCTTTGATCACTAGGCCTTTGAAGATTACCTGATTCCAGTCGATGCCCATGTCCCCTGGTGGAATACCGAGCATGGCGATTTTACCACCGTTGTTCATGGCTGACAGCATGGAGTTAAAGGCGGGCTCACTGCCGGACATTTCCAGGCCAACGTCAAATCCTTCGGTCATACCGAGGTCGCGCATGACTTCATCGACAGAGGTTTCGGTGACGTTGATCGCATACGTGATGCCCATCTTTTTTGCCAACTCAAGACGGTAGGGATTTATATCTGTAATCACCACGTGGCGTGCGCCGACATGTTTACAGATTGCCGCGGCCATTATGCCAATAGGGCCTGCGCCCGTGATCAGCACGTCTTCGCCGACGACATCAAAGGAAAGCGCGGTGTGGGCCGCGTTACCAAAGGGATCGAGGATGGCCGCGATATCATCTGAGATATCATCAGGCAGGATGAAAACATTGGTGGCTGGTAGGCAGAGGTATTCGGCAAAGGAGCCCGTGCGGTTTACGCCCACACCCTCTGTATTACGACAGAGATGGCGGCGGCCCGCACGGCAGTTACGACAGTGCCCGCAAGTGAGATGGCCCTCGCCTGAAACCCGCTGACCGATTTCCAGATGGCTGACTTGGCTGCCGACCTGCTCAATCGTGCCAACATATTCATGGCCCACGGTCATGCCGACAGGAATAGTTGCCTTGGCCCAGTCATCCCAATTGTAGATGTGCACATCCGTGCCGCAGATCGAGGACTTCCGAATCTTGATCAGAACATCATTGGGGCCGATTTCAGGCAGAGCCTCATCGCGCATCCAGATACCGGGTTCAGACTTCAGTTTTGCCAAGGTTTTCATTTTTATAACTCCATAGGCTTTGCCGATTAATTTGTTTGTGTCGCTTTGTTCCCATGAATGGGAACTTTGCTCACGTTCAAGCGCCACTGAGGCTTTACCTCGCATAAGCTCGGACGTGCAGTCGCACTTGCCAGATCCTTTAATGGATCTGGTGGGGACTAAGCCTCGAAAACATTAACGCAACCAAATTGATACCCTCAATTTGGCAAGCCCGACCGGGCGTCCGAGTTAATACGAGGTAAGCCTGCGTGGCGCCTGAACGTATATAAACCTACTTAATAATTCCCAGTTCTTTTCCGGCTTCGCCGAAAGCGACTATGGCACGGTCGATTTGGTCTATGCTGTGTGCAGCCGACATTTGTGTGCGAATTCGCGCCTGACCGTTTGGCACCACCGGGAAGGAGAAGCCGATGACATAAATGCCCCGCTTGAGCAGTGCGTCTGCCAACTTGGTGGCAAGAGCCGCATCACCGATCATTACAGGAATAATCGGGTGCTCGCCCGGCAAAAGGTTAAAGCCCAGTTCGGCCATGCCTTTACGGAAATGATTACTGTTTTCAACCAGCTTTGCCCGGAGATCCTGACCATTTTCAACGCGGTCAAGAACGGAGAGAGTCGTTGCCGTGATCACAGGGGCTAGCGAATTGGAAAACAGATAAGGGCGTGAACGCTGACGTAGCCAGTCGACGATCTCTTTTTTGGCAGAAGTATAACCACCAGATGCGCCACCCAGTGCCTTACCCAGAGTCCCTGTGATGATATCCACCCGATCACGCAGGCCCCAGTAATCCGGCGTTCCAGCACCGTTTGGTCCCATGAACCCGACGGAGTGGCTGTCATCCACCATTACCAGCGCGTCGTACTTGTCGGCAAGATCACAGATCGCAGGCAGGTTGGCGATATAGCCATCCATTGAAAATACGCCATCTGTCACGATCAACCTGAATCGCTGATCTTGTGCCTCTATCAAGCAGCGTTCCAGTTCGGCCATATCACTGTTGGCGTAGCGATAACGCTTTGCTTTGCACAACCGAACACCATCGATGATGCTGGCGTGATTCAAGGCATCACTGATAACAGCGTCTTCGGACCCGAGAATGGTTTCAAACAGGCCTGTGTTGGCGTCAAAACATGAGGAATAAAGGATAGTGTCTTCTTGGCCTAAAAACGTGGACAGGCGCGTTTCCAATTCTTTATGGATATCCTGGGTACCACAAATAAAACGCACGGACGACAAACCAAATCCGTAGGCATCCAAAGCTTTTTGTGCCGCGCTTACTAAACCAGGATCATCAGAAAAGCCAAGATAGTTATTGGCGCAAAAATTCAGCACTTCTCCGCTCGAATGCACTTTGATCTCAGGAGCCTGCGGGGATTCGATCACACGCTCTGCTTTGTAGAGACCAGTTTCTTTAAGCGTTGCGATTTCGCCAGTAAGATGTTTGATGATTGATCTGCTCATTACCCTGCTCGGATCCTGTTTCAGTAGAAATTCAATATAACAGATATATTATCTAGTATACAGGATTCGTCAAGCCACACTTTTATTCGAATTCTATTTTCAGGCCTGATTCATTCTTCCCATATCGGTACAAAGATGAATAATACCACAGGTAAATATGACGAGTCCTTAAAGCTAAACTGAATCCAGGCATACCATGACCCATCCCCTCGAATCCCTGAGCTCAATTGCCTCCATCACCTCTATCTGTGAGGTTTCCCATATTACCGAGCGTGCGGATGGGGCTGTATGCTACCGCCAGCGTGATGGCGAAGTCGTACATATAGCGGCTGAGAAATGTGGCTTTGAGATTCTACCGGAAGTCTTTTTATCTTTTGATAAACTGGAAAAACTCTTTATTGGACGCAATAAATTCAAGGTCTGTCCTGATAGCCTCGCTCAATTGAAGTCCCTAAAAGAGCTTTATATCTATGGTAATGACCTCAAGACTTTGCCTGATTCATTGGGCGCATTATCTGAGCTCCGGATTCTCGACCTTAGCCACCAAGGACTGGAGTCTCTACCTGTTTGGTCCCAGTTTTTAGTGGTACATTATTTTCCTTGGAATGGAAGGATGCA
>CAJXUS010000124.1 GCA_913060675.1 uncultured Rhodospirillales bacterium
TACGAGATCAGCCTCGGTCTCGTGGGCTCGGAGATGTGTATAAGAGACAGCTGTAGGAGTACTCGGTTGGCCGTGTTGTCCCAGGTATTTCGGCGAAGCACAGAGAATACGTTTGTTGGGGGCTATTGAAGTTCTAAGCAGGTCGCTGTTTTTTAAGGGACCGACACGAAAAATGATATCCCAGCTGTCACGTGGTAATCGTCCCAGTTGATCGCTAAGTTGCAAGTTAACCGTGATCCCCTCGTTCTGGGCCTGAAACTTAGCGAGTAGAGGCGCAACAGACAACCTGCCGAACCCGAGAGGCGCGATGATTTTCAGGTGGCCCGAAATAACACCGCGTTGGGCCGCGATTTCTTCTTCCAATCCATTAAGCGTATGAAGTACTTGTCCGGCCCGTGCTGCCAGTAATTCACCCTCTGTTGTCATGGTCAGACTTACCCCGCCTGAACGCTCGGCTAATTTCAAACCAAGGCGTTGTTCAAGGCTCGAAAGCCGTTGGCTAACAGCAGAGGCCGTGACGTTGAGCGTGAGAGAAGCCGCAGCGAGAGAACCACCTCGGGCGATTGCTTGGACGAGTTGCAGGTCAGTTGATGAGATCATTAGATCAGCTAATTTTTGAATTAAGATATCATAAGTTTATCTATCAATCGTTTGTGATGCAAACTCAGACAAAAGAGAAGGCGAGAGGAAAGGAAAATACAGATGACCAAAAATATTCAAGACTTGGATACACCATGCCTGTTGCTGGACCGAGATCGCCTCGAAGCCAATCTTGCCAGAATGAAAGAAGTTGTTCAATTACGGAACACGTCGTTTCGGCCGCATTTGAAAACGGCGAAGTCGCTTGAAGTTGCCAAGTTGGCGATGACATTTAGCGGAGGCGGCGCGACAGTCTCAACTTTGAAAGAGGCTGAGATACTTGGCGCCCATGGAATTCACGACCTACTTTATGCCGTCGCAATCTCCCCACAAAAACTTAAACGTGTGTCTGCGCTTAGAGCAGAAGGTATTGATCTCAAAATAGTTGTCGACAGTGTTGATATGGCAAGGCACCTGTCCGCGTTTTATGAAACCACAGGGGAGGCGATCCCGACCTTGATTGAACTTGATCTGGATGGACATAGATCAGGTGTACGCCTTGAGGATAGCGCTCAGCTTGTAGCCATTGGGTGGGAGCTCGACAGGTATCAGCAGTTACAGGGGGTGATGGCCCATGCAGGGGAAAGTTACGGGCTTTCTAATTCTTCTGATTTGCAAAAGTTTGCCCACAACGAGGCCAAGTCTGCTTGTGCTGCCGCTGAAACTCTTAGGGACGCAGGCCTGTCTTGCTTGACGGTGAGTATCGGCTCTACCCCTACGGCTTTGGCGGGTGAGAGTTATGACGGTGTGAGCGAACTTCGGGCCGGCGTGTTCATGTTCTTTGACCTGGTTCAGTCGGGTGTTGGCGTGTGCACTAAAGACGACATCGCGCTCAGCGTACTCACCACGGTTATCAGCACGGATATGACTGCCAACCGCGTGGTGGTTGATGCCGGATGGATGGCGCTGTCTCGAGATCGGGGAACAGCCGGACAAGCGCAGGATTATTTCTATGGTCAGGTGTGTTTGCAAGACGGCGCGGTGCTCACGGATATCTTGGTGCTGGATGCACAACAAGAACACGGCATTATCTGTGTGCGGCCGGGATCAGGTGCAACGATGCCAAATCTATCGATTGGTGATCGCCTTCGGATTTTGCCAAACCACGCTTGTGCCACTGCCGCACAACATGGCGCCTACCACGTTATTAATTCTCAAGCTGAGATAGAGGCGGTTTGGCCTCGGTTCTCAGGTTGGTAAGGGGATCAAAACATGTCTGAACTCTCCATCATCAGTGCTGCTGATATTGAAAAATATGCTACCCGTGAAATGGCCTTTTCTGCAGTTCGAAGAGCTCTGATTGCGATCACGGAACCTGACAGTATGTTATTCCCGGTGAGCATCGGGCGGGGCTTGCCAACAGACAGTATGGTTGCGGTTAAATCAGGGTTGTCAGCACCCGAAGGTATAGTTGGTTTGAAGGTCGGAACGTACTGGCCTGATAATGCTGTGTATGGCTTGGCCAACCACGGATCTTCCACCTTGTTACTTGATCCCAAGACAGGTATGCCAACCGCACTTTTCAATGCTGTGGCCCTCAATGGTTTACGTACAGCAGCGGCCAATGCGGTTGCGACCGATGCTTTGGCTCGATCAGATGCGAGAGTGCTTTTAGTGGTCGGGGCTGGACATCAGGCCCGTTGTGAAGTGGCTGCTCTTTGTGATATCCGAACGATTTCTCGTGTGTTGGTCTGGAGCCGTAATCCCGATCACGCCAGGATTATGGTGGAGGAAATGTCCTCTAATAGTGCGATCCAGTTTGTAGCGGTCACAGATCTGAAAAGCGCTACCCGAGAGGCGGATATCATCACGACTGTAACACCATCAACAAAAGCTCTCATTCAATCGGAGTGGGTGCAGCCTGGGACGCACATCTCAGCCATGGGGGCAGATAAACGCGGCAAGAAAGAGCTTGATCCACAGTTGATGAAACGCGCCATGCTCTTTGCCGACTACCCGCCACAATCAGTCGAGATCGGTGAATTCCAACACGCAGTTGGGATGTCACTTGTTCAGGAGAAAAATATTACCGCGATTGGGGATGTGTTATCAGGCGTTTGTAAGGGGCGTGAGAACGATGGTTCTATCACGGTCTTCGATAGTTCTGGGATTGCGTTACAGGACATCGCTGTCGCCTTGGCGATCTTGGATGAAATCCGTCTCAAAGGTCGGGTGTTGAAGGCCCCATTTTAACTTCAGGTTATTCGGAGCGATAAGCGTCGAAACTAGTTGGGTATATTACTCACAACAGCGGTTACACCATAGGACGCGACAATTTCATCGTAGCGACCAGAATCTCTTAGTTTTTTTAAGGCAATGTTGAAATCATCGCAGACATCTTGTCTTGAAAAGACCGACTGAAAGTGGCTGGGCGGAAAAATTTTGTGGTAAGTGACTTCTGGCTCGGTGTCGATAATTTTAGTTACTTCAGGATCACGGCTAAACCACTGGAAAATATATCGATCGGCGATAACAACTTCTATTCTGTTTGAGAACAGAAGCTTATTTTGGCTGCTCTGGTTACCAATTTCTCGATACCGATCATTATTCAGTGTTAGCAATCTATATTCCTCACCTAGATAGTTACGGGCATTTTGAAAAGCGGCAATGGATCTGCCTTTTAAATCCGCAATATTGTTAATTTTGATATTTCGTGATGACAGGGTAATGGCGTAATTCCAATAAGTGATATGGGAATCAGTATAACAGCCTGGCAAGCCTGGTTGGCCTGTAGACATGATGCCATCTACCAATCCGGATCGGAGTTCAGCTAAGGTTCTGGCAAGGGGGACATACCTCGGGACCATCTCATGACCAGCCAAGGCGAGGGTTTCTTTTAGAATATCATATTCTATACCCCGGGCTTCTTCCCGTATGACATAGGGCGGGATCCAAAGGCCGACAGCAATATTTAAGCGATCGGCAAATACTTCTGTGCTCGTTAGCAGTATCAAGAGGCCGAAGAGGTATTTTTTCATTTTATGAACCGAGAAAACCAAACAAACTATCAACGAATAACATAGTCGCTCAATTGTCTATATTTTCTTAAATAATTCCTTATTTTTGATGCGGGTTTGTATCTTGCTATTATTCTCTGTGACACAGAGGCGATGAATTTGAGAAAAACTAAATTCGTGAAGGATTGGGTACCATTCATTGGATCAGATTAATGTAACGCCAAGAACGGATAGAATCAGGAGCAAGGCAAAGGAAATATTGATTCCCCGACTGATCCGTGGCTGTTTTAACAAGGGGGTGAGGGCCGCCCCGACAAGCAACCAGCAGACATTCACCGCCGCGATGACGAGTAACAGTATCGTCCCCTTAAAAATACCATCAAGCAAAAGGTCTCCAGTTATAAGGATAAAGCTGGAGAAAAGAGCCGCCATGGCTGCATAGGCTTTGGGATTGAGCAGGGAGAGGATAACACCTTCGATCCACTTTGGAGCCCGGCCCGTATCGGCATTTTGAGTTAAGGGAGGAGCTGTTGCAATCCTGTAGGCGAGATAGAGAAAATACATGCTGGCTATAATCGTGATAACTGGCGCAGCTCCAGGTATAGCGAGCAATAATCCAGATACACCGGATCCTGTTATCATAATCACCATGACCATACCGACATTGAGCCCGACCATATAGCCAAGTCCTCGTTGTCTTCCAAAAGCGGCACCGACGGCGGCAAGGCTGAGGGTGTTTGGGCCAGGACTTCCCGTTAGGGCGAGAGCTGCGAGAACAAAGCCGAGGATCGTTTCCAATGATTTTCCTTTATGAGACTTTGTTGGATGTACAGGCTAGAGCCTAATGTACCAAAAGAAATTCAAACAATCACAACGAATTTTAGCATAAAGAAGCCAATGAGAAATTGAATACACTTATCTGGGAGCGGGGGTTATTCCTCTTTTCAAATTATGCCATCCAACTAATTGGATCGCTGATAACGGTAGTTTTACCAAGAGGTAAAACCTGTTCTTGTTCTTTTCCAAATAAAGAGATAAAACCACATAAAAACAATGTTATTTTTATGTCTGTTCAGGGATCCGAAAAAGCTATGAATTGGTGGAAAAACCCTCATTCGGTCCGTGGACCACTTATTGTGACTGTTGGGTTGATACTCATGGTGGGGTTCCTCATCACCAATATCTTGAGCTATCAGATCTCCAAAAGTAGCTTGCGCGAAGCCCTCATCAACAACGAACTTCCCTTAACGAGCAACAATATTTATTCAGAAATCCAGCAGGATTTATTGCAGCCGGTTTTTGTCGCATCGCTGATGGCCAATGATGTTTTTGTCAAAGACTGGTTGTTGGACGGCGAAAAAGATGTTGCAAAAATTGCCCAGTACCTAGATGAAATTCGTAATGAATATGGCTTGTTCACCAGTTTTTTGGTTTCCGATAAAACGCGAAATTATTATCACTTTAAGGGTCTTACCCAATCCGTTTCAGAAAAAGATGAAAACGATCAATGGTTCTTTCGCGTTCGGGATAATGCGCCTGCCTATGAACTGAATGTTGATCATAATGAAGCTCAGGGCAATGCCACGACCATTTTCATCAACCACAAAATTTTTGATTACGATCACAAGTTTCTTGCCGCTATAGGTGTTGGGTTAAAACTGGATACTGTTGCTGGTATTGTCGAACGCTACGAAGAGAGTTTCGGAAGGAACGTGTACTTTATTGATGAGGCCGGCAAAATTCTTGTTCGTTCTCAAGGGGCCAGTATAACCGAAGAGAATATCGTTTCGGGTAAGGGAATTTCTAAAATTGCCGTTGATCTTATGGCGGCAAAAAGCGGGTTTTATGAGTACGAACGCAATGGAGAAGTTATGCTTCTCAACACTCGGTATATTCCAGAGCTTGGATGGCACGTTATTGTCGAGCAACAAGAAGCCCGAGCTTTAAGCGCGATCCGCAAAGGCTTAGTGACAAACTCGGTTATCGGAATTGCTGTTATCCTATTAACTCTTTTGGTTGTTTTTTATGCCTTGAATGCCTTTCATTCTCGTCTTGAAACGATGCTATTAGAATCAAAGATGTCACACCGGCAGCAGGAACGACAAGCTTCGGAATTGGCCGCTCTTGCCGAACACGGGGCAATCCTTAACGACCAGCTGAAATATGAAGTCGGTGTGAAGAACAGGTTTTTCTCTATTATTGCTCATGATTTGAAAAGTCCCTTTACCTCTCTGTTAGGCATGACGCAAATGATGGCGCAAATGTCAGATTCCATGAGTAAAGACAAATTGGTTGAATACGCTCGGGATGTGAATGAAACCGGAAATAGAGTGTTTGATCTATTGCATAACCTGCTCGATTGGTCCCGGTTGCAGATGATGGAAAATACCTTGGAAAAGGAAATCATTTCTCTGGAGGAAGTCACGCAAGAGAACATGGATATCCTTGCCCCGATTGCCTTGGAAAAACAAGTTATAATAGCGAATAGAGTTGGTGATATCGAAGCGTTCTGTGATCGGAATATGGTGCTTACAGTCTTGCGCAATCTAATCGCAAACGCTTTGAAGTTTTCCCATTCCGGTGGGGTGGTAGAAATAACGGCAACCCATAAAGGACGCATGGTCGAGGTTACAGTGTCCGACACGGGGATCGGGATGAGTGAGAATAAAATTGCGAAGATCTTTGCATTGGATGAAAAAACATCGACCGATGGCACCGCTGGGGAACATGGAACCGGATTGGGGCTTCCTCTTTGTCGGGACATGGTGGATCGCAATGGCGGAAAAATTTGGGTTGAGAGCACCGTCGGAAAAGGCTCAAAATTCCATTTTCTTTTACCTGCAGAATACAGTGAGTTATGAGGTCAACTGTAAGGTCCTGACCCTAAGTTGGCGTTATTATTTCTTGCAAAGATGTCGTGACAAATTCTGAAAACAATCGAGCGCGGGTAGGCTGAAAACGATCTGCTGCACGTAAAAGATAGAGATTAAACGCTTCAAATTCTGCGTCGGGGATAAGAGGTATAAGCTGCCCCTGATTGATCTCTTTGCGTACAACAAACTCGGGTAGATATCCGATCCCGCCTCCGGATAATATGGCATCCTTAATCAAGGGACTGTTGTTCACTGACATATGGACATTGGGCTGAATTTTAATTTCGGCCCCGTTTGTTTTAAAACTCCACTGGTCTGGTTCTGAGAACCAACTGTAAACGATACATTGGTGGTTTGATAAGTCGACTAATTTTTCTGGTTTTCCATGTGCCAGCAGATAGTCGGGTGATGCACAGAGTACGCGTTGGATAGTGCCAAGATTACGGACTAAAATTTTGCTGTCTTTTAGCTCTGTGGTAATTCGAAATACGAAGTCGAAATCTTCACTCTGTAAGTCCACAAAGCGATCGTTCACGGCAATTTCTAGTTTGATCTGCGGGTAATTTTTCCCAAACTCTGCAACAATAGTGCCCATACCATAGACGGCTAAAATTTGGGGAATAGCGATCTTAATCTTGCCATTGGGAACAACCGCCTCTTCGCTGAGCCTCTCCTGTAATCCTTGGAGTTCATCAATCATCCGGCCTGCTGAATCATAACAGACTTGCCCCGCTTCTGTTAAGCGAAGGTGTCGAGTTGAGCGAATGAGTAGGGTTGTCCCCAGTGAGCTTTCCAGCTTTTCGATATTCTTTGCTGTCCAGGCAACAGATAGTCTGAGTTCCTTTGCTGCGCGTGTGAAGCTTCCGGTTTCGACGACCTTCCTAAATACCCGCATGCACTCGACAGTGTTGATCCCGACCATTTCTATTCCTAAACGAATTGCTGAATTAGTTTTCATATTTTGACATATATACACAGTAAATAGAAATACTACATAACTTCCATCAAGCGAAACAATGTTGTCGGTCGGTTGAATAGTCGGCCTAACAGTTTCGTAACGAGATGAACTTGCTAAAGGAAGTTGTAATGAATTCTTCAAAACTGTTCGAGCCCCGAAGCCTTGGTGGAATTAGCGTGCCAAATCGTTTGGTCGTTGCCCCATTAACACGAACCAGCGCACAGGCTGACGGTATAGTTGGCCCCATGATGACAGATTATTACACCAATTTTGCCAAGGGTGGATTTGGCGCAATTATCACCGAGGGAACTTACACAGATCAGGCCTATAGCCAGGGTTATGCCAATCAACCGGGCATTACTAGTAGCGTCCAACAAGAAAGCTGGCGTCCTGTGGTGGATGCCGTGAAATCTAACGGGGCCAAATTCATTATGCAGTTAATGCATGCTGGCGCGCTTTCTCAATTCAATGCGTACAACACTGAAACTAGGGCTCCTTCTTCTGTATTGCCAAAGGGAGAGCAGATGTCGGTTTACAAAGGTCAGGGGAGTTATAAAACTCCCGGGGAGATAAGCCGACCAGAGATAGAACAGGTGATAGAAGGCTTTGTCCTATCAGCAAGGCGGGCAAAGCAGGCGGGATTTGACGGTGTTGAAATCCATGGCGCTAACGGATATCTGCTGGATCAATTTTTGACAGACTATACCAATAACCGCACTGATGCTTACGGAGGTTCGGTTGCTTCGAGAGTTCGTTTAGCCAAAGAAATAGCAATAGCCGTACGCCAGGAAGTGGGTCCTGACTTTGTTGTCGGAATTCGAATTTCTCAAGGCAAGGTCAACGACTTTGATCACAAATGGACCGGAGGCCTGAGCGATGCTGAGATAATTTTTGGCGCATTATCCGGTATAGGACTAGATCTGTCTCTTATACACATCTGACGCTGCCGACGAAGAGGATAGTGTAGATC
>CAJXUS010000125.1 GCA_913060675.1 uncultured Rhodospirillales bacterium
TCGGTCTCGTGGGCTCGGAGATGTGTATAAGAGACAGATCATTTACCAGTTCATCAATAGAAGTAATAGTACCATTACCAACCCCTTGGAAGGTAATGGAAGCGCCATTGGTAAAGTTAACAACAACATCACCAGGATTACCTACTTCACCACCATCATTTACGCTTGTGATCTTGGTGAGAAGGTCATCAAAATTCAACTGACCATCACCGTTAGAATCAGTGACATCGGTGAAGTGCAGGATATCTTTATCGCTTTCGAAATCAGTGATGGTATCATTGCCATCACCGCCTTCTCCCCCATCAAGAGAGAAAACAAAGGTATCATCACCGCCTGTAACTGTGGAGCCATTAACGATTGAACCGCCGATGACAAAGTCACCTGTCAGGGTGTCATCACCCTTGCCCCCAACGAGTGTATCACTGCCGCCTGTCAAGATAGAGCCATCAACATTGTCACCAATTTTGGCATCGCCGATAAGGGTATCATTGCCAACACCACCGTTGAGAGTATCGTCCCCGCCAGTTGCGGTTGAACCATTGAAAATACTATCGGCAATATCAAAGTCACCAAGCAGGCTATCCTCTCCACGGCCGCCATGCAGATCATCATTACCGCCCGTCAGGACAGCATTATTTTCGAGATTGTTTTCCCAACCTTCCCGGTCCTCTTCCTTAATTCTGACATCACCAATGAGGGTGTCATTGCCCGCACCACCACGGAGAGTATCGTTTCCACCAATTGCGGTAGAGCCATCCTCTATGTCCTCATCATTATCAATATCACCAATGAGGGTGTCATCGCCTGCGCCACCACGGAGGATATCATCACCGCCGGTTACCTTGGCGCCATCATCTATCCAATAGCCAACATGGAAATCACCGATGAGGGTATCATTTTCACTGCCACCGCGAAGATCGTCATTACCCCCTGTCAGGATAGAGTTATCCTCGACGTCATCTTCAAATCTGGCATCCCCAATGAGCGTATCGTTACCAGCGCCACCGCGAAGGATATCATCACCACCAGTTAGCTTAGAGCCTTCATCTATTCTGTAACCAACGTCATAGTCACCGATGAGGGTATCATTGCCACTGCCGCCACGGAGATCATCATTACCACCATTCAGCGTAGATCCATCTTCGACGTCATCACCCACCAAGCCATCGCCTATGAGGGTATCATTGCCAGCGCCACCACGGAGGGTATCATCTCCGCCAGTTAAAATAGCTTTCTGGTCGACATCAAGATCAATGTCAAAATCACCGATAAGGACGTCATCACCTCTGCCACCGCGCAGGTCATCTTTGCCGCCTGTCACCGTTGAGTTTAAGACATCGCCATCAATAAAGAGATCGCCAACCAGCTTATCATTACCCCGACCAGCTTGAATACGGTCATCTCCGCCAGTAAATGAAGATTGAATAAGATCAGAAGGCTCTTCACCGTTGCGATAAATCGCAAAGTCGCCAATAAGAGTATCGTCGTCCTTATTACCAATGATGGCATCACCCGCCCCAACCTTATTTATGCCAGTTACATGATTTGCTGCAGTAAAATCACCAACCAGTTCGTTAGAACCATTATTACCAATAATGATTTCAGAAGCCAAAGTACCCGTCAGCCGCTGATTGTTTTCAAAGCTGATACCTGCTGTCGAGTTATCATTGGTATCGCCATCACCAGCTGCATAGTCAAAAGAGGCTGAATCTGGTGTAGAAGATGGTTGATCAACAACTTTGCTTTCACCATTAATAGCGAAAGTAACCTTGTCAGCGTCGGCGTCATGATCAACAGTACCGTTTACTGGATTAGATACGCCCTCAACAGAGAGTTTATCTTTATCCGCAGCAGTATCGTTATGTAAGAGTGCCCATTCAGGGATTTTAATATCACCCTGCATAATGTTAGTCAGGATTAAATCATTGTTGGTATCAACGACTTCAGGCACCACTTCGGCGACTGCTTGGACAGGGTCCAGATCTTCTTGTCCCTGAAGTAATCCAATTGCCTCAAGGTCAGTACCCGTAGCCAAAGCACCGAGAACACTCAATAGTGTTAGGCCCTCACCAGTGTCTTCGCTGTACACGCTGCCACCGCCACTTTGTGGATTGCTGTTAGTAGGGCCTGCGGCTGTTTCCAAAGTATCGCCATTTAATAGTGCCAGCGCCTGACCAATCAATTGATCAGCTGATACTTCATTTCCGTTGATGATCAGGATTGGGGCATCGCCAGATTGCGCCTGAGCAACCATCTCAAGAAATACGATTTTGCTATCCGCCACGCCATCGCCATTACCATCAAATGAGAGAACAAAGTTTGAGCCTTCAATTGAAGGGGTCGCTGAGGCGGCATCAAAATCAAGGACAACTTGTTGGCCATTTTGAACACGTTGCTCAATAACTTGCCCTGCGGCTGTCGGTGCAGATATTGTTACGGAGGCTCCTTGTCCAAGAAGTACATTCTGGCTGTCGCCTCCAGATACCACACCATTATCGTCTAAAACTTGATTTTCAGCCATATACCGCACTCCATTATGGGCACCAATAAAGGCTGTTCTGATATTCGCTCAGAGCAACCTAAAAGGAATTGTTGTTTATCGGCGGCAAGACTAAAGAAAACGATCAATACTTCAATAAAAAATTCAGAAAAAACAACATACTATTGTATGATTCTCACAACTAACTCTATTAGGGTGTGAACCCAATTTAATACATTGATTTGTTTTATTTAATGTGATTCAGTTCCTTCTTGGAGGATTTGTATCATGCGTTTTGATTTGTCAGATGAAGAGTGGACCACAATTAAACCTTACCTGCCACAGGGTGGGCGAGGTCCTAAACGGGTTGATGACCGCCGTGTTCTGAACGGTATTTTCTATATTTTACGAACCGGGGTGCCATGGCGCGATCTGCCAGAACGCTACGGTCCCCGGACCACGGTTTACAATCGTTATGTTCGTTGGGCGAGGCGTGGCGTTTGGAAGTCAATTTTTGATGCCCTTGTTAGTCAAAACGAGAATAGTCTGTTCTTTATCGATAGCTCTATCGTGAAGGCCCACCGTGCGGCGACAGGCGCAAAAGGGGGGAACTGGCGCAGGGTATCGGCCGCTCACGCGGAGGCCGCACAAGTAAAGTTCACGCAGTTGTCGATGAAAGCGGACGTCCCCGTTGCTTGATCATTACAGGTGGTCAGGTTCACGACAGCCAAGTCATGATTGACCTTTTGAATGGCGCGGGAAAGTCCAGAGCTGTTGTCGCTGATAAAGCTTATAACTCAGCTGAAATTCGCCAACACATCACGGATCAAGGCGCACTTGCGGTCATTCCGACAAAGTCTAATGCCAAAAAACAAATTCCCCATGACAAGAGCTTGTATCGCATGAGAAACATCGTGGAGAGATTCTTTTGCAAAATGAAAGACATGAGAAGATTGACAACCAGGTATGAGAAAATCAAAACAAATTTCTTGGCTATGCTAAATATCTTTGCAATCCGATTATGGATCAATTGAGTCCACACCCTAGTTAAAATTAAATATTTTCCAATATTTATAATACGTTACAAAATTCACACTGGAAAATGTTAAATATAACCATATTTTACAATCACTAGCTATATTTTTTTAATCACCTTGCCTTTCTTCAACTACCAATACCAAAATAACTAACATCAAAATCGCTCTCTTTTTCTTCTTCAAATTCAAATCATTAGTTTACTGGCTCAAATACAATGAAAACCATTGATTATTACTATTCTACCCGTTCCAACTTCACTTATCTCGGGGCTGCCAAGCTTAATATTCTGGCTCAAAAGTATGATCGGAAAATTATCCATCGCCCGATAATTTTGTCGATCACGATGCCTGCGATTGGTGGTCAATCTTTTGACGAGCGGCCAACCATGTTGCGTAATTACGCCATGAACGATGCCCTGCGTTGGGCAGAGCGTTTAAATATCTCCCTGCAACGCGAGCCGATCCATCACGATGGCCCAGTCGAACTTCCTTCAGGTATCGTGATTGCCGCACAGCGCGCCAAAGAACGGGGTGAAGACGGTGATCTTGACCTACTTAGCCTGAAAGTGGTTGAGGCCCTATGGAGAGATGATCGTGACATAGCAGATGAAGCGGTTATTTTTGAGCTTTGTGAAACCGCAGGTTTTCGAGACACCAGAGCTTTGATATCTGAGGCGCTTTCCCCCGGAGTTCAAGCCGAACTTGACCGTAATTGTCGCGAAGCCATCGTGCGCGGTGTTATCGGAGCCCCGACCTATTTTGTCGATGGCGAAAATTTCTACGGACAAGATCGGTTGGACTTTGTTGAACGCGCTCTGATTCGCTCATAGCACTCACGAGTACAGGCCGAGGATTTCAGGACCGGAATTCTAATCGGGGAGTTCAGCCCCCAAAATTAGACCCTGGAATTCAGGTCAAAGTAATTCAAGCTGGGGTTTGCAACCGTGAACTCCAGTCCTCGACCTCGAGACGCTCGAGCCGCTTTTGCACCAGCGCTTGCCAATTTTCCGCCAGTTCCTTCACCCCGATCAAAGCTTCTAGCGCCTCTTTATTAAGCGTATCCACGTAGAGAACGTGCTGGATGCGCTCCAAAGACCATTCGGGATTAATCCGTTCAACAAGCGAAACATTATCTCCAGCCTGAACCCGCCCCTCTTCAAGTACACGGTAATACCATCCGGTACGGCCAGTAGACTGAACCGTTGCCGCCATTTTCGGAACATCGAAACGGACGTTGAGCTTCCAGCAAGGTTGCCTCCCTTGAGACACCTGAACAAGAGAGGTTCCCAATTGGTAGATATCGCCAACGCAAACCTCAGCCTCGCTCAAACCCGTCGTAGAGATATTTTCCCCAAACCCACCTGCACTTAAACGATTGGCATCAATCTCGGGAAACTCATCTGCCCAGGTGGCATAGTGGTCGGCAGCATAGTGATGGATCGCTTTTTCAGGACCACCGTGATGACGTGGGTCGGCCTGTTCATCTCCAAACAAGCCAAGTTTCGACACCTGGAGGGTCTCAGATACCGGCACTTTATTAATCGCGCTCATACGGTCTTTGGGTCCGAAAGGCACGGCCTTACCCGTCATGACTTTATCGATCAAGTACACGGCACTTGCAGTCACAATTATCTCCGATTGGGATTATTTAGCTATCTGAATTCTCAGTTTAGCTAGCTATGAGTAGCTTGGGATACAAGGTGGAGGCCAAAATAATTTAGGCGTATCAGGTAACCCCAATACGCCTAAATTCTAACTCTGGAAACCCCGAGAGGCGGGCTTAAGAATTTTTGGCCGGCTCTGTATCGGTAAAGCGAACCGGCTTGCCATAGGGATCACCAATCAGCTCGCCATCGTTCATTACGATACGTCCGCGAATAATCGTAGCCATCGGCCAGCCCTTAACGCTGACGCCATCAAAAGGTGACCAGCCACATTTATAGGCAAGCCAATCTTTGGTGATGGTTTCTTCCTTATTCATATCGACGATCGTGAAATCGGCATCAAAGCCAAAGGCGATACGCCCTTTACCCGCGATATTATAAATTCGCGCTGGACCAGCAGAAGTCAAATCGACCAGACGTTCCAAGGTCAGGTTCCCCTTGTTCACGTGATCGAGCATAAGGGGGATCAAGGTTTGCACCCCGGGCATGCCGGAAGGCGACGTCGGATAAGGTTTCGCCTTTTCCTCAATCGTATGAGGGGCGTGATCTGATCCGAGTACATCAACGGTTCCGTTACGTATACCCTCCCAAAGACCAAGACGGTGCTCTTCTTCGCGGATCGGCGGGTTCATCTGGGCATAGGTGCCAAGACGCTCATAACAATCAGGTGCAGATAAAGTCAGATGCTGTGGCGTAGTCTCGACAGTAACCAGGTCTTTGTTGGCGGCGAGAATTGGCAACTCGTCTTTACTGGTAATGTGCAGGACATGGACCCGGCGGCCGGTTTGACGGGCGAGACGACAAATGCGGGTTGTCGCGATGACCGCAGCTTCTGGATCGCGCCAAACCGGATGCATAACAGGATCAGCACCATCGCGTACCAGAGCAAAACGTTCCCGCAAACGGTTTTCATCTTCGGCATGAACCGGGCAACGACGATTGCCGTTCGTGAGCACGTCGATTAACAAACCTTCTTCTTCAACCAAAAGACTTCCTGTCGAAGAGCCCATAAATATCTTGATTCCCGCGCACCCTGGAAGTCTTTCCAGCTCAGCAAGCTCATCTACGTTTTCTTCAGCTGCTCCGATAAAGAACGCGTGATCAGTCCAGGCCCGGTTCTCGCAACGAGACAACTTGTCGGCAAGTTCAACGGGACCAAGCGTATTTGGGTTTGTATTGGGCATTTCAAAAATAGCAACAATACCACCAAGGGCTGCGGCTGCGGTACCACAAGCCAAGTCTTCTTTTTGCTCCAGTCCCGGTTCACGGAAATGAACCTGGGTATCTATCGCGCCTGGCAAGACATGCTGACCAGCCGCGTCATAGGTTTCCTTGGCGGTTGCGTTGGAAAGATCTCCAAGAGCAACAATGCGGCCGCCATTTACGCCGACATCGATTTTCTCGATACCGTTCGGGGTGACAACCTGCCCCCCTTTGATGATCAGGTCATAGCTCTCGCTCATGAAACATCCCCTTTATTTTGTGCCAATAGTTTAGTGAAAAGATCGATGTAATTTTTTACACAGGCCTCTTCGGTGTAACTCTCTTGATAACTTTCCCAGCCAGCAGCCACCAGGCGCTCAGCCAATCCTTTTTCATCAATTACTCGGGTAATCGCCCGGGCCATTTCTTTATAATCATCTACCGGAACCATCAAGGCGTCTTTATCATCAGTTGCCATTTCTTCCGGACCAGCAGTTCGCGTGGTTACCAATGGTGTTTTTGTGGCCCAAGCTTCGATCATTACCGATCCAAAAGGCTCAAACCGCGAAGGAAAAACACAAATATCAGCAGCGGCTAGTAAGGCCCCACGATCATTGCGCCATCCTAAAAACCGTACTCTCTCAAAAATACCGAGTTCTTTTGCTTGCGTTTCAAGCTCTTGTCGAAGCGGTCCCTCACCGGCAATCCAAACATAAGGGCGCGTTTCCAGTTTCGCAGCCCGCAGCAAGATATCAAAGGCTTTATTTTCGTGAAGACGTCCCAAAGAAAGCAGTACCGTTGCATCTTTTGGAGTATCAAAGTTAGCCCGGTCAACCGGAATATCATTCGCACTAACAGAGGCAAAATTAGGGACATGATGCCCCCTATTTTCAGGCCAACCAACCGATTTCAGGTAATCAACGATATCTTTGGTATTGCCGATTAAGTGGTCACAATTTTTATAATTTTTGAGTTTGTAATAACCGCCAAGTCGCGCAACATGCAGAAAATTCCCCTTGGGGCACAGGCTGCTTGCCCGGTTCATATAGGTCAGGACGACATCCGGCTGGAACTCTTTTATTTTCCGCTTCAGCCCGCGTTTGGTTTTGAAATCAATGAGTTTACGAAAGGGCAATACCAGAGTTTCAACACCTGCCGCCTCAAAAAGAGCAATACGATTGTCGTTGCGACGAATAACAGCTTGGGTTTCAATACCAGCCCCGGGACCAGCCCCGAGACCAGCACGATGTAGGGCCAGGGTAAATTGGGTAAAAAAGGTCTCGGCACCACCTTCGCCGCCCGCTCCCAGTACTTGTAGGATTTTCACCCTTATACTCCCCGCTTTACTATTATTATCGCTGCTAGAATGATCTAGCATCTCTTTACCGGAATTCCCCCTTAATTCAAACCAATCATGCTGAAAAAAGTGAACTGATACCAACAGCCCTTAATATTGCCCCATCTGGACACATTTTCAAGATTTTCGGCGAGGAGCACG
>CAJXUS010000126.1 GCA_913060675.1 uncultured Rhodospirillales bacterium
ATACGAGATCAGCCTCGGTCTCGTGGGCTCGGAGATGTGTATAAGAGACAGTTATGACCTTAACGATTTTTAAATCATCAATTGACAGCGTCTATCTATCCGTGAATTTTAATAAAACTTACAATCGATCAGTATCAATATTGTTTTCACATGTTGTCTTTAAGACAAACTGATGATTCTCGAACTAACTCTCGCATTGTTTTTTCAGCGGTATAATTAGAGAACAAGACCTTTATATCAGGACACAAAGCTTCTAAGTCTTCTTCGATTATATTCAATTCCATAGCTCTTTTTTTTTACCATTACCTTGTCGCCAAGGTTTTCTAGGTACTGAATGTTATTTTGAAGGTTTTGAAAGGCATCGATGGATTCCCCTGGAGAGACGTACGATAATAGAACTGAAATCCTCGTCATCACAGGGAGACAATCCAGGGAGTTGTTACATACATCTGCCGCAAAATATGCATATAGACTTTGATTCAAAAGCCCCGATCTGCATTCCTTCGCGATGAGTTCTGAGAAAACAATAATTTCTAGTGTGTCAAAATCGGCGTACGAACAGTCACTAAATTCAAAAGATGTATCACCAAGTAATTTATAGAGATCGTTGTTGTTAAGTTGTGGTCTGGTTTGGATCAAAGCACTTAAATGAATAATTTTTTCCGCAGAACTTATTGAATTTTTGGGAGGAAACTTGGTAACTGGAGTATAAGCATGAGGAAGGAATAAGCTCTCATCCTCAATCTTAACAGCACTAGTCTCGATACGGGTTTCGATATAGTTTTCTTTAATTCTTACAAAGTATTTTACAAAATTATCTGCTTCTTCTGTTATCTCTTCACAGGTAGAACTTAAGCAGATAGTGATTATTGAATTAGGGTCTAATGAGAGAAGATTTCGATGAAATCTCGTTGCGGCTTCTTTAGCATTTTGAGCATGTTCAATGATTATTTCATTGCCTGAAGCGGCACTAACTCCCCCTACAATAGCGAACAGCCCGCAAGCCCATATAAAAATCACCTTTGAAAAATAGTTTAAAAACTTCATTTTTAATCACTTTTCGTTCAAATTTATTCAAGTAAAAAGTAGAGCACGTTACATCAATTAACATTTTTGATTGTGTACGATATGCCATAACAACGATTTATGTTACTTCAATTTGTTAGTGGCTTAATATTAGTTTACAAAACTTATATAAAAACAGACTTAACTAGCGATTAGTTTACAATCAAGTATTTGATGTAAAACACATTTATACCAAAAGGTTATTAAAAGTGATTATTATTGCACTTGGGGCAAATCTAGAAAGTCCTAAATACGGCTTACCGTTGCAAACCTGTCAAACAGTACTAGTAAGACTGGAAGAACTGGGCCTTAAAATCATAAATTGTTCGCGTTGGTTAAAATCAGCGCCGGTACCAATTTCAGATCAACCTTGGTATGTTAATGGCGTCGTTGAAATTGAAACGGATCTTAATCCGCAAGACTTACTGGCTTTACTTCACAGTGTTGAAGCTGAGTTCGGACGGGTTAGAACAGTTCAAAACGCCTCCAGAGTAATCGATATAGATCTCATCGCCTATCATGATGTCGTCAGTAAGCCTGATGATCCACTCGTGTTACCACATCCAAGAATGCACGAGAGGGCTTTTGTACTGTTACCACTACTGGATATTAATAAAGAATGGATTCATCCTGTCTTAGGACAAACAGCAAAAGAATTATCCCAAAACATACCTTACGATCAGGAAACCATGGAATTTGAAAGCGACTAATCAGAGATAAGAGTTCATAAATACTGTTATTTAGTAATGTTTTGTTGAATACTCTTGCTATATGCTAATCTGATTCATATATTGCCTCGATTCAATTGCCCGACATGGGCTTATTAAGTTTCTAGCTACGATACTGGAGTTATCACATATGGCACGCGTCACAGTCGAAGATTGTGTTGAAAAAGTTCCTAATCGCTTTGAGCTTGTAATGCTTTCAGCTCAGCGTGCACGAGAAATCGTGTCAGGTGCTCCATTGACGGTAGAACGAGATAACGACAAAAATGCCGTTGTTTCTCTGCGTGAAATTGCTGAAGAAACAATCAGCCTTGATGCTATTAAGGCATCTTTGGTTCAAGGTTTGCAGAAACAAGCTGCTTTCTCTGAAGTTGATGAAGACGAACCTGAATTTGATGCTATTGGCCCGGAAGCTCTCCTTACAGCTGACGCTGGTGAACAGTTTGCCAATGCAGAAGGCATGTCTGTAGAAGAAGAACCGACTGCTCTTGAGCAAGATTCTGAATAGTCCGACAGCGTTCGACGACTAATTTCAAATAAATTCAGCCTTCCAGAGCTTGGCCTACGTCAATTCCCGGCGTATCATTCTTTGGAGGGCTGTATTTTTTTAAAAAGGCTGTTTGATCCACAATGATCCGTCAGTTTGAACTGGTTGAACGCGTCAAGTCCTATGACCATGACGCTGACGAAGACGCAATTAACAGAGCCTACGTATTTGCAACCAAATATCATGGTTCGCAAAAACGTGCGTCTGGGGATCCTTATTTCTCCCATCCTGTTGAAGTTGCAGGTATTCTTACAGATCTTAAGCTAGACCATAATTCCATTATCACGGCCTTACTTCATGATGTTGTTGAAGACACTGAGGCGAGCCTTGAGACTGTAGAGAAGGCCTTTGGTCCTCATATCGCTCGGTTAGTTGATGGTGTAACAAAGCTAACTCGTTTAGAGCTTCAATCCGAAGAAAGTAAATACGCGGAGAACTTTCGTAAGCTTGTTCTGGCTATGTCGGATGATATCAGAGTTCTCTTGGTCAAACTTGCCGACCGTTTGCATAATATGCAGACACTACACTTTATCAAAAAAGAAGACAAACGCCGCCGTATTGCGCGTGAAACCATGGACATTTATGCTCCATTGGCAGAACGCATTGGGATGCACCGTTTTAAAGATCAACTTGAAGATCTTTCCTTTGCCCAATTAAATCCAGAAGCACGAGAATCCATCGTTAACAGATTGGAATTTCTTAAAGGGGAAGATGAAGACAATCTCGCCAAGAAGATCATTGATCAACTCAATAAAGTCATTAAAGACAACGACATTGAGGGCGAAGTATCTGGCAGGTTAAAAGCGCCTTATTCGATCTGGCGCAAGATGCAACGCAAAGCGGTTACATTCGAACAGCTTTCTGACATTATGGCTTTTCGACTGATCGTAAAGGATATCGGGTCTTGTTACCAAGCACTTGGAATTCTGCATGGTGGTTATCCTGTCGTTCCAGGACGCTTTAAAGATTATATTTCGACGCCAAAGCCAAATGGCTACAAATCTATTCACACATGCATAATTGGGCCTGAGCGACACAAAATTGAAGTTCAAATCCGTACCCAGGAAATGCATGATATTGCTGAGATGGGTGTTGCTGCTCACTGGTCTTATAAGCAAGGCGGAGAACATATGGAGGGGCGCCAGTATCGATGGCTTCGCGAACTCCTTGATATTTTAGATCATGCTTCCAATCCTGAAGAGTTTCTCGAACATACCAAAATGGAAATGTTCCAGGATCAGGTGTTCTGCTTTACGCCTAAAGGGGCTTTGTTATCTTTACCAAGCGGCTCGACCCCAATTGATTTTGCTTACGCCGTCCATACCGAAGTTGGAAACACATGCGTTGGGGCCAAAGTAAATGGCCGAATGGTTCCCTTTAGGTCGATTTTGCATAATGGAGATCAGGTTGAAATCCTGACCTCAAAGAATCAAAAGCCATCACCTGATTGGGAAAAATTTGTCGTCTCAGGAAAAGCCAAAGCCTGTATTCGTCGATACATCAGACTGCAAGAGCGTGACCAATATAGCTCTCTTGGTCATAAAATGGTTCAAAAAATCTTCAGACAAGAAGGTTATGAATTTACGGAAAAAGGTATCGAAGGCATCCTTGGTAAATTCCATATGGATCATTCCGATGATCTCTATGTTAACGTGGGGCAGGGACATCACACAGCACGAGAAGTACTGGTCGCGGTTTATCCTGGTGCCCGTGTCTTACCAAAACCCAATATAGGGTCAACACCCCGTAAGAAAACAAAAACTTCTGGTGCCAAGGATAACGCCCTTCCAATTAAAGGGTTGATCCCAGGGATGGCAGTACATTATGCACGTTGCTGTCACCCTTTGCCGGGAGATCGTATCGTGGGTATTGTGACCACAGGTAAAGGCGTTACAATTCATACAATCGACTGTGATAACCTGGTTAATTACCAAGACACTCCTGAGCGGTGGATCGATGTGGCTTGGGATGCTGCCGAAGTAGAGGGTCCGCATCATACTGGACGCCTTAAATTAATCGTCGCAAATGAACCCGGTTGTCTTGGCGGTTTATCTGTCGTCATCGGTAAGAACCAGGGAAACATCAGCAACCTCAAAATTGTCCACCGATCAATGGATTTCTTTGAAATGATGATCGATGTTGAAGTCAACGACGTAAAGCACCTTGCTGATATCACCGCAGCTCTACGGGCAATGTCTGTTGTTAATTCTGTTGACCGGGCGAGAAATTAAATTGTTCTGGCATCCATATTATGAGGTCATAGAATGATCCTCGGTATCGGAAATGACCTGGTAGATATTCGGCGTATAGAAAAATCAATGGATAAATTTGGTGAGCGGTTTATTGCTCGGGTTTTTACAGAGCAAGAAGCTATTACGGCAAAATCCCGTGCTAACCCTGCGGCTACTTTTGCTAAACGCTTTGCGGTAAAAGAAGCCTGTGCCAAAGCTTTGGGAACTGGTTTATGGCGTCACGGTGTTTTATTTACGGATATTGGGGTCATAAATAAAGAAGGCGGCCAACCTCAGCTTGAATTAAAAGGCGCTGCGGCTGAACATTTGCGTGATATGGTTCCTAAGGGGATGACACCAAGGCTTCATGTCACTATATCTGACGACTACCCCCATGCGCAGGCATTTGTGCTGATATCAGCAGAGCCTGAGTGATTTTTGAATTAAAGGATTTGTTATCAATGTTCGATCAAAAGCGCAAAGCTGATAAAAGAGAGAACAACCTTAACGAAGATCCTGAAACTATAACGGAAAACGATACGATGACGACTGGGTCAGAAGACATCAAGAAAGTCAAAGACGACGAGAGTGTGTTTAAAACTGTTGCCTACGCTCTCTTGATTGCGCTGACTGTTCGGACATTTTTGTTTGAACCTTTCAATATTCCTTCAAGCTCTATGAAACCAACACTTCTGATCGGGGATTACCTGTTTGTATCGAAGTTTTCCTATGGTGTGGGGCGTTATTCCTTTCCCTTTGGAGATCAAATTTTCGGTGATAACTTTGAGGGGCGGATACTTGATACTGAACCTGAGCGAGGAGACGTTATCGTCTTCAGAAAACCAACCGAGACATCAATTGATTATATCAAACGCTTGATCGGCCTTCCTGGCGATACAATTCAGGTTACGCAAGGCCAACTCTATATCAACGGAGCTGTTGCCCCTCGTGAGTTGGTTCAAATTGGTGATGGCCGTAATGGTATTCCTCTTAACGTTAAAGAATATGAAGAAACTCTTCCCAACGGCGTTAAACATCTAATTTGGGAACGTAGCGATCATGCCCGCCTTGACAATTTTGGACCTTATTTAATACCAAACGGATATTATTTCTTTATGGGTGATAACCGTGATAATAGTGCAGATAGTCGCGAGTTGAATAGCGTCGGTCCTGTACCCTATGAAAATTTAATCGGCCGGGCAGATGTACTCTTCTTCTCTCATCGCGGGGATGACAATGGAGAAAATGTTGGTGATTGGTGGGAAGTTTGGAAATGGCCAACTATGATTAGATTTGGACGCATATTTAATGTCATCAACTGAGTTAACCGGGTTCGCTGAATTAAAATTAGTTGCTGAAAAACTTAATCACAAATTCAGTAAACTAAGCTTGGTTCAACAAGCACTTACCCATCCAAGTGCTTGTGGGCGCAACCGTATTATTGCCGATAGCTACGAACGCCTCGAATTCTTGGGCGATCGGGTATTGGGACTAGTTGTTGCTGATATGCTCTTGCGGAACTTTCCTGATGAAAGTGAGGGCTCGCTTGCCAAACGCTTTACCGCGCTGGTTCGTCGAGAGGCCCTTGCACTGGTTGCTCGCTCACTAGGACTTGAAAAGTCAATTGTCTTGGCAAAGGGCGAAGAAGAAAGCGGCGAAAGGGACAATCCGGCATTGCAAGCGGATGTCTGTGAAGCATTGATTGGGGCACTATATTTGGATGGCGGATATTCTAGTGCTCAAATGTTTATTGAAAGTAATTGGCTCGCTTTACTCAATCAAGACATTGCACCACCTCAAGATGCTAAAACAACCCTTCAAGAATGGGCGCAAGGAAGGGGGCTTCCTTTACCGATTTATCGAGAAGTTGGAAGATCAGGACCTCCTCATGCACCAGTCTTTGATATCGAAGTCGATGTTAAAGGCTTGGATCCTGCCGTGGGGCAAGGCAATTCTAAGCGTAAAGGGGAGCAGGAAGCTGCTAACGAGTTATTGAAACTAATTAAGAAGAGTGGCAACTAAGCGGATGACTGATCAAGATACCAAACAAATTGAAGAAAATCCTTCAGACACGCGTTGTGGCTTTATTGCTCTTATCGGTGCCCCGAATGCCGGAAAATCAACCCTGATGAACAGAATGGTGGGGGGCAAAGTATCTATCGTCACCCATAAAGTTCAGACAACCAGATCTCAGATCCGTGGCATTGCCATACACGAAAAATCACAACTTATTTTTGTTGATACCCCAGGAATATTTATTCCCAAAAAACGGCTTGAACGAGCGATGGTCTCTTCGGCATGGAAGGGAGCTGGCGATGCTGAAATAATTGTTGTCCTCCATGATGCATGTAGAAAGAAAATCGGCGAAGACACACGTACAATTATTACCGGCCTACAAAAGCAAGAACGCAAAGCTATTCTGGCATTAAATAAAATTGATTCCATCAATCCAGAAAAGCTGCTCGCTCTTGCACAAGAATTTATGTCCATGGGCGTTTTTTCAGAAATATTCATGATTTCTGCACAAGCAGGTGATGGTGTTCGGGACCTTATGGATCGATTGGCTAAATTAGTTCCAGAAGGCGTATGGCTCTACCCTGAAGATCAACTGTCCGACCACCCCATGCGATCGATTGCTGCTGAGGTTACTCGGGAAAAACTCTTTTTAAATTTGCACGATGAATTACCTTATAACCTGACTGTTGAAACAGATAGTTGGGAAGATTTTAAGGATGGTAGTGTTAAAATCTCTCAGACGATCTATGTTCAAAGAGATATTCATAAAGCGATGTGTTTGGGTAAAGGCGGCCGGACGATTAAAATGGTGCGTTCTAAATCTCAAAAAGATCTCGAGGAATTTCTCGAACGCAAAGTTCATCTTTTCTTGTATGTAAAGGTACGTGAGAAATGGGCTGATGACCCTGCACGCTACCTGTCTCTTATACACATCTCCGAGCCCACGAGACCGAGGCTGACATCGTATGCCGTCTTCTGCTTGAAAAA
>CAJXUS010000127.1 GCA_913060675.1 uncultured Rhodospirillales bacterium
CTTCGTCGGCAGCGTCAGATGTGTATAAGAGACAGGCTGTTATGTTCAATTAAGTCATAGATCGCAATCGCACGTTCTTTCTCAACATCCGGAGTAGAACGTGCCAAAGAGTTTTCATCCAAGCTGATATGGATAAGATGGTGATTGCTATCTTGGCCTGCCTGATCGCTCATTCGATCCCTCGGAAAAGGAGATATAAGATAAAGGTAGCTGCTACCTTTATTTTCACTATGCCAGCCACCGAAGCTACTCGTAAAGGCAGGAATTTCTTATCAAAAAAAAACAATCCCGGCCTCAATCCATCCTGAAAGACACTAAAAAGCGCGACAGCAAAGAATAAAGGCCGGGATTACATATTAGTTTCGGCTAACTTGGGTCAATCAGCCTTCTAGCCGTAAAGAAACAGAAAGCGCATGAGCAGTCAGCCCCTCTTCTTTGGCCAAGGTCACAGCAGCGGGACCGATGGCCTTCAGGCTTTCTGCATCACAAGAAATCAAGGACGTTCTTTTCATGAAGTCCAGTACGGAAAGCCCCGAAGAAAACCGTGCCGATCTTGCTGTTGGCAATACGTGATTGGGTCCCGCGACATAATCACCAATGACCTCTGCCGTGTGTCGACCTAAGAATATTGCGCCTGCATTGCGGATTTTTGCAGCTAATGCTTCAGGATCATCAACGGCTATTTCAAGGTGCTCTGGCGCCAGACGATCCGTCAAAGCGATAGCTTCTTCAAGATCATCAACCAGGATTATGGCACCGTGGTCATTCCAGCTTTTGCCAGCTATCTCGCTTCGTAGAAGCGTTTGCAGATGCACATCAACTGCCCGCTTTACGGCTTCGGCAAAATCAGCGTCATCTGTAATCAGGATTGATTGCGCTGCAGTATCGTGTTCAGCCTGCGCCAAAAGATCAGCCGCCGTCCAACGTGGGTCGTTTTTACCATCCGCAATAATTAAAATTTCGGATGGCCCCGCAATCATATCAATACCGACAGTGCCAAAGACTTGCTTCTTAGCTGCTGCCACATAGGCATTGCCAGGACCGACAATAATATCAACGGGCTTGATACTGTCCGTACCATAAGCCAAAGCGCCAACGGCCTGAGCCCCGCCAACGCGATAAATTTCATCTACCCCGGCAATAGAGGCTGCAGCAAGCACCAGTGGGTTAAGAATACCGTCGGGAGATGGCACCACCATAACGAGACGATCGACACCAGCTACCTTTGCTGGTAGGGCGTTCATCAACACTGAAGAAGGATAACTCGCTAATCCACCAGGAACATATAGTCCCGCAGCTTGCACCGCAGTCCACCGATGCCCTAACTGGACACCGACCTCATCGGTATAGCGAAGATCCTCCGGCTTTTGGCGGGCGTGGTATTCGGTAATGCGACGGGCAGCAAGCTCTAGCGCCTCTATCGATTTTGGAGCGCATTTAACCACCGCCTCATCGATTTCAGCCTGAGTAATTCGCAATGACCCTGCGGTTATTTCCAGACGATCAAATTTTTGGGTGTATTCAAGCAACGCAGCATCACCACGGCTTTTTACATCGGCCAAAATTTCAGCGACAGTATCGTTCACATCTACCGAAACTTCTCTTTTCGATGACAGAAGATCTAGAAACGCATTTTCAAACTCGGCTGATTTAGCTTTAAGTTCACTTGGCATTGACGGCCTCCTGAAAACTGCGGATCCAGTGATTGATCTCTGCCGGGCGGGTTTTCATCGCCGCGCGATTTACAATAAAGCGGGAAGAGACTTCAGAAATTTTTTCTACCTCAGCCAGACCATTCGCTTTAAGCGTATCCCCAGAGGACACCAAATCAACAATTCTACGGCATAGCCCCAAGTTCGGCGCAAGCTCCATAGCCCCGTTTAGTTTGATGCATTCGGCTTGCACACCCCGGGCAGAGAAATGCTTTTGGGTAATTTTTGGGTACTTCGTTGCGACACGAATGTGGCTCCATTGAGAAGGGTCTTCACTTTCCAACAACGTCGTCGGTGCAGCAACTGACATACGACAGTGGCCAATATCGAGATCAACAGGAGAATAAATCTCAGGGTAATCAAATTCCATGATCACATCACTGCCAGCGACACCAAGATGTGCCGCACCAAAAGCAACAAAGGTCGGAACATCAAAACTTCGCACACGTATGATTTCCAGATAACCCACATTGGTGGCAAATTTCAGCTGGCGGCATTTGTCGTCAAAGAAAGATTCCTCTGGTTCAACTCCGGCACTCTTCATAAGAGGCAAAAGTTCTTTGAGAATACGTCCCTTAGGGACAGCCAGGATCATCGGTTCGATCTTGGGCATAATATTATAATCCGTTTTATCTCGGCGATGGGTATCTCACCCTATCTGCCTTAGTAACTTTATTCTTTACCTATCACGCTTCTTCCGGGGAGCGCGTACCCCCAGAATGCTCATCTCCTTGTGAATGCTCATCGCCATGGGAATTTTTATCCCCGTGAGAGGCTTTTTCACCTTCGTTAGAAGCGTCATTTTTATTTTCTGTATCATCGACGTCATGACGAGGCTGATACAATGTTGGCCAAGGCTCACTGATATCATCCATATGACAACGAATTTTCGACACCACCAAACGAATGGCAGCTCCACCTGAAAAATGAAGAGTGATATAACCTGGAATGGCTGCAACAGTAAGAAGGTTGAGGATCTCATCCTTCTTGCTCAAATCTACGTCCTTAACTTGGACGGATTTTACTTTGTCAAAACAAAGACCGGTATTTACGCGGTGAAAAGTTGGGAGGTCATCCACATCAGAAAAGGAAACATCGTCATTTTCAGCCTGTCCCGCTGGCGTATCAGGCGCAGACAACGATCGCTCGCGAAGTTCAGCCGGAAGCATTTCCCAGCAAAAGCGATTAACGACGAGGACAAAACGACTTTCTTCTCGTAAATACGTAACATCACATAGCGGAGCTAAAGAATCCTGAAGCAATCCGGATAACGTACGGATGTCTTCGGCATCATGTGCCCGGATCTTCAGTCTTTTGCTCTCAGCCATATTTTCAGTTCCCTGTCATTTACCGACTGTGGTCTTTAGTCGACTTTGATCGACGATGGTCTTTAGTCGACTTTGATACGCTCTATGTCTGCACCGCAAGCTGCAAGTTTGTCTTCAACACGCTCATAGCCCCGGTCAAGATGATAGACACGGTTTAACACAGTTTCCCCATCAGCAACCAGCCCCGCCATAATAAGGGAGAAACTTGCCCGAAGATCAGTCGCCATAACTTCGGCTCCTGTCAATTTAGCCTGCCCCCGCACGAGTGCAGAAGAACCATGTACAGTGATGTTTGCCCCCATACGGCAAAGCTCTGGCACATGCATGAAACGGTTTTCGAAGATAGTTTCAGTAATCATTGATGCCCCATCAGCGATGGACATTAAAGTCATCGTTTGAGCTTGTAGATCTGTTGGGTAGCCAGGGTATGGCTCAGTCATGATATCAACACCGGTAACACGTTCACCAACGCACCGCGCGATCATGCTGTTTTCCAACTCGTCAATAACAACACCAGCATGAGCAAGTTGATCAATCATAGAACGTAAATGTTCCGGGCGTGCGCCAATCAATTCCAACTCGCCCCCCGTCATCGCCGCAGCCATGGCGTAGGTTCCGGTCTCAATACGGTCAGGCACTACGGTGTGAGTATAACCATGTAGACGATCAACTCCTTCTATAGTGATCGTATCTGTTCCAGCACCTTCGATCTTTGCGCCCATACCAACTAAACATTCGGCTAGGTCCACAATTTCAGGTTCCCGTGCAGAATTGATCATCCGGGTTGTCCCCTTTGCCAGAACAGCAGCCATCATGATGTTTTCTGTCGCACCAACGGATACTTTGGGGAACATAACTTCCCCACCGACAAGACCATTAGGCGCTTTGGCGTGAACGTAACCTTCTTTAAGTTCGATCTCGGCCCCGAGTTGCTCCATTCCCTGCAGGTGCAAATCAACTGGACGTGATCCGATTGCGCAACCACCAGGTAGAGACACTTCCGCATGGCCTTCGCGTGCGAGCAATGGCCCCAGCACAAGAATGGATGCCCGCATCTTACGAACGAGTTCATAAGGTGCTTTAGTCGTTGAGATCGTCTTGGCATGCATTTCAAGAACACGACCAGCACAACCTTCGCTGCCCGCGGCTCCATTCATGTGCAGATCAACCCCATGCTGGGCCAGAAGGTTAGCCAGGGTTGTTATATCGGCCAAATGAGGGAGGTTACGCAGTGTTAGTACTTCGTCAGTAAGAAGAGCCGCCGTCATAAGAGGCAAGGCTGCATTCTTTGCGCCAGAGATCCAAATTTTCCCTTTGAGCGGGTTTCCACCGCGAATTTTAATTTTATCCATCGTATCTTACCGTTTCTGCCTGGTTATCATCTGTCAGACAGGTCTATCCAAGGGCTTTGTTCAAATCGTGGCGCTGATCTGTTGAAAGGAAAGCAGAGTTGCTTTTAATCCCACAAATCATAATTGTAGTATATTCGCAGTTTATTCGTCGTGTACTTTAAGTGCAGAGCTTTAAGAACAACTTTATAGACGCGGCAAAGTAACGCCACGCTGTTTCATGTATTTTCCGGCCCGATCTGCATAAGAGACATCACAGGGCCCTTCTCCTTTAAGGAAAAGGAACTGACAGACACCTTCATTCGCATAAATTTTCGCAGGCAACGGAGTTGTATTGGAAAACTCCAGCGTTACATGCCCTTCCCACTCGGGCTCAAGCGGTGTGACGTTTACAATAATACCACAACGCGCGTAAGTCGATTTCCCAAGGCATATAACCAGTACATCACGAGGAATACGGAAATATTCAACTGTGCGGGCTAGCGCAAAAGAATTGGGTGGGATGATACAGACATCATCATCTTTTTCGACAAAGCTCTGATCCGAAAAATCTTTGGGATCAACGATTGCATTGTGAACGTTGGTGAATATTTTAAATTCGTTAGAAACCCGGGCATCATAACCGTATGAACTTACACCATAGGAGATAACTCCCTCGCGGCGTTGCGCTTCCACGTATGGCTCAATCATGCCATGATTTTCGGCCTGATCTCGAATCCATGTGTCCGGCATAATTCCCACGGCATATCCTCCCAAATGTCACCGATTCCATTTTTTCACGCTGCGGACAGCGCAAAACCATATGCCTTCTACTGTCTCTGGCCTGAAAGCTCAAGATTGAAGATGGTTCCAGCACAATATTTATGGAATGAGGATAGGGTATTAAGGCAAGAGTTAAGCTCTAAGAACTACTTACGCTCTCGCAGCTGCCCTTTGCGTTTGCGTAAATTATCGCGCAAAGCTTTGGCCTCTCGACTAAGACGTATGGTCGTACGCTCAGCAACAGCCTTTTCAGAAGTAATGCTCTTCTGGCTTCTTTCATCAGTTTCATTAGGGCTTTTGCCCGCCGTTTGCTCGGACTTTTCTTCTTCACTCATGGCCGCAGACTGCAAAGTCTTACTCACAAGGTCAAGCACATACGTAGGTTTCGTCAGCGAACGCAAATTTTTTAAAGCTCATTTTAACGATCGTCCGCAAATTTAAGTGACATTTATATTGGAAAAGTTAAAAATAAGCCTTGCAATAAAACGCGGACAAAGGCATATAACGCCCGTCCAAACGAGGCCGTGGTAGCTCAGGGGTAGAGCACGTCATTGGTAATGACGGGGTCGGCGGTTCAATTCCGCCTCACGGCACCATTTTTATATAAGTATTCCAGATACTTAGCGGATACAAAAATCTTAACCCTTTCCAGTTGTAGACTTTTCAAATCGCCAGTTGTAGACTTTTGCATCATTTCGGTGCCTTTTCCGGCGCGGTATTTTCACTTTTTTCCAGTTTATTCATGGCGTTTTTTGCCTGCTTAAAGGTGCGCTGCCAGTAGTGGGATAAAATACTTTCTACGTTGGCCAGGCTGTGGCCGGTAATGCTTGCTATTTCCGGGACTGTGCATTCTGCTTCAGCCAACCTTATAACGGCGGTCGAGCGAATATCGTGGCGGCGCAAATCGGAAAGACCGGTCTTGGCCATAACCTTGTCCCACCGGCTCGAAAAATAACGTTTCTTGAATTCCTTGTGGCCAATGGTCTGTAAAATGGCACCACCGATATGACCCGTCTGGGCGCGGTCTTTGATATGCTGGTTAATCCTGGCTTTTAAATCCTGGTGACACGGCACCCAGATTTTTTTATCTGTTTTCTCTTGGACGACGCGGATTTTTTCGCCGTCAAAGTCAGTGTTTTGCATGGCCAGGCAATCTGAAAGCCGTTGCCCGGAATAAACCATAAGGTAAAAACCCATGGCCACTTCAGGGTCTAGCTTTTGAGCTACTTTTAAGAAGGTGGATTGCTGGTCTTGTGACCAGAACACTTCGCGCGGCGCGACGCCGTCTTTTTTGCCGTAACGTTCTACACCGTGACATGGGTTTTCTGTGATGCCGAATAATGAAGTGTGAAGCCTAGCTTCACGAAAAAGAGCTGATAATACAGACAGCGCATAATTGGCGGCGTGGGGTTCGTGTGACATAGAAGAATGGATGGAATTAATAATCTCTGTGGTAAAATCTGAAACTAAATCATCACTAAATTTTTTAATGAAACGGTCCAGGTAGGTGTTGTATTTACCTTGGGTGCTGTCTGCTAACTTGTTCCAGGATTTGGAAGGTTTGATTTTATCCTGGGATGACCCACGATAGACCCGGACTAGGTGATCAAAGGTACCAGGGACAAAACCGGATACTCTGTCCTTTATCCTGGCGCGTTCACGATCCACCTGGACATTCTTTTCCATTGCCCGTTTGATTGCCGCGTGGCGATCTGTTCCCAGGCCTTCATTTGCAAAGCCCAGGGCGCGAACGTGCTTGCCTGGTCGCCAGGCAAAATAAATACTGTCTCTTATACACATCTCCGAGCCCACGAGACCGAGGCTGATCTCGT
>CAJXUS010000128.1 GCA_913060675.1 uncultured Rhodospirillales bacterium
GCACAAGTTTGACAAAAACTGAGGCCGTCCAAACCGCCATGTTTGGATTAATTCTCCTTGGCGACACATTAAGCTTCCAAGCCCTTTCAGGTATTGCAATAAGCCTAATAGGTGTCCTTACGCTTTACAGAAAAGCACCCCCCGCTTCGCAACACGTGAGCTTATCCAGGACAGGTTTTGCAAAGAGAATTGGAATTTTACTAACCCAAGATAAAAGTATTTTACCCGGGATTACGGCTGGTGCTCTTTTTGCTCTGTCTGCCGTTTCTTACCGAGCGGCTTCACTTTCTCTGGGCGGGAATGGTTTTGCAATTCAATCTGCCTATACTCTGGTTTGGGTTACGGGATTTCAAACCTTAGCCATGGGCGCTTATTTGTTAATTAGAAAGCCAGGAGTTTTAATTCGCGTCTTTAGAAGCTGGCGTGCAGCTATCTGGGTTGGACTGACAGGGATGCTTGGCTCAGCGGGATGGTTCACCGCTATGACCCTAGAAAATGCAGCTCACGTACGTACTCTCGGCCAAGTAGAACTCATCTTTACCTTAATCATAGGGTATGTCTTTTTCAAAGAGCGCCTAAGCCGCAAAGAGCTTATTGGAATTTCCTTGATTGCGGCTGGTATCGTCACTTTGGTCATAGAATAAATTTCACTAGCCATACGAATGCCCACACCATCCTTATGCCGTTAAGAGCTGCTCTTCTATTGGGAACACCAACGTAACGGTGGTTCCAACTCCGAGTTCACTCGCGATAAGAAACTCAGCGCCGTGTAATTCCGTCAGCCTTTTTGAAAGAGGCAAGCCAAGACCTGTACCCTCATGCTTACGGCTAAGGCTCGAATCAACCTGCCCAAAAGGCGCCAGAGCTTTCGGAATTTCACTGGCGGACATTCCAATTCCAGTATCCATAACGGACAACTCGAGCCCTCTGTTTGTAACATAGGAGCAAACCGTGACACTGCCACCCGCTGGGGTAAATTTAAGTGCATTGGAGATCAGGTTAATCAACACCTGTTTGATCCGCTTCTCATCGCCAACCAGATGAGGCGTTTCGGCTGCCAAATCCAAGGTAAGCGACAAACTTGCTTGTTCAGCTCGTCCAGCCAACATTTTCTCACAACGACTAATGACACCATTAATATCAAGATCGTCTTCATATAGCTCAATCTTGCCAGCTTCTGCTTTGGAAAGATCAAGAATATCATTAATCAGATCAAGAAGATGCGCCCCAGATTCGTTAACATCCTTGGCATAATCACGGTATCGTGGGCTCCCCAAAGGGCCAAACATTTCACTCGCCAAAATCTCCGAGAACCCAAGAATAGCATTTAGAGGAGTCCTAAGTTCGTGACTCATCAAGGCCATAAATTCCGACTTAGCCCTATTTGCAAGTTCCGCACTTTCTTTTAGAACCGTTAGCTCCTGCTCGACATCTTTTTGATTTGTAATATCCTGCATTACACAAACGAAATACTGGATATTATTCTCTTCATCAAAAATCGGACTCAGATCGATTTGGTTCCAGAAGGCTTGACCATCACGGCGGTAGTTTAAAATATCGACCCGAGCATGACGGTTGTCGCGCAAACTCGTTTCAAGTACCTCACAGACTTTCTGGTTGGTTTTCTCGCCTTGCAAAAAGTCAGAGTGAAGTTCTGGAATTTCGTTTCGACTATAACCCGTAAGCCTTGTAAACGCAGGGTTTGTATAGACGACAGGCCGCCCTTCACCTCGCGCATCGGCGATAAGAACGCCCGCATCAGTAGATCCTACAGCCGCCGCAAGCCGAAGGTTTTCACTGCTCAAATCCAACAATTCTTTTTCACGGGCTTTGAAATCACTAATATCCGAATATACCGTAAAAAGATCACCTTCAGGGGTCTTATGATCTATAATCTTCAGCCAGGAATCTTCTGAAAAATGGAATTCCCTATTTCTTTTGCCGCGCCTGCGCATCAATGCATCAATATAGCGCTCTCTCTTAATCAGGCTAAGAGGATCTTGACCGGTATTCACATATGAAACCACAACGTCTTTGTATGTCATTCCAACACGAATTGCCATCGGACGGCCTGGGAAGAAAATTTCCTGAAAGCGTCGATTAAAAGCCACCAGCTTATCGTTTTCATCGTAAAGGGTTACGGCGCCAGAAAAGCTTTCAAATGCACGAAAAAGCCGGGCATGAGCTGTCGCCATTTTTTGCTGCTCTTTACGCCGTTCTGTTATATCACTCCCCGCTCCACGATATCCTTTAAAATCCCCCTTTTTATCGAACACCGGAACGCCACTGAGTCGAAGAATTCGTGAAACGCCAGCAAGATCGGGAACAACCAGCTCTAAATCTCTAAACGAAGACCGTGCCTTTATTACCTTAAAAAAACTTTCGCCGGTCAGCCCTTCACCTTGCACATCGCTAAAACTCTTGCCCAACAAATTCCATTCTTGGAGTTGCGACACGAAGGTAAATCGAAGATCAGGTCCCATTTCCCAGAACCAATCCGTAGCAGAGCTGGCGATATCACGAAACCGACGCTCACTCTCTTTCAATGCAGAGACAGCACCATCCCGACGCCTGGCAGCAGAAACAAATGTCCGCCCCCCAAAATACAGAGCCGTCATCATGATTAAACTTGCACAAAGAGCAAAACCGACCGAAGCCGAATAACGGTCTCGCCAAACCGCATCAATATAATTGGCTGGAATACCGATAACCACAGACATGCCAAAATGATTAAGCTCGCGGCCTTTAATTATCCGATCAACACCATCAAGATCTTTTAAAATTGCGCGCTCACTCCCCAAGAGATCGGCCATATCATAAGGCGCTTTTCGACCGATTAAGTCGGACGAAAAACGATCGTCCAGCCACAGCCCCTGGTCCTTGCCCTGAATTGAAACAAGGGAACGCTTTGGCAAACCAAGCACAGCCCAATTACTTATAAAATCACGAACCCGAAATGACGTAACAGTATAGACACTTGAAAGACCAGATTGTTGGGGGCCGCGAAGTACGCTCGCATACCAGTGATCATCATATAGATAAGGTAAACTGATAATAGCTTGTTTGTGGCTAGATGCATTTGCCATCAATTGCTGCACAACAGTCTCAGAGGGTAATGGTATGACGGGACGCCCCTCTACGATCGTACCATCATCAGATATTGCCGACATAACGGACTGCAGATCATTAGTGTCAATATAACTCAGGATGCCATCCTTATCAGAACGGATCTCGGCCCTGTTTATTTTATCATCAATACCGGAAAGTAGTTGATTAAGAGGGTGGGCTATTTTCGCGAGTGTAGCCTCGACCTGCTTATCAATTTCGCTGGAAACTTCCCTATAGGTGTTTACGCCCCACAATCCAATAAGCAAGACGGAAAACAAGAAAGCGCCGCCATTCAACTGAATGGCACGTATTCGCAACCTACGTACCGAAAGAACTCTGGATGAGTTCGAGTTATCCAGATACTCACCATCAAGGCTTTCGCCTTGTACAGGCAGACCAGAGTCGCCTTTTACCACAATACCATCCCCACTACCTGACTTGCCGATCCAATAACAAGATCGCCCCACCACGAACGGATAAATATGAAATAATTTTGATTCTCCATTCAGCGTGCATCACCTCTACAGACCAAGGCTTAGTAAATGGTTAAAAAGTTCGCCATTTCGGTTACAAATGCATGACAGTTCAAACAAATGTTTGTCATTATTTCGTCTAAGGAAAAATGAGCGTCGCATATCGAACATGAATTGTTTATTTTTTAGGGCTATATAGTGCTAAAATTAATGTCAGTACGTGGGAACCTTACAATGGAATCCATTGAGTACTGATATTGGGTGTTAAACTTTGTATGAGAGTATGTGGCCATGTCAGAAGAAGACGATCTCGACCTGAAATCACTTGATGACGACGAACTTGTCCTGCAGATGCATGATGACCTCTATGATGGTCTTAAAGATGAAATTCTGGAAGGCGTTAATATCCTTCTAGGGCGCGGATGGGCACCATATGATGTCCTGACCAAAGCTCTTGTAGAAGGCATGAGAATTGTCGGGATCGATTTCCGCGACGGCATTCTGTTTGTGCCTGAAGTACTTCTCGCTGCAGGTGCCATGAAAGGCGGCATGGGCATTCTTCGTCCACTGCTTGCTGCTACTGGCGCACCAAAGCTCGGAAAAATGGTTATTGGTACCGTTAAAGGTGACATCCATGACATCGGGAAAAACCTGGTTTCCATGATGATGGAAGGTGCTGGCTTTGAAGTTATTGATCTTGGTATCAACAACCCTGTTGAAAAATACCTTGAAGCACTCGAAGAGCACCAACCAGACATCCTCGGCATGTCTGCGCTTCTAACCACCACAATGCCGTACATGAAAGTCGTTATCGATACCATGAAAGAAAAAGGTATCCGCGATGACTACGTTGTTATGGTTGGTGGCGCACCACTGAACGAAGCTTTCGGTGAAGCAATTGGCGCTGATCATTATTGTCGTGACGCTGCTGTCGCCGTTGAAATGGCTAAAGATGCCATGAAACGTCGTCACAACGCCGCGTAACACCTGTATAGCTCAGGGTTTCAGGACCATGTCCCAGCAAGCCACAGATATAAATGATAAGGGGAGTAAAACTCTCCTTATCGCCTGTGGGGCTGTTGCACGGGAAATCCTGACAATAAACAAAATCAACGCCTGGACCCACTTAGACATCACATGCCTACCCGCCATCTGGCACAACACCCCTGACAAAATACCAGGTGGCGTTCGTGAAAAGATACGGGAAAACAGGGATGTCTATAAAAATATAATTGTCGTATACGGCGATTGCGGTACGGGCGGCGAATTAGATCGCGTACTTGAAGAAGAAGGCGTCAAACGTATAGATGGCGTTCATTGTTATGCTTTCTATACAGGGCTTGATGCCTTCGAAGATATGCACAATGACGACATCACGTGCTTTTATCTTACAGACTACCTAACCAGACATTTTGACACCCTCATTATGGATGGTATGGGAATTACCAAACACCCCGAACTTTTGCCTATGTATTTTGGCAATTACACGACGTTGGTTTATCTGGCACAAACAGAAGACCAAGAACTCCAGGACCTGGCCCAACAAGCCGCTAAAAAAATCGGCTTGAAATACCAGTATAAATTCACCGGATATGGAGAGTTGGGTAGCCTTATGGCTGCTGCCAACTAGGAGCACAATATGGCCAAGTTAACCCTCGTATACTGGCGGGATATTCCTGCCCAGGTCATCGTAAAGGCCGGCAGAAAAAATGCCAAAGTTCAATTAACAGAGCGCTTTGAAAAAGCGATCGATCGCGCAGCAATGAAAGCCAAGCTTCGTGACAGTGATTCTTACCTTGAACACTGGCGTCGTAGCGATCCGGTTACTTGCGGGGACGACTTAGAAACAGAAGCCAATGAAATGGCCTCAAAAATTGAAAACGAATACACCGATGAGAAACTAGATGTTCTAGTTGCCAACGGTGGCCTTTCCAACGCCAGTTAGGTCTTAAGAGATGACTACAGAATTCAACACAGAAGTCGTGAAACAACAGATCATTGACTTCATGACTGGTTTTACAATTGAAACCACTCCCGGCTCAGCGGCTAAAACACCAGATTACCGCGTGCATCTACGCCCAGGAACAGAAATAGCTGTTACCTTCTTACCAGGCTCCGATTTTGCAGATACAGTTGCGACATCCAAACGCTTAAAAGAAGAAGGTTTTGTACCTTTGCCTCACTTTGCTGCGCGGTCTATTAAATCTCGCGATGAGTTCGAGGGCTGCCTCAAAACCCTACAAGGTGAAGTTGGTATTGAGCACGCTGTTGCCCTTGGCGGCGCTGTAGACAAACCGTTAGGTGAATTCGAAAGCTCCATGCAATTGCTGGAAACTGGTTTGTTCGACAAATATGGCATCAAATCTATTGGTGTTGCAGGACACCCTGAAGGAAGCCCCGACATCAATACGTCTGGCTTGAGAGAAGCCCTCGCTTGGAAAAACTCATTCAAAGAACGGACCGATTCATACGTATATATCGCAACTCAGTTTTGCTTTGAGGCTGAACCGATCATTGCCTGGGATAAAATGATCCAAGCTGAAGGCAACCAGCTTCCAATTCACCTTGGCGTTCCTGGCTTGGCTACCATTAAAACCTTGCTGAATCACGCAAAGGCATGTGGTATTGGCTCTTCAATGCGTGTTCTCACCCGCCAAGCCAAAAACATAACAAAATTATTGACCGTAAAAGCACCGGATCAACTTGTTATGGACTTGGCTCGCTATCACGCTGAAGATCCTAAATGTGGTATCAAAAAAGTCCATATGTACCCCTTGGGTGGCATGAAAAAATCCGCAGCTTGGAGCTATGCCGTGACAGATGGTGACTTCACTGTTGATCCAAAAGGCAAAGGCTTTAAGGTCAATAGAGACATTGGCTAACCTATCAATCAAGATAAACTGGTAGTACATATCAGTTTATCTTGATTATTGTCGCTTATGTATCTGAATTAACGCTTTTGGGAGCAATTCAGTTATATTGGCCCTGATATGATAACGAAAACATATACACTTTCGGGCGCAATAATATTGAGCCCTTTATCCGGAGACGCAAAGAGATGACCCGC
>CAJXUS010000129.1 GCA_913060675.1 uncultured Rhodospirillales bacterium
TCGGTCTCGTGGGCTCGGAGATGTGTATAAGAGACAGTAATTGAACATAACAGCTTTATTCCCTTTGGATCGGATGCCGGCCCCTATCTTCTTGATCTTGGAATTGTAGAGAACCGATTACGCTTTCGGGTAGATCGGGAGGGCGGGCAATTTCTTTGTGAACATATTCTATCCCTTACCCCGTTACGTCGTGTCATTCGCGACTATTTTTCTGTGTGTCAGACCTATTTCGAAGCTATTAAAATGGCGAGCCCTGCCAAGATTGAAGCGATAGATATGGGGCGCCGGGGATTGCATAACGAAGGTTCAGAGATCCTTCAACAACGTCTCGATGGCAAGATAGAGATGGATTTCAATACTGCTCGACGCTTATTCACGCTAATCTGTGCTCTCCATAGCGTTAGAGGCCGTTAACTTGGTCGATTTACCAGATGCTGTCCTCTTTGCTTGCACCCATAACGCCATACGTTCTCCAATGGCGGAGGGAATTTTAAAGCATTTACTTGGTCATAAGGTCTTTGTGGATTCTGCAGGAGTGAGATCGCAGGAAATTGATGGTTTTGTCATTGAGGTAATGGACGAAATTGGCATCGATATTTCACGACATAAAGCTAAAAATTTTGGTGATCTGGAAGATAGCTCTTTTGATTTAATAATTAGTCTTTCGCCTGAAGCTCAGCACTCTGCTGTCGAGATGACGAGAACAATGGCGTGTGATGTTGAGTTTTGGCATACGTTTGATCCGACACTTATCGAAGGCAGTCGAGAAACCCGGCTCACAGCTTACAGGCAAGTTCGGGATTTTTTACAAAAGAAAATTGAAGAACGCTTTACTATGGATCTTAAGCCAAATCTATAATGGCTATCTCGATCTAAACAGTTGAAGTTTGTGGTCAACTCAACCGAACAGATATGCTGTGATGAAAAGTTGTAAGCTAGTTGGTTAGCCGAACATTATAGGACGATGGATAAATATTATGCTTTTGGAATAAGGCTTCGAGAGTCCCATCGGCCTTGATTAATTTGTACCCCTCACTCAAGCGCTTTGCGATTTGCTTGGCATCAGGCCTCTTCAGGCTAATGGCTGGATGCACGTGCTCTAAAAAAAGTGTTTCGAGATATTTAATTTCATCTGCGCGCTCAAGGTTGCGTTCTCTTAATACGGCGTTACCGACAGTCTCACCCGTGAAGAGGATGTCAAAACGGTTTTCGATGAGCATTTTCATGCCATGGATTTCTTTAGGGTAGGGGGTAATTTTAATGTCTTTATTAATGAGACCCTTCAAGACCTCTGTATAGTTTCCATCCTTCAGAGAACCAAAGGTGTGATCCTTTAGGTCATCCAGCTTACTAAGCTCTATGTGGCTATCCTTTCTAACAAAGAAGCCAACTTCAGTTACCCAATATGCTTGGTCGGTGTACGATAGCCAACTTAGATTTTCATCTGCGTATGTTGAACAGGATATGCCATCAATTTCGCCCTTCTTGACTTGAGTGACTAACCTGTTCCAAGGGAGAATCCTGTGCTCAACCTCAAAGCCAACACGTGCTCCAGCCATTATAACGATGTCACTAAGGAGACCTTGATTTGGAAGGTTGTTATCGACAAGGGGCTTCCAAAGATTACAGGCCAAAACAAGAGGTTCAGCCCGGGCTGGAAAGCTCAGGCTGTAAAGCGTTATCAATAGAAGCGTTATTCTTAATATCATAAAGGCCTTTTCCCTCCCCCAGGGATTAGCATTCAAGGTCCGGAAAACACTATCCGCACAAAAGTTTAACATTTCCCTTTTTAGAACAAAAGCAATAGACACCATAATTGTGTATTTTGTTTTAGGGTGTTGAAACGCGAGCATGCGTTGTTTCCTAGAAGGATTTTTGGTATCACCCTAAAATGGTTTTTTGATGCTGGTCCGCATGGTTTTGGAACTATTATTAAAATGAACCACTCCGTATAAAATCGGCATATTAATTAATAAGTATGATTGTTAAAGAGGATACCTCGTTTTTTATGCAACTTGTAACCCGTCAGTCCTCAGCTCCATTTGTGTTGGCCTCAGCTTCGCCGCGTCGACGTGATCTATTGCAACAAATTGGACTTGTTCCAGATATTATTGATCCAGCAGATATAGATGAAAGTCCTAAGAATAGAGAATTACCTGTTGATTATGCCAAGAGAATTTCTCGGGAAAAAGCGGAAGCTATTGCATCACGACATAAGGGGGCGTTCATTCTGGCTGCTGACACGGTTGTTGCTGTGGGTAGAAGAATTTTGCCAAAAGCAGAGGATGAAATGGATGCAAGAGATTGTCTGGCCTTATTATCCGGTCGCCGTCACAGGGTTCTGACTTGTCATGTCCTTGTTACCCCAACTGGTGATCTGAGGCAAAAATTAGTTCAAACTGCGGTTAAATTCAAACGATTGCACCGAAGTGAAATTGACGCTTATATCAAGAGTATGGACTGGCACGGTAAGGCTGGTGGTTATGCTATTCAGGGTGGGGCAGCAGCGCTAATTCCTTCGATTAATGGGTCTTATACGAATGTGGTAGGATTATCGTTGCCTGAAGTGACGAATATGCTGGTTGGCAATGGATTCTAGGTTGTTATGAGTAGTATCGTATATATCGACTATCTTCCCGGACTGATGAGAGCTGTATGTTTAAAAGATGATCGTCTACAGGATTTGCTTATTTTACGTGATGATAAGCCGCTCTATATCGGGAATATTTATACGGGCAAGATTATCGCGATAGATAAGGGACTCGACGCTGTATTTGTTGATATAGGCCTGGATAGTCCTGGTTTTCTACCGCGAAATCAAATTCCCAAGCTGTTACGTGATCATGGTTTATCAGAGGGACTGTATTTAGAGGTTGAAGTCACACGCGAAGGTGCGGATGGAAAGGGTGTTAAACTTCAAGCGCGAAGTGAACTGCCCATGGAGAAAAAGACAGGTTTAATCTTGGCCCAGGATCCATTGTTGGATTGGTTATGTCGACAATCCGCGGACCTTGAAGGTATCTTCGTTACCGATGCTGGAGTAGTTAGGCGTGTTAAGCGGCTACTTGAGGTTTCAGGACACAATGGTGTCGAGCTAAAGCTTGTTGCAGATAAACCGAACCTATTTGAGCAAAATGGGATTGAAGAAGCCATAGACGAGTTGTTGCAGGTTGATATATCTCTACCCTCAGGTGGGAGCCTTATTATCGAGCAGGGCCGTACTTTGAGTGCGATAGACGTTAATAAGGGAACTATGCAACATAATGGTGGTGCGGAAAAACTTCATTATGAGCTTAACGTCGAAGCCGCAAAAGAGATTGCGCGCCAACTACGACTACGAAATATTGCGGGCAGAATTCTCATAGATTTTACGAGTATGAAGTCAGCGGATAATCGAAAAAGCTTACAAGGAATTTTAAAGGCTGAGCTTAAGCTTGATTATGCAGGTCATAAACTGTTCCCTCTTTATCTCTCTGGAATACAAGAACTAACCCGCAAAAGGGCAGGGCGTAGCCTTCAAGGGCTATTGTTACAACCAATTGGAATTGGTGGATTAGGGCAAGTTTCTGATCCGCAGACACAAGCATTTACGGCACTCAGAAGGCTCTGGGCGACGTCTTTATCTAAGGGAGCTGAGGCGAGAGGCTCTAAAAAGTTAAAGATTGTAGCCAGCCCATCGGTCGTAAAAGTTTTAGAAAACAGTCCCGCGCTAGATTATGTCAAAGACAGGGTCGGGGGGGCGATTCTTCTTATAGAAGATGATCTATTACGTGGCGACGCGCAATTAACAGAATTTAGAATAGAAGTTTAAGAAGAGAGTTTATTGATGAGTGACAATAAAAATAAAGCATCAAGCTGTCCTGTTTGTAAGGGGGAAAGCTCTGTAAAGTACACACCGTTCTGCTCTCAGCGTTGTGCTGATGTCGATCTGAGCAGGTGGTTGGGCGGAGGATATCGGATTCCAACGAGTGAACGCCCTATTGGACCAGCTGACGATGATGAAATTATGTAAGTAAGAGCTTGAATTTAAGTAAAAATCCTCTTTTTTTTAATTTTCTTTGCAATAGGGCTGGACACGGCCTCAATCATTTTCTATAAGCCCTTCATCGGCGGTCAACACAGTTGGCAAGCCCACGGTGCCCAGGTAGCTCAGTTGGTAGAGCAGCGGACTGAAAATCCGCGTGTCGGTGGTTCAAATCCGCCCCTGGGCACCACTTTTATATCTCCATGCTTTATATTAAGAACGTTAGCGTCTCGAAGGCGCTGTCACATACTCCTATTTTTGTGCCTAGTGCCAAAATGGATGCGTTCTTTAATGGGCCCATATAAATATCCCCCTACATTTAATACTGCCCCGTTATTTTTGTCATTCCCCAAAACAGAAGGGCGTTTGGAGCTTTCTCCTCGGTGCCAAGCTCTCTAATTATGTTGTCATGACACATACCTATTGTTATCTGAGCCTCGCAGGCAAAGAAGGTAATCTCAGGCAAGGAGGGGCAAGACCGTCTGAATTGTAAGTTAATATTCTGATCTGAGTAAGGCTTGAATCTGCTCTGGCGAATATCAATTTTTCATACGGATTGTTTCTCGTGCAACTACTGGTACTTTTGTTGCGGACTCTTAATTTTATAGCGATTGTAAAAAAATGACTCTAAATGATTGTTTTTAGCTTGAGGTAATACAGTCTTTAAGTTAACTTTTGCGTCGAAAAGAAAGTGTTTTTCTTGTTTTGCGCGTAAAGCAAAGAGTTTTTATTTGTTGCAATATGCTGCAAAGTTCGAAAAATGCGACTGTGATTTTTATGCAACACACGTGTTTAAATGCCCGATATTCCTTTTGGATTCTTGACATTTACTAAGTGTAAATTGTAGAAAGATCACAGAATTATATTAGGTGGTTGTGAATCGTCATTTATTTTATCTGTAGTTCATTGTGGAACGCAGATAAGCATCGGGGGAAATATACCAATGCGCCAGTTTGGTAAAACCTTGGCAACAAGCTTTAAGACAGTACTTCTCGTGAGTGCTTTCGCTGTGCCAACAATTACATCAGCTCAGGCTGTGACACTACAAGAAGCTATTACTCAAGCTCTTGCTACTAATCCGGATATTGGGATCGTTGCTCATAACCGTGAGGCTGTTGACGAAGAACTCCGTCAGGCTCGTGGACTTTATTTGCCTCAGATCGATTTGTCTGCTGGCGCTGGCATTGAGAGCAATGATGATTCAACATCACGTGCTGGTGGCGGTACCGGTAAACATGATGTGATTAACCCCACCGATGTTTCAATTACGCTACAACAACGCGTATTTGATGGCTTTGAAGCCGGAAGTACTGTTGATCGTGAAAAAGCGCGTGTCGAATCCGCTGCTAATCGCGTCCAGGAAAACTCAGAGTTCCTGACATTGGATACTATTGGTGCATACCTCGAAGTTATTCGTCAGCGCGAGCTTTTAGATCTATCCAAAAATAATCTTCAAATTCATATCGACATTGTCGCAAACCTCCAAGAGCGTCTTGCTGGTGGTGGCGGTAGTCGTGCGGATGTGTCTCAAGCAGAAGCGCGTGCAGCTCGTGCTCGCAACACACTGACAACGACTTATAATGATCTTCGTGACGCTGAAGCAAATTATACGCGTATTGTTGGTCACTTCCCTGAAGAACTAGATACTCCGGAAGCATTCTCTACTGAATTACCGGGCGGTCTGGACGATGCTGTTGATCTGGCTGTAAACAGCAACCCGACTATTCGTATCTTTGAAGCTGATGTTCGTACCGCAGAAGCGGAAGTTACTTTGGCTGAAGTTCCAATGTACCCTACCGTAAACTTGGAAGCGTCTACAGAGCACCGTGATGAGTTCGATGCTACTCCGGGCACTTATGAGCAAAACAATTCTGTGATGCTCCGTCTGCGGTGGAACTTGTTCCGCGGCGGTATTGATCGTGCCGCACGTCAGGAAGCTCTTTCTCGTCTTTCTGAAAGCAAAAATCAACGTTATAGCTCAGTAGTTGATGCTCAACGTGAAATGCGTCAGTCTTGGTTCGCACTTGAATCAAACCGTCAATCTGTAACTGATCTTGCTTCGGCTGTTCAATACAATACAGAAACGCGTGATGCATATCGTGATCAGTTCGAAGTTGCTCAGCGTACGTTGCTTGATGTTCTTGATGCCGAAAATGAACTTTTCACATCTCGTGGTCAGTTGGTATCAGCAATGACAAATGAACAGCTCGCTTCCTACCGTATCCTGGCACTTAGTGGCCAGTTGATGACAAGCGTTGGTGTCGAAGCTCCAGAACAAGCTGTTGTGGATCACCAAACTTGGGCGGATGGTCTGATCAATTAAGAATTGTCTATGACTTATAAAAAAAAGGGCGCTTTATGCGCCCTTCAGAACGCTGACAAACCCCGTCATATTTGGCGGGGTTTTGTTTTGTACTAA
>CAJXUS010000130.1 GCA_913060675.1 uncultured Rhodospirillales bacterium
CCAGAGCCAGAGCCAGAGCCAGAGCCAGAGCCAGAGCCAGAGCCAGAGCCAGAGCTATAGTCTTGCTTTATATGATTGGTGAGGAAATATAGAACAACGCGTCCTTTGGGGGCAAGGGCTCCTGCCGGATCGTTTATTCCTTAACCCCCGCTAAGGTTTTATCTCAACAAAGTGTGTTGTCGTATTGAAATAAATCTCACACCCCAAAAGGTTGAACAAATATTTTTATTTCGCGTAGATTTCACATGATTTATTTTTTGGACTAGGTTCTAATAGGCTTTGTATTCTCATTATTCTCTGATGTTCACCTGAAGGGACTGCCAGCACATGCCGTTAAAAAACTATTCACTCCTCAAGGGAAAAGCGTCAAATATTGCCATTGATGACGATGAAAGTCCGCATATGGAAATCAGGATAGAAGCCGCGGGATTGAGTTATCGTGTTGCCGTTAATGTGCGTTCCAATGTTGCACCCAACGATTTGCTTTATCGTAAGCAAGATCCTTTTGCCCATCCATTTTTAGACGAATTCCTTACTCTTCCAGAGGGGCGAACTGATTTAAGCAATGGCCCAAATAAAAACAGGGCAGAACTGGTTCTTGACTATGTTAGGGGGAATTTTGTCCAGCGCGAAGCGATGAAAATTGCTCCCTTTCAACGCACTGGTCCGGATAATGATCTTCGGGATTACTTGGAACCCATTATTCGTCAGGGCATAGCAGATGAAAGCCTTACTTTTTATATCTTTGGAGAAGCCTGGGGGCCTGAAAATGGTGAAGCTGATAAATATTTTGGCTTTGTTCCTGGTAACGGTATTCACGATGTACATATGAACCAGGGATCGGGCGGGCGTTTCAAGGCAAGCAATGGCGCCAATCAAGATGGTGCTCTTTTAATCCATTTTGGTACCACTAATCACTGGGCCGCTATTTTTCTCGCTTTTCAAAGCCAGGATTGGAACACGGATGCCCATACCGGACATCCCTTGGATGATATTGTTGTCGAGCCAGGAAAGATTGATCCGCTCAAGCCCGGTGTGGCGATCATTGCCGCCCTGATCAACCCTTCAGGAAACGAAGACGGTAGGGAGAGCGTAACCCTTCTTAACCGCACCGATGCCGCCTTTGATTTAAGAGGTTGGAGGCTGATGGATCGAGATGATCGCGCTCAACCTCTTGAAGGGAAGGTTCGAGCAGGCGAAACCATAAGAATAACTCTGCTCGCCGGGCCGGATAATCCTCATCTTCGCAACAAAGGCGGCGTCATCCGATTGGTTACGCCTGATGGAATTGCCGCCCATGCCATCAGCTATCAAAAACACGAAGCCGCACGCGAAGGGTGGACCACAATATTTTAGGGAACGACACCTCTTTTTATAAATGAAATCTGAACTCAAGGGTATTTGAGGTCACTGGAATTTAAGGAAACTGTTATGAGCAAGTTTATCTATGATGATTTTGTGAGATTACGGCGTGAACCTGATTCCAGATCAAAGGTGATCTTGACCCTGGCTTATGGTGACGAAGTTGATGTTATTGAGCAACAAGGCCGATACATCAAGTTGAGAGCGAAAACCCATTATGATGGAACCGCCGAGGGGTGGGCTAAAAATGATCCGGACCTTTCATTGGGTGATAAGGGAATATTCAAATTCTCCATGGTTGATGTCCAACAAGGGGATGGTCTGATTATGGAATCTCCCAATGGTAAGATCGTTCTGATCGATGGGGGGGATAATAAGCTTTTCGCCCGTCATGTCGCTGCTCGCTTCAGGCACAAACAAACCTCTGCTGAGAACCCCTTGGATGTGGCCGCTATCATTATCTCTCATGGGGATGCCGACCATTTTGATGGCCTGAATGATCTCGTGAGATCCGAACATCAACCTGGTTTGGCAGCTCGGAAGCGCATCTTTATCCATCCCAAACGAATTTATCACAACGGGTTGGTGAAGGCATCGTCGAAAAAAGAGGATGGATCAAGCAGACCCACCCGGGAAATGTTTGGCCGTAGCCTAGAGAAACAAGGGGAAACCTATGCCTGTGATCTCGTGGATGACCCAAGGGATGTCGAGGATGAATTGCGCAACGCGCCTTTTGATCGCTGGGCGAAAACTTTGGATCACTGGGAAACTCGAGGCCATATGGATGTTCGTCGGATTGCTTTTGGAGATAATGAAAACGACCTTTTTGATTTTCTTCGTGAAGACGGCGTTCATGTGCGTCTGCAAGGCCCCTTTAGCGAACCGATAAAGGACCCGCTGGATAATAAGATAAAACCGATGTTGCGGTTTTTCCGTGCTCCTGAAAAATCCCCCGATATGCATCTTGATGCAGGACGAGAGGGTGCTGTTTCAGCTTCACACACCATCAATGGCCATTCTATTGCCCTGCAAGTTCGTATCGGGAATGTGCGCTTAAATTTGACCGGGGATTTGAACAAGCCTTCCATGCGATTGATGCGCGACAATATACCGGCAAAGCAGCTTGAGGCCGAGATCATTAAAGCGCCACACCACGGATCGGCAGACTTTGATTTTCAAGCACTCAAAGACATGAGTCCCATCGTGGCAATCATCTCATCTGGAGATGAAAACCCAAGCAAAGAGCACATTCACCCTCGGGCAACCTTGATGGCGGCTTTGGGGAAGGTCATGCGTTTGGATACCGGGGTGATATTGAACACGGAATTAGCCGCCTTTTTCGGCACCAAAGGTTATGCTTATAAGCGTGATGATTTAAAAGCCTTTTTCAAAGAGCATAGCCAAGAAAACTTTACCCGTGAAGAACTACAAAAAATGTTTACCGGGAAAATAGATCCTGGAGATCCCCGCGGGGCTTTCTATGCTTTTGAGCGCAAAAATTTTGGTATTATCCATATTCGCACTGACGGTGAACGTGTGCTGGTCTTCACTCACTCCGGTAAAAAAGGTCTGAATGAAGCCTATCGTTTCACCGTTAGAATGGAGGGGCAGGAGCGTAAGATCGTCTTCGCAAAAAAAGCGAAGGTACGTTAAGGATTTGGCGATTTAAAGCGGGCTTTGGTGGAAAACTAGTTGAGAGGTTATTAATCCAGACTATAAACCGCCAAAATCCGGCTGGGCCCAGGTTCACAGTTGTCGAAAAGGCCTTGGTTTAAATAATTTTTGGCTTCTTCTAATGATCCGAGAAGGCAATGGTTGTTGACCTCGATGTCCTCGGCCATATGGTTACAAGAAAGATAGGAGCATTCTGGCGCGTTTTCTTGAGAGAAAGAAACAATATCAAACCCCTCCAGCTTTTTACAAGTGGGGACAAACACATCTGTCGAAATTGATTTTTCAGGCGCAAAGGGCTCCCAAAATCCATCTACCGTTTTTTTTCCGGATCTATGCTGTAGCTCGTAAGCTTCATAATAAAAAAACCGGGTTTGGGATAAATCAAGATTATTATCTTTAGCGAGTTTCTCTATTATTATTGGGCAGTTGTATAACCAATAGCCATTGTGCTTCCAATAAGGAATGTAATCAGCGAAATTTTTCGAAATACACCCGCTTACCGAAAAGAGATCTTTAACGATTTTATTATTAAGAATATTGGGTTTTTCGGCAATATATTTCGCCATATAGCCAACGGGTATCATGTTAAAGTTAAATGCTTTCTGGGTTTTTGTTTTGGCTGTGTTTAAAGTAGCGCTCAAAATCAGAAACCAAGCCGTTGTAGCTGGTTTTAAGGCTATTGGCAGATATGTTTATGGGGGTACCACTGGCCTTTGATACAGCACGGTTGGTCAGGCGTTGTAAGAAATTGCCCCTTCTGAGGTGAGTTTCTGGGTTTTTGATATGGATAGAGACAATTTTCTGTCGGTTAAATCGGAACTCTTTTAGCTCTGTAACTTCTTCCCAAGGAACAAATCCTGCTGGCATACTGCTCGAATTATCCGTGAAGCCCGTGGTTGTGAGGATTAATCCTGGAGCGGTATCTAATAGCTTCATAAAACATACCACTCCAGCACTCCCACAAAGCAAAATTAGGATGGCCGCCATACTATACATCAGGGCTGTTTCATCTTGACCTCGTTGGTTAATAAGTTCTTCGGGGGATAGAGTGAAAATTGATGCGCCAAGCCCAACCATTCCTAAGGCAAGGAGTTGGAAAAAAATTAGCTTTACCTTACTCAAAGGAATAGTTTTCTCGCCCTGTACATCCATACTCTTTCCCCCAATATATCAATTGCTGAACAAACTAATTAGTTGAATTAAGGTGGTTGCTTTTGATAAGGAGAAGTTTCCCTTGATTATACAACCAAATCTAATCACAGGTTTGTGAGAATTGTTAACGACGTTATTGTCGAGCACATCTACAGGATAAAAAACAAGGGTCCTAGTCTTAGGCCTTTGAGGAAACTTTGATGCCGCCGACCCATCGTTCTAATTGGGTAATGTCTAAATAGTTTAGATCGCCGTTGAGGATTTTTTTACCTGTATCTGTGAGTGAAATCTGACGCTCTGGCCACGGGGTTGGTTGTTCCATATCTTCGTAAACAATCAAAGGATTTTTGTCCTGAGCAAGTTCAACAAGAACCGACCAGAACATCAAATCGCCGAGGAAGGGAAGAGGTTCTCTTTCGCGCATGAGTTGGTTGAAGAGTTTTCCACCTTTGATAGACCCGTTATCTGCAATAATTTCGAGCGATAGCAGTTGGGTTAGACTAAGGCCATTGTTGGATGCGGGCAGTTCCATCAAATGCCGTTCCAAGGCTGTGGCCATTGGAGGGATTTCTGGTGTTCCTTGGGAAATAATGGCTTCAAGAGCCATGGGGTTTTCTTGTTGAACGGCTTTCCAAACAACTTTACCAAGGTCAATTTGTTCTGCGGTAAGAGGGGCACGGCAATTTTCCCACACCCATATCAACATCTCTGGGGCTAACTGTCCCAGACCCATAAAACCTAAAACTCCGGGGATATTATTTACGCAGATCAAATCGATAGCCGGGGAAGATGAAAGACCCGATATATGGTTTAAGAGGTAGGCCAGAATGAGCTGATCGAAACTGTCGTGTTCAAACCACAACACAACTTTAGCGTAGCTTTGCAGGTTGTCGAGTTTCTCATAACTGAGCTTTTGTCGGGTTTGAATTTCCTGGAGAGGCAAGCCATAGGCGGTTGAAATAAAGTCCGCCCGTAGTTTGTAGAAAGCCTCGCCTTCTAAATCTGGTACAGGACCCTGGCAGAAGGGGTCAGAAAATTCATGGAACGCGCCGACAAAGCCTGCGATGTCCAACCCGTGCTTAATATCAGAGCCACAGCGAATGTGCAGGGTTTTATCATCATCAAGTTGGGGGATCGTGCCTGCGCTGATTTGTTTTTTGCGTAAGGCGAGACGATCACAATGTGCCTTCAGCTGTGGCCACGAAGAAAAGCCATTTTCACGCGATACTACCAACTGGCAATCGCTGAGTTTTAAAAGTTGGGGAGAGGTTTTTAAATCTTGGGCCTTGGACTGGGCTTTGGGATGATATTGAGCAAAACGGGATAGGGCGGTGTTTTCCCCTTTGATCAGGGCTTTATATAGATCTTTTGCCCGCTTTTTTTGCTGCTCAAAATTAATCGAACCATGAAACATGTTTCTGGAAAACTGGGTTCTGGAATGCTGGGTGCGGGAAAGTTGGCGTCGAAATGGACGTGGGTGTTGCGTTGAAGTCATACGATTATCCTCAAATACTAAACCCGTGTCCGCCTGTCAGGTCAGGAAATCGTTGATGTAGTTTTAGCTTGAACTTGGGCGCAGCCCTTTCCGCGGACGAGGAGGCTTAAGCAAAGCCTCTAACTTTATGCCATGTCGGATAAGGGGCGTCAATATCATCTCAACGAGAACACACACGCTAAGGATGGGGAGCGGCACCACCGTAAGTCGTTGCTAAATAAGTTGAGATTTCCAATGGATCGGTAAGGGTATTTTTTTTGTCCAGGATGAGAACTGGCAGCCATTGGTTATTTTCCCCCAATATCTCAACAACTTCATTTCTGGGGCGCGCAAATGGGATACGGCGAATTTCAATGTGATCGTTCCAGCTTGGATTAACGGCCAAGGCGCCCTCGATCAAGGCACAATGGGAACAAAACCAGGAAGAGTTATTGCTGTCTTCGACATCATTATCTTCGAAAGGCATTTTGAGAACGAAAAGGATTGGTTTCATCTGGATCACCCAAAAGAGAAAATTAGAAAATGATCAAAGTTTTCAAGATCGTACGATGCCTTTATCATCGCGGCCAATATTATTTGACACAATCTATAATTGAGTTCATATGGTTTCTGTATCAAAAGATTAACCTTGGTGATTTGATAATATATTTTGGGTCATGACTAGTTGAGAACTTATGATATGGTTCAAGACTATGAAATCACA
>CAJXUS010000131.1 GCA_913060675.1 uncultured Rhodospirillales bacterium
TCTTAGTACAAAACAAAACCCCGCCAAATATGACGGGGTTTGTCAGCGTTCTGAGCACCCCTTAGGGTGCGCACCTCTTTAAAGGGTTTAGCCCTTTAAAGGAAAAGCAAGGTCTTTAAAGAGAACCTGCCCTACCCATGGATTGAGACCAACTCCCTTTAAAGGGTAGGTGCCTTTAAAGGCCACATGGCCCAATCCCTTTAAAGACTTAATCCCTTTAAACGCTCGTAATCGTAAATTGGGGGTCCTTGTAACACCCCCCTCTAGAATTACTCAGGCGTAAAAGAGCGCACAGAAAGAAGAAATCAATGATTAAACTACTTTATGCCGGATTTGATATCTTGGACGTTTCCTTTCAGGGAGCCTTACCAAAGGATACACTTGAAGAACTGGCAATAGCCAAAAAGATCGCCGTGGAGAAGCAAGAGCGCCAGCTTGTTAGCGTTGGCTTAGTCGATGCCCATTTACTCTCCCACGGTCTTAAAGGTGGCTATGCCTTTATGCTGGATACTGGTCCACTCGGGGAACTATGGAGCTTCAAAGAAAACACCTCTATCAGCCAGTGGAATATAAGTGTTTCCGTTCATGCCAGTTCACTTGCTTCCTATGGCTATCATGCAACAAGGGACCGTCTGATTGAACGCCTAAAGGCTATGGGCTGCAAAGTGGCAAAAGAAAGCATCCGACGTGCAGACTTTGCCATGGATTTCCTGATGCCAGAAACCTTTGAACTTAAACTTGATCAAGTTGTCGCTCACAGTCATGCCAAGGTTACACCCTATTGGAGTGATCAGCAGACACCACAAGAAAACACAGATCGACCTTCTGCCGTATTTAGAGGACGAAATCTTGAATCTGTGACCATTGGTAAGATGCCTAATCGACAAACTATTATTTACAACAAACGTAAGGCAGCTATAGAGCTACGTAAGCCCTTCTGGTTCAAAGTTTGGGGCTTAGACCCTAAAGATCAAAGCAAGAATATATGGCGAGTGGAACTCCGGGCCGGAAAAACAGAACTGAGAGACAAATGGCGGCTTTCGACATTTCAGGCTTTTGAAGAATCAATTGGTGATGTTTTTACCAATGCTTCAGAGAAAGTTCGTTATCTTGATGATTTCCAAACAGACGGTAATGTCTCCCGTCAACGCCAGCATCCGCTTTGGGATTCTGTGAAAGAAACACTGGAGAGTAATCTCTGTGATTTTCGTTCCGGCCTATTACCCAATCAAATGATTGAGGTTATCCGGGAGCAAAAAATAGAAACCTATATCCAACAAATTCAGGGCAACGCTGCAGGGTTATCCATCGCCTTGGGTTTATCTGAAGAAGATATAAGGGAAAATTACGGAAAACAGATCGCTCAAACCCTCTCTAATAGCATCAATCATCCTGATACGACCTTTTGGGACAGCAGGCAAAGAGCAAAACAGCGACTTGTTTTTCTTTAATTATTCTGAGGATCTTTGTAAAAAAATAAGTCAGATCTAATGTCTCATAGCATGGAGAGTCATCAACTCCAGGAACCTAATTCAAATCCTGCATTATTCTTCATCCATCCTACGACGTCGTACAGAAAGTGTTTCGCCCTCAAACATCCAATAATCTGTCCCAGCCACCGCTTTCCAACTATAACCCAGTCTGTGAAAAATCTTCAAAGCTGAAGCAGAAAGACTTAAGGATTCCCCTTCAAATTCGACGGATTTATGGTCCAATACTCTGCAAACAGATTCTGTATCACGTTCAAAAACAAGCACGCTTCCCTTGGCTATGCCAACCATATCAAAGTTGAATGCACCACGACGTTCCCTAGCCTTGTCTAGCGCTGCCTGATCTTCTGAAGTTTCGACAACATCCCCTTTGGGCGTAACTTCCTCAAGTTCTGCGAGTTTCAAAGCGGACACAACCCGTTCAGGTGCAATTCTGAAAAACTCTCTTTTAGACCGCACTCTGTAATCAGAAAACGCGTCATGTAAATGTCTCTCGACCATTCTGGCATCTCCGACACGCGCAGCATAAAAGCACTCGAAGGGTAAGGGGACAGGGGTCGTATCAAGTTCTTTCATACGCTTTTCAACATTAGCGGTAATACCAATCTTGACGTAACCTTCCATGGCTTCATTAATTAGGACATAAACGATATTAGTCACAGTTTCAGTATCCCCCACCCTTCACTACGATATCAAGCAAGCTGAAATCCCGCTCTGTCGGCATAACAAATAGACATTTTTCATCACTTGGATCTGCCCGCAGTTCCTATCCGTACATCTAATTGAATCAGGCCGTATAGCGGCCGCTTTCGGATTTTTCTGCCTGCCCCAGAGCTGCCAGACTATCCAACAATGGCTCTACAGCGGTCGTACGAGCACGCATGAAGCAGCGGGCAATTTGTTCCGGCGTCGCCTCACCCAACTCAGACAACGCTTCGCGAACTGCGGCGATCTGGTCAGGAAGAGATTTTGGCCAAGGAGCTTTTACAAATGTTACCTTTGCATCAACCACCATCTCTGCCTGTTTACCTTTACTAGCCTGCTCCCCTGTCGGGTTTTGGTAGTCGGGCCGTAGCCAGCGGATATGACCACGGAACTCTTCCTCAGCCCGCTCTTTGTTGAGGGCTACGAGGCGGAAGAGGATATCTTCGTCATTCAAGTCCACGGGCCAACCATAGGCCTCAGCCACAACGGCGTCGATCTGATCGTGCAGGTCGCGCAGGATGCTGATTAAGCCCCACTCATAAATCTCCTTGTCTCTACCCACGATGGCCTTGCCCGTGCGGAGCTTTTCCAGCACGTTGTACATCTGGGTCAGCGTCAGATTGGGGTAGGCCATCTGTTGGCGTTTGCGATGGGCATCAAGCTCTTCGCCCAATCCGCGGAGGTCGGCTTTCTGGACCTCTGTGAGATCAGGGAAGGGGAAGGGATCGAAACAGCGAGATTTCGTATATCTTGGGTCATTCCCTACACCTAGCCACCCGCCAGCCGCCAAAGCCCATTGGACATGGTGCCTGCTGGACAAGACAGCCAGAACTTCTGCATCTGCTAACCCAATTGCGACGATCGTTTGGTCAGGTAGCACTGATGTCGGCAAAAAGGTAAACCATCGGTGCTTTGAGGTTAGAACAGTAGCAATAAACCTATTCAGCCTGTCTTGTGCATTTCTCAGATCAAGGTTGTTCCGCCGATGTAACCACCATTTTTCTCGTAAGTCTTTGTCACGATTAGCATCACGATATGGTTTTACCGCATCAAGAAGCCACTGATAAACTGCTGGAGCTTCTCCCTTTAACTCATTTTCTTGTCTAGGGTAAGCATCAATCACATACCTCTCCACCGAGCCCGACAACAACTCTCTCCCATTGCAGTATAATCTTAGAATGTCGTTGGGCAGGTCAGCTTGGGGAGTAATTTTTCTCGCCGTAGCGGCGTCCACGACCATGCCCTCTCCATGCGGAATAACGCCGGGAGTAGCCACTTTCAGATTAGCCGTCAAGCTCTTTGCAGATGGAACATCTGCGCCAATTCGTAGATTTCCCAGTATTTTTCCTCGATGATTCTCGAAGCTTATTTTTCGGCCTTCCGCTTCGCGAATCTCCTTTTTTTCAACGGTAATTACTGATAATTGTCCTTCACGCCTACCAAACCCAGCCACGGTCATAGAAATTCTGACTGCCGCGCCAAATAGAGTATCAACCCACGGGTGATCTGGGATCGCGAAAAGGAGCGAAATCGGTCTTTTAGGGTCGTTCAGGTGCGGCTCCAGCACCCTGCGATTAAAGGTTTGGCGCAGCGAATTTGTGGTGATAAAGCCAAAGCGCCGCGTGCCTTTTCCCTTTTTAGCATCATAAACCCGCGCGGCCAGCGTTGCCTTTTCCCACCAGTACATTACGAAGTCCGCACTATCAGGGACTTTCGGATAGGCAGTACGTAGCGCCTCCACGTAGCCATCACCAAGATCTTCTCGCATCTTGAGCTTTCCGATAAACGGTGGGTTACCGACGATAAAATCCGCCTGTGGCCAGATGGTCGCCTCGGGCTCGGCGTAGTCATAGACCTGTTCACGTGCGGCCGGGTCCGGCACCTCCTCACCCGTCACCGAATGGCACACAGTAGTTACACCGTCCCAGCGGGTAACTTGCTTGCCGTTCTCATCCACGCGTGGGATGCGATTTTTCCATTCCAAAACGGCATCGGCATTAGTGATGTTCTTGAAGTCCCGAAGCACTGGCTCAGATGGCGCAGCTTTCCCATGCGTTCGGAAGTGCCATTGCAGATAACCAATCCACAACACTAACTCAGCTACATTAGCGGCCCATGGGTTCAGCTCGGTCCCCAGGAACTGGTGTGGGTCCACCGTGATCAGCGGCTTGGTATCACCCAGCTCGAACATAAGCGCGGTAACTTCACCCTCCAGCCGTTTCATCATTTCCAAAGCGACATAGAGGAAGTTACCCGAGCCACAGGCTGGATCGAAAATTTTGATATCACATAGCTTCACATGAAAATCGCGTACGAGCTTTAGGGCACTATCTTTTTTTCCATCTTCAGTTAGTCGCTGCACACCTGCCTGAACGTCGCGCCAATCATCTCTCAACGGCTCTAATATCGTTGGTGTAACTAGGCGTTCGACATATGCCCGAGGCGTATAATGCGCACCTAGCTTATGGCGTTGACGCTTATCAAGGGCGCGCTCCAAAAGAGTGCCAAAGATTGCAGGTTCGACTTGCTTCCAATCGGCTTGGGCTGCTTCGATTAACAGGTCAAGCTGATATTCATTCAGAGGCAATGCATCGGCGTCCCTAAACAAACCTCCATTAAAGCGCTTAAGGTCTTGCATCAAAACAGGAGAAAAACCGCCTGTGTTCATTGTCTCCCAAAGACTTTTGAGCACGGGAGCTGCATGTTCAGGATGCCCCTTTAGTTCTTCGAGTTTCTTCGTAAAACTCTGTATAGGGATTAACTCAACATCTTCCGCGAACATGGAGAAGAGGCAACGCATCAAAAAACGGGCCACAATTTCACTTTTATAGCCCTGCCCCTCAAAGCTTTTACCCAATTCAGCCAGATGGACCGCAATTTCACGTGTAACCTTTGCCGATTTCAGAGAAGGGTCTAGACTATAAGGGTTGCTCCAGATGGTGCGCAGCAAATCGCGGACTTCTGCTCTACGCAAATCATCCAATGAAATGCGATAACTATTGCCATCCGGGAACTGGTTATAACCTTGTCCCTGCTGAGAAAAATCCGAATACAGCTCAATAACGTGACCAACATCCACGATCAGAAGGAAAGGGGGCCATCCGTCCTCTTTCGATACTGCACGAGCATAGTTGTCAGCCTGATTACGGGCTTTGAGCATAGTATCGTCAAAGCCCGTAGTGCCCCGCCTACCATGCCCCTGCTGCGACGTGTTTGTTCGACCCGATTTATAACTTCCCTGTTTTGCCTCTAGAACAAAACAACCACTACGGTACAAATCAATCCTGCCACGTCGCTCTTTCCCTGTATGGGTAAACGTAACTGGCCGCTCGAAACGATAGTCATTGTTCTGCCCTTCGGCATCCGCAACCTTTACAGGGTCTAATGCCAGCAGATAAACAAGTTCAGACGCAAAACTTTGGAAGTTTGCCATCTCATTACCGCCAGACCCCTTCCAACGGGTGATGAATTCTTCAATACCAATGGCGCTCAAGTCTAGTTTCTCCTGCAAACTTCTCGGAAATTATATTCGATAGACCACAACCCGCAACCGTTGCACTCTAAAATTTAGCTTAACGAGATCATATACTATGGTGGAATAATTAATTCGAATCTTACTTACAGGGTTCAAAGTTTTATCCACCAAGAGTAGTGCTAAATCAAATACAACTCCACAGCCTTTTCCAACGATGCGCCTCTTGATTTCTGACGTAATCATAATCATTACCTTTTGTCAGAAAATACTATATGTTTTTCAAACAAACAAGTTTTGCAGCTATGGTTACGCTTATTCAGTGTTATCAGGATTTATGCTACCTAGCCTCAAACGCAAAACACCCCTTACCATTTCTGGTAAAGGGTGTTTTGATCTCGGTGGTTGCGGGGGTAGGATTTGAACCTACGACCTTCAGGTTATGAGCCTGACGAGC
>CAJXUS010000132.1 GCA_913060675.1 uncultured Rhodospirillales bacterium
TACGAGATCAGCCTCGGTCTCGTGGGCTCGGAGATGTGTATAAGAGACAGGTTATTTCTATTGCTTTGATTTTGGCCAAAAGGATTTGGCGTATTCTCAGACATGCCTGACTAAAGTCCTTTAATATTTCACAACGATAACGACACACTAATATAAGTAGGAATAGGAGCGAAAGAAATAAAGACCAACTGTTATAATCTGAAGTTATCTGGTTGATGTCATTAGCTTAAACCCAAGAGCTCCCATGAGCCCGCCTGCTATTCGGTCGATCCAGCTTTTAGATTTTAGGTACACATTTCTTGATGCCTTTACGGATAGGGCACAGGCGACCAAAACGTACCAGCCAGTTTCGACAAAAAGTAAGGCTGGCAGTAACAGGGCAGGAAACCAAACTGAAGTTTCTGCAGGAAGGAAAACAGCAAAAACACCACTATAGATTAATGCAGCTTTTGGATTACTTATCTGTGTCATGAAGGCGTATGAGAATGAACGGAAAAGAGTCTGTTGTCCTCGGGTGTTATCGTTTGTCGCCTCATCTGGTGAAACAAGGGCAGTCTTTGCGCTACGCCATATTTTGACGCCCAGATAGACGAGATAAAGGCCACCGATAATTTTGAAGGCCGCATAAAGCCAAACAACCTTGGTAAAAATCAAGTGTAAGCCGAGCAAGGCCAAACAGGCAAATACAAGGGCACCCAGCCCCATGCCAAGAGCTGCTGATATTCCATGAGCACGTGAATTAGAAAGGGAAATTTGGGCCACAACAATAAAACTCGGACCCGGGGTCATCGCGCCAATAATTATTACGCCCACGATCGATGCGATAGCTATAAGTTCTTCCATGCCCCTACACCTCTATAAATTCACCAGAGCTTAGTTATAAGTCAGTCATTCGGTCTTATTAAAGTCAATATTTTAGATTCCCCTGATCACAATAATTAATGACATTTTAAGACAAAACCAAAAGGGGCTGCAGACGCAACCCCTTTAATTCCCCCTCTAGCACGCAACAGTATAATTAGATTGCGAGGTATTCCTGGCGTAGCTCTTCGTTATCAAGCACTTCTTGAGCGGTGCCATCAAACACAATCTGCCCCATATCAAGAATAATCGCACGATCAGCAAGGTGCAGAGCCGCGATAGCATTTTGCTCGACAATAATTGTGGTTATGCCATGCGTTTTTATCTCGACAAGGATCCGCTCGATCTCATGAACAATAACGGGAGCAAGTCCTTCATAAGGTTCATCCAGCAGAAGAAGCTTAACATCGCGAGCAAGAGCACGGGCAACCGCCAGCATCTGTTGCTCTCCGCCGGACATTGTAATGCCTTCTTGATTGCGTCGCTCAGCCAACCGTGGAAAATGCTCATACAACCGTTCAATCGACCAGCCAATTGGCTCAGCGATTTGCGCAAGCTGCAGATTTTCTTCAACAGTGAGACCTGGGATAATCCGGCGGTCTTCTTGGACCAAAGCAACACCATTTTGGGCGGCTTCAAAATCCTTCATTTTGTGAAGAGCTTTATGATCAAGCCAGATTTCACCCCGCGTGAGCTGAGGATCGGCTGCTCTTGCAATTGCACGAAGGGTAGAGGTTTTACCCGCGCCATTACGACCCAAGAGAGCAAGAATTTCACCTTCGCGAATGTCAAAGCTAACACCCTGAACAATATAACTCTCACCATAATAGGCGTGAAGATCATAAGCGGAGAAATACGCAGGTGACGTGCCTTCACTTTTAATTGGTTGTGTCCGGCTCATAAGTGTGCCCCCCCGAGATAAGCTTCCTGAACACGTGGATCACCCTTGATGCTTTCTGGGGTACCCTCTGCAATTACAGTTCCCTGAGCCATAACACTCACTTTATCGGCAAGGGAAAAGACAACGTGCATATCGTGTTCGATAATGACCTTGGTGATCCCTCGCCCCCCGATGCTTTTGAGTAAATCGATTGTATTGTTGGTATCAGCACGGGACATACCAGCCGTGGGTTCATCCAAAAGCAAAAGTTTGGGATTTTGAACTAGGCACATTGCCAACTCTAAACGGCGTTTGTCACCGCGAGATAAACTACCCGCGATAATATCTTTCTTTTCAATCAAACCAATTTCTTCGAGCATGTGTTCAGCTTTTTCGTGGACTTCATTATCGTTATCCACGCGTTTCCATGCGTTGAAGGAAAAAGCTCCGTCACGTGCCGCAAAAGTTGGGATGATGACATTATCCAATAAGCTTAGATCAGCAAATATTTCAGGGGTCTGGAATACCCTGGAAACGCCTGCTTGATTGATCTCGTGTGGTTTAATGCCCAGAAGAGACTTACCATTAAAAGTGACCGCTCCTGAATCAGGGATTAACAATCCCACCAAACAATTCAGAAACGTCGATTTTCCTGCTCCATTGGGACCAATGATGGCATGAACAGAACCTTCCTCAACGTCCAGCTCAACTTTGTCTAACGCCTTCAGACCGCCAAACCTTTTGTTCACATCGCGAACTTCAAGAATACCCATTATATTATCTCTCTATTCACCAGGTTGAGCTTCAGTTGAGGTAACAGAATTAATCTGTTTTTTTCTCGTAACTCTTTGATAGATACGGGTGATGCCTTCAATGATACCGCCGGGTAGGAAGACGACGATGATAACAAAGAGAGCACCCAGTGTTAGGTGCCAACCATCACCAACGAATAACCCGGTAACAGCAACAACCGCATTCTCAAGGAAATCAGGTAGGAAGCTAAAAATATCGTGCAAAGCACTATCATTGAATGCAGAGAAGATATTTTCAAAGTACTTGATAACCCCTGCCCCAATAACTGGGCCTATCAACGTACCAACCCCACCAAGAATTGTCATAAGAACAACTTCACCAGAAGCGGTCCACTGCATACGTTCTGCACCAGCAAGCGGATCTGTTACCGCTAGAAGTGACCCTGCAAGCCCGGCAAACATTCCTGAGATGATAAAGGCTGTCAGAGTATAGGGACGCATATTAAGCCCCGTATAGCTCATCCGGTTCGAGTTCGATTTAACAGCTTTGAGCATTATACCAAAAGGAGATCTAAATATGCGCATCGAAATATAAAAACTAATGATCAACATGATCGCGCAAAAATAGAACCCCGGATAACCGCTCATTTCAATGCCAAACAGATTTGTCGCAGGTATCCCTTCTGTAACAGGGACACCAAATAAACTGTCAATCACTCTAGGATCTTGTTGGCTAAGCTGTAATCCAGTTTCGCCATTGGTAATTGGCGTAAGAACGGAATAGGCCATGTTATATGACATTTGAGCAAAAGCCAGTGTCAGAATGGAGAAGTAAATCCCCGATCTTCTCAAGCTGATGTACCCAATCAACACAGCAAATAAACCGGAAGTAATCACCGCGAAAAGTACCGCCGGGATAACACTCATACCAAGGAGCTTAAAGGACCAAACTGCAGTATAGGATCCAACTCCCAAAAATGCAGCGTGACCAAAGGATAGATACCCCGTCAAACCAAAAAGAATGTTGAAACCAATTGCGAAAATACCATAAATCGCAAATCGTTGTAGTAAATCTGGGTATCCGGCTCCGATTGGCGTTAACCAGATTGGCATTGTGAGTACAGCCAGGATAAATCCCCCGAGCAGTATCATATCATTACGAGGCGTAATTTTAATCATTATCTAGGACTCCATCACGCCTTTGCGACCCATCAGTCCACGTGGACGAACCAGTAGAATGATAACCGCAACAAGGAAAATAACAATTTGGTCGATACCAGGAAGGATTTCTTTAACTTCGTTCATGGATGCAAAAGACTGCAATATCCCCAAAAGGAAACCAGCAAGCACAGCGCCACTGAGAGATCCCATGCCGCCAACAACAACCACGACAAATGACAAAACAAGGAAGTCCATACCCATTTGATAATCTGGAGGTACAATCGGTGTATACATCACCCCTGCAAGGCCAGATACCACTGCTGCCAAGGCAAAGACGATTGTAAAGCGTCGCTCGATGTTAATCCCCATGAGGCCGACAGTGTCTCTGTCTGCCATACCAGCACGGACAACCATGCCAAAGGTTGTGAATTGTAAGAAAGCGAATACGGAACCTATTAAAATCGCGGCAAAGCCAAGATACGCAAGACGCCACCATGGATAGATTACTGCATTTCCAAGACCCAACCATACCCCAATATCTGCAGAGCCCTGTAAAATTTCTGGTGGCGGCATTGGAACGGGATTAGCGCCATATACTGCCTTCACGATTTCCTGAAGAACAATTGCCATCCCAAAGGTAACAAGGATTTGCTCTGCATGGCTGCGTTTGTAAAAGAAGCGAATAAGGCCTCTTTCAAGTGCCAAACCGATCAGAAGCATAACTGGAATAGCCATTAATATAGAGATCGGCACAGCGTAATCGATGATGGCTTCACCAGTTTCACCAAACCATATCTTTAAATAAGGCTCTTCCTTAAAAGCATCAAAAAAGGTGATGCTCTCATCCTTGATCTGCTTGGAGAGTGTGAGCAATTTTTTCATAGTTACGGCACAAAAAGCACCCAACATGAACAAAGCTCCATGAGCAAAATTAACAACCCCAAGCGTTCCGAATATCAGTGTCAATCCCAAGGCAATAAGGGCGTAGGAACCACCCTTGTCGAGCCCGTTCAGGATTTGCAGTACAAATGCATCCATTGTTTTTATTTTCGCTGCTGTTTTTGATGTCTCAAGGCGGTGTAGTCACGGCGTGTGAGATCATTATCTCTTGTCAATTTGCAAGAATACACTTTTTAATATTGCTGGTCGCCTCAAAGGCGACCAGCAATCTATACAAAATCTGACTTAGACTTCGTATGGACCGAGTTCACCGCCAAAGATTGAAGCATCATACTCAACCTGTGAACGTGGAACTTCCTGTACGATTTCAAGAAGATCGAACTGTGTTGATGGGTTTTCATTACCACGCACAACCAGAACATCTTTAAAGCACTGGTGATCTTCAGCACGGTATTCAGTTGGGCCGTTACCCATACCGTCAAATTTGAAGCCTTCAAGAGCTCTGATAACTTCTGGTGGGTAGAAAGTACCCGCCATTTCACAAGCATTTGCATAAAGCAACGTCTGTACATAACAAGTATGCGCAGCCTGTGATGGTGGGAAGCCGTATTCCTGACCAAAGGCTTTAACAAAAGCCTGCGACCCAGCATCGGCAAGTGCCCAGTTCCAGTTGGTAGAACCAAGAATACCTTTGATGTTGTCACCAGCACCCTGAGCCATCAAACGAGAGAACAGTGGAACAATGATTTCAAAGTTCTTACCGTTAACCTGTTTATCTCTAAGGCCAAATTGAACTGCCTGAGTAAGAGAGTTCACCATATCCTTACCATAGTGGTTAAGGATCAGGACATCTGCGCCTGAGTTTAGAACTGGGGTGATAAAGGAGGAGAAATCACCAGCACCAACAGGTGTACGAACAGCGTTAACTGTTTCCCAACCCATTGCTTCTGTTGTGTCTTTCATGGACTCTTCTTGTGTCCAACCCCATGTGTAATCTGCTGTTAGGTGATAGGCGCGACGGTCTGTTCCGTATTCTTCTTTAAGAACTGGCCCCAAAGCCCGACCAGACATGTAAGCGTTGAACATATGACGGAAGCCATAACGACGCTTATCTTTACCAGTTGTATCGTTTGAGTGGGTCAGGCCAGTCATAAAGATGATGCCCATTTCCTGAGCCAATGACTGAGTAGCAATCGCCACACCAGATGAAGAACCACCAGAGAACATGGTGACGCCTTCTTTTTCAATCATACGCTTGGCAGAGGCACGTGCGGCATCTGATTTTGTCTGGGTATCACCTGTTACGAACTCAACTTTTTTACCAAGAATACCATTACCTTTTAATGAGCTCGGCTTCATGGTGTTGAGCATACCGCCATCGCCTTCACCATTAAGGTGTTTTACGGCAAGTTGGTAAGCGCGAAGTTCGTCCGCACCTTCATCCGCATAAGCACCAGTCTGTGGTCTGTCTCTTATACACATCTGACGCTGCCGACGAAGAGGATAGTGGGGATCTCGGTGGT
>CAJXUS010000133.1 GCA_913060675.1 uncultured Rhodospirillales bacterium
TCCTCTTCGTCGGCAGCGTCGATGTGTATAAGAGACAGATTAAAAATTACGTAAAATTTTACATTAATTGTTGACTGTTTCAGTTTTCTGGCGCTAAAAGGCCGCCAGCTCTAAGTAAAGGTTCCTGAGCATCTCGTCATTCCAGTGAAAAATACTGTGTCTTCTATCAAATTCAGATGAGTCTCTCCTGATTCCGGGGAGAATTATCTATACCATTACGGAGATTTGTTGTGTGTGAACGTATTGTAGTAGTCGTCGGTGACAAGTTTGCGGATTTTACCGTCGGCAAAGATGTTATTACCCTGTCCCAACTCAAGGGTATGCTGTGCCTTCCCAGCCGGCTTCTTGCTGTTCAGGGGCAGATTGTTATCGTCCCTGGGCAAGGGTTGGGGGATAAGGATATTCTTGCGGTGGAAAAACAGGCGTCTGTTTCCGAATGCCGGGCAATGTTTGATCTTTCATTCTGGTACCGCTCGGGTAGAAGAGCATCACAAAAATATTCACACAAGCATCTTCCCCAAAACACTTTAATCTCGGAGCCTGTGCAGTCCGGGGATGACAGTTATGAACTGTCGTTACTCATCGACGAGAACTGTGAGCTGATGAGTGATCATCAAACCGGGCAGCATGTTCAAGGGATGATTTTGTTCGAAGCGGCAAGACAGACTTTTCTTGCTGTGACAGAGACCTTTTATTTACCGCAAAATGAAACCGGGTATTATTTTGTGATCAATCAGATGTCAGCAAATTATAATCGTTTCGCCTTTCCAATCGAGGCCCGTATTCACTATCGCATCTGTACAAAAGATATCACCAAAACAAACCGGATGAGTTTCTCTGCAGAAATTACCGTTGTGCAGAGCAATCAGGTTGCTGCTACATTCCACACGGATTTTACGGTTTTTGAAAACAGCCGTATCAGCAGTATGGAAGGCAAGCTTGCTTCACAGTCCCTATCCGGCTTTATCTCGGAAATCGCCAAAGAGCGGCAGAAGAGAGTTGAATATCTTACCGCGGCATAACACGCCAGGCCTCTAAAAACAGAAAGATTGAGAACCATGAGTGATATGTTGGATGCAGGTGCAGAGAGCTATGCTTTTTTTGATGTAGATGACACGTTGATTAACGTCAAGAGCATGTTCAGTTTTCAGAATTATTGGTATTCTGTTATGCCAAATCCGGAAGAACAAGACGCCTTTGCCTCAGAAATGGGACGTTTACGCGATGAGAATGCTGCCTGGGAAATTTTGAACCGCCGATACTACTCATATTTTGCGGGCCGAACTGTGCCCCAGGTAGCTGATTGTGCAGAACAGTGGTTTCAGAATCTTGAGCGTACTGTTGATGATCTGTTCCATACTGCGATTATTGAAAAGCTGGAGGAACATCTGCATAAAGGCGAGGTCCCGGTGTTTGTTTCTGGTTCTTTTCCTGCAGTTTTGATCCCCAGTGCCCGACGCTTTGGCGTGAAGCATATACTGGCAACGACAATGGAAGTTGTTGAGGGGCGTTATACGGGCAAAATATTACCTCCGCAGACGATCGGTGCAGGTAAAGCGGAAGCCGTTGCCAGCTTTCTGGCAAAAACACAGGTTTCTGCTCAAGCCTGTTATGCCTATGGGGATGACATTTCAGACCTACCAATGCTTGAGGCTGTTGGCCATCCTTTTGTTGTCAGTGGCGGACGAGGGCTGGAAGACCATGCACGGAAGGTTGGTTGGTCTGTTCTGGCTCCGCGCTAGAGGGCGGCCATTCCACCCAGGTAAGTGTAGTGCATGTGGGAAGACTACTGGGTTACGACAATTGAAACAGGGAGGTGGATAAATATTGTTGTCCCTTCTGATTCCTGACTTTTTAGCGTAATCTGCCCGTTATGTTGTTCGACAAGTGCCTTGACGATTGAGAGGCCAAGTCCAACTCCTTCATGCTCACATACCATGCTGCTTTCAACGCGGGTGAAGGGCTTGAAGATTCCTTTCTGCTGATCATCGGGGATGCCAATGCCGCTGTCTGCAACGGCAAGGATGAGACCTCCGGTCGCTTCACGGGTTGCTGAAACAGTGATCTTCCCATTTTTTTGCGTGAATTTGATTGCGTTGGAAACAAGGTTGATGATGATCTGCATGAACCGCCGTTCATCTGCCTTGATATAGTAGTGGGCAACCTCTGGGGTAACATTCAGGCTGACTTCGGCCTTGTCGGCACGATCCTGCATCATCGAGATAGATTTTTCGACAATAGCGCCAAGATGAACTGTCTCAATCTCAAGAGCCATGTGACCTGACTCGATTTTGGAAACATCAAGGATATCACTGATTATTCCCAGTAGATAAAGACCCGAGGCATTAATGTCACTGGCATAAGATTTATAATGGGGGTTCTCGAGTGGCCCCATGATCTCGTGCTGCATCATCTGGGCGAAGCCAATGACAGCATTTAAGGGGGTTCGGAGTTCGTGACTCATGTTGTTCAGGAAGTCTGTTTTGCTCCGGTTTGCCAGCTCTGCTTCTTCCTTGGCGGTGGAAAGTTCTTTGGTTCTTTCCTTCACTCGGCGTTCCAGTGTTTCCTTGGCTTCGTGTGTCAGGATTTCTGCCTTGCGTCGGTCCGAGATATCACGCACCGAACCACGATACCCGGTAAATTTCTTTTCCTGATCAAAGGTGGGGATGCCACTGATCGATACGGCGAGAATCTCACCGTTATTTTGGAGGCAATGATATTCCGAGTTTCGGAAAGGAGTTTGTTTTTGTCGCCGCAACTCGATGTCGTTTTCCCAGCTTCCCTGTTCGGTATTCTTGTTATCGGTGGTGATCAGATTGGCCAGCGGTTCTCCAATGAGGTACTCGGCGGCATTTATACCAATTAAATGGAAGTGACCAGAGATAAAGGTAATCGATAAATTTTCGTCTGTTTCCCAAAAAAGATCTGTGACCGTTTCTGCAATGTCCCTGAAACGCTTCTCACTGAACTTTAGGGCTTGTTCAGCAGCAACACGTTCAGTGATTTCCTGCTGGAGATTGTGAGTGCGTTCCTGAACTCGAGCTTCCAGATGAATGTTAGCCGTATTCAGGTTTTTATAGGCGATACCAAGATTTTGACACATGGCATTAAAAGCCGACACAACCCTGTCCAGTTCATCAGGTCTGCTGGAAGCTCGACGTTTGAGGCGAAACACAGGGGATTGGCCAATGAGGCTGTAGTTGCTTGCAAAGCTTGCTAGAGAAACCAGGTGGCGTGTAATCAGATGGTGGACAACGTAGAGGATAAAAAACGAGACCAGAAAGGTTTTGATTGCCTGAGTTCCCAGAATCACAAGTGTCTTTTCCCATAAGCGGTTATAGACACCTTCAAGTGTTGCCTCAATATAGAGGGTGCCAATTGTCCTTGCGGTATTCCGATCATTGTAAACAATTGGCAGAGACCAGGAAATTGTATTGCCCTCAAGGCGTTCACCGACAGTGACCAAAAGCGGTTTTTTGACTTCAGAAACGGTTTCTTGCACTTCAACAGTTTGGATGTCGGGAAGGCGAACAATCCCGCTCAACTGGATTTCCAGCTGTTCAGTATCCACATTCCACAGGCTTCCTGCGATGCTGTTGAGATAACTGCGCTCTATCTCCACCAGACGATCTGATATCGAGTCCACATCCCGACGGTAATCAAGATAAAGCTGGGCAGCAGTCAGGATCAGGGTGATGAGAGAGCTGAACAACAAAATAGCAAGAAGTAACCGCCGACCGATCCCGCGACTGAATGGCAGGGGAGAATCACACGTCGAGGCCAGCGCGAAATCGTCCGGGCGGTGGGGGCTTGTGGTTACAGTTTCGCGTGGGAGCTTTGTTTGCGAATCGTAAGTTGTACTTCCGCTCTTGCTTGAAACAAAGTCGTCACCAGACATTCGGACGATGTCTTTCTTCTTCGACAATTCAGCTCCCTCAAATTCCCTAAGTATAACCGTGTATAGTTTTTTTTATTGGTTAAAATATGAATTATCGTTCAGTAGACGAGTCAGAGTCCCGTCTTCATCCATAGTCTGTATCACTTTATTGAGTTCCTGCATGACATCAAGGTTGGGTGACTTTTTTGAGCATTGCAGGACGATAGGAATTTTTTTCATGACCAGGTAATCACCGAGCAAGTCTGGGTAATTTTCTTGTTTTGCCATATAAAAAATAGTTGGAATTGCCCCTGCGATAGCATCCAAACGTTGATGCGCGATCTTCAGCAGACCGATCTGGTAATCTTTGTCGTATTCTTTTTGCAGGCTTGTATCACTGTCGAATTCTTGGGTGATTTTGAGCCCCCGAAGCAGAGAGATTGTTAAGGGTTTGAGATCGTCGTAGCTTGAAAGAGTCACGCCTTTTTGGGCAATGACGCCAAAAGGCATCTGGTAGACTTCAGCACCTTTTTCTACAATGGAAGCTCTGCTTTCACTCCAGAGAATAATTGTACAATCCTGATCACCAGATTCCAAGTCCTGATTGATGCGGGCAAAGGGCCTAAGGGAAATCTCTATAGGATGACCACTGCGTCTTTCCAATTCCCGAACAATTTCTGGGAAGGCGCCAATGGGTCTGTCAGAGCCCGGTTCAAAAGAAGCCCAAGGGGCCGTTTCAAGCGTAATGAACTTCAGTTCCCGGGCAGAGACATGTGAAAAGCAGCCCAGTACCAACAATACAAAGACAGCGCCGAAAAACCTTCCTGATTTTTGCATTGGAACCTCACCGAATAATCGTTCAAGAATAACAAAGTTTTTCAAAGTTAAGTATTAAGTTAGTACGATGGGTTTTTATGTACAATAGAATATACTGATGGTGATTGGTTTTACTTTGTGCGCGTATTTAACATAATAAACAGGGGAATAATATTTGTCATGCTTAGGATTTTTAGAATAATTCTTCCTATGGTTGTTGCTTTGTGTCTTCCAATTTCTTTAACTCATGCGAGCGGGGTAAGGGGAATGGAGCACGTGGGAATTACGGTGCCTAACTTACAGAACGCCAAGATATTTTTTGTTGAAAAGCTGGGCTGTAAAGAGGCTTTTCAACTCGGGCCTTTTGCTGATCCTGAAGGAAATTGGATGAGGCAAAATGTGGGGACGAATAACAAGGCAACTCTGAAAATTTCAGCTTTGAAGTGTGGGAATGCAACCAATGTTGAGTTGTTTGAATTTACGTCGCCAGATCAGAATGAGAACTGGCCGAAACGAGAAGACTATGGTGCAACGTCTCTTGGGTTCTATGTTGATGATATCAAGAATCTGGTTGATGAGCTCAAATCAAACGATGTCGAAGTTCTGGGTGATGTAAAATTGGTTGATCAGGGGCCAATTGCTGGTCGAAGTTGGGTTTATGTACGAGCTCCTTGGGGAATGCTGGTTTTCCTGATGAGTGAACCAGATGGCATTGCTTATGAGAAACAGCCAGATGCGCTTCATTTATTCAGTCCGCGCAATCTTCCTGAATAATGCTTTCGGGGGATTCTAATTCATTATCCTCTGTGAAAGCGGGGTGGCTTTTGAAGTCATCCCCGTTTGCAGTTGATTTGAGATAGCTGTTACAGTTGATACTTGGGCTTCCTATCTAGGGTGTGGACTCAATTAATCCAACATCTAATAGAGAACAGGTATAGCATGTTTAGAAAGTTTGCTGCCTTTTTCTCAAACCTTGTTGCCAGCCGCCTCATATCCTACATTTTACAAAAGAAACGCTCGACAATATTCCTCATTGCATAAAGGTTTTTATCATGAGGGATCGGCTTTTTGGCGTTACTTTTGGATGGAATGACAGCCAGAGCGCCTTCATCAGCGATGGCTTTTCTGATTTTCAGACTGCTATAGGCCTTATCAACAACAATGGCCAGAGGAGGTACTTTCCAGTCAAGGAAATCAGGCATCAGTTTGCTGTCATGAACCTGTCTCTTATACACATCTG
>CAJXUS010000134.1 GCA_913060675.1 uncultured Rhodospirillales bacterium
AACAGCAGAAGAGGACTATCTTAAAACAGGCTTGCTAAAATGGGGGCACTACATACGGCCCGCAAAACTGAATATGACACTGAATACGGCACTGAATGCGGCACTGAATACAGCTGACGATTTGAGATTTACTCAACCACGTTCTCTAACGGTTTTCTATTGATAAAATAGTCGATGGTGGTGCGTCTAAACTCTACATCGTTATCGTTCCATTCTTCGTGGTAAGAGAGAAACTTGAGCAGAGTTTTCTTCGTTAAGAGTGCGTTGACTTTTCTGATCACATCTTGTCCGAAGGCATCATTATTACAGGCGACGTACACATTTTTATAGAGATTATGTTCTTTAAGCGGGTAGGCGATATAGTCGTCTTCCAAATTGTTTATCCGCATCTGGGTTCTGATTGTCGTGGGATACCCCAGGGTATAATCCGCGCGGTCATGTGCTAACAGGCTTAAGTCGATAACGTTTTCACTGCTGAATTGCTCTATCAAATTCGTCTGTCCAACATAAGGTAACAGATAGGGATGTAGAACCGGGTAACGACTTTGTTTTGCGTCTTTATTAAAGTCCACGTTCATGATGATTAATTGCAAATCCGATTGTTTCAGCAGATCTCGTAGCGACACAACCGTACCCTTGGGGCCAATCCGGGTCTGATGGCGTTTGTGAAAAATAGCCACATGGGGTGGGGTGAAACTATAAGGTTTTGACAGCAGTAGTTTATCTGGGAAAAACCCGCCCCAGAGGTGAGCTGAACACCGGTTGGGCTTTAAAACTTCTCTGCTCCACCGTGGGATATTCACATGACGGATGGTATGTTCATATTCCGGCAAATTGTCGATGAAGAATTTTAAAAACTTATCCGCATAACCCTGATCTTTCCAAGGTCCTGATATAATGAATTCAGGGGGCAAGTCCCATACAAACCAAAGCAGTGGTTCTTTTTCTTTTACGGTCTCTTGGGCGTAAGAAACCGAACTCAAGGCGGAAAAAGAGAAAAAAAGGCCAAAGGCCAATAATAAAGACTGAAGTTTTTTACCCCATATCTTTAGAGTAGGGCTCAGATGACAGACACAATTTCTCGCGACAAACGTTACTGGGAGAGATAATGCCAAGATGGTCCAGGTTCCTATTGAAAGTAAATCATAACGGGATGTGTTGCTGTTTACACCTGATCTAGAATGTAACACACATGTTAGCCTTTAGAGAAGTAGCCTAACCAACATGATTGATACAATTATCCTCAGCCCTGTTTATAATTCTCAAGGGCAGATCTTCCATGGCCCGATTAACGTTTGCTGTCATTATATTGACAAGCGGTACGACATCATCCTCACGTCCCTCCATACAGGCGTCCACGATATCGCCGGCATATTTGGCAACGCCAATGACACCCATGGAACTCGATATGCCTTTTAAGCTGTGTGCCTCATGTTCAATGACATCATATTCAGCCCTTGCCACGGCTTTATTTAAGAGCTCCATGATTTCCGACAATTGTTCCAGATAGTCCTGTATCAATTCGTTGACAACCTCTTGCCCAAAGTCATCAACCATCCGCTCCAGCACCAAACCATCGACGACTTCAACTTCGCCGGAATCAACTTCAATGAGATCAATTTTGGCGGGATCAGTTTCGGTGGGGTCAATTTCAATGGGATCTACTTCGATAGGAACGACGTCCTCCACAACAGCACTCTCAGGTTTGGTCTCTTGACCCGGCATACCAACGTTCACTGCAGGATCGGAATGACGTCCCCATTTAGCAGTGATTTCCTGTAATTTTTTCCGGTCCAGCGGTTTAGAGACATAATCACTCAAACCAGCATCCATAAATTTTTGCTTATCCCCCTTCATCACATGTGCGGTCGCAGCGATAATCGGAATACGACTATTGTCATCGTTGAGCAGGCGAATTTGCCTTGTCGCCTCCAACCCATCCATTACCGGCATCTGAATATCCATCAAAATCAAGTCATATCGGTTATTACGCGCAGTTTCGAGGGCTTCCATACCGTTTGTGGCGATATCCACCTGATGACCCATTTTGTTCAAAAATCCAATGGCAACTTTGCGGTTGGTACGGTTGTCTTCAGCAAGCAAAATTTTTAATGGTGTTATTGTATCCAACGCAAGTTGGGTACGGCACGGGAGAAGAACTTCATCTTCAATAACAATCCCCAGAGCTTTGGCAATGCAATTGAAAAGTTCCTTGCGCCTAACGGGACGCGCCATATAGCCGTTGAAGCCTTTTTGGAGTGCTCGTTTTTCATCTCCACCTCTATGGGTTGATGAGGTCATGATCAGTTTGAGACTGGAAAGCGTGTCATCGCTTCGTATCAATTGGGCCACATCATCGCCGGATAGGTACGGCATGCAATGATCAATCACAGCAACATCAAAACCATTTCCATGTTTTGCGTAGGATCGCACGAGATCCAGGCCCTCTACTCCGCCGTCAGCTGAACTCACTTCACAGCCAATCGATTGAAGATAAGAGGTGAATACCCGTCGATTGGTCTCATTATCATCGATTACCAAGACAGATAAACCGGCCAAGGCTAAATATTTTTCATGTAGAGGAGCCCGCTTTTTCGCCTTCTTAGGAAAGGTCAATTCAAACCAAAAGACGCTGCCTTTCCCCATCTCGCTGGATACACTCAGTTCGCCCCCCATCAGGGTTACCAGCTTACGGGTAATGGACAAACCCAGACCGGATCCTTCATGACGGCGTGTCAGGGATGAATCTGCTTGAGTGAAATCATCAAACAAATGGGGAATAAAAGCGTCCGGGATGCCAATACCGGTATCTTGGATTTCAAAGCGAAACGACACATCTTCTTCGCTCTCCCTGAGAACCGCGACATTAACATTGACCATTCCCTGATCCGTGAATTTTATGGCGTTTCCGACAAGATTATTCAGGGCTTGGCGTAAACGGACAGGATCTCCTTCCACAGCCACGGGACTTCCCGGTGTGATATAAGACCCCAGTTCCACGCCTTTATCCCGGGCGCGAACCCCAAGAATTTCCAATGTTTGTTCAACGAGTTCGTCGAGATAAAATTCCTCCTCGTCCAATTCCAATTTCTCATCGCCTATCTTTGAAAAATCAAGAACATCATTGAGAAGGGCCAGTAGAGAACGTGCTGATTCCAAAATTGTATTCGCCTGACTACGCTGGGGAGAGGTCAGGTCTTCATCCAACAACAATTCGGACATCCCGATAACCCCGTTCATAGGGGTGCGGAGTTCGTGACTGATCGTTGCAATAAAATCAGTTTTTGCTCGGCTACCGGCTTCGGCTTGTGTCCTTGCGATCTCCAGCGCATGGGTACGATCAGTTATGCGCTGTTCCAATTCCCTGTTCAGATCCTTATAACGTTGCTCTGCACCATTCCGCTCATCCACTGCTATTTGCAGATTGTCCACCATACGATCAAACGCAGCAGAAAGTTGGCCGATTTCATCGTTTCGGTTTATACCCGTTTTATTGCTAAAGTCCCCCTCGCCAATAGCAAGGGCACCCCGTTTTAGACGCTGTAGTGGTCCGGATATGGAACGGGCGACAGCGAGGCCTATCACAATACTGGCAAAGACAATCAATACGGCGAGCGCTGTGGTTATCGTGGCGATGGTATTGAGTTTATCTCGGTTTGTTTGGGTTTTCTGGGAAATGTCGACCATTCGACTAAAAATATCACTTGAATTAGCTTGCTTCTTATTAGCGAGCGATATGATGAAATTTGAGATCGTTGCATTCAGCTCGATATAGTTCTCTGACTCAAGGAGCTCTTTGGCCTCCTTATTTTTCTGGGCCTCGGTCAGGCTGATCATCTCTTTTTCCAAGGTTCCAAGCTTAAGACTGGTTCCCCGGAGATTGCTATAGATGGCAATTTCGTCCTGATTTTCTGTACTCTTAACGACTTGATCGAATGTATCCAATAACTCCTTGGTCACCCTCTTATATTGAAGGCTATATCCAACATTATGAGTAAGAACATACTTGTAGGCTAAATAAGATAGCTCTGTCCTCCGAGAAACAATCCTCTCAGTATGTTTCGATTGGGATACAGCGCGACCAAGGCTAGAGACTTCTCGGCTCAGATCATCGACAACCGGGTTCAATGCATTGATATTGATAACAATAACGGCTCCAAGCCCCGCGATAAGAATGGAGGATGCAAGGTAGCCTATCAAGATTCTCGTTTGGAGCTTCATTTCAAACTCTTTACAATTTCCGAGGCATGTATCGTTTCAAGGTCAATCGGTTTTTCAATCACCCCCTTTTTGATAAAAAAATCAGAGATAATTTGGCCCGTCTGAAACAACGAGGTGGTGTCTCCTGTCTTTTCAAACCCCCTGATATTCTCATCCAAGTTAGGAAAAATATTGCCCTGAATTGCCCTCTTAAGACTTCCTGGGGATACGTTTGAGGCTTTGGACATAATTGCATAGGCTTCATTCTCATTTGCGGCACGGAACTTGAGGGCATGGAACAGGCACTTGACAAACTTGCGAACATCCTCTGGACGTTTTTCAACTAATTCCGAGTTAAACATCAAGACATCGGTGACCATTCCCGGCACGTCTCTCGTGCTTGCAAGAACCCTGTTTCCACTTGCCATCGCCTGGGACTGATAGGGTTCCCAAGTTTGCCCGGCATCAATTGTCCCCTCAGCCAAAGCCTGGGGCACATGCCTGGCAGGCACAGGTATAATGTTTACATCACTTTCCGCCAGTCCGTTCATCCGCAGGAGCTCTATGAGTAAGATGTGATTAACATCGTTCAATAGGTCAACGCTCACAGTCTTACCTTTTAGGTCCGAAATAGTCTTAATACCCTGCGTACCAATAAGGACATCTGCACCATTTGAGAAATCAGCGATATAGACAATTTTCAGAGGAACCCCTTCGGCAGCAAGCATCAATGCGTCTGATTGCAATCCGAAAAGAGCATCAGACTTACCCTCCTTGAATTGATTGATCGTGTCTTCGACCTCTTCAACGAGTGTAAGCTCAACATCAAGGCCTTCTTCCTTGAAGCAGCCTGTTTCCTGAGCGACGAAGGAATGAATATATCCTGGCCACGAATCTTGAGAAATCTTGATCGAATTATGTGATGTACTGTTAGGGCTCAACTGCCATAGCGTTATTCCTACACCCACGAACAATAGGGCTACCAGTCCAATACACACCGTATATTTGTTGGTTTTCATCTGGAAGATCCTCTAATTTTGTAAAAAAATCCATGTGATCTATTGTTCTGGCCATGGTTCTGGCCACTGCCCCGCGATACCTCTCTTTAACTGCCAAGCCCAGCGAATTCAGATGAACATTCACACCCTCTGATCCCCCTTAATATTCACTATCAACAACTTGTGGGATAACGCCGATAGAACTAGCCTGATCAAACCCACCGCTGGCAAATCTTGGCATCAGATAACAACCATAGGGAATAGTATATTTTTGGTGAAATTTTTATATTTTGAATTCCAGCATCCTATTTCCTTTTGAAAATATTGGTAAATTCAAACGCGGAACAATTCCCTCAAGCTAATACCACAAATTACATTATCATTTAATTATTAAAACACAATTACCTATAGTTGTGTGATTTTAAGAAAAAGAGAGACTGGATACTTAAAATAATAACCGATAAAAAGCATCATTCGCTATGAGTTAAAAATAACTTCAGACTTAGGAGCAGGATCCATTAAATCGACAGTGCTGGTTTGCCAGATTATTCCTGCGAGAAGGCGCTCCAAAAAAAGGTGTATCCAAAAAATGCCCGCGTCCTTCTTTAGGAAAAACTGTAGTGCCCCCATTTTAGCAAGCCTGTTTTAAGATAGTCCTCTTCTGCTGTT
>CAJXUS010000135.1 GCA_913060675.1 uncultured Rhodospirillales bacterium
ACACCAATTTCTGCAGCCTCTATCGCCCAAGTTCATTTTGCCGAAACTGTTGATGGCGATCCGGTTGCCGTCAAAATTTTAAGACCTGGGGTCGAAGAAAACTTCAGAAAAGATCTGAAGCTCTTCTATAGCCTTGCTGCCCTCCTTGAGAAGGCGCGCCCTTCCCTACAGCGCTTCAAGCTCTTAGAAATCGTAGCGACCTTCCACGACACGGTTCGGCTTGAAATGGACCTCCGCATGGAAGCTGCCGGGGCTTGCGAACTCAGTGATAACTTCAGAGATGATTTTACATATGACACCCCTGAAATCGATTGGGACCGGACCGCAAAACGCGTTCTGACGATGAGTCGAATCGAAGGCATTCCTCTCGATGATCGCGATGCCTTAATCGCAGCGGGTCATGATCTAGAAGAAATATTGACCACTGCAGCGGCAATTTTTTTCAATCAAGTCTTCCGTGACGGCTTCTTTCATGGCGATCAACACCCCGGAAACATGTTCGTTGGGGATGACGGAAGAATAGTCGCCGTGGACTTTGGCATTATGGGCCGCGTTGATAAAAATACACGCTATTTTCTTGCCGATATGCTCATCGCTTTGCTGCAAAAAGACTATCTTAAGTTGGCGCAAGCGCATGTTACCGCAGGCATGATTCCTGCGAATCAGTCGACTGAAACTTTCGCTCAAGCGCTTCGTTCTGTTTGTCAGCCCATTATGGGAAAAGATTTAAGTAGTTTTTCTTTTGCTAAAATGCTTGGTCAAATGCTCCATCTCGCAGAATCTTTCGACATGATTATCCAGCCTCATCTGTTGCTTTTACAGAAAAATATGGTGATGGCAGAGGGGGTTAGTCGCGGGCTAGATGAGAGCCTTAACCTATGGACAATTTCCCAACCTCTGGTAGAAGAGTGGGTAATCAAAAATCGCGGCCCTGAAGCACGTGTAAAAGAAGGTCTATCAACACTTTCAGATAGCATTGAAACTCTGCCAAAATTAATAAGTAATCTGGAGAGTGCAAGTGAGATGTTCTCTCAACAAGGGTTACGCTTACACTCTAAAACCATACAGGATTTTCATAAAGAAAGCAGTGGAACTGCCAAGTGGGCTTTCATTGTCGCAATCGCTAGTTTTGCATTCTCCATTGGATTTACTGTAAATTTTATATTTTTTTATAGTTAATCTTTATTAACATTCTCTTGTTGACATCTGCTCGTTTTGTCCAAAAAATTGATATTGTAATTTACGTAACCCTTCAGTGAAATAATTCGATTAGTAATGATAGCAGGTAAAAGTATTCTACTGGTGGTTACCGGTGGAATTGCCGCATACAAGTCCTTAGAGTTGATCCGCCGCCTGCGTGATAGCGGCGCGTTTGTCCGTGCGATCCTCACCAAGTCCGGCGCAGAGTTTGTAACCCCCCTTTCTGTTTCCGCTCTCACAGGCGAAAAGACTTTCGTTGAACTCTTCTCCCTCACTGATGAAACCGAAATTGGTCACATTCAACTTTCCAGACAATCTGATCTGATCGTGGTCGCACCAGCCAGCGCCGACTTTATGGCAAAGATGGCGCATGGACGCGCAGATGACCTTGCATCAACAGTGATGCTTGCGACCGACAAAGATGTATTGCTGGCTCCTGCGATGAACGTTCGCATGTGGGATCATCCAGCAACTCAGGAAAACCTTGCAACCCTGCTTCAACGAGGAATTGGTATTGTCGGTCCGAACGAAGGTTCCATGGCCTGCGGTGAATTTGGCCTTGGTCGCATGTCTGAACCAAGTGAAATTTTGGCCGCAATTGAAGATTACTTCACACCGAAGGACACACCTCTATCCGGCCTCAAAGCCCTTGTTACTGCAGGCCCAACCCATGAGGCATTAGATCCCGTTCGCTATATTGCCAACCATTCTTCTGGCAAGCAGGGATACGCTATTGCACAGGCGTTGAGATCACTTGGTGCCGACGTCACCCTTGTATCGGGCCCGACCCAATTAAGCCCGCCTGAAGGCATCAATCGTGTTTCGGTGACAAGTGCCAGAGAAATGCTATCCGCCTGCCAAGAGGCGCTCCCAGCCGATATCGCCATTTGTGCCGCAGCCGTAGCAGACTGGCGTGTCGCAGAACAAAGCAATCAAAAGATTAAAAAAACTTCTGGTGAGGACACCCCCACACTCAGTTTTGTTCAAAACCCTGACATTCTTGCAACCCTTGCCAAGCAAGGTCCAAAGAGACCTGGACTGGTTGTTGGCTTTGCAGCAGAGACAGAGAATGTTGAAAGTAATGCCAAATCTAAACGAAAGCGCAAAGGCTGTGATTGGATTCTAGCCAATGATGTTTCTCCAGAAACGGAAACATTTGGTGGCGATACTAACACTTTATTCTTGATTGATGAGACCGGAACTGACCGCTGGACTAAAATGACAAAAGACGCTGCCGCAGAAAAACTGTCCCGGCGTATCGCTGATAAACTTAAGCTCAACACTTGAAAACAATTAACAATAATGCAGAAAGATTAGTATGGACGCTTTGAGCATACCTGTCGTTCAACTCTCGCACGGGGAAGGGTTGCCTCTTCCAAGCTATGCCACACCTCAATCTGCAGGTATGGATTTGCTAGCTGCGATTGATGACACGATAAAGCTTGCTCCTGGCGAGCGTATTTTGGTCCCAACTGCTCTTACAATTGCACTGCCGACAGGATACGAAGCCCAGGTAAGGCCTCGTTCAGGTTTGGCTCTTAAAAACGGTATAACCCTGGCGAACACTCCAGGGACTATCGACGCCGACTATCGAGGAGAAATCGGCGTCATTATGATTAACCTCGGCAAAGACTCCTTCACCATAGAGAGAGGCGCAAGAATAGCCCAAATGGTGATTGCTCCCTGTATTCAGGTGGGCTGGATGCCAACCCCTTCTCTCGATGCGACAGCGCGTGGCGATGGTGGATTTGGCTCTACTGGCGTTTCTTCTGAGGAATAATAAGGGACTGGGAAGGCAAATATGCTTCGGCTATCAAAAAAACTACTCTTCGCAATAGAGGCAGTAGTAGATATCGCATACCATGCAGGATCTAATCCTGTTCGCTCAACTGAAATATCACGACGGGAAGGTATCCCCCGCCGTTATCTTGAACAGGTTCTGCAACAACTTGTTCACAACGGTATTCTTGCGGGTCAGCGAGGACCACGTGGAGGCTATCGACTTGCCCGAGAAAGACGGCGCATTTCTGTAGGTGATATTATTCGGGTTGTTCGCGATCATGAAGGCGCTATTGATCCCGCAAGTGACAACGAAGGATCAGAGATTGGTATTAATGTGGTTCGACCAATCTGGGTTGACATGCAAAGCGAAATAATGGAGCGTTTCAACAAGATAACCATTGAACAGCTTTGCGACGAAGCACGTAAACAAAACATCCCCAGTGAGGCAACAGCCGCAATGCCCGATTTTTCTATTTAATCGGGCAGGTCTCCTGGGTTGATTTTAGTGAGCAACCATGAAGACCGAAAAAAGTAACCTCTCATCTTCTTTCCGAGGCAAAATCTACGATTCGATCCTCGACACTATTGGCGCCACCCCATTGGTTCGCTTACAAAAACTTGCGGATGCTCACGGCTCAAAGGCCGAGATCCTCGGCAAATGTGAGTTCTTTAATCCACTGGCATCCGTCAAAGATCGTATCGGTTATGCCATGATCGAAGCCCTTGAGGAATCAGGACAACTTGATAAAGACACCGTCATTATCGAGCCAACAAGTGGCAATACTGGTATCGCCCTTGCGTTTGTCTGTGCTGCAAAAGGCTACAGGCTAATTTTGACCATGCCGAAAACCATGTCGGCCGAACGTCGAAAAATGCTCCGCTATCTTGGTGCAGAACTCGTGCTCACCGACGGAGCACTGGGTATCAGTGGAGCAGTGACACGAGCAGAATCTTTGGTCAAGGAACTGCCAAAGGCTGTTATGCCGCAACAATTTCTAAACAAGGCCAACCCCGCTATCCATAAAATCACTACTGGTGAAGAGATATGGCACGACACAGCGGGCACCGTCGATGCCGTGGTTTGCGGCGTAGGAACAGGTGGCACCTTAACTGGCGTCGGCGCTGCACTTAAAGAACGAAACCCCAATATTAAAATGATCGCGGTTGAACCTGAAGACAGCCCGGTACTTTCCGGGGGCCAGCCCGGCCCGCACAAGATCCAAGGAATTGGGGCTGGATTTATTCCAACCATTCTCGATACGGGCCTCATCAACGAAGTCATCCGTATTGGAAACGACACCGCATTTAGAACAGCGAGAGAAGCCGCTTCACTAGAAGGTCTGCCTATCGGAATATCTTCCGGCGCTGCTCTGGCCGCAACATTGGAAATCGGGGCTCGCCCTGAAATGGCTGGCAAAAAGATTGTCACAATCCTACCTTCTTTTGCAGAGCGGTACTTGAGTACTGAGCTCTTTGATAACATCTAAAATTCCCAGATCAAGATGAGTAACAAAACGTGACACAAGAGCTTGAAGTTGAACTGACAGATGAGCAAATCGATCGCTACGCTCGCCATTTGGTTTTACCAGAGGTTGGAGAAGAAGGTCAGCTGAAACTCTTAGGTTCTAAGGTGTTGGTTATAGGTGCGGGAGGGCTCGGCTCTCCTCTCCTACTTTATCTCGCCGCAGCCGGGATAGGCACAATTGGCGTTGTTGATGATGACAAGGTTGATCTCTCGAACCTCCAGCGTCAGATCATTCACGACACCGATCACATTGATCACCCAAAAGTCCAATCAGCCGCCACCAGGCTGAAAGCCATTAACCCCGATGTCACAATCCATACTCATGAATTTCGCCTCACAGATAAGAACGTCGATGCGTTGGTGAAAGATTATGATCTCGTTGCGGATGGTTGCGACAACTTCAATACCCGTTACCTGATCAACGATGCCTGTTACAGGCAGAGTGTTCCCCTAGTTTCGGCAGCGATTATGCGATTTGATGGGCAGCTCACAACATTTCGCGCCTTTGAAGAGGGAGACAAACCTTGTTACCGCTGTCTTTTTGGCGATGAACAGGTTGCAGAAAAGGGCAGTTGTGCTGATGTCGGTGTGCTCGGTGCTCTCGCAGGAACCATGGGGAGTTTACAATCCGTCGAAGTGATCAAGGAATTACTTGGCATTGGCGAAAGCATGTCCAATTCCCTGTTACTTTACGATTCTCTCGGAACATCTTTCCACCGCATGAAAACCAAACGTGACCCCGCCTGCAGTCTTTGCGGCGGCAGTTAAGCAACGCAGACCAATGGCCTTATAGACGCTTTTTTAACGTCGTTTATTACAGTAATTTTTGGATCGGATATCCAGAAAAATGTTTGGATGTATTCAGCACCACATGACTACTGATGTTCATCCCCCCAGGGGTATCTGTTGCATCCAAGAGATAATCATTAATCTCGTTGTATCTCCCCATATCCGGGGCAACGATGCGCAAACAGAAATCAAATGACCCACTGACCATATAACACTCAACCACTTCGGGAATGTTTTGCACATAATCCTGAAAGGCTTTGAATTGATCGCGACTGTGATCTTTGAGAGTTACCGTTGCAATAACCATCACAGATCGACAAACCCTCTCGAGATCAACCATTCCGAAATAGGGGCCGATAAAGCCTCTCTCTTCAAGTTTTCTAACCCTATTCAAACAAGAGCTCGGTGAGAGATTGACCCGATCTGACAGTTCTTGATCTGTCTCTTATACACATCTCCGTGCCCACGAGACCGAG
>CAJXUS010000136.1 GCA_913060675.1 uncultured Rhodospirillales bacterium
ATACGAGATCAGCCTCGGTCTCGTGGGCTCGGAGATGTGTATAAGAGACAGATTTGAAACTCCCAATTATAGAGTTAAACGGGGCGATCCTACGCAATCTACAAAGTGGCCATATTTTGCAGCACAAGGGTCTCGGTACAGAGAAAGCAACTCTCATCAATGACTGCTTTACGGAACTAGGCATTACTCCCTATGTCTCTGCGCTTATAGGTGATCACAACCCACTATTTTATCCAGAACTCAACAATCCTGGAATGCAGTGGTTTCTCGACGAAAAGATTGCGCGCTCAGATCCAAGGTTAACCCCTCGGCCCAAGGATCTCTTTAATCAAAAAAACGTATCCGGTTCGGTAAATACGGATAAAACTGTCGACGACATACTCGCTTTTACTTATCTCGGCCCCAAAGCTGAGATCGACACCATATCAGAACTTGTAAGCCAAACCGTTCCAGAGGCCCTTATCACTACCTATCCCAATCATTACATTGGTGATTGGGAAGTGGTCATCGCTGCATCAGATGCCAACAAAGGCAACGCCATCAACCGATTGCTCGAATACCTCAATAAAGATCTTGAGATCAATATCTCCAGGACAACTGCATTTGGGGACAGCTCCAACGATTTGGAGATGCTCAACACCGTGGATCATCCCGTTGCAGTATCAAACGCAAGTGCGGAAATAAAAGCCAGCGCCCGAGAAATTATCGGCCACCATAAAGACGATGCTGTGATCGACTACCTAGAAAGAGCCCATAGATAGTCCTGATCCTAAAGGCACTTGGTCATCTCATCAAAAAGAGAAGCCTGTTCTAAGGCCCCTGCCCTAAGTGTTTTCGCCCCTACAAAAACTATTTCCAAGCACAGAACACTGATCCCCGCCCCACACAACAGTCCAAAAATAGGGCTCGTCAAAACGACTGTGATGAAAAAGTGACGTATTTGCGACGAAACTCTTAAGACAACCTATATTTCTAGATGACTTATTCGCGACATCCGAAGGCTATTTTTCCTCGTATTTATGCCCTACAACCGATTGGAGAATAGAGAAATCCTAAGGTTTTCCCATTCTAGCCCTTGCGACACATATCCGCCCTGTATCCCGCAGAAAGTGTCGGTTTTGTGACATGCACTTTCTGCATATCGGAGTTGTAGTAATGCCACTCGTAAAAATAAACCAACGGGATTATATCTGTTTCATCAGACGAACACGAACCTTTCGCGAAGCGTCTAAACTTTATATCTACTGTTTAGGAGTTAACACAATGGCTACAGTAACTTTCACTGAAACACTTCCAGTAAACCCAGCTGCAAACTATGCAGATCGTATTGGTTTTGCTCTCGGTAATCTTTTTGTTTCTGCGATTGAAGCCGTTGAAAGCTTTAAGCTTCGTCATGAAACACGCATCGCTCTTGAAAAATGCAGCGACGTACAACTAGAAGACATCGGTCTGGCTCGTTGCGATATCGCTGGTATCGTTGCGAAACTCTAATAATTAGAGCCAACCGTGTTCAAGGAAAGCTCACGCAGACACACTAAATAGCTTCATTTTGAAGTTCATTTAAACTGCGTTGGCAGCTTTCATGATAAAGAAAAGCCCTGATGATTAATTCGTCAGGGTTTTTTCGCGTCTGGGATCAGGACAGGTATATTCAAAAGCGCTGGTTCAATTGGCTCTGGTCTTAAACCTCGGTTTATTTATGAGAGCAGTCCATATCTTGTGCCTTAATAAGAGGCCCAAGATATAACCCTGGCTTTAAAAAGAAGTTCTCCGCGATTTAAATTGCTGCACAGAAAAAAGTAATACGATATTGACCTTATCATCATCCCGGGAAAGCGGTAAAAAAAGGGTTTCATCATAAAGAACCTGATCTTGATCTTCAGACTCATTGGTATGGTCATAGATAAAAGATCTGCTGTCGCACACGTAATTATAGTTCTCTTCAACCTCTTCCAGCAGGGCACCGTAAAAGGCTTCTTTTACCGTTTTCCCAGTAGGGTCATTGCCACGAATTTCGACTTCCTTGGTGCCGACCAACCTGTAACTAAACTCCCCATTCACCTGATCAACGTCCACCAGGGTGAGGCTCGGTAAGAACTCTTTCATTTCCATAGGATCAAAATCTTGTCGACAAGGCATTTTACGGCCCTGTTTTTTAGAACAGTAAAACTCATAAAATTCACGAATTTTTGCATCGCAGACAGCGAGGAAGCTCTCATCATATGTCTTGTTTGAGGTAAAACGTAATTGGATCACTAAAAAAACAACCTCCCTATAGATGCCAAGTATAATACCCGATTTTCACAGTTAGGCTATAATCTCTTTGTTTTAATGGCATTTCACTAAGGTTGAGCCGCTCCCAGTACTCTTGCAGATCTAATTCCCATAGATCTTATTTAGAGACTCACAACAGCGTGAACGCTCATTCCAACGGCACATGGAGATCTTCAGCTCCATGACGAGACTGGCTATACATGCCCCAGACCTATTGTACCATGACTGGATAAGCCCCAGAGGAGCTTTATGTCGTAAGCGGACAGGTTTCCGGGAAACAAAGTTTTGCTGTCGTACCACGACCGGGCTCGCTTTCTATTTCCAGAACACCGCCATGCATTTCAATGAAAGACTTGACCAACGGCAACCCCAGACCCGTTCCAAAATCGGAGGCCGTGGATACATCGCCAACTTGGCGGAAGGGTAACAGAGCCAACTCAAGGTCAGCTTTGTTCATGCCAATACCCGTATCCTGTACGGAAATTGTATTTTTATTTTCGCCATCACGAGAAAATTTGAGTAAGATCTTACCACCAGCAGGTGTGAACTTGCAGGCATTGGAGAGTAGGTTCACCACCATCTGCTTTGTCAAACGAGTATCAGCACAAAACCGAGCCTCCTTGTCCTGAACCTGAATGTCCACAACGACTTCTCTTGATTCAGCCAGCCCCCGGACCAAACGTGCACATTCTTTTATGATTTCACTGGCATTGAGCCACTGACAATCAAGTTCCATCTTGCCAGATTCAATCTTTGCCAAATCGAGAATATCATTAATTATGGCAAGTAGGTGATTGCCACTTTCGTTGATCATCCCCGGATATTCCTGATAGCGCTCATTGCCTACAGGGCCAAAGATTTCTTCCTGCATAAGGGATGAAAAACCAATGATTGCGTTCAGAGGGGTGCGTAGTTCATGGCTCATCATTGCCAGAAATTCACTTTTAGATCGATTTGCCTGTTCTGCGGCAATTCGGGCATCAACTGCATTTGTGTGTGAAAGCGCCATAGCATCTGCAGCTTCTTCGAGAATCTGATTGGTTTCGTTCATTTCATCGCGGTATTTTTTTTCACTGGTAATATCCCGACGCAGATTAACAAAACCGACACCCGGGATACGCATTTCGTTTACGAGATGCCATTCGCTCCCCGTATTTTGCACAAACGGCCCATCTTGCGGGTTGTGAAGCCGCGCCATTCTCTTTGCAAGATAAGCCTCTTGATTTTCAGAACAAAGCGGATCGGCAATCGCGCCTGGTTGTGCTATCGAGATACGTACGATATCGAGATAGTGTCTGCCTTCAAGTTCTTCGAAAGGCGGCATATAGGGGAAAAAGGTTCTGTAAGCCTTATTGAAATAAATCAAACGATCATCTGTATTGTAGATAATCATTGCATCTGGCATATGTTCAACCGCGAGACGCAAAAGGGCTTTAATTCTCGATTGTCGCAATTCTTGAGAAGCAGGTGTCAGGGTCACGACAATTTGACGCTCTCCCTTCAACTCAATAACGCCAGCAGACGCTCGGCAAAACAAGGACTGCCCGTTGGCATGCAAAAGAGAAATTGTCTCCCCTATCTCACTCCAGGTTATTTCTGTTTTCTGAGAAGAACCAGCGATATGCGATCCATCGAGTAAATCATCGGGAGAAAGCGAAAGTAACTCAGCACGGTTATAGCCGAGCATATCCTCTGCACGTGTATTGACGTCGAGCAAAGACGCGCCATCTTCACTTAGAATCAAAATCCCTGCTTCAAACTTGTCTTCGACTTTTGGTGTCGTCAGCGAAAATTCTGCTGCACCCCTGATTTCAACAGACATACCTACCCTCACTCATGATGTAAAAATCATAACGTCTCATGACAAAAGAAGAAAGAGATTCAAGAATTTTTCAATTATAACGATTTATATTCCCCCTTGCTTCAGCACAATGGCTCTCAATACTCGAAGTTCAAAGTTCAAATTTGCGGCCTACCTTAGTTTTTTCTTTAAGAGCACCGAAATTTCGTCATTGTACGCAACCCAACCTGGGCCCGACGTCATCACGTTTTACACTTTCAAGCAACAAATCTAATGCTCCCTTAACCTGGGTGTGATATAATAATTGAACGGATAGGTGTCTATTTTCATACAGGTCAACAGGGGAAATGGCCCATTCGCTAATCGGGGGGAGCTCGTCATTAGGAGCTTATAATGGACCGTCGATATTTTCTTGCCACAGCAACTGCAATGATGGGAACGGCATTCAGTCACTTATCGTTCGCAGATAGCCGTGTTATCCAACTCGTATATTTCCATAACTATTCTCCTTTTAGCTGGGATGAGGGAAGTGGCATGCAGGGGATACTTATCGACCTTTTGAACGAAGCTTTGGACAAACGTATGAATATCCAGACGATACATAACGGATACCCATGGAAACGTGCTCAAAAATTCGTCGAGGTTGGCCTTGCAGACGCCTTTTGTACTGTGCCCACACCTGCCCGCCGTGAATACACTGTCATAAGTAAAGAACCCACCATTCTGGCGACCTTCACTCCTTTTATACATCGCGAAAGTAAAAACCGTGAGGCGTTACTCAAAGTACAAACACTCAATGATCTCAAAGGGTTTCGGATCGGACATTATCTCGGTTCGGGCTGGGCTCAAAAAAACCTAACAGGCCGTGGATTTGATCTCGACGAAGCCGCTACTCTGGACGCAGCGCTGGCAAAACTTGCGGGCGGACGTGTAGATGTGGTGATAGATACCAGCCAAGTCCTACGTTATCGTGTTAAACAATTGGAGTTACAATCAATTATCGAAGAACTACCACAAGTTCTAGACCAAGCCCCCTTCGCTCTTTGTATAAGCAAAAACTCGTCTTTTGCATCAATTCTTCCCTATTTTGAATCTACTATGAGAAAAATTCATCAAGATGGAACCTATGATGCAATCGTTAGCAAATACGGTTAAGGCTATTTCCTGATAAATTATCAATAACATGAATAATAAGAAGACACTTAAGGACAGACAGTAGGCACGTCCCTGCCTCAACTCTTTTCTAAATGGAAAATCAATAATTAGATTATGAATTTCAAATACAGAAAGATATTTTAACTATTTTTGGCTATCTTCAAAAGAACCCGACGACAAAACCAACTCAGGCTGTAGGTATCCTTAGGATACTGCGACCAATTAAAGAGGTATCCGATGTCTTCTCGCTCCCAGGTAGGCTTTCGTATAGTTCTGTCTCTTATACACATCTCCGAGCCCACGAGACCGAGGCTGATCTCGTAT
>CAJXUS010000137.1 GCA_913060675.1 uncultured Rhodospirillales bacterium
GGAGTTATGAATCATAAAAAGTCATATACAGCAAGAGATTGAATTGGGTTCACACCCTAGTCATGACCCTAGTTTTATTACAGTTTTTCTACCGGGAGACCGAAGTGTGAAAAGACGTAAATGAGGCCGTGTCAAAATTAGGAGTCTGAGGAGGTCACGATGTCTGATAGCAATGTGCGGCGAACCCCTGATGATGAAAATAAAGAAATCCCCACAATCGAAATTACAACCCAGCAAATGACTAAATACAATAACAATAACGTGCCCCTAAATACCTAAGAATTTAAAGGGTGGCTTCGTTAGCCTTCTCTTTTTGCTTTCCCGATCATTTTTGTCACAGGTATAGTGGTTGATGACAAAGTAAAACAAACCAAACTATCACTGGATTTGCCTCGGGGGAGTAGATGAAAAGGATTGTTTGTTTATTTGTAATTAGTGCGCTCTTTCTGCCTTCCATAGCAAAAGCTTCAGATTTCAGCCCAATTTTTGACCAACTAGATCAGGGGGCGAGCGATCCTACACCTGCTCCTCCTCAAATTTCCGACTTTGGGCAAGTTTTATTAAAAGTGTGTGGGGATTGGGGAAGCCCGGTTTCAGAAAAGGACTTTCTAAAGGCTTTGAATGGCTCAAGCGGAGAGAAAGTATTGAGCGGGCTCCAGATCAGAATGAGAAAGGAAGATTTATCCCTCAATTTATCAGCTAAATATTCTCTATGGAGTTTGGCAGAAAAAATGAGGAACGAGCTTGGTCGGATTTGGTTTGATGCCAATGGTTTTCGCCATATCTTCTGTGGCGAGCCAAAAAGCAAAAAAATTGGTGGCTTACACTATCGTGGACGCTATTTACAGATGCAAGAAGAGGGCTGGGGTGGTTTGGATGTCAGTTGCCATAAAATGCAGATTTCTCCGCCAGTTTATACAATAGGTGTTTTTTACCAACGTCCCAATAAGTCCAAAGGAAGGTCTTGCGTGAAAGGGTATAGTCACAGCCTTGATGCAGAAGAGCTCTTTGTTGAGGTTACGATTGCTTATCTACGCGTTGCCAAAAACTTTGAGGATTATGCAAAAAAGAAAGCTGTTTGCCTTCATGAAATTGAAGAAGATGGTTACAAATATTCTGCAGTTTTTGTTGCAAAGCCAAAAGGGGTTATTACTTTTTATCCGGTAGCTTTCGGCGCCCGAGAAGATGTAGTCATTTGTTAAGGTATTAATTTTACAAGGCATTGTTTTAATTTTTGACCAAAAGTTCAAATCTGTTTGATACAGGTCAATGCACGTAGTCCTTTAATATTATTACATTCCCTCCGTTCCATCGGTATTGCCCCTTTAATCGACCACTAAACGGGTAATTCCAAATTTGGAACATAGAAAACTATACGGATGCAGTTCTTAAAAGAAAACGCATCCAGAGGAGGGGGATGAATAAGTTGCCAGTAAGTAAATTACGGCAAGGCCGAACAAAGGCCTCCCTGTTAACGGCAGGGGCACTAAGTTGCTCTCTAGCAACAATTTCTTATGCAGATAATCCAACTCAAGGTCCTGTAAAACCCATTGAGGTTAACCAGGCAAAAGCTGAACTCGGTAAACGGCTCTTCTTTGATCCACGTTTGTCCGGTGATGCTGAATTGAGTTGTTCAAGTTGTCACATTCCAGAGAAAGCTTTTACCGACGGTAAAGAACTTTCAGACGCCTATCCGGGATCGCTCGGATTTAGAAACACACCAACCCTTATCAATACAGCTTATCGTAAAGCCTGGTTTCATGACGGCCGTCAGGGCACGAACCTGAACGATGTTACGCGTGAAATGATCACAGAGACTTACCTCATGAATATGGATATGCGTTTGATGCAAGAGCGCATCAAACAAGATCCTGTTTATGTTGATTTGTTTGAAAAAGCCGGCTTAGGCGAACCATCGAATGGTGGCGTTAGGAAGGCGATACCTGAATATTTAAAGACACTTACGTCACGTAATTCATCTTTTGATAAAGGTGAGATGTCCGCTTCTGCTGCGCGTGGATATGAGCTCTTTAAAGGTAAAGCTGGATGTATCAGTTGTCACTCTGGTGATACTTTCACCGATGATATGCCTTACAATACTGGCGTGCCTCAAAACACCACGATCTACGAAGATCCTCTCCGTCATGTGACTTATGTAACCTATGCGAAGTTCATGGGGATCGAAAATTACATGAACCTCAGAGAAGATGTTGGTGCTTATGTTCGGACTCACCGAAACGAAGACAAGGGTACTTTCCTGACACCGAGCCTTCGTGAACTGACATACACCGCGCCCTATATGCACAACGGTACTTTCGAAAGCTTGGACGCTGTTGTTTCTTTCTACAATACGGGCGGCGGCGATCATCCAAATAAAGATCCACGTATAAAAGATTTGGAACTTAAAGCTATGGAGCAGAGAGATCTCGTTAACTTCTTGAAATCATTATCAGGTGATCCGTTAACTGGACCAGATTTTGTTCCTGAAGAAATTGATACAGAATACGAAGCCATCACCGACTGGAATAACACCGTTAACTAGGGGGGCATTATGAAATATTCAAAAAAATGCTGCTGGGCATGATGGTTTCCACACTAGAGACGGCTTTCATATATGGTTGTGTCAGTAACCCAGAAAGCTCTGGAGTTAACGTTAAGCAGGCCACAGCAGAAACTCTGCCATCCAAGAAACTTAGAGTTGGTGGTGATCTTGATGTTGATGCACCACTGGAAGCACTTGGTACGCCAACTATTCTGGCTGGTAATCCGCAAACACCGGAAAAAATAGAATTTGGTAAAATCCTTTTCTGGGATGGCCGTATGGGGGGCGATGGCTCCACATCTTGTACTGCTTGTCAGGAGCCTTCCCTTGGTTGTGATGTCGAAGACAAGATTTCCTTTGGTTATCCGGGTACGACGCATTGGCGTAATTCCCAGACCATTGTGAATTCAGCCTATTACGGCAAGCTGTTTTGGACTGGATCATCCAAATCTTTGGAATCTCAAGAAAAATCAACGGCAGGCGGCGCCGTTTCTGGTAACGGTGAAAACGATATGATGGAAGCGCGTCTTGCGTTCATTCCTGAGGGTCGAGAACAATTTAAGGAAGTATTTGGGGATGAATGGCCAAAAATTAGTAACGCCTGGAAAGCAATCGCTGCATTTGAACGCACTATCGTTCAAACCGATACACCGTTTGATAACTACCTTCGCGGAGACGATAGGGCACTCACTGACCAGCAAAAACGTGGCCTTGAGCTATTCCGTGGTAAAGGCGAGTGTGTTGAATGCCACAATGGACCGCTTCTAACGGACCAAAAATACTATAACCTTGGTGTTCCACAATTGGATCGCTGGTCTGATGATGGTCTTTCTCAGATAACTTTCCGTTATGAGCTTTATGCAAAAGGCTCAACTGAAGAAATGTATCGGAAAACCAAGGATGATCCCGGGTTCCATTTCAGAACCAAGGAAAAATCCGACAAAAGGAAGTTCAGGACACCTTCACTTCGTTACACTAAATACACCGAGCCCTACATGCATAACGGCATGTTGGAAACTCTCCGCGATGTGGTTGAGTTCTATAACGCAGGTGGTGCTACGAACGAATTTTCCAAAAATAAGTCACCTTTACTCAAGTCTTTGGGCCTTTCTGATCAAGAAGTTGATGATCTCGTCTCATTCCTTGAATGCCTAAGTGGGGATGAAATTCTCATGGATGCTCCAGAGATGCCAGATTATGCACCGCTTCCTATGACCGAAAACACAGCTCAAGCCAACTAAGGGGTGGAACTATGAGTGATGCCATTCAAGAAAAAAGCAAAGGCTGTGATTGCGCCAAGAGTGGCAAGAACAGCTGTACCTTGTCGCGCCGTCAGTTCCTTTTCGCGTCAGGAGCCACGACCTTTACTATTATGGTGACAATGAATGCTGGAAGCCCGCAGGCCAAAGAAGTCCCTGCGATGGTTGCGACCTATCCACGTAAGCTCATTGCTAAGCTTTCTGAGCTTAAGCAGGACGTGCCTGTGGATTTCAATTATCCGGACGAAGGTTCATTCTCTGAATCGTTACTGGTAAAGCTTGGTGAAGAATCAGGTGGTGGCGTTGGCCCCATGAAGGACGTTGTGGCCTTTAACTACACCTGTACCCATCAGGGAGGTCCGCTTCAGGAAACGTACAAAGCTGAAACCAAATCTCTTGGGCCTTGTCCGCTTCATCTCTCAACTTACGATCTTACCCGACACGGTATTTTGATTTCAGGTCAAGCTTATCAAAGCCTACCGCAGATCCTGTTGGAAGTTGATGGGGATGATGTTTATGCCGTTGGCGTATTCGGTCTTATTTATGGCCGTTACGACAACCTGAAAGGATAAGGGGACACTAGTATGGCTACACCGTATTACATACCAGAAAGTAATGTTCCGTTACCTCCTAAGGGGGCGGATGTGATTTCCACCGCTTGTGATTACTGTATTGTTGCCTGTGGGTATAAAGTTTATCGCTGGCCAGTAAATGCACAGAACGGTGGACCAAATGCCGAGGAAAATGCATTTGATGCAGAATTCCCTGTTGAAGCACTGGGCCCTTGGGTTGCGCCAAATCAGCATAATATAGTGCTTCATAACGGTCAGCCTCACCACGTGGTTATCATTCCTGACAAGGATACCAAGCATGTAAACATTGACGGGGATTCAAGTCTTCGTGGTGGGTGTATTGCTCAGAAATGTTATAACCCACAAACACCAACGCGTGATCGTCTTAAAACACCACTTATGCGTATCTACGGTACATTGATGCCTGTTCCTTGGGACTTGGCTTTGGATGTTGCTGCAGAAGTAGGTAAACACGTTATTAAAAAGCACGGCACCAATGCCTACGGCGTTAAAACCTTCTCATACCAGTATATTGAGAATACTTATGCCATTTCAAAATATGCATTGCGCCATGTGAATACCGCTAACTTTACCTTCCACGATACGCCTTCTGATGTGACATCAACACCAGGTTTTCGTGATGCGGGCTTTGATAATTTTGCCCCGGCTTACGAAGATTGGCGTGATGCAGAGACACTTCTGATTTGTGGTACGGACCCGTATGAGACCAAAACCATTCTTTTCACCCAGTGGATTATGCGCGGTATTGAAAATGGCCAAAAAGCCATCTTCATGGTCCCGCGTAGAACTGCAGGGGTTGCCTATGCAGAAAAGAACGGCGGTCTCTATCTTGATGTGACACCTGGAACCGACTTGCTCGTCGTCAATGCGATCGCTCGATTGATCGTTGAAAACGGTTGGGAAGATTCCGAGTGGATCAAGAAGTGGGTGAACAACAAATGGGAAAGCTCTTCAGGGTTTGGTCAGGGTACACGTAATACGCCGTGGCAATGGCGTACGACTTGGGGCAAGTTCCAAACCGAAGGTTTTGAAGACTGGAAGGAATGGCTGCTTTCTCAAGACGAGTTCAAGCTGAGAAATGCGGCTGAAGTTTCTGGCGTTGATGCCAAGAAAATCAAATTGGCCGCTGAATGGATGGGGAAGCCTCGTAAAACGGG
>CAJXUS010000138.1 GCA_913060675.1 uncultured Rhodospirillales bacterium
ATACGAGATCAGCCTCGGTCTCGTGGGCTCGGAGATGTGTATAAGAGACAGCCATGGCGGCCATCATAACGATGTCACCACGTTTAATTCTACCGTCGTATACGGCTTCGGTTAGAGCCAGAGGGATAGACGCTGCGGACGTGTTTGCATGTTTATCAACCGTCACCACAACACGATCTTTGGGAAGTTTCAATTTTTTCCCCATTGCCTCTATGATGCGAATATTGGCTTGGTGAGGAACCAGCCAATCAATATCAGATGAGCTAAGCCCAGAAGTCTGTAACGCTGTATCAATTGCTTCGGGCATTCTTGATACAGCTTGGCGGAATACTTCTTTGCCTTCCATACGCAAGAACCCGGCTGTCCCCGTTGAAGATGGTCCTCCATCGACATAAAGCGCGTCGTGATACCGTCCATCTGAATAGATATGGGTATTTAAGATCCCGCTATCGGAGTTATCGCCATTGCCCTCTTCAGCTTTCAGTACAATCGCGCCAGCCCCGTCCCCAAAAAGAACACAGGTAGAACGGTCCTGCCAATCTAGAATCCGTGAAAATGTCTCAGCACCAATTAATAAAGCGGTCCGAGCCTGACCTGTCTTCATCAAGCTATCGACGACAGCTAAACCATATACAAACCCACTGCAGACCGCCTGAATATCAAAGGCCGCTCCTCTGATTACACCTAAATTTTTCTGCACAACAGTTGCTGTAGCAGGAAAGGTTTCATCGGGAGTAGCCGTCGCACAGACAATCAAGTCAATTTCAGAGGGGTCGATACCTGCATGTTCAAGAGCAGCAAGAGCAGCTTTGGTTGCAAGGTCGGAAGTTAGCTCGTTTTCACCGGCAATATAGCGATGGCGAATCCCGGTCCGCTGACGAATCCATTCATCTGAAGTCTCAACGCGTTCAGCAAGCTGATCATTCGTAACGATACGTTCAGGAAGGTAAGAGCCACAGCCTTTGATATTTGCACGTATCATCATTCAAACGCAGCCTGTTCATTAATTGGGTCACGAGTTAGCGAATCGAAATCTTCGCGGATTTTTCGGACGATATCCTGATCGCGCATATCGACAGCAACGCCGATTGCATTTGCAAAGCCAATGGCATCTGTACCACCGTGACTTTTTACCGCAATTCCGTTCAATCCGAGGAAGATCGCGCCATTATACAGTCGCGGATCAACACGCTTCTTAAGTTTATTTAGTGCTGAACTTGCTAAAATGTAACCAAGACTGGCTAAAAAACTGCTTTTGAAGGTCTGGCGGAAAAACTCGGTTATGAGTTTAGCCGTTCCTTCGGCCGTTTTAAGGGCAACATTACCTGTAAAGCCATCGGTAACGATGACATCAACGGTTCCCTTACCGATGTCATCACCTTCGACAAAACCGACAAACTCACCAGGCAGGTTTGCTTGACGTAGCATGGAGCTGGCTACTTGAAGGTATTCATGCCCTTTCACATCTTCGGAACCGACATTCAAAATACCAACGGAAGGTTCTTGAACACCGAGTACGCAGCGTGCGAATGCGTTACCCATTACTGCGAAATCGACAAGATTATCGGCATCACAAGAAAGGTTTGCACCAAGATCCATCATCAATGATTCCCCACGTAACGTTGGGAAAAAGGATGCTATTGCAGGACGATCTACACCAGGGAGGGTTTTTAGGACGAATTTAGACATGGCCATGAGAGCACCAGTGTTCCCTGCGGAAACAATACCATCTGCTCTGCCATCATGTACGGCATTAATAGCAAGGCGCATGGAAGACTTTCGGCCAGAGCGAAGTGCTATGGCCGGTTTATCACTACTAAGGACCTTGTCATCGGTATGAATAAATTCAACGACATCTTTTAGACGGGTCGTTTGATTGAGCAGAGGCATAACCTCTTGCTCGCGACCGAACATGAGAAATCTGACGTCAGGATACCGTTGAGAAGCTATTTCAGCTCCATGTACAACAATACCCGGTGCGTCATCACCTCCCATTGCATCCAAGGCTATGGTTATGTGAGCGCTCACTGAATTCCTGTCTTGTCTAATTGATCCATGAAAGAAAGGCCGACCAGAATGATCGGCCTATCAAAAAAGACTATCTAGACAAGCCTTAGGCTTCAGCTTCGGCTACTTCGCGACCGTCGTATGTACCGCATGATGCACAAACATGGTGTGGGCGTTTTAGCTCACCACAGTTTGAACACTCTTGTGAAATGCTTGCAGGAAGCGAATCATGTGACCGACGCATACCGCGACGGGAATTACTAATCTTACTCTTTGGAACAGCCATTGCTCAATTCTCGCATTTAGCTTCAATAAAAAAACTCGCCGCTTATAAGCTAATAAATACCACGACGGCAAGCCCTAACACAGTAATGATGCCTTACTTTTTAATTTGGAGGTCTTTTAGTACTGAAAACGGGTTAGTTTTCTCCGATTTCTGCACTTCCTCCTCATTTGGTGTCTCTTCAACAGAATCGCCCGTCCAACTCGAATCAGGTGATTTAGGATAAGGGTTTAACATTACAGCAAACTGTTGAACAACAGCTTCGCCAAAATCTATCCCCTGTGGATCAACCATTTCTGGTGGCTCCTCAGCATCCATATCTATTAGGACTTCATTACCAGCATCATCAACTGGGTCAAAGCTATAAAGAATCTCGAACGTTTCATCAAGTGAAGATGAAACTGGTTCAGCAGTTATAATACAAGGTTGTACAACATTCGCCTTTAAAGTCCCTTGTACCTCCAAGAGAGATCCTTTTCCCTTGGGCTCCAACTGTAGAGTGGCAGTAAAGCCATCAAGTTCAATTAAATTAAACCGTTTGGCTATAGCTTCGCACTCTTCAGGCTTTGCTTTGAGTTTAAGGGCTTGCGTCCGTGCCTGTATTTTATCAACAGGATAACGACGCGAAAATTCGTTTTCGCACTGCGTTTCCATTGATTAACTCCTGATAAATATTCTGATTAACATGTAACAATTTTCTCGGTTGAACAGCTCTCTAGAGAACTAGAATCATAACATATATGCCAAGATGGCGCACAATAAGAGTGCGCTTAGAATGGGTCAATAGAGATTATTGCAATCCAGCCATACGGGACTACTGAATAAAGTCCGCTCGCCCTGACATCATTTTTGATATGTCTTGCTCAGTTAGATACTTATCTTGTTTCAGCACATAATCTTTCATCTCGGTTAAGGTCTCTGGGGTTACTTTAACTGTTCCGTAGAGATTTCTCTCAAGAACAGTTTCCAGAGAATCTCCTTTCCCAGTTAATGCTTCCTCATAAGCCGAAATCCTACCATAAAAGCCTTGAACCATGGCCTTAACACGCTTTCCGACCCCAACATCACCGACCCCCATTTCACGCAAACTCAGGTCCATATCACTGAACATTAAGTCAAAGAGCTTTTGAGAGAACTCTGCAGTCACCTTACTTTCGGCCTTTAAACGCCGTAAAATAAGGAACATATGTAGGGTGATCATATCAAAGCGACCATCAAGGCTGTCGGGAACAGACATCTTATGATAAAAATCTTTTTCTCTTGCCTGAGTTATAATGCAGACATATAGGTCATGGACGGCATCAGAGTCGCTATTGCGACCAAAGAGCTTACGGAACAAGTATCAGTCCTCTTGTTTTCTTGAGCTTTGAATTATGACTCGAAAAACTTACGTAGACGAGTATAGTGCCTGTGTAACGCGATTGGTTTAGCACGAACAACTTTTATGCTAAAGAACAACACGTGGAATTATTTTAACTTATATCAGAGTTTGGTTATGTCTTTTAGATTGTCTCTACGAACAAAGACCATTTTGGCAGCTGTGTTGCTCCCTTTTGCGATCAGCGCATGTGAAAGCAGAGTTAACGTTCGTGGAAATTTCCCTGACCCCGATGAAGTCAGTAAATTAGAAACGGGTGTCTCTAATAGACGTGATGTGGCTGAATTACTCGGTTCGCCATCCACTCTCTCGACCTTCAAAGACCAGGTCTGGTATTATATTGGTGAAAAAGTTGAAAAAACGGCTTTTTATGATCCTGTTATAATTGATCGTAGTATTCTTGTTGTTTCCTTCTCACCTGAGGGCAAGCTTCTAGAATCCCGATCATATGCCTTGGAAGACGGTAGAGTTATTGACCCTGTAACCAGAGAAACACCCACAGAAGGTCAAGATCTGACGGTAATTCAACAATTACTTGGCAACCTAGGTAAATTTAATCCAGGCGGTTCTTCTCAATAAGACCTATTCCCTTAAGTTAAGCCTCAACGGTTTTGTTCAGCTGGCCTCTATAAACCAGCTGAACAACGAGGAAAATACAAACTGGAATAAACGCCAGTGTGTTTACCGCAGCCCAACCAAATTTATCAAAGACAAATCCTGAACTAAAGGCTGTAGTTGCGACTACACCAAAGACCAATAGCTCGTTAAAAGCTTGAACCTTTGCCCTTTCTTCAGGGCGATATGACTCTGTGAGCATCGCGCTACCGCCAACATAGAGAAAATTCCAACCAAGCCCTAAAGTTACCAAACCAGCCCAAAATTGTATGACTTCAACACCTGTAAGGTTAATGGTTGCAGCAATCGCAATAAGAACAACACCCATCAATTGTATCTTTATCAAGCCAAAACGATTGATTAATGATCCGGTAAAAAATGACGGCGCGTACATTCCGAAAACATGCCACTGAATGACAAAAGCTGCTGATTCAAATGGATGAGCGCAGGCGATCATTGCAGCAGGTGTAATACTCATTATCAAGTTCATGCAGGCATAACTCACGATCCCACACAAAACGGCAACAAAGAATACGGGCTGTTTGGCAATTTCAAAGATAGAGCGGCCACCTGATTTCATTTCATGTATGGCGAGCCGAGGAATATTTATAAACTGAACGATAATCAGAGTGCCAACACAAAGAGCCGTAATGGCATAGAAGCTGCCAACAAAAAGAACGGGTCCAAAAAACTCCAGATCTTTTGACCACTTAGCGAGCTCAGGACCAGCAAACGCTGAAATAACACCGCCTGCCATGACTAAAGATATAGCCTTGCTTTTGAACACTTCGGTCGCCGTATCTGCGGCAGCAAAACGATAATAAGCCACCGTTGACATAAAGGCGCCAAATAGGAACGAACTCAAACAAAAAAGTTCAAAATTATTATCTAAAACGGCTTGTGCAGAAAAGAAGCCAGACAAGGCCCCGCATATTGATCCAAGGCTAAAACCTGCGCGCCTGCCATAATGCCTGTCTCTTATACACATCTGACGCTGCCGACGAAGAGGATAGTGTAGAT
>CAJXUS010000139.1 GCA_913060675.1 uncultured Rhodospirillales bacterium
CGAGATCAGCCTCGGTCTCGTGGGCTCGGAGATGTGTATAAGAGACAGGTTCATACGAAGTGAGAATGGATGATTGAGTAATCGTTTCTGTCACAAAATTCACCTTAACCAAATTATCAGTTTTTATCATTAACCATATAACTACAGGGACATGTAGGAAGAGATCTTTGTATTAAAAGGGCAGAAGTAACAGACACAATTTTGCCTCAGCCCAAATGTAACGGCCCTAACAACACAAACAAATCTAAGCTAAAGCACTAAATTTATTATATTATTTATAAATAATTTCAGGTTTTCGCACAAAACGCCAGTATTTATTCACACTTACGTCAACCCTGATGAAATCTGCATTTTCACCACCATATCCCATGACTGTACTTGTTTTGTTCACATAAATAAGAATAAGTCCACCAGGGAGCCAAACGAATGTCACCAGACACAGTTCACGATATGGGTAAAAGCATTATCTTGTCTGACAATAATCTTCTAAACACACGCACATTAAAACTCGACCAAGGAAGCCCGGAAGAAAAGCGGCAAGAAATTCTCGACTATTTCCATAAAACATTCTCGCTTTATGAGACAATTTTCGAATGTCTCAACGGCGAAGAGGCCTTTTATGCAAGGGCCAACCCATTGCGCCATCCCTTGATTTTTTATTATGGACACACTGCTGTTTTCTTTATCAATAAGCTCAACGTTGCAAAGTTCATCGATAAGCGCCTCGACGAAACTCTCGAATCAACTCTCGCTATTGGTGTCGATGAAATGTCATGGGACGATCTGAATGAAAACAGTTATAACTGGCCAACACCATCTACTGTAAAATCCTACAGAGACAAAACGCGTGTCTTGGTCGATCATTTCATCCGTACCTGCGATCTATCTGTTCCTATCAAGCAAAACGATCCTCTATGGATTATTATGATGGGGATAGAACACGAACGCATTCACATGGAAACAACTGCTGTTCTCATCCGCGAACTCCCCCTAACCCAGGTAAAACCCCACCGTATCTGGAGTAAAATTTGTTCAGAGAGTTCAACTGCGCCTGAAAACGAACTCCTAAAAGTTGAAGGAGGAAAACTGACACTTGGAAAAGGACAGAACAACCAGCACTTTGGCTGGGATAACGAGTACGGTACGCTCCATACGACCGTGAAAACTTTCAACGCCAGTAAATACCTCGTCTCCAACCAAGAGTATCTCGACTTTGTAAAAGACAACGGTTATGAGAGAGAAAAATACTGGAGCAGTGAAGGTTGGAATTGGGTCACTTACAAAAAGGCCCAATTCCCGGCGTACTGGATCAAGCAAGGCAGCGACTATAAATACCGAACCATGCTCGAAGTCATTGCAATGCCTTGGGATTGGCCCGTTGATATTAACTACCTTGAAGCAAAAGCCTTTTGTAACTGGAAATCTGAAAAAACCGGCAAGGCAATTAGACTGCCGACTGAAGCCGAGTGGTATAAGCTCCGCGGGTTAGAGCCAACCGATCAACCCACGTGGGATCATGCGCCAGGTAACATCAACCTCGAACACGGAATGTCATCTTGTCCGGTTAATCGTCACGAATTTCCTGAGGGGTTCTTTGATATCATCGGTAATGTCTGGCAGTGGACCGAAACGCCGATTGATGGCTTTGAAGGTTTTGATGTCCACCCGATTTACGATGATTTTTCAACCCCGACCTTTGATGGTAAACACAATATCTTCAAAGGGGGCTGTTGGATCTCAACTGGCAATTACGCCTTAAAGGATTCAAGATACGCTTTTCGCCGTCATTTCTTCCAATATTCAGGCCTGCGCTATGTTGAAGCCGCAGAACTTCCCGCCACCGAGGTAAATATGTACGAGACAGACGATATTGTCGCCCAATATATTGAGTTTCATTACGGTGACCAGTACTTTGGTGTGCCCAGCTTCCCTGTTGCCTGTGCAAAAATCTGCCTCGATCACACGGCAGAAAGCACAAAGGAAAGGGCACTGGATCTCGGTTGCGCGACTGGGCGGGCTTCTTTTGAGTTGGCTAAATCATACGATCACGTTGATGCAATCGACTTCTCGGCTCGCCTGATACAAGCGCCTTCAGCTTTGCAACACAAAGGAACTCAGCGCTATACCGTGCAAGACGAAGGTGAGCTCGTCAGTTATAAAGAGATTAAACTGGACGATTTCGAAGGTTACAGAGAAATCAAAGACAAAGTCAGCTTTACGCAAGGCGATGCCTGTAATCTGGACGCCAAATACACTGATTATGATCTTGTCTTTGCTGGAAACCTCATTGATCGTCTTTATGATCCCCAAAAATTCATTTCAACAATCAAAGAGCGGATCAGAGCAGGTGGACACCTCGTACTGACTTCACCCTATACCTGGCTCGAAGAGTTTACCCAACGTGACAACTGGTTGGGTGGTTACAAAGCTAATACCGGTGAAAACCACACCACACTAGACGGTTTGCGTGATGCACTTGCCCCAGAATTTGAATTGATAACACAGCCAATTGACGTTCCCTTTGTCATTCGCGAAACCCGGCGAAAATACCAACATACAGTTGCCGAACTCACGATTTGGAAGAAGACAGGTTAATCCGAACCAACCGATCACAAAAGATCAAAGGCCTCGGCTCTTAGCCAGGGCTTTTTCATGGCCGTTATCCGGCAAAATTATATTTGTGCCGGATAACGGCCATAAATATGGCACCATAACCACAATTTACTTGGCAATAACTCAATATCTCAGGATTAATAATTGACTCGACCTACTTACGCCATATATATTCCTGACATGGACAACACTGACCGGAAAATTCTTACTCTACTACAGAGTGACAACAGAACCCCGATGACCGCACTCGCCAAACAAACTGGCTTGAGTGTATCGGCGGTCAATGACCGCGTGCGCAAATTACAGAACAACGGAACGATCCAAGAAAACAGAGCCGTTCTCAATCCAACAATCGTCGGATTGGAGTTGTTAGCTTTCCTCTTCATCGACCTCCATCAAGGGGCTGACGAACAAGAATTTGTCAAAGCCATACAAGAACTATCTGAAGTCCAAGAACTCCATCACGTAACTGGTCAACACAACTATCTAGCCAAAGTGCGTGTCGCAAATACTCAAGGACTGCAGCAGTTTTTGAAGCAACAGCTCAAACGACAGCCAGGCGTCGCCCATACAGAAACCATCGTTGTTCTTGAGAGTGAAAAAGAAACGACAATACTGCCGGTGTAACTTTTCTCATCGGTAACCAGCCGATGAAGGAAACACAATGTTAGCACTCGTAATTAAAGGCCTCATGATTGGCCTCGCTGTCGCTGCCCCTGTTGGCCCTATGGCTCTTTTGTGCCTAAAGCTCAGCCTCGAACGAGGGATTATGGCAGGCATTGCCACCGGGTTGGGTATTGCAATCGCGGATATGACTTATGGCATTCTGGCCCTACTCGGCCTAACTGCGGTAATGACCCTTTTACTAGAACACAATGACATGATCCGATCGCTCGGCGGCGGAGGACTAATCATCATGGCAGGGTTTAGTGTTTACAAAATACTTCGGGCTAAACCCCCAACATATGCCGTTGAGATTGAAAGTAAAAATCCTAAAGGCTTGTTTGTTGCCTTCTCCAGCGCCTACGCATTGACGATAACCAACCCGATGACAATACTGGTATTCCTTGCAATTTTTGCAGGAATAAACAGCGATGGTTCTGGCGATGGCCGTTGGATTGTCGCCCTAGGCATTTTTTTAGGATCCCTTGGATGGTGGCTCTTTATTGCCCTATTAGGCAGCATCATGAGAAAGCACCTCCCCACCAGTTATATCAAAGCCATTAACTGGATTTCAGCCCTAATCATTGGCGGATTTGGCTTTTATATTTTAGCTTTCTAACAACCTCCTTGCTCATGCATGAATATATAAGAAGGAAATAACCTTTAGTTGGTAGGAACACTTGGCGTGGGCTGATATTTTTCCAATAACCGTTCATATTTTTCACTTATTAACACGGCCTTCAGGGCAGTGTTAAATTCATCGACGAACTGTCTGGTGACCGATTTTTTACTCAACATGAAGTGGGCAGGGTCCGAATTAAGTAAATGAGGTAATGGGCTAATATCATCTAAACGGTTTGACTGAATTGCATGATGATAACCGACAAATAAATCCGCGACGACCATATCAATACGTTTATCAAACAACTGCTGAAACCGTACTGCTGTACTGGCACTTAATGTAAGAGCGCCAACTTCCAAGGCGCGTGCTTTTTCCTCACCGTATTCCGGGCCATACCACCCGCCCAATCCTGCCGAAATACGGAGGCTATTATCTATGGCATCGCTAAACACATACTGCCGATATTTATTGTGATCTTCAGAACGGACAAACATCGCAATGGCTTCGTCTCTATAGGGCGCGGAAAAGTATGAATAGCTCCTTCGCTCTTCTGTAATTGATGCTGCTGGCATTACATCAAGAGAACCACGCTTCAAGAGCATCTGGGCGCGTTTGGATGGGATCTCGACAAAATGATATTCGCACCCTAATTCATCCATAATTGCCGAAATAATATCAATATCCAATCCTGTGGGCCCAGTAGCCCCAGAAGATTGTAATTGATAGGGTATGTAATTTTTCGAATAGGCTATAGAGATATTTTTTCCGCACTCCGCCTGAGCAGCAGAGCTAAAACTAAAAACACACCCCATCACTAAACAACGAAAGAGGCTCAAGAAAGGAAGGTGGAACATCAGTTTTCTGGCTTTCTTCTCGCCCCTTGCTTTCATCAAATTAGCTTTAAAAGCTAAACCTGTATAAAAATTGTACCACAGTTTGTATAATAATTTCTTTCAATTATTATTTTCCTAAAATGATATTACCTTGATCCTTCGAGTAACAATAATGTCCAGGTCTCCCTTTCTCAATTCTCTATACAGTTACCGGGACGACCCTTCGGTTCCTAACTTTGATGATAGTCGTCCGCTATTGGTTTACGACGATGTTTGTGTTCTCTGTTCTGGGTTCATTAAATTTGTCATTAAGCATGACAGTGAAAAGAAATTCCAATTTACCGCTGGTCAGTCCAAACTCGGCCAAGCGCTTTTCAGACACTACAATCTCTGTCTCTTATACACATCTGACGCTGCCGACGAAGAGGATAGTGTAGATCTCG
>CAJXUS010000140.1 GCA_913060675.1 uncultured Rhodospirillales bacterium
AACTGCAAAAAGACTATCTTAATTTAAGCTAATTTGAAATCGGGGGCAGGATATACCTTAGACCTATATTTAATCCGAAATACAAAAATTGTCTCTTCCTATGAGTCCGTACTTCCCACACTCTTGAATGTCTCCCGGCGTTCGCTTGAAGTTTTAATCAAGCAGCAGGGAGTGAGCAACATTTCTCAAATTTACCTTTTAACACAAAGAGATGGCTTTGATTTTTATCTAAGCTATGTGCCCGGTGATTTTGATTATCCACTGCCCGAACCCTTTGATAACAAATATATGAGGGAGCTTTATAGTGTTGGGTATGAAATCGGTAAAAAGGGCGTAGATTGGAAGCGTCAGCCACCTGCACTTTTGAAAGATCCTTCCTCACATCCACTTTCTAAGATCAGCCAAAATTGAGTGATTAGACAAGAGCACTTTATGAGTTAAGTATATGTAATTTAAAATGCTATCGACCAAAATCGGACCAAAATGGGATATGAAGATGAATAAGCTTAAAACATCTGCTTTGGTAGGATTGTTACTAGCTCTACCATTTCTATCAGCGTGTGAAGAAGAAGTTGTGGTCCAGAGTGAAGTCATACGTCCGGTGAAAGCGATACAGGTGAGTGACAGTTCAAACTTTAAACAGCGTTGGTTTTCTGGACGTGCGAAAGCTGCTGTAGAAGTCGATCTTGCTTTTCGTATTTCCGGTCCCTTGGTCGAATTTCCAGTAAGCGTAGGAACACTTGTCAAAAAAGATGATCTACTGGCGCAGATCGATCCTGCCCCCTTTCGCGCTGATGTTGAACGATATAAAGCTGATGTAAGATCCGCTCTGGCCGAGCTCAAGAATGCGGAACAAGATCTTGAAAGGCAAAAACACCTTTTCAAAAATAAAAATGTAAGCCAAGCCAGAGTGGATAAATCTCAAGCCGCTTACGGTGTGACAAAAGCCCAAGTAGGTTCGGCACAGGCTGCATTAGATCGCATCCGGCTTGATTTAAAATACACAAATTTAAGAGCCCCTTTTGAAGGTATCGTTGTCTCTACCTATGTTGATAACTTTCAAGATGTTAACGCCAAACAGGCTATTTTGAGATTGGTAGATTCATCCCAAATTGAGATGGTTGTTGATATTCCCGAAAGTTTGATCTCCCTGGTGCCAACTGTAACTGAGGTCATTGTGACATACGATGCATTTCCAAACGTAGCGATCCCCGCAACGATAAAAGAAGTGGGGACAGAAGCATCACAATCGACAAGAACATACCCCGTTACTTTATCTATGGATCAACCCGAAGGCATTCAAATCCTACCGGGTATGGCTGGAAAAGCATCAGGTAAAGCGGTTGACCCACGTGCATTAAGCTCAGGTATCATCCAAGCGCCGGTTAGTGCCATATATAACGGCATTGATGCTAAAGAAAGTAGAGTTTGGGTGTTTGATGAGACAAGTGGTGTTGTTAACAGTCGGATTGTGACCACAGGGGAATTAACGGACTTTGGGATAGAGATCCTTAGTGGCTTAAAAGTTGGTGATTGGATGGTTACTGCCGGGGTGAATTCCTTATCAGAAAATCAAAAAGTCAGAATTATTGAGTAGGGGAAAATCATGAGTCTGGCAAAAATCGCGATCGAAAAACGAGCTGTCACTTATTTTACAACCGTTCTGATTTTATTGGCAGGCCTTGCGAGTTACTTTAGTTTAGGACAACTGGAAGATCCCGTATTCACAGTTAAAACGGCTGTTATTACGACACAGTATCCGGGTGCAAGCCCTGAAGAAGTCGAGTTAGAAGTTACAGACCGTATCGAACTTGCGATGCAAGAGATGAAGTCACTTGATTATCTAGAATCAACATCTGCGGCCGGACTTTCCATTGTTAAGGTAAACATTAAAGCTGAATACTGGGCAGATCGCCTGCCTCAGGAATGGGATACCCTACGTCGAAAAATTAGAGACATTGAGACTTCTTTTCCCCCTGGTGTTCAAAGGCCAATCGTAACCGATGATTTTGGCGATGTCTTTGGATTGTTGCTCGCGATAACCAGTGATGGTTACAGCTATTCAGAGCTCCAGAATTATGTGGATGAAATAAAAAAAGAACTCAGTCTTGTTGACGGTATCGCGCGTGTCGACCTTTGGGGTGAACAGCAGGAAATTATCTACCTCGATGTTCAGCAAAGCCAGCTCGCGCAATTAAAAATAAGTGAGCAATCTATTCAACAAACACTTCAACTTCAAAACCAGGTCGTTGATGCTGGCCGTGTTGATCTCCAAAATCGAAGGCTTCGAATTGCTCCTTCTGGCGAATTCAAGTCTGCTGAAGACATTTCAAACCTCGCTATCAGGCCATCATTTCAAGATTCAGTTCTCGCAGGTTCTTCTGTGGGAGGTTTAGCTCAAAATGAAGAGCTAACTAGAGTTGGTGATATTGGCACGATAAGACGTGGTTATCTCGATCCCCCACGTACTCTTATGCGTTATAACGGGTTACCTTCAGTCTCAATTGCATTGACGAATGTTCCCGGCCGAAACATGGTTGATATTGGCAAGGCTGTGGATGCTCGATTGTTAGAGCTCGAAGCAGAGTTGCCGATAGGTATCGAAATTCATCGCGTACATTGGCAATCTGATGTCGTTGATGAAGCTGTTACCGGGTTCCTCATCAGCCTTGCTGAAGCCGTTGCGATTGTTCTCATCGTGTTGGCGATCGCAATGGGGTGGCAGATGGGGATCATTATCGGTACGGCCCTGATCTTTACGATCCTTATGACCTTTATTGTTATGGCTATCTTGGATATTCCCTTACAAAGAATGTCTCTTGGGGCGCTGGTTATTGCTTTGGGGATGATGGTTGATAACGCCATCGTTGTTGCTGAAGGGTTTGTTGTCAGAGTTCAACAGGGAATGAACAAAAAAGAAGCGGCCATTACGGCAGCTAATCTTCCCTCTTGGCCTTTGCTTGGCGCAACAGTCGTCGCGGTTATGGCTTTTTATCCAATTTTTGCATCTGTTGAGGATGTTGGTGAATATTGTCGGACACTCTTTACTGTGGTTGCCATTTCCCTGCTTTCCAGCTGGGTTATCTCTATGACGTTAACCCCGATTCAATGCATTGATATGTTATCCGAAGAAAAGCTTCGTCAAAAAGGTTCTTCTGAAGGTGGAATGTATAGCGGGAAGTTCTATACATCATTTAGAACGTTACTTGAAAAAGCGATTAAAATTCGTTGGGTTACCATGTCAGCCTTGGTTGGTTTGCTTATTTTCTCTGGCGTAGGTTTTGGTGGCGTTAAACAGTTGTTCTTCCCTGATTCAGCGATGCCAAAGTTTATGATCGACTACTGGGCGCCAGAAGGCACGCGTATTCAAGATGTATCCGCTGCTATGGCGCGTATTGAGAAGAAACTTCTGCAAGATGACCGTATTTCAGGGGTAGGTAGTTTTATTGGCTCTGGTCCTCCAAGATTTTATCTCCCCGTAGAGCCTGAACCTATTAACCCAGCATATGGTCAACTTGTGGTCAACGTCCATGATTACAAGACCGTTAGAGATTTACAAAAAGAATTAAATACATGGGTGAAAGCGACTTTCCCAGATGCATTAGTTCCCGTTCGTGTGTTTGGGGTTGGTCCCTCTAATACTTGGAAGTTTGAGCTCAGAATAACAGGGCCCTCTAACGCGAGTTCGGATGACTTGCGTGGTTTAGCACATAAAGTGACGGATATTCTCCAAGCTTCTCCAATTGTTGAGGCCTATGAAACAGATTGGCGCCAACGAATGGTAACTGTTGTACCTGAGTACAACCAAGAAAGAGGTCGTTGGTCGGCTATTTCACGTGAAGATATTGCCAATACGACAAAGCGGGCATTTGATGGTCGTAAAATCGGGCTGTACCGTGAAGATGACACCCTTATCCCAATTGTTCTGCGTCATATTGAAGAAGAACGCCAAAACGTGAGTGGTATGGATGTCCTCCAAATCGATAGCTCTTCCACGTCTTCAAAAATTCCTCTTGCTCAAGTCGTTGATGGAATTTCAACGAAATGGGATGATTCTATGATTGTCCGCCGAGACAGGAAGAGGACAATAACGGTTCAGGCCAACCCGATTATAGGTGTTACTTTACCAACGTTGCAGGCGTCAATTATTGATCAGATTCAATCTATTGATCTGCCTGTAGGGTATTCATTTACATGGGGGGGAGAAACGGAATCTACCGCTGATGCGCAGGCCTCACTTGTTCCTGGCGTCATTCCGACCATTGCGGTTATCCTTTTAACAATTGTTGTGCTCTTCAATGCATTTCGCCCCCCGTTGATTATTCTTCTAACCATACCTTTCGCCTTTATTGGGATTACCTGGGGTTTGCTATTCACAGGTACACCGTTCGGTTTCTTAGCTCTTCTTGGGGCAATGAGCTTGGTGGGGATGATGATCAAAAATGCAATTGTTCTTTTGGATGAGGTAAATATAAACCTTGAAAATGGAATGGAAAAATATGAGGCCGTGATTGTTGCTGCTTTGTCCAGGTTACGCCCCGTTGTCTTGGCTGCGGGTACTACAGTTCTGGGGGTTATACCCTTGTTACAGGATGTTTTCTGGATTGGTATGGCTGTGACCGTTATGGCTGGATTGGCATTTGGGACTGTTCTGACAATGATTATAATACCCGTTCTCTATGCGATCTTCTTTAGACTAGAACCAGCATAACTGAAACTTTAATTCTCTTCTATAGAGAGGGTATCTAATTGGGAGGAGGTGAAGATTAGAAATTTATACAAAATTAAAGCGATTATACACTCAACATATTTATCAAATTGAAAGCTCTTTTGCACCAAGAGCGTTATTGAGCTACAAAGTGTCGCGCAGACGTTTGTAAGGCTGTCTGCCTATCTTTATGTATAATGAAAACCCATGAAATTTTCATGGTTATTATTTATCAAATTTCGGGCGCAATAATATTGAGCCCTTTATCCGGAGACGCAAAGAGATGACCCGC
>CAJXUS010000141.1 GCA_913060675.1 uncultured Rhodospirillales bacterium
CTGTGATTTCATAGTCTTGAACCATATCATAAGTTCTCAACTAGTCATGACCCTTATTCTTTCAAAATATTTGACGCCCTTTAGTATAACTTGTCTAATGAAATTATAAGCTTAACTCAAATTTTCACCAAACGCCGGAGCTTCATATTTCATGGCAAACCTCTTCCAAAAACTATTCGTCCTCTTCCTCGTGTCTTTTCTTGTCGCCTGCCAGACCGCGACATCGCCAGAGGAAATGGCCAAACTTAGAACGGGCGCTGAGGCGGGGGATGCTTTATCCCAGTTAAACTTGGGACTTGCCTATGATTCCGGTGCTGGGGGCGAGCAGGATTACGTAGAGGCTGCTAAATGGTACAAGGCAGCAGCAGACCAAGGATTGCCAGAAGCTCAAAACAGTCTTGGCAGCCTTTACGAAGCGGGCCTTGGGACGCCCAAGGATTTGAAAATGGCTTTTATCTATTATGAAAAAGCCTTCTATCAAGGTCATCCGGAAGCAACCAATAACTTGGGATATCTCTATGATATCGGGCTTGGCGTCAAACAGGATAGAAAGAAAGGTTTTGAGTTATATAAAAAATCCGCAGAAGCTGGTTTTATCCGTGGAATGCTCAATGTCGGATTGGATTATAGCGGTGGAACCGGAACGGATCGGGATTATGTCCAAGCGTATAAATGGTTGGATCTTGCCCGGTTTTATTCACAAACCTCAACAGACTCTCAGGTGAAATGGAATTCAAGAAGTGCACTTGATAACCTCATAGAATACATGCAACCCGCCGAGATAGAGCAGGGAAAAGCTCTGGCGATACAGTGGGCTAAGCAACACGAGAATACTAATATTCACTAGGCTCTAGCCTTTGCAAATGTGGCCAGATAATCGCAACTTTCTGCCGGGGTCATTAGCGATATTTAACAAGAATAATCCAAAGTCAAAATCTTCGTCTTTAATAAAGGGTGTGGGGTCATCCGCAAAGATTTGTGTTCTATCCAACGAGTAGTCGTAACTGGCAAGGACAGTATCCTCTTGTTTTATCCTGAGATATCGTTCGTCGCGTTTAAAGCTGAGTTCGATCTGGATATCGTCACTCCAATATACAGTACACTGCCCCAGTAGTAGGAAAAGCACATGTTCTATTCTGTAAAACCCGAGAGGTTGTCCTTCGAGAATTTCAAAATGCCCGACAGTTTCTGGGCGCGTGTCTTTTTCGTCTTCCCAATTAACAATCTCTAACGTGCCACTTTTAAGCGTAAGCTTTCCGAGATCATTATGAATTGATTGGCGGTGAAGCCAGATAATGTCTGATGTAGGTCGTTTAATAATTTCATTCATAAGCGCGTTTGTGGTTCCACATTGTTCGAAACAACTCTGTCACTCCGCCTGGATAAGACCAATATTACAAGAGCACAGGCGACGCTGATCAGGGATAGTTGGATGGCGGTTTTGTAGCTGAACGAGCTTGCGATCAAGCCCATGGATACGTTGCCGAGCATGCCGCCGAGAAGCAGGCTGTTCATGTAAAGCGATGTTGCGCGCCCCATGCGACCATTGGCAAAGCTCTGGACGAAGGTAATGCTGACCCCGGCAAAGATCCCGTAATAAAGTCCCTCCAGTGCTGATCCGATGATCAGGTGCGCGATGGTGTCAACTTGCGAGAGGATGTAAAAGGTCGGCATCGCGATAAGAGCTGCAAAATAAAGTGTGATCCGAACTCCGACTTTCTGGATGAGCGTGGGCGCAATCAAAATCGCAATAACCTCCATCAAACATTTGATTGTAAAGGAAAGTCCGGGGGTAAAGGTTGGGAGTCCTGCTTCTTGGGTAAAGAACAGAGGCAGTGCCGAACTTGTCAGGATGTGAGCAATCGAGAAAAAGAAACAGGCGGTTACCGCCAACCACAATCCCTTGTTAAAGGCTTGGTCGTGAGATGTTTGCAGGGTGTTACTTTTGGCCGAAGGAGCGATACAAAAGCTTTTCGGTATTGCCAGTCCCCAAGCCAGCAGCCAGAGAATACCAAGGCTTGCAGCTGTGATAAAAACCACCTGACTTCCCCATTGGCTTGCAATGGAAAAAGACAAAGCAGGCCCAAACATCCATCCAAGCGAGGTCATGGTGCGTAGATAGGAATTGTACTGAGTTGCGGGGAGGCCTTGTTCTGCAGCATAGGCGCGGCCAAAGCTGTACATAATCGCCGTTGATCCGCTTGAGAGGCTAAAGCACAGACTGACAAACCCGATAATAATCCAATAGGTTGGATAAAGGGAGAGGGTGAGCGTTGCGATCAAAAAAGCACTAACCGATATACCGACAAGCGGACGTACCTTTGCGCCCTTATCAAACCCTCCGCCAAAAGTTCGATTAACCAGCAAGGAGAGCGTCGTTACGATGCCTACATAAATACTGATTTCCCACGGATCACGCCCCAGACCGTCAACGATAAAAAAGCCCATAAAGGGAACGATCATGGCATTGCAAAATACCCCTACGAATAGAAGGAGAAGAATGAGCATTGCCTGTCGGTTAAGGGGTGCGGACATGGACTACACCTATCTTTCAGCAATCAATGTCGAGGAATTTCTTCGATTACTTCGATTTTACCTATGATATTATTATTAAATTCTTCAAGCTCCTGTGGGCCGACCCACCATTCAGAATGCACTTTGTCGTCAACACTTTTGAATTTTTGCCGAGAAATATAATCGAGTGACATGTCGAACTTGGTTAAATAACCAATCCCTGCTGTATCGCTGTGCCATTGGGTTAACTCAAGGGCATATTCTTCGTTGGTGACGACAGGGTCAAAAATGGGTTGATTAGGCTGTCGACATGGCCATCTTTGGTACTCAGAATTTGCGATAAGATCGAGCTCTCTTTGCCCGGCTGGGCGGTAACAAGTAATCGTTGCAGAAGGTGGGCTAAACTCATTGTCCATTAGCGATTTGTATTTGCAAAAAAGCTCGACTGTTATCGGATCGTCATCGGTTAGGTTTTCGAAAAATCTTGGGTCTTCTGCCCACTCTTTAAATATGAGAGAGGTTTCTATTTTGCTCTTACCAATTTTATCAATTGCCAGGCGCCAGAAGAATGAGGGTCGATTATCGATTATTTCAAAGAACTCTGAAGACCACGCAGTTGGGTGCCAATCGTTATCTGAATCACATAGATAATAATATGGTCGGTTATCTCTAAATTCGATGCCATAAACGGTGTATTCTCTGGAGATATCGAGGTTTAAAATAAAATCTAAAGCAACGTGAATGTACTGTGATATATAGCCTCGCGTTTTATTATCCTCAATATCCATCAAGCGATTATATTTACAGACGACTTTCATAAAGGCGATCTTCCCTCAATTATATTCACCGCATCTCTGAGCATGGAGGCGGCGGTGGGGGTCGGTTCGCGTTCCCAGAGTTTGTGGTACATGATGCCGTAGATGTCGGTGTGCATTTCCACGGCCATTTCCCAGCCTGTGCAGTGGGCGAGGAAGCTATCACCGGGCAGGGCAACCGGCGCGACGGAGAGTTTGCCGTTCTCGGCATTTGCGACCAACTTAATTTGCTCGCCGCGATCTCGTGCGGCTTTGAGTTGGGTTTCGGTGATGTTCTCTATGCCTGTGACGTCTACGTCTTTGAGGGTAACGTTCTGGTGCAAAATAGCATTGGCGATGATCACCAGTTTGTTGGCGGTGTCCCAGCCGCCGACGTCGAGGGTTGGGTCTGCTTCGGCGATGCCACGGTCTTGTGCTTCTTTCAGGGCATCATCATAGGAACGCCCGGTGGCCATTTCATCGAGGATAAAGTTGCTAGTGGCGTTAAAGATCCCCTGAAGTTTGTGTACATCCCCGGCGATCAGGTCGCGTTTGCCCATGTTAAGGATCGGCAAGCCCCCGCAAACGGTGGCACTATAGGCCAGGCCAGCGGCTGTCTTGGCTGCAAGGTCATGAAGTTCCTTGAAAGCCAGCACAATCGGGCCTTTGTTGGCGAGGACAACGGAAATGCCTTTACTCAACGCAGCCCGGGTGATGCCCAGACCGGGGGCACCGGTGTCGAGATTAACGGGGGAAGCCTCAAAAACCAGATCGATTGCAGTGTCACCGAGCACGTCTTCAATGGTGGCATCCGGGCGATACCCCTCAAAACCCGAGGCGCGCTCTCCTGCTTCCTTACGTGCAATAAGCTCGCGCTCATCAAAACCTTGCGCGTTTACCGCAACGCCGGAGCTATCAGACACGCAGACAATTTTAAACTCCATGTCATGGTCAGCCAAAACGCGCACGTGTTTGTTTGCCAATATGCTTAAAAGGTTTTTGCTCACACTGCCGAGGCCAACAATGGCTGCCTTGATGATCATGGGTCTGTACTTTCGGGTTAGTCACTCACGGACAGGGTATGTTTGGTGTGAGTTTAATATTAGATATGTGAGTATATGAAACAACGCCCAGCAGTTAAGTACAAGTATAAATGGTTGTAATAACCCGAGAATATATAATACCACCAGCCCTAAATATTACCCCCTCTGGATCTTGTCCACTTTCCCCCGAGTAGGAAGAAAGCTGCAGGCGATACGGTGTATCGTCAAGGCTTTTTGACGCGCGTCGGGGGGACGTGGACGTGA
>CAJXUS010000142.1 GCA_913060675.1 uncultured Rhodospirillales bacterium
GCTTCCTGGGTCGCTTGAACTTTGAGAAATGCTTGTTGGAAATGATTTAATGTTTAAAAAAATCCTCATTGCAAATCGTGGCGAAATCGCCAGACGCATTATCCGCTCAGCCCATTTGATGGGCGTAAAAACAGTGGCGGTTTACTCTGATGCAGATCGAGACGCCCCTTTTGTCAAAGAAGCAGGCGAAGCCATCCATATCGGCCCCCCTGCCCCTGCAGAAAGTTACCTTCTCGCTGATCGTATTCTTAAAGTCGCAAAACAAACGGGGGCTGAAGCCGTTCACCCCGGTTACGGTTTTCTCTCTGAAAACGCGACTTTTGCTGAAAATTGCGCAAAGTCTGACATCGTATTTATCGGACCTCCTGCGTCTTCTATAATCGACATGGGGGACAAATCTGCATCTAAACGCCTAATGCGTGAAGCGGGTGTTCCTCTATCACCTGGGTATGAAGGTGAAGATCAGGCGGGAGCTTTCTTGTCCGAACAAGCAGGAATAATCGGCTACCCCGTTATGATCAAAGCTTCGTCAGGCGGAGGCGGCAAGGGCATGAGAATTGTCCATTCTGCGTCTGATTTTGAAGCCGCACTTGCCTCTTGTCAGCGTGAGGCCAAAGCCGCTTTTGGTGATGACCGGGTTCTCATTGAAAAATTCATAAAAAACCCGCGCCATGTTGAAATACAGGTCTTTGCGGACAATCACGGCAATACAATTCACCTGTTTGAGCGCGACTGCTCATCGCAGCGTCGCCATCAAAAGGTTATCGAAGAGGCCCCCGCACCTGGATTAAGTGATAAAACCCGTACAGGCATGCACAAAGCGGCCATCGCTGCGGCTGAGGCCGTCGGATATCGCGGCGCAGGCACTGTCGAGTTCTTGCTCGATCCCAGTGGTGGGTTTTATTTCATGGAGATGAACACAAGATTGCAGGTTGAACATCCTGTAACAGAAATGATCACAGGTTTGGATCTTGTGGAATGGCAACTTCGTATTGCTTCAGGTGAACCTCTACCCGCTCAACAAGATGAAATCACCCTTACAGGCCATGCTTTTGAAGCACGGATCTATGCCGAAGATCCCGACAATGATTTTCTACCTGCGACCGGTGATCTTATCAGACTCTCATTCCCTGAAGCGTCAGAAAACATCCGTGTAGATGCCGGAGTTGAACAGGGCGGAACGGTATCACCACATTATGATCCAATGATCGCCAAGTTGATCACCTGGGATGAAACCCGAGAAAAAGCCCTAGAACGGCTGAGTTCAGCACTGAGCAAAACACACATTGTTGGCCTCACCACCAATGTTGCTTTTCTATCTAGATTGGCCAACGTACAGCCCTTTAAATCGGCGGTTCTCGATACTGGTTTGATCGAACGCGAACAAGAAGCTTTATTTCCCTCTGTTCTTCCCATTCCAGATACTGCCTTGATACTTGCTTCCCTCGTGGAGCTATTAGGGCACAAACCGCAAGTTCCAGATACCGATCCGTTCTCCCCTTGGGGCGCACAAGATGGTTGGCGGCTAGGCGGTCGAGCAAATCGAAAATTGAGATTTATTGAAGGTGAACTAGAACATCCTGTTAATGCCACCTATCACGCTGACGGGTTTTCACTCGATATCGGGAATAGTCATTACAATGTCACAGGCAAAGTCATCGACGACCTTGTTGAAGCAAATATTGACGGCCATGCCATCAAAGCTTCTGTCATTGTCCATGGTCTTGAGCGCCACATCTTTGTGAACGGTGCGCACCATCAGTTGGCACTTTTTGATCCTCTTATCGCGGCGGAGGCCCTCGAAGAAGATACCGGAGGCCTACGAGCACCTATGCCCGGGAAAATCATCAAACTATTTGCTACCATTGGCCAGAAAGTTAATCCCGGTGATCCCTTGCTTGTTTTGGAAGCCATGAAGATGGAGCACACTATTGTTGCACCAAACAAAGGCATAATCAGCTCATTCTTAGCGCAGGAAAATGACCAAGTAAATGAAGGTGACGTTCTGGTAGAACTAGAGATAGAGGAATAAGGTCATGGCCAGCGCCTCACCTAAACAAGTAAAAATTGTAGAAGTAGGCCCTCGTGACGGCTTGCAGAACGAAAAAGCGCTCGTGCCAACAGAAGTAAAGGTCGAGCTTATAAATCGTCTGTCAGACACAGGATTGACTGCGATCGAGGCCAGTGCATTTGTCTCACCCAAATGGGTGCCACAAATGGCCGACGCCAGTAACGTTCTTGCCAAGATTAATAAGCATCCACACATCAGCTATCCCGTCCTTACGCCAAACATGAAGGGTTTGGAACGGGCCATAGAATCAGGCGTCAAAGAAATTGCCGTTTTTGGCGCAGCCTCCGAGAGCTTCTCACAAAAGAATATTAACTGTTCTATTAAAGAAAGCCTTGATCGTTTTGCCTCCGTCATTGATGCCGCAAAAAAAGAGAATATCAAAGTACGCGGTTACGTTTCTTGTGTTCTGGGCTGCCCTTACGAGGGTGAAATTGCCCCTGATAAAGTAGCTAAGGTTTCAAAAGATCTTTTCGACATGGGGTGCTTTGAGATCAGCCTCGGTGATACCATTGGTGTCGGTACGCCCTTATCCACACGCCATATGATTGAAACCGTAGCCAAGGCCATCCCCATCGAAACCATCGCAGGCCATTATCATGATACCTATGGTCAGGCTCTCGCTAATATCTATGCATCATGGGATATGGGTGTCTCCGTTTTTGATACTTCTGTCGCCGGACTGGGGGGATGCCCTTATGCAAAGGGAGCATCAGGGAACGTAGCAACAGAAGATGTTGTATACATGTTTAATGGCATGAACATTGAAACTGGTGTGGACTTAACAAAACTTGTTGAAACGGCTTGGTTTATAGCAAACGTTCTCGACAGAAAGCCCAATTCTAAGCTCTCCCGGGTCATGGAACAGACCTCCTAGAAGGCTGCCTACCCCCAATCAGAATTAAAATTGATTTATCGTAAGAGGAATAAAGACATGAGATTATCTGGTATTACAGCGCTGATCACTGGCGCAGGTTCCGGACTAGGTGAAGCCGTAGCCCGCCACCTCTCCTCGAAAGGGGTACAATGTGGTTTGATAGATCTCAATGATGAGGGCGTAAACCGTGTTGCCACGGATCTCGAAGCCATAGCCGTTACAGCAGATGTAACAGATCCCGACGCTATCCGGTCCGCCATAAATGTAATAGAAGACGCCCTTGGTCCGATCCGTATTATTGTTAATTGCGCGGGTATTGCGCCAGGAGCAAAGTTGGTTGGTCGCGAAGGCGCTCACGACCTAGATCTTTTCCGCAAGACAATCGAAATCAATTTAGTCGGCGCTTTTAATGTCATGCGATTGGCGGCTGAAAGGATGGTGGGATATGATGAGGTCGACGGCGAACGCGGTGTGATCATTAACACAGCTTCCATCGCGGCCTGGGAAGGTCAGATTGGACAAGCAGCTTATGCCGCATCAAAAGGTGGGGTTGCCTCTCTCACGCTTCCTCTTTCCAGAGAGTTAGCGCGCAGTGCTATACGAGTAATGGCTATTGCCCCTGGGATAATGGAAACACCGATGATTGCAGCCATGTCCGATAAGGTTAAAGAAGCTCTTGTAGAAAAGAGCCTACATCCAAAACGCCTAGGCCAACCTGAAGAATTTGCAAGTCTTGTCGCCCACATTTGTGAGAATGCTTTTCTTAACGGATCAACCATCCGACTTGATGGATCGGTTCGTCTTTCCTAAATCTAGTATAAAACCAAACGTACCGTCTACAAACTGCTCGGATCAAAACCAGAGCATAATCACTGGAAAACAACATGACTGACCCAATCGTAATCGTTTCCGCAGCCCGGACCCCAATGGGATCGTTCCAAGGTGTTCTCTCTCCTCTATCAACGACAGATCTTGGCGCAGCAGCAATAAAAGCTGCGGTTTCACGCGCAGGAATTTCGGCTGAGGATGTCGAAGAAGTTATGATGGGTTGTGTTTTACCTGCTGGCCTGGGGCAAGCTCCTGCGCGTCAAGCCTCAATAAAAGGCGGATTACCTCTTTCTGCAGGATGTACGACCATAAATAAAGTCTGCGGATCAGGCATGAAAACCGTTATGTTGGCACATGACGCCCTTTTGGCAGGAACTGTGGATGTCATTGTGGCAGGTGGTATGGAAAGCATGACCAACGCGCCATACATTCTACCAAAAGCACGTGGTGGAATGCGTATGGGCCATGGAACCGTCGTTGATCATATGTTTATGGATGGCCTCGAAGATGCCTACTTCGACAAAGGTGGGCTTATGGGAACGTTTGCCGAGGCCACAGCGGATAAGTATGAGGCAACGCGAGAAGAACAGGATGCCTTTGCTATTGAAAGCTTAAATCGAGCAAAAAAGGCAACCGAAGCTGGCCACTTCAAGCAAGAAATAGAACCTCTCACCGTTAAAAACCGTAAAAATGAAACCCTTGTTGAAACCGATGAGCAGCCATTTGCTGTTGATACCAACAAAATTCCGAAACTTCGTCCCGCTTTTCGACCGGATGGAACAGTTACGGCAGCGTCAT
>CAJXUS010000143.1 GCA_913060675.1 uncultured Rhodospirillales bacterium
ACGAGATCAGCCTCGGTCTCGTGGGCTCGGAGATGTGTATAAGAGACAGATCTTACCAACATATTAAAAGACCCAATGAATGAAGAGTGGCTTGCAGGGAGCTGGACTCTTCTGATTGGAATAACTGTGATTATTAGTATCCAATTATGTTGGATGGTTCATCGCCTTAATCATATTGGCTGGTCAAAATGGTTAGTATTTTTAATGCTAATACCAGTAGTTCATGGCTTGCTTATTATTATTCCTGGCAAAAGAAAAACTGAGGATTATTCTGAATTTCCCCCTAACTCCATAATAAAGTAAACCGTAATAAACCAGGTAGACCAGCTTATCCCCTAAAGACAACAAAAGCCCGACGATTGTTCGCCAGGCTTTTGCCGTAAAGCATACAAAGTTAGTTGTTTACTTTATTTATTAGGCTGTGGCGTTACACGCAGGTAAGGTTTGTGGGCAACCCAACCTTTCGGGAAGCGCGCTTTTGCTTCTTCATCGCTGACACCAGGCACGATGATTACATCTTCACCGTCTTTCCAATTTACCGGTGTAGCCACTGCGTAGCCGTCAGTGAGCTGAAGAGAATCAATTACACGTAAAACCTCATCGAAATTACGTCCCGTACTTGCAGGGTAAGTGATGATCAAACGTACTTTTCTGGTGGGATCAATGATAAAAACCGAACGCACCGTCAGCGTATCGCTCGCATTTGGATGGATCATATCATAAAGCTTGGAAACACTACGATCAGCATCCGCCAGAAGCGGGAAGTTAAACGGGTGTCCTTGAGTTTCTTCGATATCACCAACCCATTTTTCGTGATCAGATAGAGGATCAACGCTCAAACCGAGAACTTTAACATTCCGCTTTTCAAATTCAGGTTTGAGCTTACCGACATACCCTAGTTCCGTTGTACAAACTGGGGTAAAGTCTTTGGGATGTGAAAACAAAACAGCCCAGCTATCCCCGGCAAAATCATAAAAATTGATTGGCCCTTCCGTAGAATCTTGAGTGAAATTCGGTGCAACATCGCCTAGACGGATTGTCATGACAGCCTCCCTTAGAAGAATAAAATATAAAACGGATCATATCCGTTTGTGAGATACATTAAGAGAAAGAGATCGCTCTCTAAAAAATTATGAACTTATCTTAACGGGAAAATTCTCAGAATAATAGTCAATAACGATAATAGTGAATTGATTTTCTCAAGCCACAAAAAAGGGCATAGAATATTCTATGCCCTTGATATTTTTATATTATAGAAAGAAACTTACGACTTCAATAACCGAGCAGCATCCAAAGCGAAGTAGCTCAACACTGCGTCTGTACCCGCACGCTTGAAAGCCATGAGACTTTCCATCATCACCTTATCATGATCCAGCCACCCATTTGCCGAAGCGGCTTTGATCATCGCGTACTCTCCACTCACCTGATAGGCCATGGTTGGAACGCCAAAGGTACTTTTAATGCGATAAATTATATCCAGATAAGCGATACCTGGTTTAACCATGACCATATCAGCCCCTTGCTGAAGATCATTTTCGACCATCCGAAGGGCTTCTTCACTGTTGCCCGGGTCCATCTGGTAAGTCTTTTTATCCCCTTTGAGTGCACCCGTTGCACCAACCGCGTCTCTAAAGGGACCATAAAACGCGCTGGCGTATTTTGCGCTGTAGGACATTATTTTTGCATAGGCGTGGCCAGCTTCGTCAAGGGTTTCACGTATGGCGCCAATCCTGCCATCCATCATGTCAGAGGGACCAACGTAATCACAGCCTGCCTCTACCTGGACCAAGGCTTGTTTACAAAGTAATTCAACAGACAGGTCGTTTAAAATAACGCCGTCTTCGACAATACCGTCGTGGCCCAGAGAATTATAGGGATCGAGAGCCACGTCGCCAATCAGAGCAATATCTTTGTAATGTTTTCGAATGGACCGCGTTGCTGAACAGATTAAATTATCTGGATTATAAGCTTCGCGACAATCCTCAGTTTTTGTTTCCGGATTGTTGTAGGGGAACAAAGCAATCGCTGGAATATCCAACTCCACAGCTTCCCCAATAGCATCGATCAAGCAATCTGGGCCGTAACGTTTAACCCCAGGCATCGATGGCACTTCGGTAGAACCGTTATCTTCTTGCAAGAAAATGGGCCATATCAGGTCATCAACGGAAAGGCGGTTCTCTGCAACCAATCGACGTGTCCAGGCATCCGTACGAATACGGCGAGGGCGGACAGCGAGATCCTGCCTAAAGGTACTACTCAATGATCTACTCCTGATGAGATTCGTTTTTGCTACTTTCTCTCGAACCCTAAACAATTGCAAGTATATGGCATAACGCTATATGGGGCAGATCGTCGCAAACAAAGGAGATGAGGCAAAAAAAATTAACTAAAATACATATCAGGGTATACGAACTTAATATTATATTGATTTATCAACCAATTCTCCGAAAGTTACGATATAAGGGAGATAAATATTTAACCCCACCTTCTTCGTCCTAGGTCGATAAGATTATTACAACAGGAAAACCATTGATGAATTACCGTAACAGTCGTTGGTTTTTAGCACTGATATCAATTTTTATCGCTTTTCTTCTATCACCCGATTTATGGATAGCCCTTGTTCAAGGCTATGAAGGAGATAGCTTTTATACACTTGAGTTTCTAGAACGTGCAGGGCTCATCACGTTAACAGTCGTTTTATCCGGTCTATTATTGTTTTTAGGCACCTGCAAATCGCATTTTTTATATAACCTGAAGTCCACTATTCCTTATCAGAAGCTCTCTATCCCACTTATAGATCTTTTGGGGGCTTTTGGTCTTTTATATGTGTTCATATGGCTATCACCCCAAGCTTACTATTCTTATTATTTGCTTATTTTCAATGATCTACCTTTGCAGATTGTTATTAATGACGAGCTCAGCCTTGCTGAAATTGGGAACTTACTTTTATTAGAAGATCAACAAACCCTGTCTCAACAAGGGCAAGGTTTATTGGGGCGCGCCTTATTTTTACAAGTCGCCTTATATCGATTTGTCATTTTTGTGAATTTCGAAAATGCGAAGTAAAGGCGATAACATTAGAGTGTCATCTCAATTTCAATAAGCTGTCACAGATATGTCCTTGGCTGATAAGCGATCTCATGAGTAGACTGTCTTGTCTCGCATACACACACAGGTGGCATAATGAAAAATTATTTACGCGCTGGTGCAGGTATTTTTGCGCTCGGATTGAGCACAGTATCTGCATCAGAAGTCCAACTCCGCATTCTTGAAACAACTGATATCCATGTCAACGTTGTCGATTATGACTACTACGCAGATAAGCCCTCCGTTGCCGTCGGTTTGGCGCGAACTGCGACATTGATAAAACAGGCCCGAAGCGAAGTTAAAAACTCTATTCTTATTGATAATGGAGACCTTATTCAGGGCAATCCGCTTGGCGATTACATGGCCAAAGAACGTGGGTTAAAAAAAGGTGATGTTCATCCGGTCTTTAAAGCGATGAATTTATTAAAATATGATGTTGGTAATCTAGGAAATCATGAGTTCAATTACGGATTGGATTTTTTAAACGAAAGCCTGAACGACGCGAACTTCCCTTATGTGTCCTCAAATATATACCTGGACGATGGCGATACAAACTCTGCCAATGATGCACCAATGTTTGATCCGTACGTTATTTTAGACCGCACTGTGGTTGATGATAAAGGACAAAAGCATTCGGTTAAAATTGGTGTCATCGGTTTTGTCCCGCCACAAATCACGCAATGGGATGAAGTTAACCTCAAGGGCAAAGCGATCACCCACGATATTGTCGAAACTGCCAAGCGTTATATTCCTGAAATGAGAGAGCAGGGGGCTGATGTGGTTATCGCGGTTCCCCATTCAGGCTTGAGCGTAGAAACGGCCAAAGGCCGTGATGAAAACGCAACCTATTACCTGTCAAAGGTTGAAGGTCTGGATGCAATCCTCTTTGGGCATGCTCATAAGGTATTTCCATCGGATGCCTATGCTGATTTAGACGGCGTCGATGTTGCCAAGGGAACCATAAATGGCGTTGCCGCTACAATGCCCGGTTTCTGGGGTAGCCATCTTGGGCTTGTCGATCTAAAGCTGGATGTTGACAGCAATGGTAAGTGGACTGTCCTTGACGGAACAGGTTCGACGCGTGGCATTTATAAACGCGATGGCCGTAAAAAGATTGCTCTTGTCGATGCCGATCAAAAGATCGTTGACGCAGTAAAGGATGAACACGCGGAAACGATTTCCTTTATGCGTAAAGCTGTCGGCCAGACTGGCGCCCCAATAAACTCATTCTTTGCGCTGGTACAAGACCTGTCTCTTATACACATCTGACGCTGCCGACGAAGAGGATAGTGTAGATCT
>CAJXUS010000144.1 GCA_913060675.1 uncultured Rhodospirillales bacterium
ATCCTCTTCGTCGGCAGCGTCAGATGTGTATAAGAGACAGGTCGTTGCCAGGTTTTCTCCGCGGCGTGTAAACAGGAAATACTCCTGCATAATTAAGGTGTGTTTCGAATAAAGACCCCATTTTTTACGAGCCTCATTCACACCGGCATTAAACAAAACGTCCATTTTACCTGTTTCAGTGGCAAAGACAGCCCTTTTCCAGGGAAAGAAAGTAATATCAACACCCCGAAGTCCGGACCGGCGTGTCGCTTCTTGTAATATGTCCACGGCTATTCCTGTTGGAATACCGTTAAACTCGTATTCATATGGGGGATAATGAAGGGTCGTCGCTTTTAATCTACCCGTCTCATCAAGAGCCCACCCTTGTTTAACGCTGGCTCCAAAGAGAATAATAAGAAGGAGAACTGAGATCCGCAAAAACCTAAAGGTAAGCATAATCCGTTCCTATAAATTATATAGCCCCCAAATTTTATCACAAACGCTGGGGAGGTCATAGAACTAAGTAGATCTAGCCACGAGAGATATAGATATGCCTATGTCCTAAAGCTTTTGTACGTCGGATTAAAATTTTACTTTAATCCCGAGAACTCAATTCGAAGTAATTATTACTGTCCTCGAATATGTTTCCCTGGATTTACGTACTCTTGCCACCAAGAGAACGTTGCCTCTACGGTAAGATCTAAAATTGGAAGAAGTTTACTTACCTCTTCTAAATTATCAGAACAATTCTCTATTTCCAGTGCTACGAGAGATAACCGTTGACCAAACATTGAGCCACTTGTTCCCTTAATCGTATGGGCTGCCTTAAAAATTCTTTCCGGGTCATTTGTTTCCAAGCCGCTTTTGATATCAGCAACCAATAGCACGATACTATCGTGGGTTTTGTCGAGTAATTCACAAGCGATCTTTTTACTTATGGTTTGCTCAAACACTTTGAGGGCATCAATATCTCCAATTGGAACGTTAGAATAATCCTCCTCCTCTATTGGCCTTTTTGCCTGAGAATTTTCAGCACCTTGGAATTCTCGCACTGGTTGCTCTGCATGAAAAGGAGTGGCAAATTTTTTGAGGGTGGCAATCAGTTGTTTTTCGGTATAAGGCTTTGTGAGAATGTCGTTCATGCCAGCTTTTTTAAACTGGGCATGTCGATCCGCAAACGCTTCGGCAGTTAATCCTATAATTGGAAGTCGGGCTTTGGATATGGTTTTACGGATATGTTTTGTGGCTTCGACACCATCCATTTCTGGCATGTGTATATCCATAAAAACCACATTATAGGCTCCACTGCCAACAGCTTCCACTGCTTCTAAACCATTGCTTGCAAGGCTTACAATATGGCCATTTTTTTGCAAGAACTCACGCGCAATTGTGGCATTCACGATATTATCCTCGGCAACCAATATGAATTGTTGAGATAAATCTTCGGATACTGGCCTTTGCCCGTCTAGTCGAATAACGTTTGTTTTCGCCCCAGGGTCAGATTTTTCAAATGGAATATAAAGCGTGAAATGTGTACCATGTCCCAATTGACTTTGAACTTCGATAGATCCCCCCATTGCCTCCAGTAGTTTTTTAACGATAGCAAGACCCAAACCAGTACCACCAAAATCTCTCGTGGTGGAAAAGTCGGCTTGAATAAAGGGGCTAAAGATATCAACTAAATTCTCTTCGGTGATACCAACCCCAGTGTCTATGACATCAATTCGGACAACATAATCACTTTGTATTGTGACCTTCTCACAAGGCTGATCAACCTTTTCCAAAGAAACCGTTACCCGACCGCTCCCGGAAAATTTCATTGCGTTGCTAACAAGGTTCCAAAGGATTTGTCTTAACCTTGTAGGGTCACCAATTAATGGCCCAAGAACATCAATATTTGATTGGACCCGCAAATCAATCCCCTGATCACTTGCCATATGACGGAATGGGGACATAACACTTGAAAGTAAAGCATTTAGATCGAAGTTAATCCGCTCAAGGTTAACCTTACCAGCCTCTATTTTACTCATATCCAGAACATCATTGATAATAGCCTGGAGGGATTGTCCTGATGTAATGACTGTTTCTGCTTTTTCTCTTTGTTTCCGGTCCAAATCTGAGCTCAAAAGCAATTGTGTCATCCCTAAAATACCATTGAGAGGTGTTCGGATTTCATGGCTCATCATGGCTAGGAATTCTGATTTTGCTTTGTTGGCAGTATTAGCATCTTGGGCAAATCCTTGTGCCCTTATTCGTTCCCTTTTTAAGTGGCGCATGACCATTCCAAGGATCAAGATTTGGAATAGGGCAACAGCACCCATGAGGATAGCTGTTTGCTGAATACCAGATTGACTAACAGCCAAGGGTTTTAAAAGAGAGCTTGTGACTTCGAGAACGCCTCTAAGATCGCCTGCTCTCCAATCATCCTTAGGTGTATCTGTTCTCGTATTATGACAGTTAACGCATGCAGGTCGCATAAGATCAGCTATGGCATATCGTAGTACGGGAACCCCGTTAATTGTTTCAAATTGATAAAAAGGTTGTTGAGGTGTTTCGGACAACGCTTTCCAGGCATCTTCTGCAAATTGATCCCTTAATCCCCCCTCTTCAACTCTCCATGGAAAAGGATATGGGCTGTAAAGGCGAGCGGTAAGTCCTCCGTTCTGTTCTTCAAAACGATTACCAAGGAGCATGCTGAGCGTGGCGGGAAGAGGAATAGCGCCTTCTTGTTCTGTGAAATTATGAGTGACAATAACACCACTATTTCGAATACGCTCAACCACATTTTTTGTATAGAGAGTTCGAAATTCGGTAAGAGTTTTACTTAATAAACTCGCATTTTGAATTGATTGGCTCTGAATGACATCCGATTGTAGTCGATTAATTTGCCAACCAATAATGCCTAATGCGATCAGTAAAATGGTGATGAGAACAAAAACAGGACTGTCGTAGAAAAGCCTTGAAAGAGATAACCGCCTTCCCAAAGGTATATTTTTTTGCTCTGTTTTTATCTTGTTTTGCATGTCTGCTCCAATATTGGAACTTCCCATCGCTACAGATATTTCTGTTATATCTTTTTTGGGCGGATGAGTTTAGTCCAACAAGAGGGACTGCTATTTTGCACTAAAGGTATTGATTCATTCTTAAATTTATACTTTTTGTAAAATAAAAAGGGCCGCCAAATAGGCAGCCCTTTCCAAATATTCTGAACTTCTGTTTTCGAAGCTTAACGCTTGGAGAACTGGAAGCTACGACGGGCTTTCGCCTTACCGTATTTTTTACGTTCAACAACACGGGCATCACGTGTAATGAAGCCGCGAGCTTTCAGAGCAGGACGAAGGCCTGGCTCGAAATAAGTCAAAGCTTTTGAGATACCATGACGAATAGCACCAGCTTGACCAGAAAGACCACCACCTTTTACGGTGCAAACGATGTCGAATTGACCTGTACGTTCAACAGTCTCAAATGGTTGAGCAAGCAACATACGAAGAACTGGGCGTGCGAAGTAAACTATTTCTTCACGACCGTTAACCGTAATAACACCTGTACCAGGCTTGAGCCAAACGCGTGCAATAGCACCTTTACGTTTACCAGTTGCGTAAGCACGACCTTGTGCGTCTAGTTTAGGTTCAGCAACAATCGCGCTTTCTTCAGCAGCAGGAGTTACATCACCAAGATCACTCAAAGAGTTGAGAATTTCTTCAGCCATTGATTACTGGCTCCTCTTGTTCTTGATGTTTCTAGACGCAATGTCCAGAACTTCAGGCTGCTGAGCTTCGTGTTTGTGGTCAGGACCAACAACGACACGAAGGTTGCTCATTTGCTGACGACCGAGTGGTCCTTTTGGAACCATACGTTCAATAGCTTTTTGAACCACACGCTCAGGGAAACGACCCTCAAGAATCTGACCTGCTGTACGTTCTTTAATACCGCCCGGGTGGCCGGTATGCCAGTAGTACTTTTTGTCAGCGAGTTTGTTACCAGTAAGGGCAATTTTCTCGGCATTAATGATCACGACGTTATCACCACAATCCATATGTGGTGTATAAGTCACTTTGTGTTTACCGCGTAAGATATTTGCGACTTCTACAGCCAAGCGACCGAGAACAACGCCTTCAGCGTCAATCACGAACCACTTTTTTTCAATATCTGCGGGTTTAGCAGAATAAGTTTTCATATAACAGAGCCACTGCATACTGTTGTAATAGGGAGCAAGACACACATTGTGCTCTTGCGTGGTTGGGTTTTATTACAGAGAGATGAGCCTGTCAAACGGTTTTATTTATTTGAGTTTAAAACTGTCTCTTATACACATCTCCGAGCCCACGAGACCGAGGCTGATCTCGTAT
>CAJXUS010000145.1 GCA_913060675.1 uncultured Rhodospirillales bacterium
TAGTACAAAACAAAACCCCGCCAAATATGACGGGGTTTGTCAGCGTTCTGAGGAGGCTTTTCAGCCTCCTTTTTTGTGCCCGGGTTTTGAGCAAGTTAGCCCTTGATAATTTTGTCCATAACTTCAAAATATCTCTCAATATCATTCTTAGTATTGTAGAGATATGGCGAAACGCGCAATCCAGTGCCACGCTCACTGACAAAGACGTTTTCTGCCGCGAGCCTTTTTTGCGCATTTTCAGGCCTGCCCTCGGGGAAAGTGATACCAATAATGTGGCCGATCCGATTATTTTTTCCCGGTACTTTCCAGCCTCTCTCCTCGGCTTGTGCAGCCACCAGATCAGTCAGCGGTGTTAACTGCCTTTGAATATTGCCCGGGCCCCACTCATTTATCTGCTGCAAAGACTTCAAGGCCATGGACTGAAGGACAAAGTTATTGCGCCCGCCCATATCATACCGTTGAGCTCCCTTTTTTGCAGCGTAAGTGCCAGAAACGGGGTCGCGGTCAAGGCAGTTAAATGTAGAGTGTTCAATTGCCTTCCCTTGCTGCTGCTTTGGCGCAGCATATAAATAAGCCGAGCCGATTGGATTGAGAAGCCACTTATACCCGGAAGCGATTAGAAAATCAGGTTCGATGGCACCAATATCCAGCTCCATGGCACCAACCACCTGGGTCGCATCAATAACCAATGCTGCACCAACTTGGCGGCAGCGCGCACCAATGGCAACAAGGTCGAGTTTGCTACCATCCATCCAATGACAAGGTGGCAGAGTTACAATCGCGGTTTGATCGGTAATGGCTTCAATCACCCATGGCGTCCAGTTATAATCATCTGGACGGGCAACCTCTTTTATTACCCCACCTTTGTCGGTGGCCAACTTTTCCCAAGCGATAACATTGGATGGATATTGACCTTCAATAAGGACAATATCCTGCCCCTTTTTCAAGGGCAGATTGGCAGCGGCCGTGGCAACCCCATATGCAGTTGAAGGGACCAGCGCGATATCCGATCCCGTTGCCCCAATTAGCTGGGCGAAAAGATTGCGCAGTTCATCTGAGTTCCTGTTCCAAAATTCTGGATCAAGGGTCCAGGGATTGGATTTGATTGCAATCCCTGCCTCACCCCCGACCTTAGCGGCAAGAGTATGTGGCGACTGTGCCGCACAGTTCAGATAAGTGACATCAGAAGGAATATCAAAAAGAGATCGTGCGTTTTCAAACATAGCAGCCCCAGTAAATCTGAAATTATCCGAGAATATTAGGATAAAAGAATAAGAACTATAGGATGATCAGAAAAAGCGCGCGAGTACACAAGATTATTGTACCCAAACAGATTGACAGCAGACAATCTTGAAACAGATAGTTTCAGTAAAATTTATCTATAGAAAAGAAAAAGGGGAAACCGAAGCTTCCCCTTAAAATTCAGATAGTCCCGATTCAAATAATCTGGGACTATTAGCCAACGAGTTCAGCGTCGGAGAAGAAGAATTTGATTTCTTCTGCAGCTGTTTCTGGAGCGTCTGAACCGTGTACTGAGTTTTCACCGATTGAAAGAGCGAACTCTTTACGGATTGTACCAGCGTCAGCTTCAGCTGGGTTAGTCGCGCCCATAACTTCGCGGTTTTTTGCTACAGCGTTTTCGCCTTCAAGAACCTGAACAACAACTGGCTCAGAAATCATGAAGTCAACGAGTTCGCCGAAGAAAGGACGTTCGCTATGTACTGCGTAAAAACCTTCAGCCTGTTCGCGGCTCATGTGGATACGCTTGGAAGCAACGATGCGCAGACCAGCTTCTTCGAACTTGGCGATAACTTTACCAGTCAGGTTACGCTTGGTGGCATCTGGCTTGATGATAGAGAAAGTACGTTCAAGAGCCATGTCAGGCACTCCTACTTTAATAAATGGAATGGAATTCGTTTGGCGGCGTTATACAGCCAGAGCGCTCATGGGGCAACTCTATTTACATGACATCTTTGCTTTGGCTGCCATGCGTCAGGAACAGATGTCCTAGAACGTTGATAATATGGCATTAAATGGCACTATTGATATCGAGTAACATCTCTCCATGAAATTCTATAAAAAAATACTTAACTCTTCGGCACTTCAGTGATATTAAGCGCGCATGTTACATATAAAAAACCTAAACTATCGCATCGTCGGCCGCCCAATCTTTGATGGCGCCTCTGCAACTGTTCACAACAACGACAAAGTTGGCTTTGTCGGGCGGAACGGTACGGGTAAAACGACACTCCTGAAGATCATTTCCGGTGAAATCCCATCGGAATCAGGGGATATTAACGTTCCCAACAAAACCAAAATGGGCAAAGTTGCCCAGGAGCTGCCTTCCGGTGAGGTCAGCCTCATCGATACAGTCCTCGCTTCAGATGTCGAGCGAGCAGCCCTTCTTAAAGAAGCAGAAACGACGACAGACCCAACCCGGATCGCAGAAGTTCACGAACGCCTGGTGGATATCAATGCAGACACGGCGCCAAGTCGCGCCGCCCGTATTCTTGCCGGACTAGGCTTCAATGAAGCTGCTCAGCAGGAACCTTGTTCTTCCCTATCTGGTGGGTGGCGCATGCGCGTTGCTCTTGCTAGCTTGTTATTTGCCGAGCCTGATTTTCTTTTGCTTGATGAGCCAACAAACCACTTGGATCTCGAAGCAACAATCTGGTTAGAGGGTTATTTAAAAACTTATCCTGGCACTCTGTTATTGGTTTCACACGATAGAGCCTTGCTGAATAACGTTGCTAACAAAATTATCCACTTAGAAAACCAACAACTGATTTCCTACACAGGTAACTACGATCAGTTTGAGCAAGTACGTCGTGAACGTCTGGAACACCAGGCTTCACAGCACGCCAAACAACAAGAACAGCGAAAGCATATTCAAAGCTTTATCGACAGGTTTAAAGCTAAAGCATCCAAAGCCAAACAGGCTCAGTCTCGCGTTAAAATGCTTGAACGTATGAAGCCAATTGCCGCCGTTTCTGAAGACAGTACTCTGGCATTTAACTTTCCATCGCCACAAGAGCTTGCGCCGCCACTCATTAATCTTGATCGCGTAGATATTGGATATGAGCCCGGTAAGCCCATTCTTAAAAATCTTGATCTTCGTATAGATATGGAAGACAGGATCGCCTTACTGGGGGCAAACGGTAACGGTAAGTCAACTCTTGTTAAGTTGCTTGCCGGCCGTCTTGAACCACAAGACGGACAACTTTATAAGTCTTCAAAACTAAAGGTTGGTTATTTTGCACAGGATCAAGCCGAAGAGCTAGATCTTGAAGCAACGCCATATACCTTGATGGCCCGCTTGATGAAGGTTGGCACACCGGAATCCAAAGTGCGCGCACAACTCGGCCGTTTTGGTTTTGGTGTGAACCATGTTTCTACTCTGGTTGGTAAGCTCTCAGGTGGAGAAAAAGCACGTCTTCTTTTTGCCCTTTCAACAAGAGATGCTCCACATATTCTCCTAATGGATGAGCCGACCAACCACTTGGACGTCGATTCACGTGAAGCTCTCATTCAGGCCATGAACACCTTTGAAGGTGCAATTATTCTTGTTTCGCACGATCCTCACCTCATCGAGTTAACAGCGGATCGCTTCTGGCTGGTTGCAGATGGGTCGGTTCAACCTTACGAAGGCGACCTTGAAGACTACAAAAGACTGTTGATGGAGCAACGCCGTAAGGAACGGCAAAAAATTCGTAAACAGAGTGATGACAAAGCGACGGATGACGAAGCTCCTCGTGCCAAAGGAATGAGCAAGAAAGAAAAACGACGGTTAGCAGCTGAGGCCCGTGCTTCTGGAGGCGATCTCAAAAAAGCCCTCCGTCTTGCAGAACAAAAAATGGAAAAATTTCAGGCGAAAAAAGAAAAACTCGAAGCTGAACTTGCTAATCCCTCAATCTATAAAGGCGATAATAGCAAGCAACTCGAACTTACCAAAGACATAGGTAAGGTTGATAAAGAGCTCGCGAAAGCAGAAGCCCTGTGGCTTGAGGCCCAAGAGAAACTTGAGCTTGCAGGATAGCCTGAAAAATTGGGTTATCGATTAATTTGAAGGTGATGCCTGAAGGTCATCATTAAGATATTTAGGGATGAATTGCTCTGTCAGCTCATCCCTTTTTTCTGCGATCAATTGCCAAACCTTATCTCGAATCTCAGGATGCTCATTTGAAAATTTGTGACTAAAAATCATAAAATAATTTTGGGTCATGACTAGTTGAGAACTTATGATATGGTTCAAGACTATGAAATCA
>CAJXUS010000146.1 GCA_913060675.1 uncultured Rhodospirillales bacterium
ATCCTCTTCGTCGGCAGCGTCAGATGTGTATAAGAGACAGCTTTTTGTACTTTATGAAGAATTATATGACAGACGTACGGTTTTACCACCTCACCAAAACACCTCTTGATGAGGCTCTTCCAAAGATGCTCGAAAAGGTACTTGAGCGTGAGCAAAAGGCTGTGATTTATTCCTCAGACGAACGTCGTCTTGAAGAATTGAACCAGTCTTTATGGAGCTATCGCCCTGATTCGTTTCTGCCGCATGGGACAAAACGGGATGGTGATATTAACGATCACCCGATCTGGTTGACTACAAAGCTCGAAGAGGTGGATGTTGGGGAGGTAGTTTTTGTCATTCATGGCGCATCGCCAGGGGCACTGGAAAACGACACCACATCACTTTGCGCGATCTTGTTTGATGGAAATAACACCTCTGCTGTTCAAGACGCCCGGGGATTTTGGAAAGAATTAAAGGCTGCTGATCATGAGCTTACTTATTGGCAGCAGAGCGAACGTGGGGCCTGGGAAAAGAAAGCCTAGCTTTCTATTCCTCAGGACTTTAGTCATGACCGTTTGCTTAGTGAGATAACAGTACGGGGATTTTTTGATTAGAAAATAGGCTCTTAGTAACGCCACCAAAGATCATTTCTCTAATTCTGCTATGTCCCCATGCGCCAGCAACGATAAGGCCAACACTCTCTTCTTTAGCCGTTGATATAATAACATCTTCAGGGAAGGGGCTATCCACAACCTGTTTAACACAGCTGATGCCATGACGTAGAAGGTGGGCTTCAATATCTTCTTGAGGAATGTTCCCTTCGTCAGGGAGCCCAACTGAAAGTATGATAACTTTCTGTGCCATTTTTAAAAGAGGCATAGCGCCATGAACGGCACGAGATGCTTCTGCAGACCCATCCCAAGCGATAAGTATATTCTTAGTCATATCGTCTGGAATTTTATTTTCAGGAACAGCGAGGATGGGAAGGCTGCTTTCCATAAGAAGGGATCCAGAAAATTCGAGTTCGTCTGCAAACCGACCTTTTACCTGACTGATAATAGTTAGATCAGTAAAGCGGGCATGAAAGGCAATGATGTCAACTTCAGAACCTTCATGTTGGCGCCATTCATGAGTTGCGCCAATTTTTGAAACTTCGTTTGTGAAAGAATTCTTAAGTTGAAGGGCTTGGTTTTTAATTGCTTCGCGTTGGTTTTCGATAACTTCTTCAGGGAAATAACCGATAACACCATGAGGTGCTCCATGTAAGATGGCTTCAGGTGTTTTAAGGGCGTGTACTCCCATTATATGAGTACCATCCAATTTATTCGATAACTGTAAGGCAGCGTTCAACCTAGTTTTACTTGCCGGAGTATTGTCTATCTGAACTTGAATGTCTTTTAGCATATCTAATCTCCAACCATGCACACGTTGTTGACAGTCATGTTACTGCCATTTCAAATTTTCAATTTCATTTTGGACGCATGACGGGAAAAACACATTGATTAAGATCAATTTCACACTCTTTAGTATCTAAGGTTTTAAGATCCTAAATGTATTGATTTTCTATATTTATCAGGTGTTTTTCCAAACTCAACTTCGAATGCTCGGGTAAAATAACTTCGGCTTTGATAGCCTACTTTGGACGCAATAGCTTTGATTGGTAAATCAGAAACGGTCAGTAATTCAGCAGCTCTTTGTAAACGAATTGATCTCAGTAGTTCAATCGGGCCTGTTCCATATATTTCTTTGAATCGTTTGGCGAAATTGGCTCTACTCATGCCAACATTTTCGGATAAACTTTCAACGGTATGAGACGTTCTTGGCGTATCGAGTATATGTTGTAATGTTTCCCACATCTGCTGATCTTCAGCACCTCGTAACCAATTTACTGATTTATGTCCTTTACGATGGTGCCGTCTTAAAAGCATTATGATGCACTGTTCTAGTAGAGATCTGGCAAGTGCGCGGGTGCCAAGGGTTGGGTTCGCTAATTCTAAAACCAGTTCATCCATTGCATTTCGAATTCTGTCTCCCGGTTCTAGCTGCTCTATCAAAGGTTCTTGGATCAAATTTAAAATTCCCGAGATACCCCGGTAGGAAATATCAACCAGACCACAAACGGCTCCAAGAGTTTGGGGGCCATCGCCAGCTTGTATATGTTTCAGGGCGGCATCAATAGGGCGACATCGGGGAAGGGGGTCAATTGTCTCCGTTGCACTTATCAAACTGTGATGTTGAAAGGCAGGTAACAGGATGATAGTGCCGCGACAGACTTTTTGTTCCGAGTGTTTTCCAAAAACAATTTTGCCTGTACCACCTGTTACATAATGCAGGATTGCCTGAGTTTGCCCGGGGAGGGCAAGAGTTGTGCTGGCTCCTCTAATCTCGCAAAAAGCGAAGGGCTTCAGGTCAACTTCAATGGCTTCAAGGATTTGGTCGATTGTCATGTAACCAAATTTGGCTCCAAATGCTCAAATAACAAGTATGAAAGGCAAAAAAAGTATTCAAAATTCATATGAGAACACATTGAAGACGATAGGGAACATAGGAAGGGCTACTTAATAATCATCGAGAGTTTTTCGTTTGTAATTGCTGAAAACGAATTCTCTGAAGACGGATGTAATGATTATTAAAAGGAATTTCTCTATGTGTGAAAGTCACGATCATAATGATAAAGCATTTACTCGCCGTGCAATGCTCGGTGGTGCGGCAGTTTCTCTTGCGGCAGCTGGTGTCGCGGTTAGCTCTATTGGTAATACGGCTCAGGCTGCATCGAATAACCCTAATTACAGTGATCCTGCCAAACCTGCTTTGCCACCAGTTGATGTCGATGTCAATCTTAGCGATACGGCGTTAATCGTGGTGGATCCTCAAGTTGATTTTCTAAGTGAGAATGGTGTCACCTGGGGTGTTGTTGGTGAGAGCGTCACAGAGCATAACGTCGTAAAAAATATTGGCGACCTTCTTTCCTCGGCTAAAAAAGCAGGCATGACTGTCGCTATATCTCCTCACTACTATTATCCAACCGATCATGGCTGGAAATTTGAGGGACCGCTAGAGAAGCTGATGCACAAAATTGGCATGTTCAACCGTAAAGGTTCATTGAATTTAGACGGTTTCGAAAATTCAGGTGCTGATTTTATGCCGGAATATAAAGAGCATATTCTTGATGGGAAAACCATCATTGCTAGTCCACATAAAATCTATGGCCCTCAGAACAATGATTTGGCCTTGCAGCTTCGTAAAAATGGCATCAGCAAAGTCATCCTGTCAGGAATGTCTGCTAACCTATGTGTACAGGCTCACCTCTACGACTTGCTAGAGCAAGGATTTGAGGTTGCGGTTGTTCGTGACGCAACAGCTGCTGCAAAAATCCCAGAAGGCGACGGGTATCATGCCGCGCTGATTAACTTCCGATATGTTGCAAATGCTCTTTGGACGACTGAAGAAACTGTTAAACGGATTGGTTCTGCAACGGCATAACGGAAACCTAGTCTTTAGGGGCAGGACCTGTTGATTTTTTCGAACGTTAAATAAAGTTGGTTCCTAACTCATAATGCCTCCCTAGCTCTTTCATATAGAGTAGGGAGGCATTTGGTTAGCAACAGTAGAAGATCAAGCTTTCTATTATTTCATCTCTTAATATTAGTGAAATACCTTTTGCTCTATTTTAAGACAATAAGAAGAAATCAATTCCGTGATTTGGATTGATCTTGCTCGCATTTTAGGAGTTGGTATTACTAGCATTGTTATCTTTGCCCAAAAAATATGGGGGATCGATAAACCGCATTTTTTTATGTGGACTTATTTTTGCGCTTTCGATGGGTGCTGGTCTGAACACAAGTGACGCATCTCACTTGAAACTTCGTATCGGGTATAATGAGAATTCATCTTATCCCCATTTCCTTGGCAATGGTCCTTTACCAGCTAGTCCCCCAGGTCTTTCTGTTGATATAATAGAATTTATTGCAGACGAATTATCGTTTGAAATTGAGTTTGTCAGGATGCCTGGGCGGCGTGTTTTACATGAACTCAAGGCCAACCGTTTGGACGCAGCATTCATTTTTTCATTTAAGCCTGAGCGACAACAATTTGGCGTGTATCCTATGGCGGGAGTAGTTGTTTAGTCCCGGCGTTTGCTGGATGGGGTTGATTTTGAATCTGTCTGGTT
>CAJXUS010000147.1 GCA_913060675.1 uncultured Rhodospirillales bacterium
TAATTCTCACTTATGAAAAGAGGGTGGTGTCAGATCAAGTCGGAACTAATTCAAATTAACTTTTAAGACATGGTCTTGACGTTTTTTTTAATTCAGTTATGGCCTTCTCAGGAAGCTTCAAAAGTTGTTTGTGATAAACCATAATGGCCATTGCCAGCGTATCATTTAGCGCTTCAGCAGTAAGAAACTCACGCCAGTTTCTATATACTTTGATTGCGAGACTGTCTTTGTTACGCCGTTTGCCGATGTAGCGGTTCCAGGCCGCAGTTTGTTTGGGGTGGAAGGTAATAGGTTTTTTTCTATAACTCTTTAAGAGATTGGTTTTGTTTGTGTTCTTTTCTGGGGGCACAAAAGGGCCAAATTTCCTTTCCAATACTCCCTTGCTAAAATCGCGATCAATGGCGCTGGCTTTAATGCCAGCCTTTCCGTCTTTACTCGTAATGACGAGCCCGTTGCCACGTTTTGTAATTCGCAAATCATAGTTGGTAAAACCCTTGTGAATATCTACCCAATTCCGGGAGTGGTTGAAAATAACCTTAAGCTCGCTTTTATTTTCCCTGACATAACTATCGAAAGACTGTTCCCAGGTCGTCGCTTCATAATCACGAGATTTGGTTGAGGCTTGTTCGATGTTTTTCTCTTTTGAAATACCATTGTCGACAACCAGGTTGTGTTTTGTTTCCATAGCCCGAGAGGTTTGTTCAAGCTTAAAAAAATCTCGACCGGGCGTATGTGATTTCAAGCTTATTGGATGGATCTTGTTGTAAGCCACGTGCATATGGAAATTGTCTGTGTTGATATGTGTGGCGACAACTCTCTGGTGTTCCTCGAACCCGAGAGCTTTTGCAAAATTCTCTTCGATATCTCTTAAGGCTTCGGGGGAGGGCCTTTCATCCCTGAAGGAAACTATCAAGTGATAGGTCTTATCAGATTTAACCCGGACATTTAACGCTTGAGTGGCTTTTATCTCTATAATAGCAAGATCTAAATCTTCTTTTGTTGTTCCTGCATTACTGCCAGTAATCCAGAGATCATCAAGCTTTTCACCGACCTCTTTGGCGGCGGCAAGGTATTCGGCCAGTCTGCCGAAGTTGTCTTTGGATCTACGCGCAACTCTTTTGGATATCATCTGTGAAGGCTCTTAGCTTGTGGCCAGTATTTTGATCTTGGTTTTAAGGTCTGCTTGGGAACGCCTGATGTCGAGAATTAAACTCTCAATATCAGTTCCTTTGTTGTATTGCTTAGCCTCAAAAGCACCGTCATCGATGGCTAGCTTGAGCAAGTTGCCCAATCTTGCGAGATCACCGTTTACCTTCACAAGATCGCGGATGTCTTCGTTACGGGTTGCATCGGGAAGGTCTTTCCCCGTTACTAATCGTCGAACGAGTGCAGAGAGGGATATGTTGGTTTGGATTGCCAGTTTTTTGAGGTCGTTTTTCTCTTTCGGAGATACGTGGGAAATAATTGGTGTCAGATACTTTGAAGGCATGATCAAATTCCATAAATGACTGATACTTAAGCAGGCGCCGTTGTGGACGCTTGCTGTTTGTTTCTGGCTTAAACCGCCATAGACATTTCTTGGGTTTTGCTTTGTGCTTGAGTTGGTTTGGTTAGCTTGACCACTTCATTGATAAATAGGGCCTGTGTGGCTTCTTTTCCTCTGGAAGTTTCGAGGTCATTCCAATCGGTAAGCCCCTTGGCAATTTCGCCTTCACTGAATTTTGGTGAAACAACAATCCCATTCACGGCTTCTGCAGCTTCTATGGCCTTAACAATGCCGACGTTTTTATACGGCGGTTTGTTCTCCAAAGCATGATCATTATCAGCAGCAAAGATAATTTCCGCTTTTGGGTATTTCTCTTTTACGGCTAAGGCCACCGCTTTGAGGTTCCCTGAATCAAAAGCAACGATGGTTGGTTTTCCTGAAAACTCATGAGCTGTTGCGCCTGTTGAACAGCCTTCGGCAATCACGATACGGTCTGTATTCTCGAGATCATGTTTTGGATCGATCACATGCATTAAACCGGACTTGCGGCCATTTTCAGTAAAGAGTTTTTTGTCTTCAGTGATGGTCTGCAGGGAATGAAACCGTCCATCAATATCGCGCAAGGGGATGATGACATTACCGTTGTCCGTAACCTTAATGCCATAACCCCTAACGCCTTTATCCTTCAGGTAAGAAGAGTTCTTCTCATCAGCCCAAATGCCGTTGTTTTTCCATATCCCGAAGGTTCGCTTGGCTGCAGCCGTTTGTTTTGTTTCGCGCTCTTTTTGTCTATGTGCTTTTGTTTCCGCAGACTTGGCTAGGAGTTGTGCCTTCTCTTCGTCTGTCATGGCTTGGCCAACAGCAACCCATTTTGAATTTTTACCTGTTTTGAAGTTCTGGATTTGGCCATTCGCCCGTCCATCGAGAAAGCCTCGATAACTCGCATTCTGCTTATTTGCTTCTCCCTCGATAGAAGCCCGGTGCCATTCTCCGTCCATAATGGGAGCACCCTTTAACTCGATCATGTTAGATTTCAAAAATTCAGCAAACTCTTCTTGTGGGGCAAGTTCTTTAAGTGAAGCGACTTCTGTTCCGTTTAACTGCCACTTCTTAAAATTGTCTGCAGGAGCATTAGCTGGTGCAAACCAAGACTTGGCTTTTTTGTCCCATTTTGCGTCAAGCGCCTTGGCTTGCTCCTTCTCTTTATAAGGTACGGCAAGATAAACACGTTCTTTTTTTATGTCGGGTTTTTGTTGAAGTTCTTCTTCTTGTGATTTTTGGGGAGTTGGAGCTTCATTCGCATTTGCCATGGCGAGGGGTTCCTTCGATTTTTTAACTGACTGGTTACGTTGAGTTGATTTTTCCAACTCCAATCTTTTTTCTGGCTCCATTACCCAGGATCGGATTACCTCTGCTTCTTTGGCCGCTTGGAAAATAAAGTTGCGGTCGTCGTTAAGGGCTTTTACCCAACTTTCAACATATGCAGCATGTCGATCTGGATTATGACCCAAGCCTAATTCTCTCGAGATCATATAGCTGGCCATCTCAGCCTTTAGTTCTTCTTTTGCATAAACTTCAGAGCCGAAAGGCCCAAATTCTCGGCTTAGTCTGGCTTCATGTCCGGTCGCATGGCCGATTTCATGCAAAGCTGTTGAATAGAAGTCATAGGCAGATGCAAAGGCACCTCGAACGGGGAGGTGAACTTCATCCTTCAAGGGATTGTAAAAGGCTCGATCACCCTGGTCATGAATTATAGAAATGTTTGCTTCAAAAATAACCTGCTCAGCTTTATCAACAGGATCAAATTTCAGGGCAGGGGTAATATATGGCTCTAGTCCATCAACCTGTTCTGCATTAAAGACATTGGCATTAAATACCTTCGGTCGCTCAAGCTGTATCGTGTGGTTTATTATTTTGCCGTCGTCGTCGACCTGCGGTAGGCCATCTTTATCAAGAAGGGGTCTGAGTTCAGACCATTTCCAATATTCAATAGGTGTTGCTTTTTCTCCTTTTCTCACTTGTGTACCAAAGGTTTCAGCTTGTTTATAGGTCATCCAACGTGGGTCAGATCGGCCCTGCATTTCAAGCCAGAACGCATTCAGCCCTTTATAGGATTTGTCACTGGTTGGATTAAATGGTTTGTCGCGATATAGGCCGCCATTCCATGGTTTTTGCCAAGGAGCGGTGCCAGCTTCGAGGTGTTTAATCATTTCCTCTGCGACGGTATCCCTAAAATTCCCCTTCATGCTGCTTCTCCCGCTAGATCACTGGCAAAAGAAACAACAATTCCGGTACTGAGATCCACGGAATAGATACTTTCCTCTGCTTCTTCAGGAGAGAGCGCGTCTTCATCAAATGAGGCCATAAAATCGGCAACATCAGGGTCAACACTTGCAATAAGTCCTTCGCTTGCAAGGTTTACAATTTGCTTTGAAGCTTGTTCGAGTTTTTCTTGTTCGCTCGGTACTATTCCTGTCTCTTATACACATCTCCGAGCCCACGAGACCGAGGCTGATCTCGTA
>CAJXUS010000148.1 GCA_913060675.1 uncultured Rhodospirillales bacterium
AACAGCAGAAGAGGACTATCTTAAAACAGGCTTGCTAAAATGGGGGCACTACAGTGGTTTGATTTAAGTCCTATTACATTCTTAATCTTTATCTAGACTTTAAATAATGAATAAAAAGTATGGAATGTATTAATAATTACCCCCATACTATTGCATTCCAACGTCCGGAAAAAAGAACGAGGAACAAAGGTTGAGCAACACGATGGTTATATACCCTTGACCAGTGGGGAAGGGTAGGGACCTGTATTTTGGTCGAATTTCCAGTAAAAATATCTGTATAAATATCTTCCTTCTGCACAAAAATAAAAAAATCATTGCGAAAGATCCTAATGTAGTTAGGATCGTGTTTCGACTGATTGATTGTACCAAACGCCGCAAAGTTGTAATGACTGAGCGGCGTTTTTGGGTTTAAGGCATAAAAAATAGCCTGTGTAGGAGGGATCTTATCCTTAGAGTTGGGAGGGAATGGCTCTCTTATTGATACGTTTTTCCAAAGCCAATGATTTGCGAAATTTGGCCTTGGTTATCCTTTTTTCAATATTAATTGGGTTGTTTAACAAAATTCATATGATATAATATTGTTATATTACAATAGGTTATTATATGTATTTGAAATTAATTTTATCTATATTTCTGTTGTTTTCACTTTCTTCTTGTGATGAAGAAGATAACCTGTTGTCAAAAAAATGGAGTGAAAACAACGCGGCCACCTGCACGGAGGCGGGGAATTATATTTCGTTTCGCGAGCAAGGTATCTTTTATTCAAATACGGTTGTGGAAGCGATGATATTTGATAAGCCCAAGTACGTTATTGACGAAGGCGGTGACTTATTGATTTATCCCTATCATTCAGAACAACCCGTCCAGTCCACAGCTGTTGTGAACAAAGATCTTTATATTAAATTGGTCCGAACCAATGACAGCCTTTCCTTTGATAGTTTTTATCTCGGAGAAAAGGTAATTACCGACAAATTAGACTATCAACTAGAGAACGCCGTTAAATTTTTGAATCTTATCAAATGTGATTAATGGGTTGGATGATCTAAGTTTGAAGGGAGGAGATCTAATATAAAAAGAGCTTTTTGAAACGGCCATAAAGTTCCATAGGTTCCAATACACATTTTACAGGCATTATTTCGTTGCTTCTGCCTGTTGCGGTAACTTTTAAGTCTTGAATTTCTTTAGGTGAAATAGCTATTCCAATTGCCATTTTGTCGAAGGTCGAACGTTGATTATCTGGCAGGTAATTCCAAGTGTACTCGGTCATGCAAAGAGATGCCATTTCCTCTTCTTCCAGAGTAATACTCACAATTCGGCCATGTACTTTGGTTACGAAAGCCATATGTTGATGTGACATTCCCGGTTTTTTTTTCAGAGACTCATACTTAGAATTTATACGTTCTTTGGCTTTAAAATCCTGCATCTCGCGCAAGAATTTAAGGTAGAGCAAAGACATGCCGGGATGATCTACTTTAGAGAATGTCGCTTTTAGCTCTTCCAATGTTTTTGAATCAAATTGGGTGAAAGTACCAGATGCCAGTGCATGTGCGATTTCTAAATTGTAAGTCAGTTCTGTTGCCACCTCCAGAGGATCAATTTCTTCAACATGTTTGCCTGTCGTGGGAGGAGTTGGCTCTGTGGCATTTAGATCTGTTGTTACGGAGGTGTTTTTAGACGGTGTGGAGGTTTGGCAAGCGGCGAGAGACGTAATCAGTAGGATTGCTGTAAGGTATCGCATTGAAGATGTTCCTTCGGCTGGAAATTATTCATAAAAAGTGAAAAAGTGCTACAGGGCAGTTAGAACTTCTTCATAGAGACCGTAGGGTTCAAGGACGCATTTTATGCGGAAACTTTCATTGCGAACGACCTTAATTTTTTTATCAAGTTGTTTGAGTTCTACTGATGTAATTTCAACTCCCATAGCCATTTTATCCATTACTGCCCGTTGTTTCTCGGACAAGAGGTTCCAATTATCCCTGGCAAAGCAATTTGATATGATAACGATGTCTTCTTCACTCATATTCTTCACGCTGTCTTCTTCACTCATATTCTTCACGCTGTCTTCAATTTTTTTCATAATTTGTTTTCGCTTAGGAGACATAAAGCGACCATTTGATTTGCCATCAAAACCTCTGGCAAATTCTCCACTGTCTCTTTCTCCACTGATGATATTAAAATTATAAAGATAGGCTACGGCCATGCCGGGAGAAGGAAAGCTTGAACGCTTCTCTTCCAGTGTTGCGAGAATACTTTCTTTATAGGCCTGAAAGTGACCTTCCCTGATGGATTTTTCCAAAAGATAACTCGACGTTACCCCGCTCGAAATCAATACAGGATCTAGCTCCGTCGTAAATCGTTTGTTTGAGTGAGAGTTTCCTGTTGTCTGACAGGCGGAGAGGCCGATGAAAAGGGCAAGGTAAAAGAAGATACGCATGACATTATATTTCTATAAAAAGTAAGTTACGACTGTTTCCTTGGTGAGCAATGTTTACGGAAGGCCAAATACACGTTGGCCTTCTTCATACAAATTTAATGCTTTGAAGAAACAGGGAATTTCATTTTTTGAGGGTTTGGTTTTCTTATTCATATTATATAATTCAGCAGAGGTAACATTCTGACCGAGCGATACTTTGTTGAAGATCTGCCTTTGGATTTCGGATTTCATTTTCCAACTCTCTTTGGATAGGCATGAGCAGATCTGAGCATTTTGCCTTTCGGTCAAATTTTCAATACCTTTGATTATCTTGAGTAAAAGGATTTTTTTATTTGTTGGTATTCCGTGACGATACCTCAGCTCATTCAAATCTCGGAGGACCATCTTCTGAGCAGAGCCATCTCGCGCATCAGCCAAACATTTATAGTGGATGATACTCATCCCAGATTGATCAAAAAGAGGGGCAATTTCTTTCAAAGAAGTTAATATTTCGGGTGAATAACGTTTGAAATTGGCATCTGATTCCGGGGCTTGTATTTCTTCAGGAGAGGTAATGTATTTAGGGGATGGTACTATTGTTAAGGGTGTTGATACTGGCGTACTTGATTGGCTGTTATTATTTATGGGTTTTGTGCGTCTGGCACGCGGAGAGGCCAATTAATAACAGGATAAAAATAACGATACGCATTTACTACTCGATTGTGAAATTGTTGGGCTGTTTGGAGGAGGAAACGCTTTATAAAATACGTAGCATTTCGTCGTAGAGATTTAATGATTTTAACAAGCAGACCCCAGGACCACCGTTACTATTTGGAATAAATCCGACGGCGTTTTGTTTGAGACTTTTAATGTCTCTGGAAGATAAAGGGGTACCAAGAACCAACTTATCAAAAACCACTTTGTGATCGTAGGATAAAACGGTCCATAAGTTATTTGTATTGCAGGAGCAAAGAGCATCTTTTTCTTCTAGTGTGATATTTACCATCCGATCCACAATTCTTTCTATGAATTTTTTTTGAGTTTTTGTGAAATCGGAATGATTTTTTGCTTCGTTAAAATAATCTATAATTTCAGAATGTGTAGAAGAAGAAGCTACTTTTTTCATACAGCCTGAAAAGAAAATTGATTTTCCTGGTTTATCAAAGCGTCCTGCAGATAACTGCAATAGTGATAAAATATCTGGAGCGTATTCTTTAAAGGTACCCTTTTTAATTTGGGGGCTGTACCAGATAATACCAAATAGGTGTTATTATGGTGAGTATGAGAAAGAG
>CAJXUS010000149.1 GCA_913060675.1 uncultured Rhodospirillales bacterium
GACTTGGAAGATATGATCAACTGATCAGAACTTACACAGATTCATTTACAGGCTCAATTTTCCCTATATTCTCTGAATAGACTGCTTCAATATTGTGACCGTCAGGATCAAAAATAAAAGCAGCGTAATAACCTTCTTCATATTCTGGCCTTAAGCCTGGCTTACCATTGCACATAGATCCATTTTCAAGAGCTGTGTGGTAAAAGGTATCGACTTTCCCCTTATCCGTAGCATTGAAAGATATATGAACCGATTGAGTAAGGGGTGCTGTTTTATCGGCTTGGCGTATCTCAAACATATCATGGACACTTGTTCCATAACCGATGACAATACCTGGAATATCTAAAACAATCTCATATCCTAAGATGTCCATTATTACATCGTAAAACTTACGACTGACTTTGAGGTCTTTTACTTTTATCTGCACATGATTAAAAATCATCACACTTCTCATTATGCTTTGTAAAAAAAGACAAATAACACAATAAAACCAATACGACCATATACTTACTGTGTGTTTTGGTTACAAGTAGCTACAATGAATTTTTGGATGTAAATAGGTTCCCTTTTTCTTGACTTTTCATAAGAGAAGCAATATAATTTCAAATGAAACTAATATTCTGACTGTTAAATACGGAGGCCAATGAGATGTTAATTTGTCACCTTGCTGGAATACCTCCTGAATTATCATTGCGCCCTTATATTATGGACCGGAATTTAAAGGTTCTCGCCCCCTTTATAGTATTGACCATCGGGCAAGTCCTTGCCAATGAAACCAGAGGATTATCTCGCGGTTCACCTCAGTAAATTTTCAATAAAACTTAAGCGTTACATCGAAGATTAGAAATATACCGAGGATAACCTCAATGACTACTACCGCAAATATTGCTACTCCGAACAAAGATCTATTTGAAAACCCTATGGGCCTTAACGGCTTTGAGTTTGTGGAATTCGCAGCACCGGATCCAAAAGTTTTGGTTGATCTGTTCACAACTTTAGGCTTTGAACTTGTCGCCAAACACCGTTCAAAAGATGTTGATCTTTATCGTCAGGGCAGCACCAACTTTATTATCAATAAAGAAAAAGGCAGTCCTGCATCATACTTTGCAGAAGAGCATGGCCCCTCTCCTTGTGGCATGGCCTTCAGAGTTGCCAATTCTCACCAGGCCTATAACCGTGCCTTGGAGCTCGGGGCTCAACCGATGAATATTCCTTGCGGTCCGATGGAACTCAAACTCCCTGCGATCAAAGGCATTGGCGGCGCTCCGATTTATCTGATCGATCGATATGAAGATGGTGCCAGTATTTATGATATAGACTTTGAGTTTTTACCAGGTGTTGATCGCCATCCAAAAGGCTATGGTCTGGATATTATTGATCATCTTACTCACAATGTATATCGCGGCCGTATGGACTATTGGGCAGATTTTTATGAGAAGTTCTTTAATTTCAGAGAACTGAGATTTTTCGATATCAAGGGTGAATACACCGGTCTGACCTCAAAAGCGATGTCGGCTCCAGATGGTAAAATCCGCATTCCATTAAACGAAGAATCTTCTGCTGGTAAAGGCCAGATTGAAGAATACCTTATGAAATTTAATGGTGAAGGCATTCAACACATCGCTCTCACCACACCTGATATCTATAAAACAATATCTGACATGCGGGCTAACGGCGTTGAGTTTATGGACCCACCACCTGCAACTTACTATGAAATGCTAGACGAGCGCCTTCCTGGCCACGGTGAAAGCGCGGAAAACCTTAAATCACTCGGTATTCTTCTCGACGGCGGTACTGCCGAAGGCGACCCACGTCTACTGCTTCAAATCTTCACTAAATGTGTTATCGGCCCAGCCTTTATCGAAATTATCCAACGCAAAGGCGACGACGGTTTTGGTGAAGGTAATTTCAAAGCACTGTTCGAATCAATCGAACGCGATCAGGTCAATCGCGGTGTATTGAAAACCGACTAAATTCTTAAATGTTGAGATAAAAGAAAAGCGATGTTGATTTTAATTCAACATCGCTTTTTTGTTTGTAGAGAAGCACGTTAGAGTAATGTTAAAGCTCTGCATCCTTTTGGCTTTCTGGCCGAGCTTTATCAATGGCCGTAAGAGCGAGACAGTTTTGTTCAATGCGCAGAATGTTTGGGAATTGATCAAGCGGTATAGAAAACCGATTTGCATTATAAATTTGCGGTACTAAACAGCAATCTGCCAAACTTGGTTTGTCTCCAAAACAAAATTTTCCGGTATAATCACTACCTGACAAAACTTTTTCAAAAGCGGTAAACCCCTCGATAATCCAATGCTCATACCAATCTGATTTTTGGTCCTGCTTTATGCCAAGTTCTCCGGTGAGGTATTTTAAAACGCGTAGGTTATTAATCGGATGAATATCACAGGCTACGAGTTGGGATAGCATTCGTACGTGGGCACGCTCAACAGCCGAAGCAGGCATAAGGGCGGGGACTGGCTGTAATTCATCTAGGTACTCAATAATGGCAATGGATTGAGTAATTACCTGACCATTATCCAGCTCAAGTACTGGCACCAGCTTTTGCGGGTTCAGGTTTTCATAGTTAGGAGTTAAATGTTCTCCGCCGGACTTTACGAGGTGAACAGGTGCATCTGTGTAATCAATGCCTTTGAGGTTCAGAGCTATACGCACCCGATAAGCGGCTGTTGATCGCCAGTAAGTATACAGTTTCATCGGACTAGATATCCTCTACCAACTTATCCGCACCAAAGCGTTTTTCAGCATTTGTAAGGACCCGAGACATGAGGGACTGAAGGATTTTCTTTTCGTCGGAACTAAGCCCCTCCAGAATTTCTGCTTCGCGTTTAAGCACGAGAGGAACGAGTTCTTCGAGTACTTTAGTTCCCTCATCAGTCAAAAGGAGATTGACCTTGCGCTTATCAACACTATCGACGCGGCGTTCGATAAAATCGCGCCCCAGAAGCCCCTTGATGGCGCGACTGACTTGAACCTTGTCCAAACTGGAGTAATCAACGACTTCACTGGCTGAAAGAGGTTGTCGATTACCCAAGACAACCATTACCCGCCATTGATACACCGTCAGACCGTGAGTTTCGGTATACACTTCTGCAATAGATTGACTTACTGCACGATAAAAAACCCTGACCTGATAAGGGAAAAAGTCCTTGAGGTCGAAAGATTTTGTATCGTTGTAATTTTTTGACATTTTTGCCTTCTAAATCTTAGTTACTTTAAATACGAGTTACCAATTGTACCCAATACCGACAAACAACAGCTTAATCCATCAGTAAGGCGGGTAACCAAAGAGATAACGCGGGGAATAATATAAGTAGGGCCAACCGTGCGACATCAGCACAGAGAAAAGATACAACCCCCCTACTGATCGTTTGTAGTTTTAGGCCCGGAGTTCCTGCCATTATGATAAAGAGGTTCATCCCAACTGGCGGTGTTATCAGGCCGACCTCGACAACCGATACCATTATCACGCCAAACCAGATCGGATCAAAACCAAGAGATGTGATTAAGGGCTGTCTCTTATACACATCTCCGAGCCCACGAGACCGAGGCTGATCTCGTAT
>CAJXUS010000150.1 GCA_913060675.1 uncultured Rhodospirillales bacterium
ATACGAGATCAGCCTCGGTCTCGTGGGCTCGGAGATGTGTATAAGAGACAGTTAATAACCTTTTAATGCTTTTTTACTTAAATTTGGCTATTGATGCCCCCTCAAAAGAGAGTAGATTACTATGAGTTGACAACATTTGGATGGTGAAGGGTTTATACTTATTACCTTCACACTGTCTAGAATTTAACTTTACGAGCTACGTTTTACCGACTTTGATTTTAATTAAAGCATTTTTACAAAGGTATTTATTATGAAATTTTATCCAAAAGAACGTGTTGCTCTTTTCATTGATGGTTCAAATTTATACGCAACCGCTCGTGCTCTTGGATTTGATATTGATTACAAGCGTCTCCTCTCCCTGTTTGCTGAACAGTGTAATCTCGTCAGAGCTTATTACTATACAGCCCTGATCGAAGATCAGGAGTATTCGCCGATCCGTCCTCTGGTCGATTGGCTCGATTACAACGGCTATACAATGATTACCAAGCCAGCAAAGGAATTTACCGACGCAACAGGAAGACGCAAAGTAAAAGGCAATATGGACATTGAACTTGCGGTTGATGTCTTGGAAATGTCTGACCATCTGGAACATATTGTTCTGTTTTCTGGGGACGGTGATTTTCGCAAACTTATCGAAGCCGTGCAGAGAAAAGGTGTCCGTGTTACCGTCGTATCAACTGTACGAAGCCAACCTTCAATGATCGCAGATGAACTCCGCCGTCAAGCCGATGTGTTTCTTGATTTGGTTGAGCTTAAGGGTGAAGTTGGAAGAAAAGTATCAGATAATCGTCCGGCTCCTCAAGCTCCACCTCAATCTGCTCCCCCCGTTATTCAAGCAATTGGCGATGATGATTACGGCGATGAATATTACGACGATGATGACGATGAAGATTACGAAGACGACGAAGAATAATATCTTATCATAATAGACAAAATAAAGGCCGCTTCTAGGAAGCGGCCTTTATTTCTGGTATAAATTTATCGTATGGAAGCTCAAATAACTTTATGAAACGAGCTTGTTATCCTTGATCTTTAAGTATCCGGGATTGCTGACGCTTCCAATCACGGTCTTTTTCTGTATTGCGTTTGTCCACAGAATTCTTACCGCGCGCAAACCCCAAAGTAATCTTCGCCATTCCGCGATCATTAAAATATAGAGATAGTGGGATTATAGTAAAACCATCGCGACGGCAGAGGCTGATCATCTTAGCCAATTCTTTTTTATGAACCAGCAGTTTACGATGACGTTTTGGTTCGTGATTAAAACGGTTAGCTGCTTGTTCATATATAGGGATATTGGCGTTAATCAAAAAGAATTCACCATTCTCTTCGCTGGCATAGGCCTCTAGTATAGAGGCCTTGCCAGAGCGGAGTGATTTGACCTCTGTACCAACCAGCATCAAACCAGCTTCAAGAGTATCTTCAATCTGGTAATCGTACCGGGCACGGCGATTAACCGCGACAGTTTTTCCTTTACCCGTGTCTGCTGTTTTCTTTTTGGCCTTGCCCATAAGATTACCCGTCTATCAACCCTGCATGCGCCATTGCAGAGCGAACAAGACCTTCGGTTTTTTCACTTACTGTCAGAAGAGGAAGACGTAGTCTATTCGCCCCCCAACCCAAAAGATGCATGCCGTATTTAACAGGCCCAGGACTAGATTCGATAAACAAAACCTCATGTAATGGTGTAAGAAGGTCGTTGATCTTACTGACCTTCTCAAAATCACCTGCCCACCAAGCTTCGTGCAGGTCAGCACAAAGCCGAGGCGCAATGTTCGCTGTTACAGATATACAGCCATGCCCACCGAGTGAGAGGAAAGGTACAATTGTCGCATCTTCACCGCTTAAAAGCGTGAAATCTTCACCACAAGCAAGTCTGGTACGCACTGGCAACGCTAAATCTGCCGTTGCATCCTTTACACCACGGATGCGAGGTAGTTCAGAAAGCCTTTTCATAGTATCAACATCAACATTTACGATACTGCGACCTGGTACATCATAGACGATAATCGGAATATCGGAGTTATCGTGGATCGCTTTAAAGTGCTGATAGAGACCTTCCTGAGAGGGTTTATTGTAATAGGGCGTTACAACCAGTGCAGCGTCAGCACCGACCTTTTGGGCGTGTTGGGTAAAGTCTATAGCTTCGCGTGTCGAGTTTGATCCAGCACCTGCAATTACAGGTACCCTTCCCTTTGCGACTTCAAGACAAAGTTCTGTTACACGTTTATGTTCGTCGTGACCTAGGGTTGGCGATTCCCCGGTAGTTCCGACGGGGCATACCGCGTGGCTCCCTTGATCGATCTGCCATTCAACGAAGTTCTGAAACCGCTTCTCATCAACATCACCATTATCAAACATGGGAGTTGCGAGCGCGGGAAAAGAGCCTCTAAAAAGCGGGCCGGTCATAGCGATACCTCAAAATATCATCGTTAAGTGCTCAAAAGGGCCGAATGCCTTAATGAAGGGCGGAGAATAGCGAGAGTTTTGCGATGCGAAAAGACAAAATAATGCCTATGTTGTAAATTATTTAGAATAATCACGCAGATTTATCTGAAAACCACTCTTTAATGCCACTTGGTTTGTCTAATAGCCAGATTGTGATCTTCTACAGGTGGCTTAGAAGTTAATAGGCTGATAGACTTCAGTCCATGATTTTAATGATGCGCCGGCTTCGGAAAATATTGTCACATAAAACGCTCTTAGTGATTGGAATAATTGGATTATTCCATATCGTAGCTTTACCCATAAATAATCTTGATTTGATGGGGACTGCTCATGCAGCTGTATCGAGTGGTTCGCAAGATTTTATAAAAGATAGAACTCTATTCAAATCCGTGAGCCAGCATGTAAAGCAAAAGCAATATACACGGGCGTTAAGTCAGGCAGAAAAAATTAAAACCCCTCTATTGATGGAAGTTGCTCTCTGGCTTGTCCTTTCAAATGATGTAGGTATCGGTAATTACGAAAGTTTACAAAATTACACCTCTGAACCGAACGACTGGCCAAGACAAGGTATCCTTCGGAAAAGTACAGAAACCAAGCTGCCAAGGAGTTTATCTTCGAAAGACGTTCTTGATTGGTTTAATCAAGATAAACCCAGAAGCTTGGAAGGGCTTATCCGATATGCGTCAGCATTAGAAGAATTTGGAAAATTAGAAGCTGTAGAACAATCTGTAAGAGAGTTCTGGAGATTAATTTATCTTGCGAAGACCGACGAACAAAAGTTTCTAAAGAAATATGGCAAGACCGTTCAAGAAGATGATCATATAAAACGTTTAGACTTATTGATTTGGAATAAGCATTTCATTGCAGCCGATAGGCAACTTAAAAGCTGTCTCTTATACACATCTCCGAGCCCACGAGACCGAGGCTGATCTCG
>CAJXUS010000151.1 GCA_913060675.1 uncultured Rhodospirillales bacterium
ATCCGGAAGGTCAGGCAGATGCGCTCGCCTGTTGGTTTGTTGGTCTTGGGGATCTGGTGTAGTCAGTAGTGCTGGGTTTCTCCCTTCATCAATAACAGATTGCCCGCCTGCAGGTTGATATTGAACGGCAGGGTCACCCCTGACTTTGGCTTGAATTGAAAAATCCGATCACCGACATTTTCTCGTTTGGAACGGTCGCCTTGGCAACACAAGCGCTGTAAGTGGCCAGGAATGACACGGCCCACGGTTCATCTCTCAAATCAGGCATACCTTAACCGCCAGCCTGACGATCTACCCGTGATCCATGAACAACATCAAGACATATGGGACTGCAGTCTTTGAAGCCACGTCAGTGAGAACTAATACCGTCAAAGAAAAGGCCAATACGATGCGCCATAACCGATGGTTGATCAATCATCGGCCAATGTCCGGCCGAACCATAAACTTCGTTGGGTATACCTGATTGTGCGATCCAGTCTTGGGTTTTCTTTGGGGTGCTTTGTTTCGACCAGTAGTAGAGCGAGGGTTGTGATAATGCACGGAACGCCTCGCCGAGCTTGTCGTCAACGCTTACTCGTCCCGTATCACGTCCGAGATACCACATAGTTTCAGGATCGCTCATTCGGACCCCGGCATAGTAGTGACGCAAGGCCTGATCGTCCTCTCCCAGGTTCCAAATTTCATCGAGAAAACTCTGTTTGAAAGCGAGTGGATTATCAAAATTACTCGCCTTGCCAGTGAACATTGCGTCGTCAGCAGTAAGATTGCCCTCGATCGAGAACACCCCGGAAACCCTTTCTCCGAGCCTATGCGCAATATCAGTCGCCATGGAGCCTGCAATAGAGTGGCCAACCAACCCGACGGGTTTTCCTGATCGTACTTTAAGCACCAGCTTTTCCAGTGCATTAGAGAAATCTGCGAACGTACGAACATCTGCGCGAGCTGGCGATGATCCGAACCCCCAGAGGTCAACAGCAATCAATTGATATCGCGCACATAAGTCGCTTGAGAATATGTCCTTATAACAGTATCCATTGTCTCCGAAGGCGGGAAAAAACATGAGAAGTGGCGCGCCTTTCGGACCTGCCCGTCGAAGAAGTGCTCCGTTTACAACCTCTATACAGTTCATATTGAATTATCCCTAGACAGGGCTATAGGTTCTTGCGAACTGCAGAACTTAGATAACCGTATTGCTGTGCGTTAGTATCCCCAAAGGCTTCTTCTCTGTCGGATACTAAATTGGAGTAGTGTACAGGTTCATCAAACTGGCTCTGGGTAAAATCGACCACATCGCCATCAATGCGATTGTAGAAATGCCAAATTTCACCGTATCGGGTCTTAAGTATTTCGCCACCAAGGACGTCTTGCGCGATTAGAGCCGTCACACCGCACTGGCCCAATGCGGGACAGTTTTTTTGCCACAGTGAACTGGATTCAATGCTCCATGTTATTTCCAGAGCTGTTCGGAGTTTTTCCAAGTGATTAGTCGTCGTCATTTTACTTTCGCTCCAAGAATGGGGGGTGGCTACTGGTGGGTGTACCAGACTTTACATCTGAATTTCTTTGATAAGATAATAGGCATCCGGCAGCCTGCCACAATTGATTGCTGTTTGGTCGCCCGGCATAAGTATCGAATACCCGGCCTCTGCCGGAGCCAGATACTCTCGCGTTTCATCAGCAGCGATGAATTCCTTTGGGGCGAGCTCATCGAAGCTGGCGTAGGGTTTCATGAACTTGAAGGAGACTGCATCACCGACAGTAACGTGTTTAATGACCTCAAAGCTCTTTTGGGGCTCAGTTAAGATTGGGTTCTCCAATCTGATAAACTCAAAGTGAGAGAGCACCGACAATAAAACGTGCTCTGCAACGTCTATAGCCGATTGAGACCTGTGTTGTCCGCCCTCCACCGTGACGGATGGCACGCCGTTCTTGCAAAGCCATTCAACCAAGGTGCCTGCCATGAAAATTTCATTCCAACCGGAGATACGGGCGATTGGGCAAAGCTCCATTACAGGATCAGCGCCTGTGAAACCGACCGCAAACGGAAATTTTATTGCACTGCTCGTCGAGTGAAGGTCGACTGCACAATCTAAACCAAGTTCAGGCAACAGCTTGGAGAGGTATTGCGCACGTGCCAGATCATGGTGCGGATTTTGGCTTGCAAGCAGTTCAGCTGTGAACATCCTGTTCATGTCAGCTGTGACATATCGTTGATCGAGCAAAGCTGCTTCCGGGTTTGCATCGATAATGACCAAAGTGCCGCTTTCAATAGCGTAATTATCCAGTACTCGTCGTAAGCTGGCTCGACCGCTTGGCTCGTTGCCGTGGACGTTGCAAAAAACGCCTATTGTTCGACCAGGTTTTTTCGATTTTATCGAAACTATTCCATGCCCGAGAACCGATGTTTGTTCCATCAAACGTCCCCAGCACGTTTGATGACAAAGTCAGGGGTTTTCCCGGCAGGCAAGGTCACATACTCATCCCTAAAGGTCTGTTGATTGGTCATTTACATTATTTACCACATTGCTCTGAACTGTTAGTCATTTATAGGATTTTTGAGATGCAACTGCTAGTCTCGATTAGACGTAACCGCCTTACGAAACGCGGTATTTACCGACGAAAGCGAGCAATTTGGATATTACAAACAAAAAAATACTTTCCCTGCTTCAAGCCGACGCGCGTATGTCAGCGACAGCTATTGGGAAAGAAATCTGCCTTTCGCGCACTGCCGTCCATGACCGCATCAGCAAAATGGAGAGGGATGGTGTCATCGTGGGATACACCACAAAAATTAACCTCATGGAAAACCGAGGTATTGAGGCGGTTTTATTTGTGAAATTTTCTGTTCGACCCTTTGATCCGGTTCTTCAATGGCTACAATCCCTTGCTGGTGTATCGCGTGTACTTCGTCTCGCGGGTGACTTGGACGCGGTCATCATTGCAAACCTTGCAAACACCGAAGAACTCTCTCAGTTGAACGACAAGATTGGTAATGATGACCGCGTCCTAAGCACGAAGTCTCATGTCGTTATATCTTCCCTATAATCTCAGAGAATCACTCATCAGTTACATTCCCGCTTGTTGTGGAGAAATATCCTCAAGCCCAGAAACGTCGTCCCCAATATCGTTTTCCAAATTCCGGATATTCCATTTGGATTTTACAATACTATCATTAGTGAAACAAAAAACGCCCTGACCTTATGAAACAGAGCGTTTTTTACTTTTGAAACACGTTTTGTGGAACAGGCTCAAATACGGTCGGATATGAAACATTACCTTAAAATCTGCGTCGTTGGCTTAGATCAGGAATAAGTTATCCGGAAGGTCAGGCAGATGCGCTCGCCTGTTGGTTTGTTGGTCTTGGGGATCT
>CAJXUS010000152.1 GCA_913060675.1 uncultured Rhodospirillales bacterium
CACTATCCTCTTCGTCGGCAGCGTCAGATGTGTATAAGAGACAGCTGCGGTTGCCTACGCCGCCCACAAATTAGGATTGAGTGCAGAAATTTTTGTTCCTGAGATTATTTCTCCCGCCAAATTGGCCAAACTCGAAGAGTATAAAGCCAATATAAATATTGTCGGACGTAATTTCTCTGAAGCTCTTGAGGCTTGTTTAGCCCGGCAAAAAGAAACCGGAGCTAAGTTACTTCATGCTTATGACCAGTCAGAAATTGTGACTGGGCAGGGCACCGTTGGTCTTGAATTTGAAGAGCAAGTTCCGGAATTGGATAGTCTGCTTATCGCTGTGGGCGGCGGCGGATTAATCGGTGGTGTTTCTTCCTGGTATCGGGGAAGAGTAAAAATTATCGCGGTCGAAACCAAAGGAACCGCGACCTTGCATTCAGCTCGAAAAGCTGGAGAGCCCGTCGGGATTACCGTCTCAGGTCTAGCTGCGGATGCATTAGGTGCGAGTACAATTGGATCGATTGGCTACAATGCCGCGCATAAATATGTGAGTAAATCAGTCCTGGTTTCGGACCAGGATGTTGCCGATGCACAACGCTTATTGTGGGAAAGCTTTAGGCAAATTGCAGAGCCTGGGGGAGCAACTGCTTTGGCTGGATTGTTATCAGGTGCCTATGTGCCTGAGCCGAACGAGAAGGTCGGCGTACTTGTTTGTGGCGGGAACATGGATTTATCTAAGTTATAATCTCGAGCTGATAGTTCGATCGAGGACGCTAAATAGTGGTCATTAGTGATTAATATTGTATGCATAAAAAAACGGCCGATCCAGGGGAAGATCGGCCGTTTCCTCTGAGGGTGATCGCCTATTTCAAGCTTGCAACACCAAGTGGAACGTCAAATTTTTCGCACCAAACGTATATTTCATTAAATTTGGTTGGGTCAATTGAAGCAGGTAGTTTGTATTCTTGATGACCTGTTTTGTTTAGGAGTGGTGTGAAGATTGTGCTTTTGTCGATACCGTTATGACCAAAAGCAAGCTTTGGATCTGGTGCGCCATCAAGTGAAAAGTTCTTTGCGAGAACTACTTTGTATCCACCGTGGCCATCTTTAACGATCTCAACGCTGCCAGTTGTTACGTGGTCGCTGCGTCCTTCAAACTCGCCATGTGATACGGCACCACCAGCCATAGCAGGTGTCATTGATAATGTTGATACGGCAAAGACTACAGCTGCAAAAACTTTTAAAAACTTCATCATTTCTTGTTCTCCAATAAATACATGACCGTTTGGTTCCTAATTAACCGCACTTCTTGATTGTTGCGGCGTCTCGAGTAATATAGGGTTAGGAACCGTTTGGTCAAAAACACAAAGTCGTGATCATTTGTATTTTTGAGCGGGTTAGTGAAATTTTGAGAATATTTTTTAGTTAATCATGTTGATTATAAAGGTTTTTTGTTTTGGCGAGACCCCGCGAGTTTGATTTGGATGTTGCTCTTGAACAGGCGATGGATGTCTTTTGGGAAAAGGGGTTTGAAGGGGCTGGTCTCAATGATCTGCTTGGCGCAATGCAGATTGCTCGTGGTAGTTTATATAAGGCATTTGGTGATAAACGTGGTCTTTTTATTGAGGCTTTAAAGTATTACGACAAAACGTGTATTACGGCTTCTGTTGAATTATTGAGGAATGATGCCATCCCTGATGGTACTGTTCGTATTGTTCGCCTTATGGAAAATATTTCTCTTGCCGTCGAAGTTCATGGGGACAGGCGAGGCTGCTTTCTTTGCAACTCTGTTGTTGATCAAGCGCCTCATGACAAAGAGATCGAAGTTGAGTGCCAACGCATGATGGGGCGTATGGAAAGGGGTTTTGTTGTCGCATTGAAAGCTTCTACAAATTTCAAACATTTGAGTTCAAATAAGTTGATTGAGAACGCACGTAATTTGAATGTGACTTATAATGGGTTACGTGTCATGGCAAAGGCAGGTTATTTGGCGAGTGAAATTCGAAAGGCCATACATACGGCCTTACAGGAGGCAAAAGTCGCTTGAGCCGTTGAATCAATATTTTTTACCTGTGATCATCTTTCGCCATCATCTATGGGATGTATATTAATAAGTTTTCCATCTTACGGAGGTATTCTTGATCGATGATAATTCAATTTTCTTGTGATGGTGCTTGTTAATTTCTAAGATTATGTATCGAGGGGATATAATTTTTATATGTTTTGGACAATGTGTTCTTTGACATGTTTGGCTGCTGGCAATGACTGTTTCTAACGGAAAACCCGTAGAGAAGTTCAGTGGGAACTCCCCCTTGCCAACAGGGGAAGATCCTGGCCCTGTTTATAAGGGGTTGAGCAGGCTTCACCTTCGCTGGCGTATATATCTGGTCGTCCTGTTTTCGATTGCCCTTTTCATATTCGGCGGAACCCTCGCGGTTTACATTCTCGAAGATGAACGGGCAATTTTAGAGCAAACTCAAAATCATCAGGCTCGACGGCTTTCAGATCTGACGGTTATTTTTCGTAGGTTAACCGATACCAATAGTAACCTTGCCGTACTGCTCTCCAGAACCAGCGATGATTTTCTTGATGACCAATTTTCCAGAACTTCACTCCCCTACATAGAAGAATTAAATAGCATACAAAAGTTACTCGAAGAGATCCGTTTAGACACGACCCTGGAAGAGCAAGAGAACCGTCATTTAACAAATGTGATTGATCGCTTGGACCGGTATCAGGAAGTGATATTGTCTGCGACAAAATTAACAGACCGGGGGCATAATCTCAGGCTAACTCAAATGCGCCAGGCAAGTGATTGGTTTCTTCGGATATCAGAAGCCTTTGGTGAATATGTAGATTATTATAGTGAACGAACAGAAGGCGATATGGGCGCACTTCTACAGAGGTATTCGTTTTACATTCCTCTTTTTGTTTCCTGTATGGCTCTTGGACTATTTGTTCTCGGTGGTTTGGCTTGGGGGGTCACATCATCTATTGTTACTGATCTTTCGAGAGTGACAAAAGCCCTTGGCCTTTTGGCTGAAGGACGGAATGTCGGTCAACTTGAAGGGATGGATCGGCAAGATGAGTATGGGGACATTGCTCGGGCTGCAGACTTGTTTCGCCACAACCTAAAAAGGTTGGATGATTTACGTCACCTTCAACGCAATGAGAGTGTACTTAAACTCAGGATAGAAGCTGTCTCTTATACACATCTCCGAGCCCACGAGACCGAGGCTGATCTCG
>CAJXUS010000153.1 GCA_913060675.1 uncultured Rhodospirillales bacterium
CTATCCTCTTCGTCGGCAGCGTCAGATGTGTATAAGAGACAGTCCTGATCTCGCGGGTCTTGAAGAAAACCTTCTAATTGATCAGACCCCTGATGGATTGCGTATCCAGCTTGTCGATCAACACGGCACTTCAATGTTTCCTTCCGGTAATTCCAATATGATGGCACATACAGAAAAACTGTTAGCGCTTGTTGCTGATGCGATTGGAGATATCGATCAAAAAATTGCAATTAAAGGCCACACAGATGCAACGCCTTATAGTACCTCAAATGGATACACGAACTGGGAATTGTCCGCTGAGAGGGCAAATGCAAGTCGGCGCGCCCTTATCAATGCTGGCTTTAAATCTGACCGTGTCGCTTCGGTAGAAGGTCTTGCCGCGACAGAACCTTTTGACAAAGAAAACCCGACAGCTGAAGTAAACAGACGAATTTCTATCATTTTGTTGCAAGATGACACCACGTTCCTTCCAAAAAATAAAGACGATGGCAAAACCATAAATGTGGATACAATATCATCTGAGCCGCACTAATCTGACTTGTAGATAGAAAAAGACTTCCTATGTGTGATTAATGAATGAATTACCTTCCCTGCGATTAAAAAAAAGTCATTCCGATATCAAGCTTGATTTAAGTTCAATTGATATTGAAGGCGTCCCGTTTAACCGGATGCTGGCTTACCTGATTGATTTAATTATTTTATCTGTTGTGGGGCTTGCAATAGGTTTTGCTGCATTTGTTCTTACTTTAATCTCAATTGGTTTGCTTTCTCCGATCACATCTATCGTTTTTGTTTTACTTCCCCTTCTGCCCCTGGCTTATCATAGTTATTTCCTCTCTCAACAAGGTGCCACTCCTGGGATGAATGCTATGGGGATTAAAATGATCACAATGGAAGGTGATATTCCGACATTACTTCATGCTGGTATAACAACGATAATTTTTTACCTATCCGTTCCTGCAACCAGCTTTCTTATTCTCATTGTTATGTTGTTTAATGATGAACGCCGCACCCTGCACGATCTCTTAACAAATACTGTTGTTGTGAATGATACCACCAGGGCTTGATACTTATGGGCATGATACTTATGAGTATGAATTGAGATTTATTAATCAAGTTGCTATCGGTCATAATTTTGCCTTACCTCAACAATAAAAAATCAAACACATTTTCGTCTGGTCTTCTGCGACGATACTCGCTAAGAACAAACGATAATTTTTGACGACCCAAATAAAGAAATCGGTAAAATGCAGCGTGATTTAATCGGAACACAGTGGCAGCTTAAAAAGCTAACTTTCTCATTTGTCCTGGCCATTGTTATTGGCTTATCCTACATCTGGACACCGACAAGTGATCTTTGGCGCGAGATAAGTGAAAAGTTTTTCTTCGCCGTAAATGCTTCTCTTCTCTGGGGTGAACCCTGGCAAGTTTTTTGGGCAGCTGTAAATACACCTGTATTTGATAAGTTAAACGGTCTGATTATGGCGATCCCATGCATTTGGTATGTAACCAGTGATCGCAGCCGACCGCTTTCCTTGCGAATTTCACACATGATTGTAATGGGTGCAGCGATTGTAATCGGTGTCTATTTTGCAAAACATGCATTTAGATCCTATGAGTCTCTCAGCCCATCGCTTGTTCTCACACCTTTTAATGATCTCACCTTGCTTGTGCCGTGGTTAGAATCAAAAGTGAGTGCTGACGATAGTTTCCCTGGAAATCATGCTGTTGTGGCGGGTATCTATGGATTTTTCTTCTACTTTGCAATTGGTAGAAAATACTTCTGGTTGGCACTGCCGATTGCATTGCTAGGTGGAACGGCGCGTGCCGTAGCCGGAGCACATTGGCTCTCTGATTTATTGGTTGGGGGTGCTATTCATATACTCCCTCTTCTCGCGTTGTCCTTTGCGACACCAGCAATTCGTTGGATGCAGTCTGGACTAGATACTTTTGCTGATGTTTTAGTTCTGAATTTGCCTGAATTTATGACATCGCCTTTTGTCAAACTGGTACGTAAAATATCTTGATGAAAATTGGACGGGCTTGCCGTTTTTTTTGTAATTGCAAGCCCTCTTCAAATGGTATCTTTCGGTTAACGATCGTTGATCTATAATAATCTTATTAGTAATATTGCGACTGAAGTTCATGGTGTTTTTGAAACCCCAGCTATTTTTCACCACCCCTCCTTCCCCTTGCCCCTACAAAGAAGGAGAAGAAGAACGCAAACTTGTTACTGAAATTTCTCACGAAGAAGCCGTACTTCAATACGATTTGATGATTAAGTCTGGGTTCAGACGAAGTCATACCTATCTCTATCGCCCCCAATACAACCGTCCTGAATACTGCTTATCCGTTCGTGTACGCGTCAAAGATTTTTCGATGAGAAAATCACAGCGGCGGATATGGAATAAAAACAGTGATTTAACAGCGCAAGCCTTCAAGGCAGTTGCAACCAAAGAACAATATGAACTCTTTAAACCTTATGTTGAAGGCCGTCATGGCGATGGAGACATGAGTGAGATGAATTGGTCCGATTACAAGGATATGGTGGATAGTAGTCCCCTAGACACCGAAATTATTGAATTTCGTTCGCCGGATAACCTTCTCATATCAGCTTGTATTGTGGACTGGGTTCATGGTGGTGTATCAGCTGTTTATAGTTTCTTTGATATAACGTTGCCGGAACGAGGACTTGGAAGTTATATGATCTTATGGTTGATCAAGCAGGCTAGTATCAGAAAACTCGACTATGTCTATCTAGGTTATTGGATTAAAGAGTCTTCTAAAATGTCTTACAAAGCTAAATATCAACCGATAGAAGGTCTCGTAGATGGGCTCTGGAAAGATATTTAGTTTTGTAGGACATTTTAGGGCCTATTTACTATTTTTGATCTATTAGTCAAAACATGACTCCCGTTTTTGACAATGTTATTTATCTATTACCCTCTGATATTACTAAGCTTTGCGATTATATTCATCCAGCTTTGCATAATTAACCCATTATAATTGTTAGACTTATATTGCACTCGCGAAGGAAGTTGCTTATTCTGTGCCATACTTCTTCGTCTACAAATCCAAATAATCCAAAATCGGATAATTCTCAGCAGGGAGACAATTTTTATGAATCGTAGAAAGTTTCTAACCGGTACAGCTACGGCT
>CAJXUS010000154.1 GCA_913060675.1 uncultured Rhodospirillales bacterium
TGTGATTTCATAGTCTTGAACCATATCATAAGTTCTCAACTAGTCATGACCCTTTATTAAATGTATAAATAAACCGCTCAGGAATATTACGCGCTTCCTCTGACATTCTGGGGTTATCAATCTCGATAATTGTGCGCTCCTGTAACCGCCCACGTCGAAGTACGTCCTGAATATCCGGATGGGAATCAAATAAAGCCTGAAAAGATCCATCCTCATAGGCGTTGAGAAACCCCTCTTCTATGGCTTTTGCCAAACGTGGGTTCCCTTGATAAACAAAAAAATACATCGCAAAAGGGTAGTGAAGCATAAGGGAAGTTTCGACCGTGATATCAGGGTGCTTAAGCTCGACGGCTTTATGTTCGGGAAAGGCCTCGTTCACTCCGCGGGGAAAATAATCTATTCGTTTGTGAGACAATAACGAAAGTGTGTCTTCGTAGGTTGCTTCATTTACCATAAGTCCTGCATTGGCAAGGATCTCGACATCGCTCCACCCTATTCCCTGTCCAGCCCGATACTGACGAAGATCCGTTAGGTTTTTCACATTAGAAAAATCTTCCTGGTTATCTTGGTGGATCAAGAACAATCGATAGCCCAATAAACCCCGATAAACGGGGATGCGAATAGGGATAAGGATTTCTTCCAATTCTGGACTGGTACCTGCCCAAATAACGGTGATCTGATTGTTCTTTTCCAAGTCTTTCACAAAACGTAACTGTGTCATCTCATTTTGAGATTGGCTCAACTCATAAGGATGACCTGATTTGTCCAGTACAAGTCGAAGCGTATCCAAAACATAAGAATGCCGTGCTTCGGGCCCGACTTGATCTGGAACAACGACATTTAAGGGCTCTACGGCCATCGCAGCAGTTAGAGAGATCAAGGGGATGAGTAAAATATTGGCAAAAACCTGAAAAAGGAACCGAGACTTCATACTAGAATCCTCTATTTCTTAAGGGCCGTAAGTTCTGACGACGTTGCTTTAATTTCACTATACACAATAAACGACACGATATTTCCCAAAGACGATAACCTTGATTAGAAAAATCACAAAACCCCTTCTCTTTTGCTAACTTTGCTTGCGTCTGTGATCTGGGTCGTTAGAATTCGCTCAGTTTTTTAGTTTTGAGTGGGCGTGTGAGATAAGGCATCGTTTGAGTGCCAGCTCTAACTCAGGCTTCAGGACACGTCCCTTTTAATGAGATCCCCAAACAGGGGACGCGTTCTTTAATAATAATGACAGATAAGAAACGAATAAGGATAGAGCTATGACTGGTACTGTTGACGCCCGTTTGAAAGAACTCGGTATTGAAATCCCACAGCCTGCAAAAGCTGTCGCGAATTATGTTGGTTATGTAACTTCCGGCAACACTGTTTTTGTTTCCGGCCAGATCACTGCCAAAGACGGTGAAATCCTCTACAAAGGCAAACTCGGCGACACCATGTCTGTTGAAGAAGGCCAGGAAGCAGCACGCCTTTGCGGCATCAACATCATTGCGCAGCTCAGCGCCGCAACAGATGGTAACCTTGATCGCGTAAAACGTATCGTGAAATTGGGTGGTTTTGTTAACTCCACACCTGATTTTGTTGACCAGCCAAAAGTTATCAACGGCGTTTCCGATCTTATGGTCGAAGTCTTTGGTGACAAGGGCGTTCACGCCCGCGCTGCGGTTTCTGCACCAAGCCTGCCATTGGGCATTGCTGTCGAAGTCGACTGTGTTGCTGAAATCGACTAAGTGATTTGTCGTTCAGCGTAATACTGAATGAAACAAGTTATTGAAAAGGCAGGCCATCGCGCCTGCCTTTTTGCTTGCCTCGCGTGACAAGCGTCTTGTTATTGGCGCCTAAGCTTCCTATTTTTATCAGACTGTATTTATTCATATTTTTGTTTAGGCCCCAAAGCATAAATGAGCCAGTTACGCGTAGAAGTTCACCCTCAAATTAGCGGGATCAATCCCACTGATTGGGACCGTTGCGCGCAAAGTGAGGCACCTGATAATAACCCCTTTATTTCCCATGCCTTTTTACTCGCCTTGGAAGAAAGCGGTTCTGTCAGCGCCGAAACCGGATGGCAACCTCAACACCTCACGGTTCAAGATGATGATGGCAAGATCATCGCCTGCGCTCCGCTCTATCTAAAAAATCATTCCTACGGCGAGTATGTCTTTGACTGGAGCTGGGCCAACGCTTATGAGCGCGCCGGGCGCAACTATTACCCCAAGCTCCAATCTGCCGTCCCCTTCAGCCCGGTCACAGGCAAGCGCCTGCTCATTGCACCGACCACAGAAGAAGAAACCAAAGACCTGCGCATTGCCCTGCTCAATGCCATGCTGCAGATCTTACAACAATACGACGCCTCTTCCCTGCACCTGACCTTCACCACGGAACAAGAATGGCAACAGCTGCATGAGGCAGGCCTGCTGGCGCGCACAGGTATTCAGTACCATTGGGAAAATAATAGTTACGAGACTTTCGACGATTTTCTCGCATGCCTTTCTTCACGCAAACGCAAGGCGATCAAAAAAGAACGACGAGAAGCCCACGCCCACGGGCTTGAGATCATAACCCTCACCGGATCGGATCTCACGCCTGAAATCTGCGACCAGTTCTATAATCTCTACCTCAATACCGTCGATAAGAAATTTGCTCACGGCTACCTCAACCGTGATTTTTTCCAAATGCTGGGCACAAAATTATCAGATAAAGTTATTCTAAGCACCGCCTGGGCCACAGCTATAGATCGATCTGTCATGGTGGCGGGAGCATTAAACCTGGTCGGCGGTGATACGCTCTACGGCCGCAACTGGGGTTCTCACGGCCACTATCCCAATTTGCACTTTGAGCTCTGTTACTATCAGGCCATCGACTATGCCATCACCCACGGCCTCAAAAAGGTCGAAGCTGGCGCCCAAGGCGAGCACAAAATCCAACGCGGCTACCTGCCCACTAAAACCTACAGCCTGCACGGCATTGCCGATCCACAATTCAGAGATGCCATCGCCCGTTTCCTACAAAGTGAAAACCCCGCCATCGACCACGAAATCGAACAACTCTGCGACATCGGCCCCTTCAAAAAAAGTGACTAAGTCACTCCAGAACGCTGACAAACCCCGTCATATTTGGCGGGGTTTTGTTTTGTACTAAGAAG
>CAJXUS010000155.1 GCA_913060675.1 uncultured Rhodospirillales bacterium
AAACTGCAAAAAGACTATCTTAATTTAAGCTAATTTGAAATCGGGGGCAGGATAAGGTCTTGTCATTGCCTACGAGATGAATTGTAAAAACACCTTCTGCCGATAATCCTTAAAATCCCTAGATTTAAAAGGATATCAAAATGGCTGAAACAGTTGATCATGCAGAAAAACTTTATGGCAAACCGAGGGCAAAGTTCGAACCACAACTTAGCGTTGCATCAAGACCCGTCGAAGGCTTTCCCATGAAAGGGCATCTTTATCTTGTTTATAGAGACGAAGATGGGAAAAGGTGGGCCCTATCTGGTCGCCATGAAAATTATCACAAAGAGGGTATTTTTAAAAATTGGTTTCATTCAAATATTGTAGCAGAAATACTACCTCAAGAAGATTCCATAGACAAATTAGAAAAAGATTCGGCAAAAGACCGCTACTCAAAGGTCCTCAGTAAAGGTGTAAAAGCACGTGCTAAATGGGAAGAAATGGCCAAAACTGTTGCAAAAATAAATAAAGCAAAAAACGACTATGACATAGAAGGATCAAATAGTAATTCTGTTGTAAGCCTTGTATTAAGCCAAAGCGGATTTGATCCATTCAAAGTCGTACCCCAAAGAGAGGATATGCTGAATGGTATAACAGGAATATATCCTGGTATGGGTGATTTAGTTATAGATGAGAATGGAAATGTTACTGAGCTTTCTTTGGCAAAAAAGATGTTGGATGGTGCTGCGAAAACGATTACACAGCAAGAGAAAAAGCTTAAAAACTCGTTTGTAAATCAATATGAAACCTACCATTATAGATAATCCTGAACTCTAAGATTCAAAAATAGTTCACCGTACAAAAAAGCGGCCTCTCGCCCGAGTCAGATACTCGGGGTGGGAGGCCGCTTTAGATAGAGAGTATTTTGGAGATCGAAACCAAATACCCTCTTATTTGGGTCCTGACCCTACATCACGCTTAAGTGTTGATTTTCTTCTCAGCTTCTTTAATCACAGAGCCCAGAACTTTACGGGTTTTCATTGAACTCACGGCTGATTTGAGCACTCTGTTTGCGCCCCTTTCATCACCCGCGCTCGACATTGCGGTGGCCAACTGGTCCAGCATGCCGTAATAGCGGATGTGACCGAGAGTATCGGCCGCATTATTTTGGTCATCGACCAGTGCCGCGATCTGGGATTTTGCGCCCTGATCAATTTTGGATTTGATCGATGTAATGCCCAGTTCCGATTTATCGGCAGCATCGTTCAGGACCTTAAAGTCCCGAAGCATCGGCGCACTCAAAGCCAAATCCGCATGTCGTGCGGCAGGGTTTTTAGCACAACGGGCAACCACATCGCGTAGCACATCGTTGGCTTTATCCAAGGACGGTGCCCCGGCAAAAGACAGCGCACGGCCCACGTCTTCGGTGAAGTAATCCGGTGCTAAGCGGCTTTCCTCTTTTGAAGCAGGTGGGTTCACATAAATGCTGAGCACGTTAGAGCTCACAATTTCACCGTCGATATCAACAACCGCCTGAACGTTATAGAAACCCGGCTCATCAATGGTCCACCCATCGGTAGACGCACTGACAAGATGAGAACCATACATCGCCTCACCCGGATTAAGCGTGGCGGTTTTTGTCTCATGGCAATGACTGGAAAGCGCACGCCATTTGCGGGTTTTGCCTTCTTTACGTTGCACAAACAGCGCGATATGACGGCCGTCTTCCAACAGATCATGATCCACTTCAAGAGCTTGATCCGAGGCGTTGCGCAGTTTGAGTTCAAGAGAAACAGGCTCTAGGAACTGATAGCTGTTTTCAGATCTGTTGGGCCTGATCTGGAGATCGAAATTACCCGGGTTTGACAGGCTATGATCAGCGTCTTGTTCCAGATTGTGGTTATGGAACCAGTCTTCATTACCCATTTGCACAAAGCGACGTGGCGCATGGCGCATAAAGGTCAGTTCTTCATCCATAAAGCGGAACCGGAAATCAGAGAAGAAGGCATTTTCTCCGCCAGCAACTCTGAAGGGATAGCTCATAAAAGTACGTGCTTCGTTGTTGTTGGCAAGCGGTATCCACGGATCGCCGCCGTTATGGCTGAGGGATTTTTGCCAAGAATGGGCGAGGTTAAAGGCATGGCCCATTTCATGGATCGCGGTCCAGAACACCATACGTTGACGCCAAGCCGCTGCATTGGGATCGCCTGCCGGGGCATCTTGGATAAAGCTGTCGGTAAAGATCGCAGTGCCCTGGCGATGGTTGGCACCGATATCATCGAACATGATGCCGCCGAGCCCTCGGCCGATATCATGTCTTCGTGCAAACAACACCCAAAGCGCCCATTTTGGTCGGTTCTGGAACCGCGACCAATAGGTTACCATGGCGTTGTGCATTTCTGCGTCACTCCATGTGCTATTGGCCCCGGCACCCGCCGTTGGAATAACCGACGTGTTGGGCGACATGGAAACCCCAAAGCCCGCGCGCTGGTAAACGGTTTGCAGTGAAATGTTTTCCGCAGGTAAATTTCCCGGACGGTTGTGGTGAGAGCCGATATCATAGGTCGTGGTCGGTGCCGCAGCATTTGCAACGCGGTCAACCTCAAACTCGACTTCATCAAAGTGTTGGCTTTCAAAGTTGAGGTTGTAACTCCGGCGACTACCCCCTGCTGTAATCAGGGTCAGTTTGTAAGATCCATAACCAATACCCCGATCACGTCCTGCTTCGAAGATCACCCGGTCACCCTGGATCAATCGGGCATCACCATCACGGTAAGTGATATTAGCTTCGACCTTGCGTTTGTTCAAACCCAGACAACGATCAGACGTCACCTCGGCAATGGCGTGTGCGGTCGAGAAAGGAAAGCGACGATTGACTTCGATCGAGATCCGGTTTTGCGGGAAGAAGCGATCGACGTCTACTCGTACTTTAATATCTGTCTCTTATACAC
>CAJXUS010000156.1 GCA_913060675.1 uncultured Rhodospirillales bacterium
ACCCGTAAAGAGAGTTAAAGATAATCAGTACTTACACAATCCTTTTTACAGCCCCAGTTTATCCTGCCTTTTGTATGCCTAACACACTCATAATTTAAGTCTTTATTCTGTCTTATCTCTTTGAGATCTTTTCGTATCCTGCTTCCCAATATCCATAATAAAGTCATTTTTAAAGTGTATCTCACAAATTAAAGAAAAACGTTTTTCGCTACAATCAAGTAACAGAGAATAAAATTTCTATTTAATATCGCTTAACAAATTAATAATTGGAAGTTAAACAGGAAACATGATTTTCCGATTTGTCCTGCACTCTATTGTATTCTTATTGGCAACAGTGATTACTCAAATCGGCGGAATGGCTTATGTCGGGGCATTAGCTCTTAGGCGCTATGGGCCAACGAGATATAAGTCCAAGTTCGTTTATCCCGTTTTTCTTTTTCTGGTTCTCTATTCTTGTTTATGGATACTGAGTTTATTTGTGGCGCCAGAGTTTGGTCGTGTGGCCCTTCCTTGTCGTGCAACTAAATCAACTCTAATTACGGTTCAATCACCACTTTATTGCATTTTAAACAGGCAATACGTTACCCCGAAATTGTTAAGGGCGGGGAACGCTTTGGCAGCTTTCATGCACGCGAAACATCCCGGTACTCAGACCTTGGCTTTGGATGCGAATTTTCCTTTTTTTGATGAGTTTCCGCTCTTACCTCACCTTTCTCACGATGATGGCCGTAAGCTGGATATCGCTTTTTATTATGAGAACCGTGATGGGGAGTATGTCGTTGGAGAAACAAGATCACCCATTGGATATTGGGGATTTGAACAGCCATTGCCAGGTTCTTCTCAACCTTGTTCCAGGGGCGGCAATGGAATGAACTTGCGTTGGGACATGGATTGGTTTGGAGTTTTCCTCAATGACAATAAACTTGATGACGCCCGAACGGCCACAACCCTACTATGGCTTTCAACTCAGGGGCGGAAATACGGTGTATCAAAAGTTTTTGTTGAACCGCACCTAGCTCAGCGCCTTACTGTCTCTGGTGACACCATTCGTTTCCAAGGATGCCGAGCAGCAAGACATGATGATCATATCCACTTTGAAATCAGCCGATGATCGTACTTTTAAGTTTCTCTAATAGATGTATTTGAGTTCGGAACAGGATACTCCCTCTCTTATTCGTGAAAGCGGGAGAGAGAAAATTGTTTTTACAGCATTCATATTTCCGGCACACTATTGGTCAGTACAGATATAATTCGCTTTAAAACCGTAGTGTTAAATTCTCTGACTTAAAGAATATTCGAAACGGAGCTTCGTTGATGATTAGTCGTCGTTTCTTTTTAACTTCTGGTGCATTGCTGGGCATCGGGGCCGCGATACCTTTGAATGCCTTAGCTTCAGAGCCTGTGATTTATTCAAATTCAGTAACAGGGATTGCGATCAATGGGTTTGACCCCGTGGCTTATTTTTCCGAGAGCAAACCATTGGAGGGAAAGGGAGAATTTTCTGCTCAATGGAAAGACGCTACATGGTATTTTTCTTCTAGTGAAAACCGTGCAACATTTATAGAAGCTCCGGAAAAATACGCGCCACAATATGGTGGGTATTGTGCCTTTGCCATGAATTCCGATGCCTTCGCAACGACGGTGCCGGAAGCTTGGTCTATTGTAGATGGAAAGCTCTATCTTAATTTTTCAAAAGGCGTGCGTGGAGACTGGCTTGTCGATAAACAAGAACATATTGTTCGCGCAAATGACAACTGGGCTGAGAAGTTCTGACCTAACGACGAATTGAAGCAGAACGCCTGTAAGATAAGACCATGGACCGGTAGGATCCAAATTTTTAACTGTCAGGGGGAAGTTGATAGCTCGACATGATGGCTAACCACTCTGGGTCAGCGGACATCTGCGTTATTATCGTGTCCAAGAAAGTATGAACTCTAGGGAGGTAACCGCTCAGCATTATACGCCTTACATAAACACTGTGGTTATTGGCGCTAAAATAGATCCGTCCTTCTAGCTTCTCTTCCCATACTAGATACCTAGCTGCGCTTTCAGCTATTATTCCTACTTCGACCCTTCCGCCAGCAACCATGCGGATTAAACTTCGTTCATTTGTTGCATTCATTCTTGAGAAACTACCCAGCGCGACTTCTTCATCAAGGTTGGAATAGTGATGGCCGAGCACTCCGCCCAATACGAGGCCTTGTAAATCACTTGTGCTTTTAACATCAATAGGCTGTTGCTTCAGAGAAATATAAACATTGCCATCCGACATAAGTGGGGCCGTCCAAGCGTACTTGGTCCTGGCACTTTCCCCAAACCAGTCGGGGGAGGCCCAAGGAACAATAATATCACTGTTTGTTTTCAATAAAGCATCAAGGCGTTTATGGGGCACGATATTCAATTTAAATGAGTAACGACCTTCACCATGTTGATTAAAATACTTTAGAAGATCGTAACTAAGTCCAGCGTTTGAGCCTGTAACAAAAGGAGGGATATTATGATAAGTGTAAACTTGATATTCAGAAGCCCTGCTTTGATTCGTGGTGAAACCTAATATTGTCCCTATAAGAAGCGAGACATTTATTATTCGTAGAAAACCAGGTTTCATAAAATTTAAGTTTAACATGGCACGACCTGTTACATCTGAACATTCGCGAAGAAAGAATTATACCCAAATCTTTCCTAAAAATTCCTTTCTTTCACAAAGTTCAAGAACAGCTGAACCCTGGCAGGTCTGTTTGTTGTGTTGTGGGTGAGAGCGACGATGGGTGCGTCGGGGAAATTCCAGTTGGGAAGGAGCTCGATTAGCCGTCCCGACTGTATGTCTTCTCTAACGCTCCATTCCGATCTCTGGATAATCCCCCTGTCTCTTATACACATCTGACGCTGC
>CAJXUS010000157.1 GCA_913060675.1 uncultured Rhodospirillales bacterium
AATTCTCACTTATGAAAAGAGGGTGGTGTCAGATCAAGTCGGAACTAATTCAGCTAAAGCTATTCCTTAGGGGATATCTTTCATGAGATCTTCAAGATCAGTTTGAATCTTTTGAATTTCGGTCTGGGCTTCTTTACTCAATTCTTTTGGTTTTTCTACAGCCTTTAGCCTAGTTTTTATAGGTTGGGTGATACTGGATGCATTTACCCATCTAGAAATGGCGCCAATTAAAGCCCGCTGGTCGATGGGTTTGGACACATAGTCATCCATACCACACGCCAAGTAGTACTCTCTGTCACCTTTCATTGCGTTCGCTGTAAGTGCAATTATTGGAATTTTGGCAACATGAGTATTTAGCTCTCTTATGCGCTGTGTGGATGTGGGGCCATCCATTTGCGGCATTTGTACGTCCATGAGAACAACATCAAATGGTTGTTTTTGTACGGCGATATAGGCTTCTAGACCATTTTCAACAATATGCAGTTTACAGTTTAAGGGTGCGAGTAAAGACTGAATGACTTTTTGATTTATCCGATTGTCTTCAGCCACCAATATTTTAATCGCTTTCCCAATATAATCTGGTGGTTTGTTACGAAGGGCTTCGGCTTCTTCCGCTTCTTTAACCTTTTCTGGATCCCCTTTAGCAACTTCTATGGTGAACCAAAAATTTGATCCAAGCCCTTCATTACTTTCTACGCCTATCTCCCCGCCCATCAGCTTGGTAAGTTGTTTACAGATAACAAGGCCCAGACCAGTGCCGCCAAATTTTCGGGTGGTTGTTGCATCTGCTTGGGCAAATGCTTCGAAGAGCTTTTCCTGATTTTCCTTTGTTATTCCAACACCGCTGTCTTCTACTTCAAACCGAAATTTGAGTTTCTCATTCTGAGAGGCAACTTCTTCAATAATAATTGAGATTTTTCCTGATTGCGTAAACTTGATTGCATTACCAATCAAGTTGTAAAGAATTTGGCGTACGCGACCTGGATCGCCCTTGATGATGTCGGTGTTCGTTGGAGAGTTAAGGACTTGAAATCTAAGATTTTTGGCTCGTGCACGGGATTCCCAAAGAGCTTCGGTTGTATCGAGCACTTTGGAGAGAGAGAAATCAATTTCTTCGAGCTCAATTTTTTCGGCCTCAATTTTTGAAAGATCGAGGATATCATTGAGGAGTGAAAGTAAGGCCTCACCAGATTCTTTGATGGTAAAGACACTATTGTGCTGATCGCTTGTAAGCTTAGTTCCAAGCAGAGAGCTTACCATACCGAGAACGCCGTTCATTGGCGTTCTGATCTCGTGGCTCATTGATGCCAGGAATCTCGATTTAGCCAAGTTAGCTGATTCAGCTTGTTTCTTAGCATTTTCAAGTTCTGCAGTTCTATGTAAAACCCTGGTTTCAAGTAAAGATTTTGTCTTATTTAAAGACGTCGTTGTCTGGAAAAGTTTATAAAAAGCAAAGGCGATACCGAGAATAAGGACACATGTCGCAGCAAACATTATTTGAGTATAAAGTTCTGATTCTTCGTAAAAAACTTTGAATTGGAGATTTTGCCTTTCAGCCAATTTTTCTAAAATTTCCATATTTTCAAAATTGGTGAGCTTTACTGTCAAACTTGCCAAACGGGATCTGGTATTCGCCGTTTGTTCGGCATACTTAATGACCCGTTCAAGGTTATTCACCTGATCCCTGCTAAGCGAAGGGGAGACGAGGTCTATTTCATTTTGAAAAGTAGCTATTGTCTTTTTTATAGCTTGAGGATTTACATCGGGGGATGAGTTCATCATCAAGACGATGTCCATCACCTTATGCATCAGCCTCAAGGGATCATTTGTTGTTTTGTAATTTTCTGAAAACTGAAAAAGAGCTTGCTGAAACAACGCACTGTTATCGCGGTATGCCGTGAATTGTTTTTCAAACGTTTCGATTAACTTGTTACGCTTATTATGGTTAGCAAGGTAGTTATTCAGTAGTACTTTGGTTTCTGGCTTGATCTCTCCGTGGTGATTAAAATTTTTCTCAAGAGTGCTGATAATCTGGTTTATTGTACTATCTGCAGCTTTGAATTCTGTAAAATCGGGTAATGATATCTTTTGTGATTTTAAGATAGTTTCGTTCATAGAAGTCTCATTTGCCTTTAATTTTTGTAGCATGAGACTTAGTTCTTGCATGTGAACGGGGTGGATTTTGCGTGATTCCACAAATGCAAAAATTAGGATAAGACTAAGAGATAGTCCAAAAGTCGCGGCTGCGGTTTTATAAATTTCACCCTTCATTTAACGTTCATCCCACAAATTGGTGATTTTGTTGATCCGCTAAAAATGATTATTTTTTGATATGGAGGTGAGGTCAGTATTCCAACAAAATAAGTGACCAGAGAGGAGGATTCATCCGTATACATCACCGTAACCTTTGCGATAGACCTTGTGATCTTATGGCTACTTATGGTGGTGCATAAAGTTTAATTATTAGTAAAACAGGTTTTCAAATAATGACCCGAGTAGTTACATAGTTGCCATATATTAGGCATAAAAAGCCCGAGGTTGGAACGCGAACCCCGGGCTAAATATAATCTGTCTCTTATACACATCTGACGCTGCCGACGAAGAGGATAGTGTAGAT
>CAJXUS010000158.1 GCA_913060675.1 uncultured Rhodospirillales bacterium
TCGTCGAACTTATGGCCACCAAGTGCAAAGACAACCGGATTGAAATTTTAGTTAGTTTCTCCCCAGATCTTGAGCGATATGTCATCGGTGACCCTGGAAGAGTTAGGCAAATACTCCTCAACCTGGTGAGCAATGCGACAAAATTTACGCCAGATGGTTATATTTTTATCAGGGCGCGCTCCAGACACTTGGATAGTGGAAAAATTAACTTTGACTTTGAGGTGAATGACACAGGTGTTGGTATTGCAGAAGATGTCCAAGGGCTGATCTTTGAGAAGTTTAGCCAGGCCGATGCATCCACGACCCGACGCTTTGGGGGCACCGGGTTGGGGCTAACGATATGCCGGGATCTTATTGAAATGATGGGCGGTTCTATTTCTGTCGAAAGTAAATTGGGGGAGGGCGCAAATTTCAAGTTTAATGTGGAACTTCAGCAAGCTGAAACATCAGTCGGTTTGTCGGAAGACCTTGAAGGACATGAGGACGTATCCCTGCAAGGACTTCGATTGTTGGTGGTTGATGATAGCCAGGTTTCTCTGGAGATCGTCGCAGAACAACTTGAGGGACTTGGCATGGATATCAAGTCTGTGAGCTCAGGAGAGGCTGCGCTTGAAGTGCTGAGGGATGCGCAGCGAGGGAAACAACCGTTTGACCTTCTGCTTTCGGATTATTGCATGCCGAACATGGATGGCCATATGCTTGCGCGGGAAATACAAAAAGACCCGCAAATCCAAAATCCGCAAATGATCCTTATGCTGTCATCGCCGATGCGTGGCGATGGGAAATTGGTACAGGATCTTGGCTTTCGAGGATATTTAACAAAACCGATCTTCCCGGGAATAATAAAGGCAACCCTATCCGCCGTTTGGAAGACAAGGGATAAAGTCAAAGAAACGCCTCTGATTACCCGCCATAGCTTCCGAGAGTTACATCAAACGGCAGAACAGAGCCTGAACTTTAAAGGCGCCAAAATTCTATTGGTTGAAGACAATCCGATCAACCAGATGATCGCATCAAAAATGCTGGAGCGATACGAATGCAACGTGACCCCGGCCGGTAATGGGAAAGAAGCGGTTGAACAATTCAAGCAATGCCGATTTGACCTCATTTTAATGGATTGCTTTATGCCTGAAATGGATGGGTTTAAGGCGACCCGGGAAATCCGTCAAATTGAGGAGAAAATAAAAACTAAACCTACGCCAATTATCGCTTTTACAGCGAACGCCATGGCTCGGGATCGAAAGCAATGCCTCGATGCGGGTATGGACGATTTTATATCGAAGCCAGTTCATGTGAAGGTGCTTGAAAAGATATTACAAGAGTGGTTGGTTCTCGGTGATGGGCAAGGCGGTAATGAAGATTTGATTGATTTTTCTGCTCTCCAATCGCTCAAAGCCAAAATTGGGGAACAATTGGTCCCGATTGTAGAATGTTTCATTCAATTTGCGGAACAAACCGCCCCTAAAATGAAGCTGGACTTGGAAAAGGGTGATGGGGCCGCAGTGAAGTTTGCCGCCCATTCCTTTAAACCCATCTGCCACGAACTCGGAGCAATATCATTGGGCCATCAGGCGCATCAACTCGAATTATTGATGGATAAAGGCGAGCTTGAAAATGCTTCCCAGCTTCTGCCCAAGTTTTTATCCGATTGTAACGAAGTCACAGATTTAATGCGCGATTACATCGAAGAGCAAAGCAGTTATACCTGAAGCTGATATGTTCAAACGTTAAAAAATTACAGGCCTATTATTTCATCAAACAAAAAACTGTAGAGAACCCGATGTGTGATTCTTATTTCATTGCTTCGAAGGACGTTCCTTTTTTCAAGGGAATGTTGGATGAAGATTTTGATTTTACAGAGTTTCGTCTCTTTCATGAAGGGAGTTAAATCTGGGCTTCTACTGATTCAAAAGAGAGAAGAGATACAAAAGAAGTTTCTGCTGTTTGTTGTAACCTTTTAAGCTGTCTCTTATACACATCTGACGCTGCCGACGAAGAGGATAGT